>NZ_CP035733.1:600000-1200000 GCF_009768975.1 Sphingorhabdus lacus | reverse complement strand
TCGGCGGGCGTGCCGATGATGATATTGATCCGCAATCCACGGCGCTGCTCCAATCCGGTCAGGAAGCGATGAAGGCCGGAAAAGTTGAAGACGCAATTGGCTGGTACGAAACTGCTCTCGCGGTCGATCCGCGGAACCGTGCTGCGTATATTTCTATGGCTGAAGCGGTTCAGAAACAGGGTTTGAACGGTAAAGCCATCCGCTTTTATAAAGAGGCACTCGAAATTGATCCCAATGATCAAGTTGCGCTGGGCGGCCAAGCTGAAGCAATGATTGCCAAGGGTGCCATTGAACCCGCCCGCAAGAACATCGCCCGGTTGAAAATGCTGTGCCGCAGCGATTGTGGAGCTGTCGACAAATTGGCTCTAGCTGCTACGAAGGCCAGCGAAAAGCCGCAGCTTCAAGCAAGCGCTCTTGAAATTAAGCCGACTGTTGGGGAAACTCCAAAATCCCAACCTAATTAAAACCGTCGATTTGGCGTCAGATTAGCTCGCCAAACTCTGAGACAAGGCTTTCGTAGAGGCGCTTTTTGAACGGTACGATGAGTTGGGGTAGTCTGTCGGGGCTAACCCACTGCCATCGGGAAAACTCGGGGTGGTCGGTATCGATATTAATGTCGCCGTCGACGCCCTTGAAGCGCATCAAAAACCACCACTGACGCTGTCCGCGATACTTACCTTTCCAGATTTTACCGAGAAGTTCTTCGGGTAAATCATAGAAATGTTCGTTGCGGCTGCGCGCGATCACATCGACGAGTCCCGGTGAAATGCCTGTTTCTTCAACTAACTCGCGCAAGGCAGCTTGTTCGGCCTCTTCCCCGTCATCAATGCCACCTTGAGGCATCTGCCAAGCATCGCCTTCGGGCGCTTTGTCGATGCGTTGTCCGACAAAAACCTTTCCTTCTGTGTTGGCAAGCATGATTCCCGCGCAGGGGCGGTACGGTAATTCTTCAAATTTCGGGTTCATGCGTCAGCCATGACCTCTGCGAGCATTGATTTCAAGGCTTCAATATTGCCTTCAACATCCTGCTGGGTCGATGGAATTGCCTGCCGGATGTTGATGTGGCCGTGGATTGTGCCGTCCGCACTGCGGTGTACGACGCGGATACCGGCCTGTTTTAGCTTTTCAACATAGGCGATCCCTTGGTCTCGCAAGGGGTCGAGGCTGGCGGTTGTCACGAGGCTGGGTGGCATTCCACTCTGGTCAAAGTTTAACGGCTCTGCGCGATAATCACCGGGTGTAGCCGCGTGACCGTCCCCAAAATATGCCATCGCTTCGTCTGTCAGCAAATAACCCGTGGCGAATTCGCGCATGCTCGGCCAGTCGGCATCAAGGGTGACGACAGGATAGATCGGGTGCTGTACCAAAACGGGAACTGCAGCCGGATTGTCACGCAACGCCATCGTCGTCACAATCGTCAAATTACCGCCAGCACTATCTCCCGAGGTTATTAGACCTGTTACTTCTAACCCGAGTTCCGCAGGACTTGAAGCGATCCAGCGAGTCGCCGCTTCACAATCTTCAGCCGGGGCGGGAAAGGGGTGTTCTGGCGAAAGACGATAATCAATAGAAATCACTGGCAGGTCGAGCAAGCGCGCTACTTCGGCGCAATAGGGTTCATAGGTGTAGAGACTACCGATGACAAAGCCGCCACCATGGTAAAAGACCATGACTGGCCCCGCGCCGCGGTCTGCCCGCTTATCATATACACGCGCAGAGATTGGTCCGGTCGGTCCGGGAATGGAGATATCACGAATAATGGCCAATTTCCCGACAGGCGCATCGGCAACATCGCGCATCGCCGCTGTCATTGCCCGCGCATCGTCCGCTGGCACTTCCCAAAATTTCGGGCCGGGGACTGCATTCAAAAATTGCAGGAACAGGGCGACATCGGGCCGCACATAGGGTTTAGTATCGCTCATCTTATTCTCCCTCTGTCACACGTGATACGGCGCCTTACCGGACAGGTCTAGCATATCCGCACATAGTTTTTCTAACATTGCAGTGCGGTCGGAATGGGATTAGGCGAATCTGTAATAGACAAGCAAACTTAAGACGGGCTGGAACGAATGGCTACGGCATTCAAAGACGATCACACAGGCGCGCACACGCCTGTTCATAGCGACGCGGTTGTCGTTCGCTTTGCGGGCGACAGTGGCGACGGCATGCAGTTGACCGGAGGGCAGTTCACACTGTCTTCGGCACTGGCGGGCAATGATTTTGCGACATTCCCCGATTTTCCTGCGGAAATCCGGGCGCCACAAGGGACACTGTTCGGCGTTTCGGCTTTTCAGATCAATTTCGGATCGCAGGCAATTGATACTGCTGGTGACCAACCCGATGTGCTAGTGGCGATGAATCCCGCCGCGCTCAAGACCAATGTCGGATCGTTACGCGAAGGCGGATTGATTATCGCGGATACAGGTGAGTTTACACCACGTAACCTCGACAAGGCGAAATACACCACCAACCCGTTCGAAGATGGCAGCTTGGCCAAGTGGCAGGTGCTTGCGTTTGATATCAGCGCGCTGACAATGGAATCGGTGAAGCCTTACGGGCTTGGCAACAAAGAGGCGCTTCGGTGCAAGAATATGTGGACGCTGGGCCTAGCGCTCTGGATGTTCGACCGCGACCGGCAGCCAATTATCGATTGGCTCAATGCCAAATTTGCGAAGAACCAGGTTTTGGCTGATGCCAATATCGCCGCCCTTAATGCAGGCCATGCTTATGGCGAGACCGCCGAGCTTTCCGGACCGCTGAAGCAATATCATGTGGATGCCGCCCCGGCACCTGCAGGTGTGTACCGCACAGTCACCGGTGCCGAGTCGATTTCTTATGGCTTGGTTGCGGGCGCGCAGTTGGCGGGACTGAAGATGTTCTTCGGCGGTTATCCGATCACGCCTGCTTCTGCGATCTTGCATCATCTGTCGCGCCTCAAGGAATATGGAATAACAACATTCCAAGCCGAAGACGAAATTGCGGCGATTTGCTCGGCAATCGGCGCCAGCTATGCTGGGCAATTGGGCGTTACCAGCTCATCCGGCCCCGGTATCGCACTGAAGGGCGAGGCTATGGGCCTCGCGATTATGACCGAATTGCCCCTGGTCATCGTGAACAGCCAGCGGGGCGGGCCTTCCACTGGACTTCCCACAAAAACTGAACAGTCCGACCTCTATCAGGCCGTCTATGGCCGCAATGGCGACGCACCAATGCCGGTCATTGCCGCGCGTTCGCCAGTGGATGCTTTTGATTGCGCTGTAGAAGCGGTGCGGATTGCGGTCGAATATATGACCCCCGTCATGCTGCTGACCGACGGTTATATCGCCAACGCCGCAGAGCCATGGAAGGTACCGGACCTAGAAAGCTACAAGCCGTTCCCGGTCGAGTTTCTGGAATCGGTGCCTGAAGGGGGCTTCAAACCCTATGCGCGCGATCACAAGCTGAAGCGTCCTTGGGTCAAGCCCGGCACGCCCGGTTTGCTCCACCGCATTGGTGGTATCGAAAAGGAAGTCGATACTGGCCATATCAACTATGCGCCGGCAAACCATCAGGCCATGACCGACATCCGTTCGGCCAAGGTCAATGGCGTGGCTAACAGTATTCCCGACCAGATTGTCGAGCAGGGTGCTACCGGTGCCAAGGTCGCAGTTGTGGGCTGGGGATCAACTTATGGCCCGATTGCGCAAGCGGTTCGCCGCAAACGGGCAGAAGGTGTGGATGTTGCGCATGTGCACATCCGACATATCTGGCCAATGCCGAAGAATCTGGGCGAATTGCTCAAAAGCTTCGATCACATCATCGTTCCCGAAATGAACACCGGTCAATTGAAAACGGTGCTGCGTGACCAGTTTCTTGTCGACGCCAAGCCGGTGAACAAGGTCTCCGGACAACCCTTTACCATCGCCGAAATCGAAGCCGCGATTGAGAGTGCATTATCATGAACGACATGACCCCCGTAAAAGCGACAAGCCCCAAAGATTGGGAAACCGATCAGGAAGTCCGCTGGTGCCCCGGCTGCGGCGACTATGCCATATTGAAAGCCGTTCAGCGCACGATGCCCGAATTGGGCAGCACACCCGAAAATACGGTTTTCATCAGCGGTATCGGCTGCTCGTCGCGCTTTCCCTATTATATGGAAACCTATGGATTCCACACAATCCATGGTCGCGCACCGGCAGTTGCCACGGGTGTTAAGCTTGCCAATCCCGACCTCGACGTCTGGATTATCACCGGCGACGGGGACGCTTTATCGATCGGCGGCAACCACACAATGCATTTGCTGCGCCGCAATCTGGACTGCCAGATCATGCTGTTCAACAACGAGATTTACGGTCTGACCAAGGGGCAATATTCACCCACGAGCCGCGTCGGCACCACTAGTCCGTCGACACCCTATGGTTCGGTTGACCGTCCGGCGACACCTTGCGCCTTTGCGTTGGGCTCTGGCGCGCGTTTTGTTGCCCGTGGGTTTGATGTCTCCAAGAATTTGCCTGAAGTGCTGAAAGCCGCCCACGCCCATCGCGGTGCTGCATTCATCGAGATTTTCCAGAACTGCATTGTTTATAACAAGGATGTGTTCGAAGATTTTGCCGCCCCCAAGGGTGCAGAGGACCATCAGCTTTGGCTGCGCCATGGCGAACCGATGCTTTTTGCCAAAGGAACCAAGGGTATTGCGCTGGATGTGGATGCCCTGACGCTAAAGGTTGTTGATGTAGTTGAGGACGACTGGAAATCAGCGGGCGTTATTGTCCATGATGTGACTAACCGCTCGGTAGCGCATATGCTGGTAGAAATGCGCTTTGGCGAATTCCCGATGGCTTTGGGCGTGCTTTACGACGATCCGCGTCCGACCTTCAACGATGCCGTCATCGCGCAAAATGTCTCGGCCAGCGCCGGCAAGACAGCCGACCTCGGGAAGCTTCTAGCCAAGGGGCAGACCTGGACAGTCGAAGACGGACATCCCGAAGTTTAAGGTCGGTGCCGACATAACGCTGTATTGCAATCGGCGGCTTAGTCCGCCAGCACAGCGTCATGGACAATCTTACGCACAGCCTGGTTGGGGCGTTGCTTGGGCAGGCTGGTTTAAAACGTAAAACCGGTCTGGCAATGCCGACGTTAATCATCGCCGCCAACATTCCCGACATCGACGCTATCGCCGTCTTGCTGGGTGGCGACGAGCATTTGGCGCTTCGTCGAGGGATTACACACGGGCCGATCGCTATGGTGCTGCTCCCGCTGCTGCTTTGGGGTATCATGCTGTGGTATGACCGATGGCAGACCAAACGGGGTGCGCGCCCCGAAAAGCGGCTGCCCGTTGATGCAAAGTGGTTGTTGATGTTGGCCTATATCGGCTGTCTCAGCCATCCGCTGTTTGACTGGTTCAACAGCTATGGAATCCGGTTACTGGAACCCTTTTCGAGCCAGTGGTTCTACGGCGACACCATTTTTATCATTGATATCTGGCTCTGGTGCGCACTGATCGCGGGCGTTTGGCTATCGCTGCGAGGTGAACGGCGAGGACAGCCGAGTTGGCGAGTACCTGCCATCACAAGCATGGCCGCCATCATTCTCTATATCTTTGCTAATGGCCTCATCACGGGGCGAGCGGAGCAACTGACCGGAAGGGCTGTACAGAGCCAATTTGGTATCGTCCCGGCAATGGTGGTGGCCAATCCGGTGCCTGTGCAGTTCTGGAAACGTGAAATGCTGTGGCGCGATTCAAACCACTATGGACAAGGCGTTTTTTCGGCCCCTGATCAGGTCGTTCTCGATCCCAAAATCGGTCAGCATGAAATGTCAAACACATTTGCTTTAGCCGAACTATCCAAGGATAAGAATGCGAAGGCCTTTTTGTTCTGGTCGAGGATGCCCGTTCTGCGCGAAGAACTGCGCGAGGAGTCCAAGGTGCGAATTCTGTCCGACCAACGCTTTGGTAATCCTTTGGTGCAGGACCGTTTCAGGGTCGTTGTTCCCACCGAACAGGACGCAAAATGACCCAGCCAGTAATCCTCTGGTTTCGCCGCGATTTGCGTCTTGCGGATCAACCGGCGCTGACGGCTGCTGTCGCGAGCGGCGCGCCGGTTATACCTGTATATATACTCGACGATGAAAGCCCCAAGCATCGCAAGATGGGCGGCGCATCGCGATGGTGGCTGCACCATAGCCTCGCATCGCTCAACGCCGATTTGCAAGCGATCGGATCCCGCTTGCTTCTGCTGCGCGGCAAGTCTGATGCGGTTTTGGGTCGCCTGGCTGAACAAACGGGCGCAAAAGCCATTCATTGCATACGTCACTATGAACCATGGTGGCGCAATGCCGAAAAGGCGGTGGCGAAAGCCTTGCCAGAAGGCTGTCAGTTTAATTGCCACGATGGCAATTATCTATTGGCACCTGGCAGTGTAACGACTGGCAGCGGTGGGCAGTATAAAATCTACACACCGTTTATGCGCGCTTTGTGGCAGCATATGCCGCCGCATGATCCGGTGCCCGCGCCACAGAAGTTGAACGCGCCAGAGTGCTGGCCGAAGAGCGAATCGCTTTCGGATTGGAATCTGCTTCCAACGCGGCCCGACTGGGCGGGCGGCATGAAGGACATGTGGACCCCGGGTGAAGCCGCGGCGAAGGCGCGGCTTGATGCCTTTGCCGATAAAGCAAAATATTACGACGAGAAACGCAATCTGCCCTCCATCGCGGGGTCATCTTTTCTATCACCGCACCTTCACTTCGGTGAAATATCAGCCGCGATGTGCTGGCATAGGACCATGTCGGCGGGCGGGTCGGTCGATGTGTTTTTGAAGGAACTTGTGTGGCGCGACTATGCGCAGAATGTCATTTGCCAGTTCCCCGAATATGGCGGCAAGAACGCACGCGACGCCTTTGACATGATGCCCTGGCGTGATCTCGACGACCCATCGGTCAAAGCGGATTTTACCGCCTGGACAAAAGGGCAGACCGGATATCCGATCGTCGATGCCGGTATGCGCCAGCTTTGGATCACGGGCTGGATGCATAACCGTGTGCGTATGATAGCCGCATCTTTTCTCATCAAACATTTGCTTATCGATTGGCGGGCCGGGGAGCAGTGGTTTTGGGATACGCTTGTCGATGCCGATTATGGATCAAACGCCGTGAATTGGCAGTGGACTGCAGGATCCGGCGTAGACAGCAACATGTTCGTCCGCATTATGGCGCCGCTGTCGCAATCCGAGAAATTCGATGCAGCCGGCTATATAAGGCAATGGGTGCCGGAGTTATCCGATTTGCGCGAACCCTATATCCACGATCCCGAAGAGCATGGTGCTCGGCCCAAAACATATCCGCGTAAATTGATTGGACATAAGCAAGCGCGGGAACGGGCGCTGGCGGCGTATGCAACAACGAAAGACTAGGACGTATATTAGCCGTCAACGGCGATGCGCTTACCTGTTTCAAACTCGCGCTGCAGCAAAGCTACGATCGCATCGGCCACAACAGACGGTTCCTTAACCGAGGTGGGGTCTTCACCGGGATAGGCGGCAGCGCGCATTTTGGTGCGGGTTTTGCCGGGGTCGACAATGGCGGCACGCACTGCGGAGATGTTCTTCACTTCTTCGGCATAGCTGCGCACCAGCGTTTCCAGCGCGGCTTTGGATGCCCCATAGGCACCCCAAAATGCGCGCGGTGCGGCGCCGACTGATGAGGTGAGGGCGATCAAGCGCCCGGCTTCGCTCTTGCGAAGCAGAGCGTCAAAGGAGGCGATCAGAACTTGCTGCGCGGTGACATTCAGGGTGAACAGACGCGCAAATTCTGCACCATCGATTGCCGGCACCGGGGCCAGCGTTCCGAGCATCGCGGCGTTCAGAACCAGATGGTCCAGTTTACCCCAGCGTTCGGTCACCGCGGTCGCAAGGCGTGCAATGCTATCGCCATCGGTCAGGTCGAGGGGTGCGATCGTGGCGCTGCCACCAGCTTCGAAAATTTCGTCCTCGACCGCTTCCAGATCTTTTGCCGTACGCGCTGTGATGATTACATGCGCACCTTGAGCGGCCAGTGCCTTTGCCGTTGCGGCACCAATCCCTCGGCTGGCACCGGTAACCAGTGCGACCTTAGCTTCAAAAATACCGGTCATGAATCAGGCAAGCTTTCTTTCGCCAAGCATGATGAGGTCGCCGGCTTCGGCTTCTTCATGGTCGGTCAGGCTTGTAGGATAATCGCCCGTGAAACAGGCGTCGCAATATTGCGGCTTACCGTTGTTGCGCGCATCTTCACCCAAAGCTCGGTAAAGTCCATCGATGGACAGGAAGGCCAAGCTGTCTGCCTGGATGAATTTGCGCATTTCTTCGACATCCATCCGGCTGGCAAGCAGCTTCGAACGCTCGGGCGTGTCAACGCCATAGAAGCAACTGTTCATTGTTGGCGGACTGGCGATACGCATATGAACTTCGGCCGCGCCGGCTTCGCGCATCATCTGAACGATTTTCAACGAGGTCGTGCCGCGCACAATGGAGTCGTCGATGAGGACGATTTTCTTGCCAGCGACCAGATTTTTATTGGCATTATGTTTCAGCTTCACGCCAAGATGGCGCACGCCATCACCGGGTTGAATGAAGGTACGTCCAACATAATGTGAGCGGATGATGCCCAGTTCAAAGGGGATACCCGCCGCTTCGGCATAGCCGATGGCTGCCGGGGTGCCGCTGTCGGGAACCGGAATGACATAGTCGACATCGACCCCATTCTCACGCGCCAGTTCCGCGCCAATGGCCTTACGAACCGAATAGACACTGATTCCCTCAACGATCGAGTCGGGCCGAGAGAAATAGACATGTTCGAAGATGCAGGGACGCTGCGCGACGGGGATGAAAGGCTTGTGGGAATGAACCTCGCCATTGCGCACGACGATCAGTTCGCCCGGCTCCACCGCACGGATAAATTCGGCGCCGACAATATCCAACGCCACGGTTTCGGACGCAAAAATGAACGAGTCGCCTAGCTTGCCCATGACCAGCGGACGGATGCCCAGAGGATCGCGGCACGCAATCAGGCCCTCGGTCGTCAGGCAGATGAGCGAATAAGCACCTTCAACTCGCTTCAAGGCGTCGATTAGCCGGTCGAGCAATGTCCGGTAACCCGAGGTCGCCACCAAGTGGATGATGACTTCGGTATCCGATGTCGACTGAAATATAGACCCGCGCCGAACAAGGTCGCGCCGCAAGGTCATTGCGTTCGAAATATTGCCGTTATGCGCAATAGCAAAGCCGCCGGTCGCCAGATCAGCATAGAGCGGCTGCACGTTGCGCAGCGAAGTCTCGCCCGTTGTGGAATAACGCACATGCCCGGCGGCGCTGCGTCCGATCAGACCGCCGATGATTTCTTCACGGTCGAAATTACCCGCAACATGGCCCATTGCGCGATGGGTGTGGAAGTCATGTCCGTCATAGCTAGTAATGCCAGCCGCTTCCTGGCCGCGGTGCTGCAAGGCGTGCAAGCCAAGAGCAACCATGGCAGAAGCACCTTCGGCGTCAGTCACGCCAAAAATGCCACACTCCTCCCGAAGTTTGTCGTCGTCAAATGGGTCGGTGGTCAGCATTTATTCGAATCCCGCTGCGCTTCGCTGGCTGGCATATAGGCATGCTTCGCCCTCTTGTCTCCCCCTTGTCGTGATAGTGTCATAAAGAAAATGTTGGCGAGCCTTTTCCGCATGGTTTAGGTCCCTTTCCATGACAGATGACCGCGAAACAGGGCTGGAGCTCAATCCTAAATTTGACGCCAATGGTCTAGTGACCGCTGTCGTGACCGATGCAGCGGACGGCGCTGTCCTTATGGTCGGCCATATGAATGCGGAAGCGCTCGCGAAAAGTCTGGAGACGGGGACGGCCGTTTTCTTTTCACGCAGCCGCCAGCGGCTTTGGCAAAAGGGTGAAAGCAGCGGAAACCTTTTGATTATCAAGGAAATGCGCGTTGACTGCGACCAAGATGCCATCTTGGTGATTGCAGAGCCAAAGGGCCCTACCTGCCATACCGGCGAACGTAGTTGTTTTTACCGCCGCTTGACGGATGGCAAGCTGGAGCGCGCGTGAACTACCGAATTGCCCGTTCTGCTATCCTACTGCTGGCGCTCGCTGCATGCGGGAAAAACACATTGTCGCCATCGACCCAAGAGACGGCTTCGGGCGATGCACTAGACGATCAGGCGGTAGCTGTCGGCATAATGCCTGATCCGGATGATGTCGAATTTGCTGGGCGTTTTGAAACCCGCAGCGATCTTGGCACTGATAAATTCTGCGCCGTTTCAAACGGGACACAACAGTTTAATATCGGGTTTCTTGCGGTCTATGGTCCGGAAAGCAAGTGCGAAGGAACCGGAACCGCCACGATTAAGGGGCAGACCGTGCGCGTGGTTTTAACAGGGCAGGGAAGCTGCTCCTTCGATGCCCGATACGATGGCATTGAGCTACGCTTCCCGGGCACTGTCGAGAGCGGTTGTTCGACTTACTGTTCGGCCAATGCAAATCTGTCGGGCACCCATTACTTCATGGTGCAGCCTGGCGATGAAGCCGCACGCCAAACACTGGGACGTGATACCGAAAGGTTGTGCGGTTAACCCGGAACGACGAGACAGGCTTGTCCGACAGCTTTGAGTTTTCCGCACATGGCATCGGCAGCCGCCCGGCTTGCAAATGGACCAGCCTGTAGTCGTGTGATTTGTCCGCTATTTTTGTAGCTTGGTTGCAAGGAGTCGATTCCCGCAACTTTGCCCTTCAACGAAGCCCAAAGCTTCTTGGCATTGGCATCCTCGCTGAATGCACCCAACTGGATACGCCATGGACTGGCTACAGCAGGCGCTGCAGGTTTGACGACCGGCGCTGAGGCAGGTTTAGCCACAGCCGGCTGCACAACTTTTGGCTTTCCGGCGGGAACCCCTACGGCCGGAATGTTCGCCGGAAATCCGGGAGGATTTGCGGATGGAATCGACGACGGTGGCACCGCGACCTGTTTAGTGGGTTTGGATGGCGGGGTTGTATTGATCGGGAATCCGGCGGCCTGCGCCGAAGCATTCCTGCTGGCGCGCTGTTCCAGTTCGCCTGCTAGCACCGTTGCTGCCTGACGCTGTTCCAGCGGAACATATGTATCCATTTGCGACAGACTTTGCGATGCAGGTGCCATGCCTGCAGAGGAAGCAAGTGACATCAAGGCGTAAGCACGGACCCAATCTTTTGCGATATGGGTGCCATTAAACAGTTCGGTTGCAAGCAAATACTGCGCGCGCGGGTCTCCGCGATCCGCCGACGCCTGCAATATGGGGAGCGCTTCTACCACGCGACCCTGATAGTGAAGAAGGTGGCCGTAGCTGTCCATTGCCTTCAAATGGCCCTGAGCCGAAGCCTTTTTATACCAGTCCAGGGCAATATTCAGGTCGGTTTTTACACCGCGCCCCGTCTTATATGCCTGGCCCATGTTGAACTGGGCATCAGGATCACCTTTAAGTGCAGGTTCGCGCCATTCTTTGACGGCCGCTTCATAGTCGCCACGGCTCCAGGCATCGACGCCCGCCTTGACGTCAGCAGCAGCTGGGGCGGATTGCAGCGATAGCGCCAAGGCAGCCATTGCCAGTTTCGAAAGGTGCGACCCTAACTTCATGTAATTCCTCCGAACAAAAAGCGAGTTTCTTATAATATGCAAGAAACTCAAAAATGGTAAACATTTCCGATTAATCTCTTAACCAGCCCAATGCCCCAAATCATTAGGTCAGATGCGGCTATATAGATTAAGGTTTAGGCTAAGCCAGCCAATATTTGTGCGGTGAAATCGGGTGCAGCGTTAACGGATTTTTAGCCCTGTTCTGTCACATCCCCATTTGAAACATTTACAAAGGGGAATGATGTGAGGGTTCTCGCATTAGCATCACAGAAGGGCGGGTCGGGCAAAACCACCCTTTCTGGCCACTTAGCGGTTCAGGCACAACTCGCCGGAGCCGGGCCTGTCGTTTTGATTGATATCGATCCGCAAGGGTCGCTGGCCGATTGGTGGAATGAACGTGAAGCCGACCTTCCCGCATTTGCCCAAACAACAGTTGCCCGCCTTGCGGCGGATTTGGCTGTTTTGCGGCAACAGGGTTTCAAGCTTGCGGTCATCGACACGCCACCCGCCATTACCATGGCGATCCAGAGCGTTATATCGGTCGCCGAGCTGATCGTCGTTCCAACCCGCCCGAGTCCCCATGACCTGCGCGCCGTAGGTGCTACTGTCGATTTGTGCGAGCGGGCCGGAAAGCCATTGATCTTCGTGGTCAACGCGGCAACGCCAAAAGCGAAAATCACTTCGGAAGCAGCTGTTGCACTGTCGCAGCACGGCACCGTCGCACCAATTACACTCCATCATCGTACCGACTTCGCAGCATCGATGATCGACGGTCGCACGGTTATGGAAATCGACCCCAACGGCCGGTCTTCGCAAGAAGTTATCCAGCTTTGGGCATATATTTCGGACCGACTGGAAAAGAACTTCCGCCGGACCGTTTTCAGCGCTCCCGCCGCCGCGGCTAACCCGCAAGTTGCCACCGCACGACCGATGGGCGGCTTTGGCCGTCGCGTTGTTGGTTAAGCGAAGAAAAGGGGGCAACGAAGATGAGCGAACCTAAGCCAATAGCATCACTTTCCGGCATATTGCTGGCTCGTAAGGGTCTGGCACGTCCCGCCATGCGTCGTCCATCGATGATGGGCAGTAACGGTAACGCCGCACTGTCGCAGGATGATCTAGGTTGGAACGACATGGGATATGATGTCGATCCCGATCCCAATACGCCGATGGATTATGACCACAGCTTTCATGGGCAAAATCCGCTCGCGGGAGCCGTTCCCGAGGTCAAGAACCAGCAGGAGCGTATTTTTGACGAATATGATTCCGAACTTGATGTCGGTTTCGAAAGCTTGTCCGGAGCCGAGACTGAAGTCGAAACGACACTGACGGTCGTCAGCATGATCCCTGAACCACCGGTGCAGCCCATTGCGCGCCGTGGAAAAACCGATGCGCCACGTTCGCGTGCTCGGTCGAAACCGGGGCTTAAAGACAAAGCGGCCTTCACGTTGCGCCTCGACGGCGAGCGTCATTTGAAGCTTCGTCTTGCCTGCGCCGTCCGCCATCAGTCGGCACAAAATCTTGTGACCGATGCGTTGGACGCATTTCTCGATTCCATGCCGGAAATTGGACACCTCGCGTCCCACGTTCCGACGAAAAAACATTAAACCCGAGTTTGAGCTTTTTTGAGGTGATACCATGAATAGCAAATTTGTCGTAAAGCTCGCATTATCGACTGCTTTTGTGGCAGTGCCCGCGATGACAACGTCGACTGCCGGTTTCGGGAGCACTGATAAGGTGTCGGCCAAAAAGGCAGGCCCTGAAAAGGCTTATGGCTGGGCGAAGAAAGCCGAGCAGGCTCTTGCAAAGGGTAAAGCCGATCGAGCGTTGACCTTCGCTGAATTGGCCGTTGAAGCCGATATGCAAAATCGCGATTATCGTGGCCTTCTAGCCCGCATTTATATGTCGCAAGGCCGTTTCGTTTCCGCAGAACGCACCTTGATGGACGTTATGGAACTGGGCCAGGTGGACCCGCGTACCGTGATCAGCCTTGCGCTTGCACGTATCGCCCAAGGGAATGTTGATTCGGCCGTCATGCTGGTGGAAGCAAACCGTTCGATCATCCCCGTCAGCGACTATGGTCTGACCCTCGCACTTGCGGGGCGTTCCGATGATGCCGTCAATATACTGACCGATGCGATCCGCACCGACAGCGCGACCGTTCGTACTCGTCAGAATCTTGCACTTGCTTATGCCCTTGATGGTCGCTGGCGCGATGCCCGCGTCATGGCGTCACAGGATATGGCGCAGTCGCAAGTCAACGACCGGATTGCCGAATGGGCCCAGTTCGCACGCCCTGAAGCCTATACTTTGCGCGTTGCCGGACTTTTGAAAGTTCGCCCCAATATGGCCGACACCGGACAGCCCGTTCGGTTGGCTCTAAACAGCTCCGCACCTGCTGGATTGGCGCAAGCCGAAGTTCAGGCCGCACCGGTAGAAATGGCCTCCGCACCTCAGCCTGAGCCCGTCGAACTTGCTGCGCTTGGCCCTGCGCCCGTTTCCGACAGCGTTGGCTTTGCCGCGGTCGAAGCCGCGGTAAACATGATTGAGCCCGCTCCGGTTGCTGTTGCTGCCGTTGAAGAAGCTCCGCTGATTAAGGCATCAGCCGGTCCTGCAAAAGCTGCCGCGCCGTCCGCACCGGTTAAGCTTGCACTGGCGGATGTTCCGGCATCGAAGCCGTCGATGAAGTCTTCGACCCATCTGGTCCAGCTTGGTGCGTTTTCGAACGCAGCAAATGCAGCCGCAGCATGGAACAAATATAGCAAGCGCTACGGCGTTCTGAGCGGAATGGATTCGGCAAGTTCCACCGTTACGGTGAATGGCAAGAAATTTGTCCGCCTGGCTGCGATGGGCTTCACAAACGGCGCATCTGCAAATGCTGCGTGCAGTAAGATCAAGGCACAAGGTGGCGTTTGCCTCGTCCGGACTATCGGTGCCGATAAACCTGTGCGGATGGCAAGTGCAACGGGTCGCAAGATCGCAGCGCGCTAAACTGTAGAATATACAAGTCCTTAAGGGGCGGCGGGTTCGGCTTAGGCCGGTATGACCTTGCCGCCCTTTAACATATGCCGCACGCGGCCTTGAACCGGCAGGCGGTCAAAAGGAGTGTTGCCTGCCAACGCGGCCATTTTATCGCCATCAACTTGCCAAGGCGCATCCGGATCGATCAGGATAAGGTCGGCTTCACATCCTTCTGCAATTTTCCCTGCATTTAAACCGAGGATTTGCGCTGGATTGGTTGCAAGCAGTTCGAAAAGACGACCTGTCGAAATGGTGCCTTCACGTACCAGATTGAGCGAGAGCGCAAGCAACGTCTCAGCGCCCGCCATTCCTGGTGCAGCCTCTGAAAAGGGAAGGCGTTTGTCCTCCGGCCCGCGTGGGTCATGCCCTGACGAGATCACATCAATCGTCCCGTCAGCCACCGCCGCGATGCAGCTCAGGCGATTATCTTCGTCGCGCAAGGGCGGCGAAAGTCGGGCAAAAGTTCGGAAGTCGAATATGGCGTTGTCGGACAGGAAAAGGTGCCCGGGCGTGATGCCGCAACTGATCCGCAGACCGCGTGCCTTGCCATCCCGAATCATATCAAGACCGCGCGCCGTGGTGACCTGCCGGAAATGGACATGGGCGCCACTTTCTTCGGCAAGGATAAGATCGCGGGCGATGGCGAGTGCCTCGGTCGCGGGCGACGCACTCGAAAGGCCGAGCAAGGTTGCTGTTTCGCCATTGGTCGCAACCGCCTTGCCGGCAAGACCGGCATCTTCGCTATGGACGAACACGGGCAAGTCAAGCGCCGCACAATAGCGCATGATGCGTAGCATGATCCCGCTGTCCGCAATCCAGTTGCGTCCGGTGGCGACACCAACGGCACCGGCTTCTTTCATCAAGGCGATTTCCGCCATGTGCAGCCCGTCCAACCCTTGCGTAGCTGCCGCAAGCGGGTGAACCCACAGATCGGGTTTACCTTTTAGCGCGGCATAACGGACCGTGGCGGGGTCATCGTGAACAGGTGACTGGTCCGGCATCAGCGCTGCCCGCGTTATCCCGCCGAAACGGAAGGCTGGTTTATCGGTTTTGAAGACGCCCAGATCGATGATCCCGGGTGCAACAATAAGGCCCGATGCATCCAGTTGTTCGGCAATTGGTGCGGCTTTGCCTACGGACGCAATGACGCCATTTTCGATATGGATGTGTGCAGCCTCGGCCTTCGCGATTCCGGGAAGAACCGCATGGCCATTCAGGATATTGATACCGGTCATGCCCAACCCTCCACGCAGCGTGCCTTTCGGGTCAGGATATCCAGACAGGCCATGCGTACAGCGACGCCCATTTCCACCTGCTCGGTGATGGCCGAACGTTCGACATGGTCGGCAATATTGCTGGCGATTTCCACTCCGCGATTCATGGGGCCGGGGTGCATGACCAGTGCGTCGGGCTTTGCAATCGCGAGCCTGCGTTCATCTAGTCCGTAAAGATGATAAAATTCGCGGGGGGAGGGGATGAAGTCGCCCTGCATCCGTTCATTTTGCAGCCGCAGCATCATGACAACGTCTGCGCCGTTCAGCGCGGAATCAAAATCGGTGTAAGATTCGGCCCCGAACGCTTCGATCCCGTGCGGCATCAGGGCAGGCGGCGCGACCACACGTACGTCGGCACCCAGGCTTTTCAGGCAGAAAATATTGGAGCGTGCCACGCGGCTATGCAGCAGATCGCCGCAGATGACCACGGTCTGTCCTTCGACAGACCCCCTGCGGCGTGTGATGGTCAGCGCATCGAGCAACGCCTGTGTCGGGTGTTCATGGCTGCCGTCTCCGGCGTTCAAAACGGGGCAGTCGACCTTGCTGGAAATAAGCTGCACCGCTCCAGAACTTGCGTGACGAATCACAATGGCATCCGCGCGCATGGCGTTCAATGTCATCGCCGTGTCGATTAGCGTTTCGCCTTTTTTGACGCTGGACTGTGCGGCGTGCATATTGACGACATCCGCGCCCAGCCTTTTGCCCGCAATCTCGAATGAAAGAAGCGTGCGGGTCGAATTTTCGAAAAAAGCGTTGATGATGGTCAAGCCTGACAGCCGGTCATCATGCTTGGCAGGGCCCGAACGGTTCAGCGCGACCCAATGTTCAGCCTCTTTCAAAATGTAGAGAATTTCCCATTTTTGAAGTCCGGCAATGCCAAGCAAATGCCTGTGCGGAAAAGCGTCCGAACCAGCTGGAAAGCGGTCGGCGGCGATATTCTGTGTCCATGTCATTAAAGCGATGCCCTTAGAGGGAAAGCGGTCGCTTAGCAAGCTTCACGCAGTCAATGCGTCGATGGCCCCCTGAAGGATAAAAGCCGCAGCGCCGCTGTCGATCTTTTCCGCTCTTTTGGCACGGCTCATATCGGCGGCGATCATGTCGCGTTCGACGGCTTGGGTGGACCAACGTTCGTCCCGCAGCAGGATGGGCAAACCGAGATCGGCGATGTTGCGGGCAAAAGCTCGGCTTGACTGGCTCCGTGGGCTCTCGCTGCCGTCCATGTTCAGGGGCAAGCCGATGACGATACCCTTTGTAGGGCGGGTGGCCATGGCGGCTTGCAATGCGACTTTATCTTTGGAGAATTTACTGCGCTTTATAAGGTCGGCAGGTGAAGCGAAGGTCCAGCCCGCGTCGCAGAAAGCTGTGCCGATAGTCTTGCTTCCCACATCGAGTCCGATCAGGACGCCGCCACCCGGAAGCGCATTCCGGAAATCCGAAACCTGCTCAAAAATCATTTGGCGAGAAACTTCTGCGTCCGCCACAGCGCGTCGGCACGGACATTGGCCCAGAAGAGCGGGTAGTCGTACACATGGTAGTTATTACCAGGCAACACATAGGGCCCCATGTCCACCGGATCGCCTATGAGCAAAAAGCCCTTTTCATCGCAGCGGGCAGGGACCGTGGTGGGGATTAATTCGCCCGTGCTCATATCCCCTGACGGCTTGAGTGTTCCGAGATTCGCCTGCGCCAAGGCATCCGCTTCCGCTCCGCCGTTGAGCGGGTTGGTGCACAGGATCGGCGTGTCCTTGCGAGATTCGCCGTTAAAGCCCGTAGTGGCGTTGTAGAGTTCGAGGATTTTGCCATATTTCGCCGGTTCAGCGTAGCTTTCCCAGCCCATGATACAGCCCGTCTGATCCGGCGATGTGCAGACGGGAAGGCCCATTTCCGGCATGTCGGACGTGATCGACACCGGCCAGCCAACGACATAGGCCGCGACAATACGCTTCGCGATGGGTTTGCCCGCGATCCGATCCTTTAGTAAATGGGTCAGATGCAGTGCGCCCTGACTATGGCCGGCAAGGATGATGGGCCGGTCCTTTTGCACCGTTTTCACAAAATGGTCGAAGGCAAGCAGGATATCCTGATAGGCATCATTAAGCGCTTGCGCCCCTTCGGGTTTGGTCGTCAAAAACGCACCAATCCCGGCCTGACGGTAGCGTGGAGCCCAGATTTCGCCAGATGCGGCAAAGGGTGTTGCGAGCCCGCGCAGGAAAAGCCGCGCGCGCGCCTGCGATTCCTGATCGTCTAGCGGCGCGTTCCAATGTGTGCGCGCCATGAATGACGTAGGATGAATAAAGAAGATGGCCGCCGAACCCGGAACTTCGGTCTTTGGCGCGCCCACCGGTTCCCACAAGGTCGGGTTATCGTTCTTCTGACCGCCCCGCGAGAACCACATGCCGGGGTCTTCATAGACATTGGTGGCCAGTGCTGCCTGTTTTTCGAACTTTACGGTAGGTTCAAGCTGGCCAATCGCAAAGTCGGTCAGCTCGTCCTGGTAGATACGCAGAACGAAACCACCGGCGATGACCAATACGATCAGGCTAGCGAACAGATAAAGAAATTTGCGAGCCAAAGTTGTAATTCCCAATAATCGTGCGGCTGAAACAGCCAGCGCATGTAATCTATTTGGCAAAAATAGCACCGCAAAATTGAATGTGGCCTGACAAGGGCCGCTTTTCCGTTGAAGCGAGGCATACGCAATGCTAGCGGCGGCGCTATGTCTGTAGATAAAGATACCGTGAATAAAATCGCACGGCTTTCGCGCATCGCGATCAGCGATGCAGAGGCTGACAAGATGGTCGGCGAGCTCAATGGCATTCTGGCCTGGGTGGAGCAATTGGGTGAGGTGGATGTCACCGGCGTAGAGCCGATGACCGCCGTCATCCCCAACAAGCTTCGCTTGCGCGACGACGTCGTCACCGATGGCGATGTGCGCGAAAAGGTCCTTGCCAACGCTCCCGCTCGTGAAGGCAGCTTTTTTGGCGTGCCGAAGGTGATTGAATAATGACCGACTTTTCCAGAATGGGCGTTGCCGCCATCCGCGATGGCGTAGCTAACGGCGAGTTCAAAGCCGTAGAGGTCGCCGAAGCTCTCAACACACGCGTCGCCAATGCCAAAGCATTGAACGCCTTCATTGTCGAAACGCCGGAAAAGGCGCTTGAAGCCGCGGCCGCCGTTGATGCTGACCGCGCCGCGGGCAAGGCGCTTGGCAAGATGGCGGGTGTGCCGATCGGAATGAAGGACCTGTTCTGCACCGAAGGCGTGCAGACCACAGCCGCCAGCCATATTCTCGAAGGCTTTGTGCCGACGTATGAATCGACCGTGTCCGCCAATTTGTGGAAAGCGGGCGCCGGGATGCTGGGTAAGCTCAATCTCGACCAGTTCGCCATGGGGTCGTCCAACGAGACCAGCTATTTCGGTAACGTCATTTCGCCCTGGCGGCGCAACGATGGCGGCAACGCGGCATTGGCGCCTGGCGGTTCGTCGGGGGGGTCATCCTCGGCCATCGCGGCACGTTTGTGCCCTGCAGCTACCGGAACCGACACCGGCGGCTCAATCCGCCAGCCTGCTGCGTTCACGGGCATCAGCGGTATAAAGCCAACATACGGCCGCTGCTCACGCTGGGGTATTGTCGCCTTTGCAAGCTCGCTCGACCAGGCTGGCCCGATGGCGCGCGATGTGCGCGATTGCGCCATCATGCTAGAGGCGATGGCTGGCTTCGATCCCAAAGATTCAACTTCGCTCGATTTGCCCGTACCCGCATGGGAAGCTGGCCTGAACAGCGATTTGAAGGGTAAACGGATCGGTATTCCCCGCGAATATCGCCTCGACGGCATCGATGAAGACATCGCCGCCATGTGGGACAATGGCATTGCCTGGCTAAAAGACGCCGGCGCGGAAGTCGTCGATATCAGCCTGCCGCACACCAAATATGCTTTGCCGGCCTATTATATCATCGCTCCAGCAGAGGCATCTTCCAATCTCGCGCGCTATGACGGCGTCCGCTTCGGCCTGCGCGATTTGCCAGATGGTTCGGGCCTTCAGGACATGTACGCTGCCACCCGAGCCGCAGGTTTCGGCGAAGAAGTCCGCCGCCGTATCATGATCGGTACCTATGTGCTGTCTGCAGGGTTCTACGACGCCTATTATACACAGGCCCAAAAGGTCCGCGCTCTGATTGCCCGCGACTTTGAACAGGCATGGGCCAGCTGCGACCTGATTTTGGCTCCGACCGCGCCGAGCGCTGCGTTCGGGCTCGGTGAAAAGACGAGCGATCCGTTGTCGATGTATCTGAACGACGTTTTTGCCGTGCCTGCTTCACTGGCAGGTCTTCCCGCCATGTCGGTTCCCGGCGGCCTTAGCAAAGACGGCCTTCCATTAGGCCTGCAGATCATCGGCAAGGCGCTCGACGAGCAAGCCGTGTTGAACGCCGGTCTGGCAATCGAAGAACGTTCCGGATTTAGGGCGGAAGCTAAGGAGTGGTGGTAATCAAGAAAGCGCCATTAAAACGATGGTACTTTCGGAAACCCTTCGCGATAGCAACTATTTTGGCTTTGCTGCTTGCAGCATTAGATATTGCAGTTTTGAAGTCGTCAATCGATGCGGGCTTCGTGATGGTGACGCTACAGTCGATAGTAAACCTGTGTTCGTGGGCCTACGTTATCGTAAGAATTCGCAACTGGTTAGTTTTTAGGCGGAAAGCAAATGACTGAATCAACATACCGTATCCAAGGAAACACCGGCGAGTGGGAGGTCGTGATCGGCCTTGAAGTCCATGCGCAGGTGACGTCCAACGCCAAGCTCTTTTCGGGCGCATCCGCCTCTTATGGCGGGGAACCGAACAGTCATGTGTCGCTCGTGGATGCGGCGATGCCTGGTATGTTGCCGGTGCCGAACCGCGAATGCTTGCGGCAGGCTGTTCGCACCGGCATGGCGATTAACGCGCAGATCAATCGCTGGTCGCGTTTTGACCGCAAAAACTATTTCTACGCCGACTTGCCGCAGGGCTACCAGATTTCGCAGCTTTACCACCCGATTGTCGGCGAAGGCGAAATCGAGGTCACGCTGAACGAGAAGGATCCCGATAGCCCGACCAAGAAGATCGGTATCGAGCGGATCCATGTCGAGCAGGATGCCGGTAAGCTGATGCACGACCAGCACCCGACCATGTCCTTTGTCGACCTCAACCGGTCGGGCGTCGCGCTGATGGAAATTGTCTCGCGGCCGGACATGAGTTCGCCGCAAGAGGCGGGGGCTTACCTTAAAAAGCTGCGGTCGATCCTGCGCTATGTCGGGTCGTGCGACGGCAATATGGAGCAGGGCTCCATGCGCGCCGACGTCAACGTATCGGTCCGCAAGCCGGGTGGTGAACTCGGGACGCGAACCGAAACGAAGAATGTGAACTCGATCCGTTTCATGATGCAGGCGATCGAATATGAGGCGCAGCGGCAAGTCGATCTGATCGAAGGCGGCGGCGCTGTCGTCCAGGAAACGCGCCTGTTTGACCCCAATAAAATGGAAACCCGGTCCATGCGCTCCAAGGAAGACGCGCATGATTACCGCTATTTCCCGGACCCGGACCTGTTGCCGGTCGAATTGGACGATGCATTTCTAGAAGAATGCAAGGCAAGCCTGCCTGAACTGCCCGACGCGAAGCGCAAGCGTTACGAAAGTATGGGGCTCACAGCTTATAATGCGGCGGTTTTGACTGCGGAAGCCGAGACGGCGTTCTGGTTTGAAGATCTGCTGGGCCACGGCGTGGACGCCAAGCAAGGATCGAACTGGCTTCTGTCCGAACTGTTCGGCGCGCTCAATAAACTGGGCAAGTCGCTGGACGAAAGCCCGGTAAATCCGGCGCAGGCTGCGGAATTGCTGGGCTTGGTCGCGGATGGCACAATCAGTGGCAGCATCGCCAAGCAGGTCTTTGAAATCATGCTCGAAACCGGGCAGGGCGCTGCGGCCATTGTGGACGAGCGCGGGTTGAAGCAGACCAACGATACCGGAGCCATCGAAGCCGAAATCGCCAAGATCATGGCTGCCAACGAAGACAAGGTCGCCGAATATCGTTCGGGCAAGGACAAGCTTTTTGGCTTCTTCGTCGGTCAGACCATGAAGGCGATGCAGGGTAAAGCCAACCCGCAGGTCATCAACGAGCTGTTGAAGAATGTGTTAGACGTCTGATCTTAGGGCAGAACGTGCAGGAACAACAGTCCATTTGACCAGATCAGAATATCGTCCGGGCTGAGGCCACCACGCTTTATGATCGGGCCATTGTAGCCAGCAGCGAACCCCTGCTCACGGTTCTTGTTGCCAAAAGCGTTTAAGTCGGCGGACGTCATGTTCAAAGCGATCGGGATCAGCTGCTCCATTTGGCGAAAAGAATCGACGATCGCCTCTTTGGCGCGTTTGCCCTCGTCTTCACTCCAAAGAAGGGCATTTTCGTCTTGTTCGAACGATCGTTTTTTTAACTGAACGATGCTCGTCACAGTTTGTTTGAAAACAACCGCATTATTTCGAGCCAGCCGTACATCAGCGAAAACACGGATACTGGAAAAGTCAGGAGACAGATCATAGCGGAAGGAAATCTCTGCTACATTCTCACCGGGCTGACCTGTATAGGACATGTCCTTGTACAGGGCAGGCGTTCCTGCGTGTAGCCAATCAATAGTAGCCAGCGCTTTCGTTGAACTAGTTAGCGCAAGTGAATCAACGTCAAACCCGCTCAGTACTCCGCGTATAGGCTGTATGGTGTGTTCTGCTTTATCTTTCAGGGACTTGGATAAAATCTTCTTTTTGTCGTCAAGGGAATAGACGATCAAGGTATCAAGCAATCCCCCTGAAGGCGAGCGTGCGACACGGCCGACATCGACGGTGGATTCGATCGCAGTTTGGGGCAAAAACACGCGAACCTCGAATAGATCCGCCGACGTACGGTCCTTGGCAGAAAGCGTTGCTGGATCGTTTCGCTTGCCTTGTGAGGCATCCGCAACAGCCGAATGCAATCCAGCGCACAGTCCCAAGATTAGGATCGGTCTCAGCATAGGACGGCTCTCTGTAAATGGCAGGATGAACGGTTTTTTGATTTGCCCGTTCGAGGCGAACTGCGGTGGGTAGCCGAAAAGCTCCCACCGCAGGATCGGGTAATTGTCTTATTTCGCAGCCTTTATGGTTTTCGCGAACTCGACAAAGTTCTTTGCAAATACTTCGCGTAATTCGGTTTCGGCCGCTTCTGTTTCGTCCGTGGTTTTCGGAGGAAAGCTCGACAGGCCATTGCCACCCCGACCTTTGACCAGCTTAGCCTTGGTTTTCCCGCCTCTGAAGTCCTTGAAAATGAAGCGGTTGTTCAGCGAGCGACCATAAATAGCCCTTTTGGTATAGAAATTCTGCGTGATTAGCAGCTCCACATAGCAAGGGGCGGTCGATGAGCTAAGCCGGTTGGTCGCCTTTGTCGATACGTTCCTGTCGGCAATCGGGGTTTCATAGATGATCTGCGAAGGCTGCAGCTTCAGTTCCGTAACCAAATCAAGCGATTTTAGTGCTTCGATTTGGAGCCTAGGCCCGAGTGCTTCTTTCAGATATTCGGCTTCACTAATGTTCCGGTCCTTATTGGCGGCGGCATCGGCAACGGCTCCGATGATTCCGAAGCCCGAGAGAAGGCTAGTGGTCATGGCCTGTCCTTCCAATGTGGGAAAAACATGCAATTCACATTCGGGCGCTGCGGCATCCTGTGCCATTGCAGGGTACGTAACGCTAACTGCAAACAATGCAGCAATTTTGCTTATAGTCGAAAATTTCATCATTCAGTCTCCAGCTTGAATTTAGAAAAGGGCAGGTCAGTACGGAGGCGTATTGGCTTCCGGGGGTTTTGGCGGTGAGTCTTGCGGTAACTCTGGTGCTTTGGTCTCAGAAATCGGACCAGAAGAAGGTTCGGTTACTGGCGCGAAGCTGATGTCTTCGCCGGTTCGTGCTTTCAGTTCGCGGCCTTTGGGAATGAAACTCGATTTCCCCTTCACCAGCGCCGCCGCGACACCGACCGCAAACATTGTAGCTGCCGCTGCGCCGTTGTTGTTGCCGCCTTCTTCTCTATACCGTCCGTCGAGTAGAATCCGTTGGCCGTTGAGTTCGAGAGAACGTAATGAAATTCCCAAAATGCCGGGTTTGCCAAATGCACCGTTCTTGGTGACGAAGGTGACTACACCTTCGCCTAACGCGCCTTTCGGAATGACAATAGTTCCACCCTGGACGACGTCATGCACAACCATGACCTTGAACTTGTCGCCTATATTGCTGCTCGTTGTTGAAATGTCGTCGATCAGAGACACAATTACCGGCGAACCGGCGAAAAGCTTCGCCTTTAATGGCTCTACCTGCGTCTGGGCCGTTTCCGAGGTGGGGTTCGGAAGAGATGTGACAGGAGTTTGTAAATCTTGGGCATTAACCGCAGCGCAGCAAATGCCGAAAAGCGGCGCAATTATTGTTTTCATGTGCCCCCCGGCAAAAGTCAGTGAAGATATAACTGGCTTATGGTTGCTTTGTACGTTTCAGGGGATGCCGATGCCCCGTTTATATTGCAAGCTGTTTTGGGGCCTTGATTGTTCAAAAAGCTGTCAATTTTACAACTAGGCAGAAAGTTGCCGGTGGCTTGTCTAATAGCTATACAGAGTTTGGCATTAGAAATCCGCCTTTGGCGAAAAGTTTTACTTTCTTTCCGGCGCCGCTGATTTAGAAAACATACGCACAAGCAATAGACTGGTTTCTGTACCGGTCCGCAAAAGAGGGGGAGTTTTGCGTGCGTCCATTGTCCATCGCGCTTGTCTTGAGCGCGTCATTCCTGTCCAGTCCGATTTCCGCCAATGACAGCGATAGCCTGAGTGCTTCGCCCTTTGGCGTAGTCGAAATCGCTGCTGACGAAGCTTCCAAGCTCGAGATGCCCAAACTGGAATTTACCGAGGGCCTTGAAGACGCGAAAAATTACGACAAATATTATTATTTCCGGCGCGACGAGACGGATTTTGCAACGGCCTATGCGGATATAACGGAATGCGACGGCTACGCCCGCGCGCTGGTTTCCAGCTATAAATATCAGGAAGCGCCTTATCCCTATGCCGGGACATTGGCCGGTGCTGCGGGCGGTATGATCGCCAATGCTATGATGGCTGCGATTTTTGTGCCTGGCGAAAAACGTCGGATGCGCCGTGTGAACATGCGGCAGTGCATGGGTTTCAAAGGCTATGAGCGGATCGGGTTGAGCAAGGAATTGTGGGAGACTTTCAACTTTGAAGAAGGGACAGGGGCCGAGGAAGAGGAGTCGCGATTGCGCGCGCTGAAGCTTCAGGCGCTCGTTGCGTCAAAAGCCACTGCTTCGGAAAAGGTATTGCCACGATGAACAAACTAATCCTCACGCTCGCAGCGCTATCCGCCTCGGTTGCGCCCCAAATTGCTCTCGCCAAATCGAAAGTGCCGGTTTTTGTCGAGGCCAAGCATGTCAAAGACGCCCCTGCGGTCACGCTTGACCCTGCAAAAGCGTACATCCTGCTCCGCACGCCCAATGCGATGCCCATGCATTTTGTCAAAATCCCGAGCGCCGAGGACCAGATTGCTTTATGATAAGCTTCGGGAAGAAGCTTTCGCCGAAGCCAAGGAAGATTATGCCAAAGCGGTCGTAAAATATGAGCGCGATCTGGCTGTCGCCAAGAAGACATCCGGCATGAAATTGCCGAAAAAGCCGGTTGAGCCGACCGAATCCAACTTCCAGTTCACCCAGTTTTCGCAAATGGCGAATTTTACGATGGGACCGTTCAACCGGTTCTACAGCAAGGGTGGCGGGACGTATCTCCATGCCGTGACCCCGGGCACTTACCGGATATTCGGTCAGGTCGACCCCTTGAACGGGATGGGCGTCTGCTATTGTATGGGCAGTGTCACCTTCACTGCGGAAGCCGGGAAGATCGTCGATTTGGGTACGATGACAACCGATTTGGCCAATTCGGGCCCCGCCGAAAAAGGCGACAGCAGTTCGCCTCGTCTTGCGGCGATGACCTTGGCGTTGGATCCTGTTGACGACACGACGCCTGTCGATCCGAGGCTTTCGTCTTTGCCCCGTATTCCCGCCGATCTGCATGCCGCAGGTAAGGTAGCCAATTATATGGGGATAGCAATATCGCGTTTGCCAGCAATCAAAGGTGTTCTGGGCTATCAACGCGACCGTATCATCGATCGCAAGGCAACCACAGAAACTGCTGCGCCGGCATCGCTTGAAGGCGGTCAAGTGGTCTTAGAAGCACCGAATGCCCAAAATTAAGGTCTGTTATTGAGACAGCGGGCCTGCGGCGAAGCCCAATCGCCGCTTGGCACTTGCCCTTGTGCACCTTTCCCGTTAGAGGCTCCCGTCGTTTGTGAAACGGCAGCTTTTCGTAAGCGGGCGTGGCGGAATTGGTAGACGCACCAGATTTAGGTTCTGGCATCGCAAGGTGTGGGGGTTCGAGTCCCTTCGCCCGCACCACGAAATGAGGTATAACCTCGGCTGCCGTTGAACCCGAAAGCCATTTAACAGTTTAAGGCAAGCTACCCGCTTGTCCCAGATAGAGAAGATAACATGCAGACCGTCGAGACACAGAATGAAGGCCTGAAGCGCGCATATCGGATGACGATTACCGCGAAAGATGTCGAATCGCGCATTGATGCCGAGGTAAAGAAAATCGCCCCTCAGGTGCGGATGCCCGGCTTCCGTCCTGGTAAGGTTCCCGCCAATCTGGTCAAGAAAATGCACAAGGACTCCTTGTTGCAGGACGCGCTGAACAGCTCGATCCAGGAAGGCGTCCAGAAGGCGATCACCGATAACAAGCTGCGTCCTGCGACCCAGCCCCATGTTCATCTCGATAATGACTATGCGCCCGGTAAGGATGCGGTTGTCGACTTCCATCTCGAAGTATTGCCTGCGATTTCGGCGCCGTCGATTGACGGGATCACGCTGGAGCGTTTGACGGTCGAAGTCAGCGATGCTGCGGTGGACGAATCGATCTTGAAGTTGGCCGCTGGCCAGAAGAGCTTTGAAGCAGCAGACAAGAAATACGCCGCCAAATTGGGCGATAGCGTTGTTATCGACTTTGAAGGCAAGGTCGATGGCGTTCCGTTCGAAGGCGGCAAGGGCGAAGGCATGGCGGTCGAGCTTGGTTCGGGTCAGCTTATCCCCGGTTTTGAAGACCAGCTTGTTGGTGTGAAAGCCAATGATGAAAAGGTCATCAACGTAACCTTCCCCGAAGATTACAACGCCGAGAACCTGAAGGGCAAAGCTGCAACCTTCGATATCGTTGTGGCCGAAGTCCGCAAGCCTGTGGAAGCTAAAGCCGACGACAATCTTGCCAAGATGTTCGGTCTGGAAGGCATCGACAAGCTGCGCGAGCTGATGAAAGTCCAAGTCGAGCAAGAACATAACGGCCTGACCCGCACATATATGAAGCGCCAGCTACTCGATCAGCTTGCTGCGGACCATGATTTTGAAGTTCCGCCTTCGATGGTCGAAGCCGAGTTCGAGCAGATTTGGGCGCAACTTGAGCAGGAAGCTGCACGTGAGGAAGATCCCGAAGCGGCCAAGAAGGAAATGGAAGCAGAGCGCGAAGATTATCGTGACATCGCCGTCCGCCGCGTTCGCTTAGGTTTGTTGCTGTCTGAAATCGGTCAGGCAAATGGCGTAGAAGTCAGCAGCCAAGAAATGAATATGCTGGTCCAGCAAGCTGCCCAGCAATATCGCGCTGAAGACCGCCAGCGGTTCGTACAATATCTGCAAGAAAACCCGATGGCAGCCGCCCAGCTGCGTGCCCCTCTGTTTGAAGACAAGGTCGTTGACTTCCTTTTCGACAAAGCAAGCGTCACCGAAAAGACGGTAACGAAGGAAGAGCTCGAAGCAGCGATCGAAGCTGAGCCCGACGCAAAGCCTGCTGCGAAGAAGAAGGCGCCTGCCAAAAAGGCTGCGGCCAAGGAAGAAGCTCCTGCGAAGGAAGCCAAGCCTGCGGCAAAGAAGGCTGCCCCTAAAAAGGAAGCTGCCGAGCCTAAGGAAGAAGCCAAGCCAGCCGCCAAGAAAGCGCCTGCAAAGAAGGCTGCCGCGAAGAAGTAACCTTGCGATACAGGTAAAGATAAAGAGAAAGGGCCCGGAGTGATCCGGGCCCTTTTCATTTAAGGTTGCGCTGTTTATGCGAGATCAAACCGGTCGGCGTTCATCACCTTGACCCAGGCTTTTACGAAATCGCGTACGAACTTCTCTTCATGACCGCGCTCGGCATAGACTTCGGCGGTTGCACGGAGTTGGCTGTTCGATCCGAAAATGAGATCGGTGCGGGTTGCGCGCCATTTTTCGGTGCGCTCACCGCGCGTGTAGCCGATAAACTCTTCGTCGCTGGCGGTGTCGGCTAGATCCCAGAAGGTATCAATGTCGAACAGATTGACGAAGAAATCGTTGGTTAGAGCGCCCTTGCGATGAGTAAATACACCCTTAGGGATACCCTTATGGTTCGCGCCAAGGACGCGCAATCCACCCACCAGCACGGTCATTTCCGGACCGGAAAGGCCGAGCAGCGACGCTTTGTCGAGCAGTAACTCCTCGGTTTTTACCGGCTGGCGCGTTTTCAGATAGTTTCGGAAGCCATCCGCCTGAGGCTCCATCCAATGGAAGCTCTCAACATCGGTCCAGTCCTGCGTCGCATCGCCGCGGCCGCCGGTGAACGGTACGGTAACGTCAAAACCGCCGTCTTTTGCTGCCTTTTCGACCGCCGCCGAGCCAGCCAGCACAATCGCGTCGGCAAGGCTCATGGACCCGCGCAGTTCATTAAGCTTCGCGAGAACCGTGGCCAGTTCGGCGGGCTCATTGACGTCCCAATCCTTCTGCGGCGCGAGCGCGATGCGGGCACCGTTGGCACCGCCCCGTTTGTCCGACTTGCGATAGGTCGAGGCGGAAGCCCAGGCCGTCTTTACAAGCTGCGAAACGGTCAAACCGCTCGACAACACCGCCGACTTAAATGCCAAAACATCTGCATCAGAAGGCGCGGCGCCAGCAGGTACGGGGTCCTGCCAGATCAGTGTTTCTTCGGGAACTTCCGGTCCGAGATAGAGGCTTTTTGGACCCATATCGCGGTGCGTCAGCTTGAACCATGCGCGTGCGAATGCATCATCAAGAGCGGCTTGGTCGTCACGGAACCGTTCCGAAATCGCGCGGAACTCGGGATCCATTTTGAGCGCCATGTCGGCCGTGGTCATCATTGTCGGCACGCGCTTGTTGGGATCCCGTGCGTCCGGGGCCATGTCTTCACGATCGGGATTGATCGGTTGCCACTGTTTGGCACCGGCAGGGCTCTCGACCAGTTCATAGTCATATTTGAACAATAGACGGAAATAATCGCCGCCCCATTGGGTCGGGTTGTTCGACCACGAACCCTCAATTCCCGAGGTGGTGATATGGCCCTTACCGATTTCGTCTGCGTCGGTCAGCCAGCCAAAGCCCTGCTGGTGGATTGCTTCGCCTGCAGGGGCCTTGCCGAACGTTTCGCCGGGCTTTGCGCCATGTGCCTTGCCGAAGGCATGCCCGCCTGCGGTGAGTGCGACGGTTTCTTCCGAATTCATTGCCATGCGAAGGAAGGTCGCTTTCATATCGCGAGCCGACTTGAGCGGGTCAGGGTCGCCGCCCGGACCTTCCGGGTTCACATATATCAGGCCCATCTGGATCGCGGCCAGCGGCCCTTCCAGCTCGACCTGCTCTTCGGTGATGCGGGTCTGGGCGCCTTGGTCTACCCAGATTTCCTCGGCACCCCAGAAAGTGTCACCTTCGGATTGGTACACGTCTCTGCGGCCGCCGCCAAAGCCGAAAACGGGCCCTCCCATGCTTTCGATTGCGACGTTACCGGCGAGGATGAACAGGTCAGCCCAGCTGATCGATTGGCCATATTTTTGCTTGATCGGCCACAACAGGCGTCGTGCCTTGTCCAGATTGCCATTGTCGGGCCAGCTGTTCAGCGGTTCGAAACGCTGCTGCCCACTGCCTGCACCGCCACGGCCGTCGGTGACGCGATAGGTTCCAGCGGCGTGCCATGCCATACGGATCATGAACGGGCCATAATGGCCATAGTCGGCGGGCCACCAAGATTTGCTGTCGGTCATCAAGGTGGTAAGGTCCGCCTTTAACGCCGCATAATCGAGTTTTTTGAACGCTTCCGCATAGTCGAAATCTTCACCCATCGGGTCGGGTGAAACGCCATGCTGATGGAGCATGTCCACCGGCAGCGCGTCAGGCCACCAATCCTTATTCTGACGTCCAAGCAATGAGCGAATTTTCATTTCTCCGCCATGTACCGGACAACCTGCCTTGGGGTCTGCATCTGCCATAAGTTGTTCCTCTTCTATCGGGTTCGGGTCTGTCTTTTCAGAATGTCACGTGCGGTTTAATCGGTCAAAGCAATGATACGACACACACTAATCGATTTTATCGAATTTAGATTCGGGGTGTCGAACGCAATCTTAACCCTTTTCCTGCTTGAAACTTTAGCCCGTCACGCCGATGTAGGCACAAAGGCAATTGAGCCAAACCAGAGGTATATATGCACGATCCTTATTTCGATCCCACCACAGCACTCGTTCCCGTCGTTATTGAGCAATCAAACCGAGGCGAGCGCAGCTGGGACATTTTCTCAAGGCTACTGCGTGAACGTATCATTTTTGTGACGGGTGAAGTCGAAGACGGCATGGCTTCGATCATTACGGCGCAATTGCTATTCCTCGAATCGGATAACCCCAAAAAGGATATCTGGATGTACATTAACTCGCCCGGCGGCGTGGTTACGGCCGGCATGGCGATCCATGATACCATGCAATATATTCGTCCCAAAGTGGGCACGGTCTGCATCGGGCAGGCGGCGTCCATGGGCAGTTTCCTGCTGGCCGCAGGGGAGCCCGGCATGCGCGTTGCGCTGACCAACAGCCGCATCATGGTGCATCAGCCTTCAGGCGGCGCGCGTGGTATGGCGTCGGATATCCAAATCCAGGCGAATGAAATCCTGCGTATTCGCAAGCGCATGAACGATCTTTACGCCAAATATACGGGCAAGCCGCTCAAGGATATTGAGAAGGCGATGGACCGCGACACTTTCTTGGAAGCCGACGAAGCCAAGGCGTTCGGTATAGTCGACCAAGTCTTTGACAAGCGTCCGGCAAATACCGAAGCTGAAGCGGGATAAGCCTGTTAGGCTTTTGTCCACCAGTTTTACTAACATGGCGAACCCCTTTTTGGGCTATTGCCAAAATCGAACGCATCTTTAGGATGACGTTTCTATTACAGTTCGCGCCCCTATGGGCGTGGAAGCAGGACACTTTATGACGAAGCTAAGCGGATCTGATACCAAGAGCACACTTTACTGCTCCTTCTGCGGGAAATCGCAGCATGAAGTCCGCAAACTGATCGCCGGGCCCACCGTGTTCATCTGCGATGAATGCGTCGAGTTGTGCAACGACATCATTCGCGAAGAAACCAAGGGTACGCTGACCGGCCGTAAGGAAGGTGAAGTGCCAAGTCCGCAGGAAATCTGCGAAGTTTTGGATGATTATGTCATTGGCCAGCCGCAGGCGAAGCGCGTTCTGTCGGTTGCCGTCCACAACCACTATAAGCGTTTGAACCATGGCGCGAAGGGCGCCGACGTCGAGTTGGCAAAGTCGAATATCCTGCTTGTCGGACCGACCGGCTGCGGCAAGACCTTGCTGGCGCAGACATTGGCGAAGACATTTGACGTGCCGTTCACAATGGCCGACGCAACGACTCTGACCGAAGCCGGCTATGTCGGTGAAGATGTCGAGAATATCATTTTGAAGCTGTTGCAGGCCTCCGACTACAATGTCGAAAAGGCACAGCGCGGCATTGTGTATATCGACGAAATCGACAAGATTAGCCGCAAGGCGGAAAACCCGTCGATCACCCGCGATGTCAGCGGTGAAGGCGTTCAACAGGCTCTGTTGAAACTGATGGAAGGCACAACCGCCAGTGTTCCGCCGCAGGGCGGTCGCAAGCATCCGCAGCAGGAATTCCTGCAGGTCGACACGACCAACATCCTGTTCATCTGCGGCGGTGCTTTTGCTGGCTTGGAAAAGATCATTTCCAACCGTCTTGAAGGCAAGTCCATCGGCTTTGGTGCCCATGTGGCTGACCCCGATGAGCGCCGGACGGGCGAGGTGCTGAAGCAGATCGAACCAGAGGATTTGCTGAAATACGGCCTGATCCCTGAGTTTGTAGGCCGTTTGCCGGTAACCGCGACGCTGGAAGATCTCGACATTGCTGCGCTTGTGAAGATCCTGTCCGAGCCGAAGAATGCGCTGGTAAAGCAATATCGCAAGCTGTTCGAGATGGAGGATGTGGGCCTGAGCTTCACCGACGACGCACTAGAAGCCGTTGCCAAGAAGGCAATTGAGCGCAAAACCGGTGCACGCGGTCTACGGTCTATTCTTGAAGCAATCCTGCTCGACACCATGTTCGACCTGCCGACATTTGACGGTGTGGATGAGGTTGTCGTCGATAAGGATGTTGTCGAAGGTCGCAAAACGCCGGTGCTTGTCTACGCCAAATCGGCAAAGGCTGAAAAGGAAGACGCGGCTTAGGGTCGATCGTCCAAAGGGCACTGTTGCACCGCTGCAACAACTTCTAAAAAAAACATTAAATGACCACTTATGGCGGAGTTGCTGCAGCGCAGCACTTTGCCTGCGTGTGCGCAGTCGCTAAGGCCGAATCACTGCTGAATTGGGGCCCGGCTGTCATTTAACTGACATTTTCCGGCTTCAAGGGGGCGCTGCGACCACTCCCGCCGCCGCGATTCGACAAACCGGACGCTGGCTTAATTGTTGGGTTGTCAGAATTTAAGGGGTCTTAAAAATGCAAATTCGTTATTATTTAGCAGCTAGCGCCGCTGCGCTTTCGATCGCCACAGTTGTGGCAACTCCCGCCATGGCGCAGGAAACGACGTCATCGGTACGTGGTACTGTTGAAAGCGCCGGTGGGCCTGTTGCCGGTGCTAACGTGACTATCGTACACGAACCATCGGGTACGACCGCTACGAGCACGACCGACAGCCAAGGTAACTTTGCTGCAAGCGGTTTGCGTATTGGAGGACCGTTCACCGTAACAGTTGAAGCCGATGGCTTTGAAAGCGCGCAGGTAACAGATTTGTCTCTGAGTGCAGGTCAGAGCTACCGTTTGCCGGTAGTTCTCCAAGCACAACAGGAAATCGTTGTGACGGCGTCCGCACTTCGCGGAGCGACCGAGACAAGCACCGGCCCGATCACCGCGCTGAACCGCGAAGATATCGAAGGCGTTGCTTCGATTAACCGGGATATTCGTGACCTTGCACGTCGCGATCCGTTCGTAACGATCGATCTTTCCAACAGCCGTACGATTGAAGTCGCCGGCCAAAATGGTCGTTTGAACCGCTTCTCAGTAGATGGCGTCCAGTTCTCTGACGATTTCGGCCTGAACAACGGTGGTCTTCCGACATCGCGTGGACCCGTTCCTTTCGATGCTATTGAACAACTTTCGGTGAAAGTTGCACCCTATGATATTTCTGAAGGTGACTTCCAAGGCGGTGCGATCAACGTTGTTCTGCGCTCTGGTGGCAATGATTTTTCAGGATCGGCATTTTTTACGTATACCGACGAGAAGTTGACTGGTGATCGTACGCGCGGTCGCAATGTCGCGCTCAATTTCGATTCCAAACAATATGGCGGCATAATTTCAGGTCCGATCATCAAGGACAAATTATTCTTCATGTTCGGATACGAAAAGACCGAAGAATCCGATCCTTTTGATGACGGTGTAGGTGCCGGATTCTCAAACCAGGTTCCCGGTATAACGCAGGCGCAGATCGATCAGATCAGCTCCATCGCCCAATCGGTTTATGGCTATGACACCCTTGGCCAGATACAAAATGCCGTCGAAGAAGACGAGAAATATGTTGCGAAGCTCGACTGGAACGTCAACGACGACCATCGCGCGTCATTGACGTATATTCGCAACGTCGGCACGCAGCAGTTCCAACAGAACACATTTACAACACCTCCGTTCGCACTCGGTCTGTTCTCGAACGGATATGAATTGGCAGAAGAAGTAAATTCGGGCGTGTTCCAGCTGAACTCGCAGTGGACGGATACTTTCTCTACTGAACTGCGTGCGTCTTACCGCGACTATAACCGGGACCAAACTCCGTTTGGTGGCCGTGAATTCCCACAATTTGAAGTCTGTCTTGACCCGACTTCGGTGACGACGGGCGCGAGCACCTTTATCACTTGCGGTGGTTCGCGTGTATTCTTTGGTCCTGATGTCAGCCGCCAGTCGAACGACTTGAACACCGACAATCTCTCGATCGATTTCACCGCACGTAAAGACGCTGGTTCGCATCGTATTAAAGCGACCTTTGGCTACTCGGAAATCAACACCTTCAACCTGTTCTTGCAACGGTCGTTAGGTGATTATTACTTTGACTCAATTGCGGACTTCCAGAATCGCATCGCAAGCCGTTTGCGCTTTGGTGCTGCCGTACCAAGCCTCGATCCAAATGATGCAGCGGCTAGCTTCAAGAGTCGTGCGTATACCTTCGGTATCCAGGATGACTGGGAAGTGTTGCCCGGTCTCGAAATGACCTTCGGTTTCCGCTACGACATGTATGACAACCCAACCGATGTCCCGTTGAACTCCAACTTCCTTGGCCGCCAAGGTTTCTCGAACCGGAAAACCTTTAACGGTGAAGGTGTATTCCAACCCCGTTTTGGCTTTAACTGGCAAGCAACAGAACGTTTGGTTGTCCGTGGTGGCATTGGAATTTTCGCAGGCGGAACTCCCGACGTATTCTTGTCGAACAGCTACTCGAATACAGGTCAGTTGACCAATGCGATCGATATTCAACGCAACGCAACACCGGCAACCTGTAATCTTTCTCCAGCCAACCCTGCGCTTTGTGCAACGGCTCTGACCGGAGTGAATGGTGACATTCCTGGTGCAGTAGGTAGCTTTGTGGCAACCAATACTGCATCCTTAGCTGCGGCACCTGTCAACGCTATCGATCCCAACATCTCTACAGCGCGTCAGGCTCGTGCGACTTTGTCAGTCAATTATGATGCGGATCTCGGTGCGCTTGGTGATGGCTGGCTGTTCGGCGTCGATGCGCTCTACGGTAATGTTATCGAAGGATATCAGTGGACGGATGCACGGTCGGTTGTAGTTGGCACATTGCCAGACGGACGCCCGCGTTACGCGCCATTGGGTGGTGTCGCCACTACAAACCAGGACCTGCTGATGACAAACGATCAGCGTGGCCGGTCGTACGTCGGTGTGGCACGTCTGTCGAAGTCTTGGGATTGGGGCCTTTCGATCGACGCGAGCTACACACGTTCGAGCATTAAGGACACCAACGCGATTACCTCGGCCACTGCTGGGTCGTTGTACTCCAACAACGCGTTCGCAAATCCGAACTTTGCTGCATACGGAACGTCCATTTACCAGATCAAGGATCAGTGGAAGTTCGGGATCGATTTTAACCGTGCGTTCTTCGGTGAAAACAAGACCCGTTTGTCGCTATTCGGTGAATATCGTTCAGGTCGTCCTTACAGCTTGACGATGAATGACCAGACGAACCGCTCGGCAGTTTTTGGAACTGTCGGCAATGGTGCTCGCCATTTGCTCTATGTTCCTACCTTGAACGACAGCCGCGTTTCCTTCGCTACTGCTGCTAACGAGACAGCGTTTAACGCACTCGTCGATCAGCTGGGCATTGGAAAATACCGTGGCGGCATCATTGCCAAAAACACGCAACAATCACCTGATTTCTTCAAGGTGGATTTGAGCATCAGCCAAGAATTGCCGCTATTTGTTGGCAAATCGAAGCTTCGTTTGTTCGCGGATATCGAAAATGTGCTCAACCTGATCGATAGCGATTGGGGTGCACTGCGTCAGGTATCGTTCCCGCAAACCGCAGCGCTGGTCACTGTCCAGTGCCTCAGCGTAGCGACCCCCACTGGAACGGCACCCGCAACTGGTGTTGTGAATACGGCATCGACACAAAATTGTGCCCAATATCGATACTCCAATGTCCTTGCACCCAATGAAGCGCTTGTGACGCGTCAATCGCTGTATGGCATCCGCGTTGGCGTAAAAGTCAGCTTCTAAGTCGGACTAATAGTTTAACCGAAAGGGCGGGGCTTCGGCTCCGCCCTTTTTGTTTGTTATTTATAGATGCAGTTGTCGAGACCGTCGCGCTGCACCACGCGTATGCGGGAGGCGATGCTGTTGCCATAGCGGCGGGTAAAGCCGCCTGCGCCGTGGACAGCGCGTTTCTTGGGCAGTGGTAGCACCGCAGCAATCCTAGCCGCTTCCTGACGCGTCAGGTTCTTGGCGCTTTTCTTATAATAGCGTTGTGCACCGGCCTCTGCGCCATAGGTGCCGATGCCTGTTTCCGCGACGTTCAGATAGACTTCCATGATGCGGCGTTTGCCCCAGATGGTCTCGATCAGGAATGTGAAATAAACCTCCGGCACCTTGCGCAAATAGCGTGTCCAGCCGCTGCCTTGCCAGAGGAAGACATTTTTGGCCGTTTGCTGGCTGATCGTTGATCCGCCGCGCATCCGGCCTCCGCTTTTGTTGCGCTGTAGGGCCTTTTCGATGGCTTCGCGGTCGAACCCGTCATGGCTGCAAAATTTGCCATCTTCCGCTGCGATAACGCCGCGCACCAGATTAGGGGAGATGTTGGATAGCCGTGTCCAATCCCGCGTCGCACCATTGCTGTCGAACAGCATGGTGAGCGTCGTGGGTACCGGAACAATGGCGTAGATCGCAGTCAGCGCGACGCTACCGATCACAAAGTACAGCAACCATTTAAAGGTAAAGCGGAAGAAACGGGCGGAAAACGAGCGCTTCGGTTCAGTCATGGACCAAAGCTAGCGCAGCATATTCCGTCCGTCACCTGTTTTTACAAATCGCCTTAATTGGCGAGAATTAAACGCTTTTCGCCGGCAATACGCATCATCGCCTTTTGCAGCTTTTCAAAAGCACGAACCTCAATCTGGCGGACGCGTTCGCGACTGACATTATAGGTCTGGCTCAGTTCTTCGAGAGTCTTTGGCTCGTCGATCAGTCGGCGTTCGGTCAGGATATGCTTTTCGCGGTCGTTCAGGCTGTCGAGTGCCTCTGACAGCATCGCATGCCGCATATCGCCTTCCTGCGCGTCAGCAACGCGTTCATCCTGCAAAGGCTCATTATCGACAAGCCAGTCTTGCCATTGACCGTCACCATCTTCGCGCATCGGCACGTTCAGCGATGTATCGCCGCCCATCGCCATGCGGCGGTTCATATTGTGCACTTCTTCTTCGGACACGCCCAGATCCGTTGCGATCTTGGCCACCGCTTCTGGATTTAAGTCACCATCTTCAAAAGCTTGCAGGTTATTCTTCATACGGCGCAGGTTGAAGAATAGTTTCTTCTGCGCGGCAGTGGTGCCGATTTTGACAAGGCTCCAGCTGCGCAGGATGAATTCTTGCATGGACGCGCGAATCCACCACATTGCGTAGGTCGCAAGGCGGAAGCCACGGTCGGGATCGAACTTCTTCACGCCCTGCATCAACCCGATATTACCTTCGGAAATCAGCTCGGACACCGGCAGGCCGTAGCCGCGGTAGCCCATTGCGATTTTCGAAACGAGGCGCAGGTGTGACGTGACAAGCTGCTCGGCAGCTTTGGGGTCACCATGTTCTTGGTAGCGCTTCGCAAGCATATATTCTTGCTCGGGCTTCAAGACCGGAAACTTCCGGATTTCACTCAAATAACGGTTAAGGCTTGCATCCCCCCCGAGAGCAGGGATCGTCGCCGGAACATTCTTACGATCAGACATGTTTCTCTCTTTCATTTTTGCCTGCAACCGAGCCTCATCAAGCACTCGATAGCATGCGTTCCCTATCAAAACTTTATAGCTGAAGCTGACTTAACAGAAGCTGCATATCTTCTGGTAAACTGCTTTCGAACAATAATGTTTCTCCAGATATCGGATGAATAAACCCCAGCGACGCGGCGTGCAATGCCTGTCTATCGAATTTGGACTGGTTTTGTCCGATTCTGTAAGGGTTTTGTCGATTAGAATAAACGGAATCGCCGATTAAAGGGTGTCCGATATGCGTCATATGGACACGGACTTGATGCGTCCGGCCCGTTTCCAACGTGCATTCGACCAATGCGGTTTTGGCAAAGCTTTCGACCGTCCTGTAATGGGTAACTGCATGTTTGCCTTTGTTTTCGGGCAAAACCGCCATCTTCTTGCGGTTCGTGGTAGACCGCCCGATTTGCGTCCTGACGGTCCCTGCGGGCGGGGCAGGGACACCGCTGACGATCGCGAAATAGCGCCGTTCGATATCATGTGCGGCAAATAGCTTGGTGAGCCCTTCATGCGCGGCATCGCTTTTGGCGACGACGAGCAGACCAGAGGTATCCTTGTCGATTCGATGGACGATTCCGGGGCGTTCGACACCGCCAATGCCAGATAGCTTTCCCTTACAATGGTGGAGCAGCGCATTGACCAGCGTCCCGTCGGCATGTCCGGCAGCCGGATGGACAACGAGGCCAGCGGGTTTGTCGACGATGATAAGGTGATCGTCTTCAAAAACGATCGTCAGGCCAATATCCTGCGCTTCCGCCTTGTCCGGGCGCGGGGCAGGGACGGAGAGTTCAAAGCTCTGTCCGGCAAATTTCTTCGAGGCGGCGTCATTGGTCGCTTTTCCGGCAATAAGCACGGCATCTTCGGCAATCAGGCCCTGGATACGGGCACGCGAAAACTGGGGCAGGGCATGCGCCAATGCACTGTCGAGGCGACCTTCGCCTAACACGCCTGAAAATATGGTATTTTCCCCAACCATCGCCTAGACATGGGTGATGCCGCTGCGAATATCAAGGAAGCACCATAACGAACTTCTGGAAAGGGCGTTGGCTGCTGGAAATCAGGAGTGTTGTGGCCTCTTGTTGGGGCGGGATGATCGGCTGTTTGAGTTGGTGTATTGTGCCAATGTCGCAGAGAATCCCGATCATAATTTCGAACTGGATCCGGTGGAACTGCTATCCCGCCACAAAGCCGCGCGCGATGGGGGTGTGCCCATCATCGGCTATTACCATTCCCATCCCAATGGTCTCGCTCGGCCGTCGGCCACCGATACGGCACAGGCGGTTGCCGATGGGCGCTATTGGCTGATAATCGCCGGCGACGGCGTGACGGCTTGGAAACCTCTTGCGGAAGCAGCGCAGGTAATTGAATTTGAATCCATTCCCATCCTAGTCGAGGGTTGAATCCACGGGAAACAACGTCCATGAGCGCTGCAACAAGCTAATCTGGGAATTTTATCAATGACGGAGTCCGAAGTAGACCTTGCCAGCCTTTTGTGTTCGCGGTTGTGCCATGACCTGCTCAGCCCGGTAGGTGCGATGAATAACGGCCTGGAATTGCTCGCGGACGAGCACGATCCGGAAATGCGGCAGCGCTGCATGGATTTGCTGGCGGAAAGCGCGAAGTCGGCGGCGGACAAGCTGAAATTCTTCCGCCTTGCTTTTGGCGCAGCCGGTGGTTTCGGATCGGAAGTCGATCCCAATGACGCAAAGGCGGTCATCGAGCCTTTGGTAACGGCAAGCGGCCGGACAACGCTTGAATGGGCCGTGCCCGCAGCATTCATGCCCAAGCGCGCGATCAAGATTTTGCTGAACCTCGTTTTGCTGGCCAATGACGCGCTCGTGCGCGGCGGAACCTTGTTTGTTGGGGCCGAAAGCCGAGAAGGTGAACATGAAATCGTTATCCGCGCCAACGGTCCTCGGATTGTGATGGACGAAGCGATCCGCACCACTCTGGCCGGAAATCTGGACGCGGCATCGGTCGATTCGCGCACGGCCGCGGCATGGATGGCCCGCAATCTTGCGGTACGCGGCGGCGGATTGGTGCAGTTGGCCGAGCCCGACCCCGAACATCTGATTATCGGCGCGCTCATCCGCAATTGAGCTGTCCGAAAAGGCGCTGTGTAAACGGCATCTTAACCATATCAGGGCACATCCTCAGCTTCGCTTATCGAGGCTGGGTAAATGGACGAACTGCTGGACGAATTTATCGCTGAAACGCGCGAAACGCTTGAGGCGTTGGCCGGTCAGTTGGTCCAATGGGAAAAAAACCCGCAAGACCGCGCACTCATCGATAGTGTTTTCCGCTTTGTGCATACCGTAAAGGGAAGCTGTGGCTTCCTCGATTTGCCCCGTCTATTGCGGCTGAGCCATGCGGCGGAGGATGTTCTAAGCTGCGCGCGCGACGGCCTGATCGTCGCTTCTCCCGCGCTTGTCTCGGCTATCTTGGCCGTTGTGGACCGCATTGCTGCACTCACCGAGGCGCTGGAATCCGGCCGCGCCGTTTATGATGACGATGGCGCGCTCATCGACACCATGCACGGTTTCCTGCCGACCCATGGCGGAAACGCATCATCGTCGTCGCCCGGCGACGAAGGTGCGCAAACCGATCTGGAAGACGACGCAACCGGCGGTCGGTCCAAGGCGCGAACGGTTCGTGTTTCGCTCAGCCTGCTCGACCGGCTGATGAACGGCGTTTCGGACATGGTCCTGGCGCGAAACGAAGTCTCTCGCCAATTGCGAAAGTCCCAGACGGGTGCGGAAGTAGATCACGCTTTTGCCCGGCTGTCCGCATCAGTCGCTGAAATGCGCGATGCGGTGGGGCTAATGCGCATGCAGAATATCGATCGCCTTTTCTCGTCCTTGCCCCGTTTGTTGCGGGATATCACGCTCGAGCTTGGCAAAGATGTTGAGCTTCGGATCGACGGTAGCGAAGTCGAAGTTGACCGCGAAATGGTCGAAGCTCTGCGTGATCCGCTAACGCATATCCTTCGGAACGCAGTGGATCATGGCATAGAACATGCCGACGAACGTATTGCGGCAGGAAAGGACCCGGTCGGCCACATTCGCATCGTTGCACGCCAGTCGGGTAACCAGATTCTAATCGAAATCATCGACGACGGGCGTGGCATTAATCTGGAAAAGCTGGGCGCGCGCGCCGTATCCGCGAAAATTGTAAGCGCCGCTGACTGGCAAAAAATGTCCGAAAAGGCGCAGCTAAGCACCATCTTCATTCCCGGCCTGTCTACGGCCGATACGGTCACGGCAATTTCGGGCCGCGGTGTCGGCATGGACGTTGTCAAAAGTAACCTGCAGGCCATTGGCGGTACGGTTGATCTTGAGAATTATGAAGGCCTAGGCCTGAAAATGACATTACGCCTGCCGCTGACGCTGTCGATCATCGCGGGGCTGACCATAAAGGCAGGAAGCCAGTTCTTCGGCATTTCGCGCAATTCCATCGTCGAAATTTTGTCCACGACCAACAAGAACGTCTCGATCGAAGAATTGGGGGGCTCGCAAATCGCGCATATCCGTGGAGAACGCTATCCCTATGCAAAGCTCGAAACGCTGCTCGGCATTGATGAAACCACCGATAGTATCGCGACGAGCAGGACTTTAGTCGTCATTCGTCCAGCGATGGGGACAACCTATGCGCTCGATGTCGAAAATGTGATTGATACCGAAGAGCTTGTGGTCAAGCCGGGTGCGCCGATCATCATGGAAACCGGGCTATATGCCGGAACAACGCTGCCCGATAATGGCCGGCCGATGCTGTTGCTTGATGCGAGCGGCCTTGGCGCAGCGATTGGCATCGAACAGACCGAAGATAATACAAATGTGGCCGTCGCGGAGTCCGCCGTCAAGGAAGCCAAGCGTCCGTCCGCTTTGCTGTTCGTCGCAACAGATGGAACGTCGCGTGCCGTGCGCCTGAATGTAGTGGACCGAATCGAAGATATTGATGCGGCGCAAATCGAATTTGTCGGTGGCAAGATGCGCGCGAAAGTGGGCGAAGGCTTGTTCGATGTTTGCGAACTGGTCGATGTTCCCTCCGACGGCTTGATAAAGGCGCTGCGACTGACCGATGGTGTGAGCACCAAATATCTGGCGGTGGAAGATGTCCTTGATATCTTCACACTGGACGAAGACATTTACCCCAGCGCCCATCCCGAGCAATGCGAGGGTGTAGTATCCGCGCTCGGCAAGTCCGTTGAACTCATCAATATCTTCCAATATTTCGAAATGGACGGCACCATGTCGCGCGACATTTCGGCGCGACCGCTCTGCTATATTGGCAGTGATGGCGATGTAGAATGGGAGAAGCGCATCCTGGCTCCCTTGCTCTCTGCATCTGGTTACATGGTCAGCTTCGATGCTGAAGACCGCGCGCAGGCGGCAGTTGTATTGAGCCGAACCAACGATGCGGACACCGCACATGGCGATGATGCGCGGCTCTTACTGCTGCGCGATACTGTCCACGTCAAACCGGACGCCCGGTCGAGCATTTACCGGTATGACCGTATCGGCCTGCTGTCGGCCATTGAAGCCAAGTTAGCGGGAGTCGCCTGATGCCCAGCCTGTTTCTGATTGCCCATATACACGGATGCCGAGTGGCCATAAACAGCGACCAGATCGAATCCATTGTGCATGTGCCCGACGTTATTCCGGTACCCCATTGCGACCCGCGCGTCGCGGGCCTTTTCGCACTGCGCAGCCGCGTGCTGACCCTCATCGACAGCCAATATGTCGTCACGGGTGAGCGCCGGACGCTGCAGCGCGGCTGCCTTGCCGTGGTGGTCGAAATTGCAGGCCATTATTTCGGTTTGGCGGTCGACAAGGTTGAAGACGTGGTGCCTCTATCTGCCGAAAAGATCCAGCAGTGCATCCAGCCGGATAGCCATTGGCAATCTGTCGTGTCGGAGACCGTCGAAGTTGGAGAACAGCTTGTCATGATCCTCGATCCGGCCAAGCTGGTGTCGCGCGAACAATTGATGGCCGCATAAACGGAACGGAATTTCGCGGACGTCGCGGGAAATTAACGTGTCGATAACGAGCGACCGATAAGGTCTCGAACGGATCAGAATGAAGGTGGATTATAGATGAAATCCTGTTTGATAGTCGATGACAGCAAGGTAATCCGCAAGGTAGCGCGGCATATCCTTGAAACAATGCAGTTTGACGTGGCGGAAGCTGCTGACGGCAAGGAAGCGCTCGACCATTGTGCGCAAACCACACCGGACGTTATATTGCTCGACTGGAATATGCCGATCATGAGCGGCATGGATTTCTTGCGCGCCTACCGGTCATCCGTAGCGTCTCCGATGGCCAAGGTTATTTTTTGCACAACCGAAAATGGCATTGGTCATATCAAGGCGGCAATCGATGCCGGGGCAGACGAATATGTGATGAAGCCGTTTGACCGCGAGACACTTGAGGCCAAGCTGCAAATCGTCGGCTGTATCTAAAGGCAGTTGACGGTGACGGTCACGCACCAACTATCTGGCGCAACGCCAGACCCGGATGTGGCGCCTATCCGCGTTATGCTGGTCGATGATAGTGTGGTGGCCCGCTCCATTTTTGCGCGTGTGCTTGGCCAGCACAAACATATCGAAATTGTATGCGAAGCGCCCGATAGCGACGTCGCACTCGAACATCTGGAGCATAAGGATGTCGACATCATCCTGCTCGATATTGAAATGCCCAAGCGCTCCGGTCTCGATGCGCTGCCGGACATTTTAGACAAGTCTAATGGCGCGCGGGTTCTGGTCGTTTCGGCTTTTGCGGAAGAAAACGGCCCTGCCGCATTGAATGCCTTGTCGCTAGGCGCCTGTGACACATTGGCCAAACCGGGGCGCTCCGGATTCTCGGGACGCTTTTCGGAAATTCTCATTGATAAGGTGGTCCGCCTCGGCCGGACCGCACGCCAGCATAACCGTAGCGAAGCTGTGGTCACCGCAAAGCTGGCGGTGGAATATCAACAGATTGTAAGGCCAAAATGCATCGCGATTGGCGCGTCGACGGGGGGTATTCCGCCAATCTACGAAATCATCCGCAATCTCGATCCGGCATTGGATTGCCCGATTTTCATCACGCAGCATTTGCCCGACGCCTTCATGCATTTTTTCGCCCGGCAATTGGGCGGACTGACAGATCGTCAGGTCTCTGTCGCGACAGCGCAAGAGCCTGTGCAAAACGGACATATTTATATCGCACCTGGCGATGCCCATCTCGTGTGCCGACGCGAGCGGCATGGCGTGATCCTCGACCGGCTCGAAGAATTTACCGAAAGCCGTTACTGCCCGTCAGTTGACGCGATGTTCCAGTCACTCGCGCGCATTTATGGCGCTGGATGTCTGGGCATTGTTTTTAGCGGTATGGGCAATGATGGCGCTAGCGGTGCTGAAGATATTATCGAAGCAGGCGGAACCACTTTGGTTCAGGATGTTGAAACATCTGTGGTCTGGGGTATGCCCGGCGCCGTTGCTAAAGGTGGCTTCGCCAGTGCGATATTGGCGCCCCACGAAATGACCGACTTACTTGGCCGTATTGCGAAAGCGGCATGAGTATGACCCAGCCCAAAGCCTATGCGTCGCTGTCGGCGCTTTTGGAAAAGCATACCGGGCAGACATTGTTGGCCAACCGGCACTGGCGCATCGACATGGCTTTGAAGCCGTTGATGCGCGAAAATTCAATCCCTGATCTCGATACGCTGATTGGCTTGATAGAAATTGACGCAGACCCCAAATTGACGAGCGCCTGCGTAGAGGCGATGATAAACAACGAAACCTGTTTTTTTCGGGATCAGGCAAATTTTGCTCTACTGACTGGTCCGGTATTGGATATGCTGCGCGAACAGCGCATGGCGAGTAAAAAGCTGCGTATCTGGTCGGCGGCCTGTTCGACAGGGCAAGAACCCTATTCTCTGGCAATGGCTATTCAGGAAAATGCGGAAAAATGGCGGGGATGGACGATCCAGATCATCGCCACCGATATTTCGACTTCCGCGCTCACGCAGGCGCGGGCAGGGCGCTATTCCCAATTTGAAATCCAGCGCGGCTTACCTGTGATGCAGATGCTGCGTTATTTCGACCAGGATGACGAAGACTGGGTAGCCAAGGACAATCTGCGGCGCGCCGTTACCTTTTCCGAACATAATATGCTGCTACCGGCTCCGCATTTCGGCAAGTTCGATGTTATCCTTTGCCGCAATATGCTCATGTATCTGGGCGAAGATAAGCGGGTGCAGGTACTAGATGCCATTGCGGCGCGCATCGCCGATGACGGCATATTGATGCTCGGTGCCGCGGAAACCGTGATTGGACAAACGCAAAAGTTCAAATCGAGCCCCGAATTTCGCGGCTTTTACGAGCCGATGACCCGGGCTGCGACCCAAAGCATGATCGCGCAACACCGCTTCGGCTGATATTGCGCCAACCCGTTGCTTTGCCTATGGTTAGGCCATGACCATGATCTGGAACCCATCGCCCAATTTCGGCGAACGTACCCTGCCTATCACGATGCTGGTTCTGCATTACACCGGAATGCCGACGGGCGCCGCTGCGATTGACTGGCTCGCTAACCCCGCATCCAAGGTTTCGGCGCATTATGTTGTCGATGAAGATGGGCAGTTGGTTCACATGGTTCGCGAAGAACAGCGCGCGCAGCATGCCGGACTGTCTTATTGGCGCGGCATTACCGATTGCAACAGCGCCAGCATCGGGATCGAGATTGTCAATCCAGGGCATGAATTCGGTTACCGTCCATTTCCCGAAGCGCAGATGGATACGGTTACGCGCCTCGTCGCCGAACTCGTTAAAACCTACGGCATCGATCCAAGGAATGTTGTGGGCCACAGCGATGTCGCGCCCACGCGCAAGGAGGATCCTGGTGAATTGTTCGATTGGGCACGTTTGGCAAAATTAGGGCTGGCGGTGCCACGGCCGAGCGAAAAGCTCGTCGATCCCGGTTGGACCGACGCAGCCTTTCTGCTGGCGCTGGAGCGCTATGGCTACAGCGTGGCCGATGGCCGTGCTGCCGTGGTCGCGTTTCAGCGTCGTTTCCGGCAGGAAAATATCGATGGTGTGATCGACGGCGAAAGCCGCGCAATATTGTGGAGCCTGCTCTTGGCCTATGAAGGCGGGGGTGCTACATAGTCCGTGCCAGAGGGTTGGGCGACCGCCGCTTCACGGGTAACTGTGTTGGGGAGGAAAGTCCGGGCTCCAGCGAGGAACGGTGCCGGATAACGTCCGGCTGAGGTAACTCAAGGGAAAGTGCCACAGAAATCATACCTCCGCATTGCGATGCGGTAAGGTCGAAATGGTGCGGTAAGAGCGCACCGCGTTGCTGGTAACAGGAACGGCACGGCAAACCCCACCGGGAGCAAAACCGAATAGGGGCGGCACATGGCATCCTCCTGCCAGTCGCCCGGGTTGGTTGCATGAGCGGCGCAGCAATGTTCCGCCTAGATGAATGGTCGCCCAATCGCCTTCGGGCGGTGGACAAAACCCGGCTTATAGACCCTCTGGCTTTTTACCCCATGCCCAATAGGCCATGGCAAAGATAGCGACGATCAGTGCTTCAATCGCTATCGGTGCGCCGACGCGTGGGCCAAAACCGTCTATCGCAAGGCTGACAAAGCGGCCGACCAAGGCGCTGCCGACAAGTACCATCGCGGCCAATGCCCATGTTCTGCTTTGTTTGGCTGCGGCGATAAATGCGAACAGAGCGATCGCCAAAAACAAGCCGCCGACATCGGCACGCACATTGGCGCGCCCGACTTCCCCGAGCGCCTGCATGCCACGTTCAACAGGCAAATGCTGCAACCGGAACCAGTGTGGCCCCACGCCTAGCAACGCCATCAGACCGATGATACCTACTAAAATTCTCGAAATCAGCGCCATAGTTCCCCCCGTTTACGCTTACGTCACATTTACTTATCCTATCGATTATGGTCTGTGTCGACGCAAGAGGCCAATTTGTTTGAGGGGTAAGTTCATGTCGATAATCGATCGTGCGAAGAATATAATTTTGAAGCCCGCTGAAGAGTGGAATGTGATTGCGGACGAACCAGCTACGGCTAGCGGGCTTTTCACGGGCTATGCCATGATTTTGGCGGCCATTCCTTTGGTTGCCGCAGTTCTGTTCACGGGTGTCTTTGGAATTACGGCGGCCGGACTTGGCGGAATGGGCGGCGGCATGATGGCGATGGGCTTTAGCGCGATCACCACCATGGCGTTATTGGGTTATGTGCTTTCCTTGGTCACACTTTATGTGATGAGCATTATCGTCAACGCGGTGTCCCCCAGCTTTAACGGCAAATCGGATATCGTGCAGTCAACCAAGTTGATGACCTATGCGTCGACCCCCACTTGGGCCGCTGGCTTGGTAAGCTGGATCCCGATTTTGGGAGGTCTCATTTCACTCGCGGCTATCGCGTATGTTGTATACCTGATCTATCTGGGTTTGCAGCCTGTTCTGGGTGTTCCAAAAGAGAAGGTCGCTGGCTTCACCGTTGTCATCGTACTGATATATATCGTGCTGTCGCTGGTGGTTTCAGGTGTGATCGCGGGTCTGCTGTTCACGACATTTTTTGGCGCTGGTATGATGGGCGGCGCACTCACCGGCGCATAAAAAGCATATAGCGCTCTAGCAATATCTCCATGCCGTCGCTAAGTCGGCGGCATGGTTCGATCCACGCGAAAAAATGACTGGGGATTTCCCCGCTGGCGCGGCTATGGCAGCAGCAGTGACGCGCAGCAGGTGCGGCTTTGCGACCGGCATGGCTGCGCCAAAGCGGGCAATTGCCCGGCACCCAAATCACCCAATAATCCGGACCGCTGGATGTTCTGCGAAGAACATGCCGCCGAATATAATCGCGGCTGGGACTATTTTGAGGGCCTGACTAAAGAAGAGGCGGAGCAGCGCGAAGCCAATGAGCGGCGCGATGCATCAGGCTATAAGGAAGCCGCCCATTATGGCTGGGCAGGGTCCGGCGACGGCAGCCGGACTCGCGACGAGATGCATGCCCTTGATATTCTGGGCCTCGACAGTGATTCCACCTTCGAAGATGCCAAAAAAGCCTGGCGCAAAATTGCCAAGGAAACCCACCCCGACGTCAACCCCGGAAATGCCGACGCGGCCAAGGCTTTTCAGGCCGGGCAAGCCGCGTATGACGTCTTGCGCGTTGCCGAGGAGCGGCGGGAGTGGAAGGGTTAAGGGCTTGCACGACGAAAAGTGCAGGCGCATAGGGCGCGCGTGATTCGCACATTTTTGCCTTTCCGGAACCTGGCTGCTGCACTGATCGTGCTCGCGCTGGCGGTGCGCATTGTCCTTCCTGCGGGCTTTATGCCGTCCAGTGAGCGTGGTTTCGCGCTGACCATCTGTACCGGCATGGACACGCAGACGGTCTGGATGGACAAATCAGGCAAGCTGCACAAAGAAGACCCGGCCAAGGGTAAATCGGTCGAACATCAGCCCTGCGCCTTTGCAGGTGCCGCGATGGCCGGCGATGCTCCCGCCGACACAGTCTTTATCGCAATGCCGCCCGTCGCAACGGCGGTTCCCGTATTTGCGATGCGCGAGATTTCGGTCGGTCACGGCCTCGCCGCGCCGCCGCCACCGGCCATAGGCCCACCGTCCTACATCTAAACCTCAGGGCTGCTTTGCGGCCTTTCTCCCGTTTAGAATTAGGAAAAAACCATGAATATCAAAAGCTTTTTGCGTGCCACTTCGGCATGCGCCCTTACCGTTACGCTTGCCCAGAATGTTGCCGCCGAAGAGGCTGCCGATCCCACGATCATTGTGACCGGCCGCGCTGCGTCTGACGAAGCAGAAGAGCGGGCCACCAAGACTCCTGGCGGCACAGACATTGTCAGCCATGAAGATTATGCCGACAAGACCATAGTTTCCCTGCGCGATACGCTCGCCTTTTCGCCCGGTGTCTACACGCAGCCGCGCTTCGGGCAGGAGGTCCGCATCTCGATCCGCGGATCGGGCCTTTCGCGCGGGTTCCATATGCGCGGCCTGACGCTGCTGCAGGATGGCATTCCTATCAATCTGGCCGATGACAATGGTGACTTCCAAGAATTGGAGCCGATCTTTTTCGACCATCTTGAAGTCTATCGCGGCGCCAACGCCCTACGTTTCGGATCTGGCACTTTGGGCGGGGCGATCAATGGCGTCACGCCAACCGGCGACAATGCGCGGGGCCTGTATTTGCGTGGCGATGTCGGCAGCTTCAACTTTTACCGCGGTCTTGCATCCTATGGAGCAGGTGACGAAAATGCGAACGTCTGGGCGGCGATCAGCGCCGATAGCCATGACGGTGACCGCCAGCATGCGCGGCGCGATTCCATCCGTTTTAATGGCAATGTGGGCTTACGTATTTCGGATGTGATCTCCACCCGTTTTTACGGAAGCGCGACAACGTTGGATCAGGAACTTCCTGGAGCCCTGAACGCAGCGAACGCACTGAACGTGCCGCGTACCGGCAATTTTGTCGGCGATCAGGCCCGCGATATCAACTCGATCCGCATCCAGAACCGCACGCGCTTTGATTGGGGGCAGAGCCGCCTTGATGTCGGTGCGTTCCTGAATGCCAAGGAACTATATCATCCTATTTTCCAGGTGGTCGATCAGGTGTCGACCGATCGGGGCGTGTTTGCGCGCTATGATCGGGAAGGGGAAGGGTGGAGCCTGACTCTGGGCGGCGAATCGCGTTGGGGTACGATTGATGCGAAACGGTTCGTCAATGTGAACGGCAAACGTGGTGCCCTTACATTTGACGCAGACCAGACGGCACGCACATCGAATATCTACGGCGAAATCAGGTTCAGCCCGGTCGCGCAATTGACTCTGGTCGCAGGTGGTATTTATGCCGATGGCTTCCGCAAGCAGGCGCAGATCGTCCCGACAGCCGTTACCGGCAGTGCCTCTTTCAATGCCTTTTCGCCGAAAGCGGGTCTCTTGTGGGAACCGACCGCTGACGTCCAGTTCTTCGCCAATTACAGCAAATCCGCCGAGTTTCCGACCTTTGTGGAATTGGCACAAATAGCAGCGTTCGTGCCGGTAAAGGCCCAGACCGCCTGGACCGGGGAAATCGGTACACGCGGCAAGGCGGGTTGGGCCAGCTGGGATGTTGCTTTCTACCGTGCGTCGGTGACGCGCGAAATGCTGCAGTTTACCGTCGGCCCGGACATCCCCGCCTCGACGTTCAACGCGGACAAGACACGGCATCAGGGCGTCGAAGCGGCGTTCAGCGCAGAACCAACCGACTGGCTCCGTTTCCGGCAGATTTGGCAATATTCCGACTTCCGTTTCGTGAACGATGCCCAATATGGCAATAACCGCCTACCTGTTGTTCCCAAGCATGTTCTTCGGTCGGAAGTGCGGATCGGCAGTGATGATCTGCACATAGCGCCGAATCTGGAATGGGTGCCACAAGGTGCATGGGCCGATTACCGCAACACGACGCGTACTTCGAGCTATACGCTGCTTGGCATTTCGGGCAGCGCACGCGTGCTGGATGGTGTGGATCTGTTTGTCGACGCGCGCAATCTGACGAACGAGAAGGCGATTGGGGACGTTTCCGCAGCGATCCTGGCAACGCCTGCGTCGGTCATCTACTACCCCGTTGAACGCCGTGCCATTTATGGCGGCATTCGCGCGCGCTTTTAAGGGAGGGCATTATGGAAGCGACATCCTTTTACCGCACGATCTGGCGCTGGCATTTTTATGCCTCGCTGTTCGTGATGCCGCTCGTGCTGCTGCTGGCGACGACGGGTGCGATCTATTTGTTCAAGCCGCAACTGGATCGATGGGAGGAGCGGGCCTTTTCCGGCCTGCTAACCGACCAAGCGGTGTCGCCTAACGCGCAACTGGGGGCCGTCATGGCGGCAAATCCTGATGCGCAATTCCACGGTTATCGCTTGCCCGAAAGGGCAGGCGATGCCGCGGTGATCCATATCGGCCTCGCCGACGGTCGGTCGATGCGCGATGTCTATGTGTCGCCGCAGGGCAAAGTTCTCGGCAGTGTCGATCCGGAAAGCCGCATTTCCGCCACGGTATCGCGTATCCACGGCTCGCTATTTCTGGGTAAGGTCGGCGACTGGATTGTGGAGCTGGCAGCGTGCTGGGCGATCGTGATGATCATCACAGGCCTCTATATGTGGTGGCCGCGCGGGCAGGGGCTGGCCGGTGTGGTCTGGCCCCGGCTACAGCGCGGGCAACGCGCGTTCTTGCGCGATCTGCATGCCGTCACAGGATTCTGGGTATCAGGGCTAGCACTTGTGTTGCTGACCACGGGTTTGCCTTGGGCGAGCGTCTGGGGCGACGCATTCCGTTTGGCGCGCACCGAACTGGGACTGGTGCAAGGGGCGCAAGATTGGAAAACCGGAGCCGCAGCGCCCCATGCCGAACATGACCATGAAGCCATGATGAAGATGCAAGCCGCCGGTGTGCCGTTGGTGGCGCTTGGGGATATGGTCCGCAAGGCCGAAGCCGAAAAGCTGCCGCATCCGGTCTGGGTCAAGCCACCAGGTGCACCCGAACGTTTTGGTCCGCCCGCGGCCATGGCATGGACGGTGAAGTCGGAGGCGCAGAACCGGCCGCTTAACCGGACCATTACGTTCGATATGGCAACTGGTGCGGAAATGTCGCGCACAGGGTTCGCCGACAAACATGTCATCGACCGTGCCGTGAATTATGGCATTGCCTGGCATGAAGGTCAGCTGTTCGGATGGATCAACCAGCTGGTGGGTGTGCTGACCGCAGTTGCGCTAATCACCCTGACGGTAACGGGTTTCCTGATGTGGCGGAGGCGCAAGCCTGCGGCTTCCCTGGGTGCCCCGCCAATGCCGTCGGCAACGCACAAGATGCGGGGTGCGGCCATAATCCTGGTCGTGTTGGCGGTGCTGCTGCCGTTGCTGGCGGCTTCATTGCTGCTACTCTGGTTGTTTGACCGCTTGCTGTTGCCGCGCCTTCCATCGCTGGCGCAATGGCTCGGCGTGCGGTCGGCTCAGCCGGCGTAGCGCGCGGCGGTTTCGCGGATTAGCGCGATCATATTGGGGATGCCCTGCGTCCTGTTCGAACTCAGCTGGTTTTTGAGGTCGAACGGGGCGAGGGCGCCCTCGATATCTGTCTTGCCGATTTCGCCGGCGGACTTGCCTTCGACGGTTTTCAGCACGAGCGCGATAATGCCTTTGGTGATTGCGGCGTTACTGTCAGCGAGAAACGATAATTTGTCCGCATCGGTAACCGGATAAACCCACACGCTCGCCGAACATCCGCGCACCAACGTCGCATCGGTTTTAAGCGCGTCGGGCATTGCGGGCAATTCTTTGCCAAGGTCGATCAGCAAACGGTAACGGTCGTCTGCGTCCAGAAAATCATATTCTTCAAAAATGTCGTTCAGAGCGCTCATGTCGCGCCCCGCTTATGGCGGCAGGGCTCAGATATCAATCCCTGCCGCAATAGCTTCCAGCTTTTTCACACGTTCTTTCAAATCGGCGACTTCGATCCGTGAGGTAGCCGACGGCACCGGAGCATCGCTGCCCTGCCGCGCAAGGTCGAGTTCGGCATGCTTTAGCGCAATCCAGTCGCGCCAGCCGCGCAAACTCAGCGTGGAGACAATACCGACGCACAGGACGGCAAAGGCACCTACGATGATATAGAAATTAGGATCCTGTGGCATGGTTCCTTCCTTTCCTTCCTTCTTCGCGTCCGCCTTAGCGGTTACGCAATTCCTCTATCTGACGGTTGAGATCTGTGGCGCTGTTATTGTCGGTCGCGATCCGTTCAAGAACCTGAATGCGATCCTTCAGCGTGCGGATCTCCTCCCGCATGTGATTGGCGTCTGGATCATCCAGCATTCGTTGTTGACTGCCGCCCATCTCCATCTCTTTTTGTTTGTGTTTCGACCAAATAGCGAAACCACCAAGAATGAACGGTGCAAGCGGTATTAAAATCCACAATTCATCGAACATCGTTACACTTCCTCTTTTTCGATCCGTGAAACGGGGGGTTCACGGAGACTTTCTATCGCGTGGGCGACTTCGTACCCGCTGTCGGTAATGATCCGTTCGAGCACAGCAACCCGTTCTTCCAACACGGCTTGCTTGCTTGCATATTGGGCTGCCTTTTCGGCGATCATTTCGGCTTCCACGGCCATGCGCTGCTCCTTCAGCTTGAACCAGGGCTTCACAAAAACTCCACCAAATATCGCGAGTAGCCCGCAGGATATTCCAAGAATGGGTATCAGGAGAGGGTTGATGTCCATCAATCCTGCCTCCTAATTTGACGGGCCGCGAAGTGCGTCGATTTCCGCGGTCAGCCTGTGGCTATCGTCAACAACGATCTTCTCGATATTGGCGAGCCGGTCTTTGACTGAACCTAGCTCTGCGCGCAGTTGGGCATTTTCCTGGCTCAGCAGGCGAACCCGTTCGATCGCTTCCTGGTCATTTTTCGGATAGACTGCCTGACCCCAGGCTCCATCCAGCGGATAACCGTTTTTGATGCGCAACCATGTGGTCGCGACCCATCCTGCCACACCGACTACGGTGATGAGCGTGATTGGCATTGCGAGCTTCATTAAGCCTTCGACTAAAGTAGGATCAGCCATGATTATTCCCTCCCTTCGCGTTTAGCGTAGTTTCTCGATTTCTTCCGACAGGCGTCCCGCCTTGTCGGTGACGATGCGTTCCAGAACCGCAATGCGCTCTTCCAGATTGCCGACCTTGCCGTTCAGCGATTCATTTTCGTTGCTCAGCAGGGTAATTTTGCGTTCGGCATCGACATCGACCTTCGGTGTCATTCCACCCCACTCATTTTCAAGTGGGTAGCCGTGGCGTGCCCGGATCCAGTTGTTGATAATCCATCCGGCGGTGCAGATCATGACGATCGCGACGATGAAAGATGGGCCTCCAAAACTCATGCTATGTCCTTCCAGGGTAAACGGCGGGTCACCGGTTTAATGTCCGAATTGCGATACTCGACCCGCCAGTTGCGTTGGTCGGCATCCCGTTTTTTCTTGGCGAAGTGCCGGTAAGCAAACCAGGCAATCAGGCCGAGGACGATCAAAGTGAACATGGTATTTCCTCCTTTGCGCGCTGCTTAACGCAGGCGTTCAAGCTCTTGATTTAAGCTCATATGGCTATCTGTCGTGATGCGTTCCATCACCGAAAGGCGTTCTTCGAGCCTTAGCATCTGGCCGCGCATCACCTCATTCTCGTTGCTCAACAACTCGGTTTGGCGGCTCGGCGTGATGCCTTCCGACTTGAGGGCTGCTTTAACCTTGCGTCGTCCGTACCACTGTATTGTCAATGTGCAGATGGTTCCGATCCCCATTCCAAAGAATGTTGTCAGAAAAAATGCATCGGCTTCCATTATCTATCCCTCCCAATAACCGCGCTTAGCGCAGGCTTTCGATTTCGTCGGCCAGCTGCTTGTTGTTGCTGACATAATAGAGTTCGACATCGGCAAGGCGGTTGTCGATTTCCCGGAAGCGCGAGCGAATGTCGCGCGTTGTGCGGGCAGGGGATTGCCGGACGCCTTGCCAGAATTTCTGGTCGTCATTGTCGACATAAAGGTGGATCGGCTTTTTGTTGGCGAACCACGCGGCGCCGAAATAGGCGACCAACGTCCAGGGGAAACCGCCCGCCAGTGTCAGGATGACTGCGCCGAGACGGACCCAGAGAACATCCACACCGGTATAGTCGGAAATCCCCGCGCACACGCCTTTCCATTTGGCATTTTGCTTGTCGAGATAGAATTGTGTGTGTTTGCTGCTCATCTCAACGGTTCCTTTCCAGCCGGCGGATATTTTCTGCGGTATAATCTTCTGCTTCATGGTCGATGCGGCGCGGTGTGAAATTGGGGTTTTCCTGCCCAACAAGACGTTCCACCGTATCCATGCGATCTTCCAGGCGGCGGGCGAGTTCGTACATTTCGCCCAAAAGCCGTTCGTCATCATTGGTCAGCGTCGCAGCCGTTTTCCATTTCGTGACGTGATGCAGGATGAGCCATGGGAGGCCGAGAAAGAGGATGCCAACAACAATCGGCACCATGATGACTTCACCGTCCATAATCTCAACCCTCCTTCTTCGCGTCTTGCTTCATGGCTTTTTTCATCGCCTCCAGTTCGGCATCGACGACATCGAAGGATTCGAGGGCGGCGATTTCGTCACCAAGAGTGCGTGGGGCGTCGCTGCCGATAGCCAGTGAGTCTGCATAGCCTTGGGCTTCGTCAACCCGGCGCTCCAGCACGTCAAAGCGGGAAAAGGCTTCGCGGACCTTGTCACCATTGTACATGGTGCGCAGCTTGACCTGATTTTCCGCACTTTCGAGGCGGGTCATCAGCGCGTTCTGGCGGCTGCGGGCATCGGCAAGCTTTTTCTGAAGCTTGTGAATATCCTGCTCCGATGCTTTCAGGGCATCGTTGAGAACATCGACTTCAGCGGTCAGCTGGTCCTTCATGTCGGTGGCCTTGCGCTTTTCGAGCAAAGCCGCCTTGGCGAGGTCTTCACGACCCTTCGACAGCGCCAGATGCGCCTTGTCCGTCCAATCCGCCTCAAGGGTGTTCAGCTTGTCGATATGGCGACGCAGTTCTTTCTGGTCGGCGATCGTGCGCGCGGCAGAGGCGCGGACTTCGACAAGGGTTTCTTCCATCTCGAGGATGATCATACGGATCATCTTTGCCGGGTCTTGCGACTTGTCGAGCAAGTCGGTGACATTGGCGGCGATGATGTCGCGGGTTCGTGAAAAAATGCCCATAGGGTAACTCCGGTTATGACTTGTTCTGTACGTGTCTTCAAAAATTGGGGCGACCGGGGCTAGGGGGGAGCTGGGGGACCCCGGTCGCGGGCTCACGAAGTCAGGCAAGATAGCTGACGACGATAGGCCGTTGGGAGTGGGTGTATGCATTGACCTGGTTATCTTCCTGGTGATTGAACACCGAAATCGCATAGCTGGTGAAGATCATGGACATGGACAAGGCCACGGCCACCCAGAGACGGCTTTCGCTTTCTTTGAAGCTTTCCTGTGCTTTGTGTTCGGTGTTCATTTTGGTCTTCCCTTTGTTTGCTTTGCCTGCTTTTGCCGGCTTGCAAACAGTATTGCAGGGAGCGTGCCAATTTCAGTTTTTCGCGGAAATTAGCCAGTTTTTCATATTTATCGCCCATATCGACTAGTAAATATTGCTATTAGGTGGTGAAATATGCCAATCTTTAAAAATGGAGCGTGATAGCCATCAATTTATCGGGCAATCGTCCGCCTTTCTGGACGCGGTGGAGCGTGCCAGCCGCGCTGCGCCGCTGAACCGGCCTGTGCTGGTGGTTGGCGAACGGGGGACGGGTAAGGAATTGATCGCCGAGCGTCTACACCGCCTCAGCTCCCGCTGGGACGGGCCGCTGGTGACGATGAACTGCGCTGCCCTGCCCGAGACCCTGATCGAAGCGGAATTGTTCGGGCATGAGGCAGGCGCCTTTACGGGTGCCACGCGCTCTCGCGAGGGACGCTTTGAAGAGGCGGATGGCGGGACGCTATTCCTCGACGAGCTGGGCACGCTTAGCATGGGTGCACAGGAACGGTTGCTGCGCGCGGTGGAATATGGCGAGGTGACCCGCATCGGATCCTCGCGTCCCGTCCGCGTCGATGTGCGCATCGTTGCGGCGACCAACGAACATCTGCCCAATATGGTCGAGGCCGGAAAATTCCGCGCTGACCTTTTGGACCGGCTCTGCTTCGAAGTCGTGACCTTACCCCCGCTGCGGGTGCGGGAGGGCGATGTCGAGGTGCTGTCCGATTATTTCGGACGGCGTATGGCGGCGGAACTGGGCTGGGATGGCTGGCCCGGCTTTGGCGAGCTGGCACGGCGGGCGATGGAAAACCATCTGTGGCCGGGCAATGTGCGCGAGCTGCGCAATGTCGTCGAACGCGCGGTCTACCGTTGGGCGGACCCGAGCCAGCCGGTGGACTATATCCAGTTCGACCCGTTCGACAGCCCGTGGCGTACCGGCATTGCCGCAGCCGCACCGACCAACGCGCCGACGAGCAAGGACAACGAAACCGCCGAGCCGCGCTATTCGACCGATTTGAGTCAGATGGTGGACGTCTCCGACTTTCGCGAGGCGACCGAGAAATATGAAAAGGCGGTGCTGGAACAGGCGCTGGCCAAATGCCGCTATAATCAGCGCCAGACCGCAAAGGCGCTCAACCTCAGCTATGACCAGCTAAGGCACACGCTAAAGAAACATGATCTGTTGAGCTAAAAAATCCCCCTCCGTTTAGGGAGGGGGATCTTGTTTTGCGTTACGCGCAAAGTGGGGCGGTCAATCAGCCGCCGTTGGCGCTGACCATGCAGTAGAGCATCGGGATCGACAGAAGCGTGTTCAGGCGCGACGTCATCATGGCGGTGGTGGCCGCCTTTGCCTTGGTTGCATCGTCGGCCTCGACAATGCCCAGCGCCTTTTTCTGGTTCGGCCAGATGATGAACCAGACGTTGAACGCCATGATCACCGCAAGCCACATGCCGATACCGATCAGCTTGAACGGATCCTGCAGGGTGAATGCCTGATGCGCATAACCGGCAAGAACCGACACGATCAGACCGGTCAACACTGTCAACGCCGCGCCCCAGCGGAAGAAGAACAGAGCCGCAGGCGCGATATGCTTCGATACGCCGGGTTTCAGTTCGGCCGGAATTTTGGGCATGGTCGGGATCTGCACAAAGTTGAAATAATAGAGCAGACCAATCCACACGATACCAAAGAAGGTGTGCAGCCAGCGGGTAACAGCATGCGCGGTCACTTCATCGGCACCGTGCACCGAAAACATGACGGCAAATGCCAGCACCAGTCCGGTCAGCAGCACCAAATGCAAATTTCCAAAAAACTTCGCCATTCCAAATCCCCTATATTGAACGTCTTTATGCCCTCAGACTAGCCAAGCGCGGGTTGTCTTACAAGCCGGGCGTGCCCCCATCTTTTGTTTCATCGCCCAAATTCAAACCATGCCGCAAGAGCATGGGGATGTTCGCCATCGCGAACAAAAAGGTTAGCGCGGGCAGACCGAATGTTTTGACGGTGATATATTGGTCGCTGGTCAGCAACGGGATCATCGCCTCGTTCAACCCGGCAAGAACCAGAAAAAAGATGCCCCAACTGAGGGACAATTTCAGCCAGCCTTGCTCGCTCAGCCCGTCATAGGCCTGCTCCAGAAGATATTTCAGCGCGGGCTTTGACCGCAGCCAACCGATCAGGATGATCGCGGCAAAGAGCAGATAGACTGCCGTTGCCTTATGCTGGATGAACCCGAAATCACGGAACCACAAGGTCAGCGCGCCGAACCCGATAACGAACACCGCCGACATCTTCATCATGGGCGAGATGCGTCCGATTTTCCATTTCGATACGATCATGGCGATTACAATCGCGACCATGAAAGCCGCCGTACCGGCCAGAGGCCCTTGCACGGGGTCGGTGTCGGAATGGCCGAAACGCGAACCCAGAAAGAAGATAAGCAACGGCCCGAAATCGAGCGCAAAGTTAAGCAAGCCCGAGGGCTTTTTTGCCGTTGGTTCGGATGTCATTGCGCACCGCCGCTAATCGCGCGGGCGAGATCCTGCGCGTTGAAGGGGCGCAAGTCATCGATGGTTTCACCGACGCCGATGGCATGGATCGGCAGGCCGAACTGCTTGGCTGCTGCAACCAATATACCGCCGCGCGCGCTGCCATCCAATTTGGTCATAACGAGGCCGGTAACATTGGCGACTTCCTTGAAAATCTCGATTTGCGACAGGGCGTTTTGCCCGGTCGTGGCATCCAGAACCAGCACGACATCATGCGGCGCCTCAGGATTGAGGCGGCCGAGGACGCGGCGGATTTTGGCGAGTTCGTCCATCAACTCGCGCTTGTTCTGCAGCCGTCCTGCGGTGTCGACGATCAGAACATCGATACCTTCGGCCGTAGCGCGCTTGACCGCGTCAAACACCACCCCTGCGGCATCGCCGCCTTCAGGGCCGGTCACAATCGGTACGCCGATACGGTCCGCCCAGACCTTCAACTGTCCAATGGCCGCGGCGCGGAATGTATCGCCTGCGGCAAGCATGACGCCATAATCCTGCTCCAGAAACAGATGGGCCAGCTTGGCGATGGTTGTCGTCTTGCCGGACCCGTTCACACCGATCACAAGGATAACTTGGGGCCGTGGAAACGCATCGATGTCGAGCGGTTCGGCGACGGGCGCCAGAACGGCGGCAATTTCATCTTCTACAATTTGCCGGATGCCTTCGGCATCAATGCCTTTTTCAAAACGTCCGGCGGCAATTTTTTCCCGGATTTGCGCGGCCATCGCCGGACCCAGATCCGATGCGATCAACGCATCTTCAATCTCGTCCAGATCCTCGGTGTCCAGCTTCGCCTTGGTGACCAGACCGGTGATATTGTCGGTCAGCTTGCTCGATGTCTTTTTGAGCCCGCCAAACAGCCGGTCTTTCCAACCTGCTTTCTCCTCGCTCATGCAATGACCTCTGCGTGCAACATACCGTCCTTTATCTCTATTATGCGGGCCGACACGGTGCTGCCTTCGGGCATTGGCCTGTTGAGACCCACATAAGCAAAATTTTCGGCATGACCAGCACGACCACCTTTTTCGACGGCAATTTTCTGCACCGAACCGGTCAACCTGTCGAGCCATGCGCTGTGTTCGGCGGCGACCGCTTCGCGTAGCGCCTTGGCACGCGCCTTGATCTGATCTGCCGGGACTTGCGGCATTTTCGCGGCGGGCGTTCCCAATTTGGGGGAGTAGGGAAATATATGCCCATGCACGATCTGGCATTGGCGGACCAGATCGAGACTGTTCTGGAACATCGAATCATCTTCGGTCGGAAATCCGGCAATGATGTCGGCACCTATTGCGACTTCAGGACGCAAGGCTTTCATCCGCGCAACCAAGTCGATGGCCATTTCACGGCTATGCCGGCGCTTCATCCGCTTCAGGATCATATTGTCGCCTGCCTGCAGCGACAGGTGAACATGCGGCATCAGGCGCGGTTCACCAGTCAGCAGCGCAAACAGGCGCTCGTCAATCTCAACGCCATCGATGGACGATAAGCGTAGCCGTTCCAGATCAGGAACAAGCTTTAAAATCCGCTCCACCAGCAGGCCCAGATTGTCTTTTCCGGGCAGATCAGGGCCATAGCTTGTAACATCGACACCGGTCAGCACGACTTCCTTAAAGCCTTTGTCGACCAGAGTGCGGATATGCTCGACCACGCTGCCCGCCGGAACCGAGCGGCTGTTGCCGCGACCATAGGGTATGATGCAAAAGGTGCAGCGATGGTCGCAGCCATTTTGTACCTCGACAAAGGCCCGGGTCTTTCCCGAATAGGCGGTGACCAGATGCGGCGCGGTCTGCTGCAACGTCATGATGTCGGATACGACGACGGGACGGTCGGGGCTCTGCACGATCTGGTTGAGCAAAACGGGGTCCTGTTTTTCGGCATTGCCAAAAATAGCCGAGACTTCGGGCATATTGCGGAAGGTTTCGGGCTCCACCTGTGCGGCGCAGCCTGTGACCATGATGCGGGCATCGGGGCGTCGTTTGCGCGCTTGCCGGATTGCTTGCCGGGTCTGGCGCACGGCTTCATTTGTCACCGCGCAGCTGTTGACGATGACGACATCATCCTGATCCGCCAGCTGTTCGGCGAGCGCGTTGCTTTCCGCCAGATTGAGTCGGCATCCCATGCTGATGACTTCAACCTTGCTCACCCGAAATCGTCCCAGTCGACTTCGCCCATGAAAACATAAGTCGCCCCGCCGGTCATTTCGATCAGCCCGCCCGGTTCCCAGCCTATGGTCAAACTGCCCCCAGCCTGATTGACGGTGACAGGTGAGGCTACCTTACCTTGCCGGATGGCGGCGACTGCCGTGGCACATGCGCCCGTGCCGCAGGCCCGTGTTTCACCGACGCCGCGTTCCCAGACGCGCAAGAACAGAGCCCCGTCCCGGACCGACGCGACATTGACGTTTACGCGTTCGGGGAAGGCGGCGTCATGTTCGATTTGTGGCCCCAGATGAAGCAAATCGATCGCGTCTTTATCGTCGACAAAAAAGACCGCGTGGGGATTGCCGACATTTACCGCCATCGGGTTTGCCAGTTCATCCCAAGCCATGGGCATGGCTGCGCTATCCATCGCGAATGCGAGTGGAATATCCTGCCAGTCGAAACGGGGGGGCGGCATTTGGAGCGTAATACGGTCTTCGTGGTAGGCGCCGTCGATCTTTCCGCCGTCGGTTTCGATCGTTGCATCCTGCCCGAGCAGCGATACGACACACCGCGTCGCATTTCCGCAGGATTCGACTTCACTGCCATCCTGATTGAATATCCGCATCCGGACCGTCGCCATATCGGAGGGTTCGAGAAGGATCAGTTGGTCGCAGCCAATTCCGGTTTTTCGGTCAGCCAAAGCGCGCGCGCGCGCTGTGGTCATCTCCACAGGGGATGTCCGGGTATCAATGATTATGAAATCATTGCCCAGTCCATGCATTTTATGAAAGTTACCACGCGCCATGCCGCGCGATTTAGGGGCAGTGTGCGCTCAAGTCCAGAATTCATCCAACGTCCCGCAGGACATTTACGCTATCAGGACGCCTTGCGCTCCTCATAGTCGTCAGGCCGTACGGCTTCAGAATTGCTATGGCGACGTCGGTTGGTAATCAGATCTTTCTGCGTCAGCATCGTGCGAACCTGATCAATATTCATCGGTTGACCGAAATACCAACCCTGTCCCTTGGTGCAGCCAAGTGCTTTCAACTTGGCGATGCTTTCTTCATCCTCAATGCCTTCGGCCGTAATTGGCACGTCCAGGCTGGCGCCAAGTCCGGCGATAGCGCTGACAATTGCGGCGCTCTCGGCATTTTCGAACATGGAGGATACAAAGCTGCGGTCAATCTTGATCCGGTCGAACGGCAACGCACGCAAATGGGCGAGCGAGCTATAACCTGTGCCAAAATCATCAAGCGCGATGCGGATGTCCTGATTTTTAAGGCTTCCGACAATCGATTGGGCGAGGCTCAGATTCTTGAACAGCGAGCTTTCGGTGATTTCGACTTCCAGACGGCTGGCCGGGAAGCCGGTTTCCACCAGCAGCTTGACGATTTTCTGGGCGAGCCACGGATCCTTCAACTGGACCGGCGAAATATTGACCGAGATGGTCAGCTTCGGGTCCCAGTTTTTCGCCTCAATCATGGCCTTGCGGATGATGCTCAGCGACAGGTCGCCAATCATACCGGTTTCTTCGGCGACGGGAATGAAATCGTCCGGGGAAATGAGCCCGCGAACGGGTGAGACCCAGCGAGCCAGCATTTCAAATCCGACCAGTTCACCGGTATTGAGGTCTATCTGCTGTTCGAAATAGGGCACAAATTCGTCATTGGGTATGGCAGCACGAATGTCGCCTTCCAGAGAATTGCGCGACCGCAACTCGACCTCCATGCCGCTTTCAAACCAGCTATAACCGTTCCGCCCATTTTTCTTGGCAGCGTACAGCGCGATGTCGGCCCGGCGGATCAGCATGTCGATTGAATCGCAATCAAGTTCCGGGCGGCTTATGCCGACCGAAGCGGTGACGGTCTGTTCGCTGTCGGAAATGGATACGGGGCGGGCAAGGGCATCGACCAGATCTTCGGCAATGCGATCGACCGATTCCGGATATTCCGGTTCAAACACGACGCATATGCCAAACTCGTCACCACCCAGTCGGGCGATCACGCTGCTCGGCGGAACGACATCGCGCATCCGGTCTGCAACTTCGCGCAGCAAGAAATCGCCGCTGTCATGGCCATACAGATCGTTGATTTTTTTGAACCCATCGAGGTCCACCATCAAAAAGGCGATGGATTTGCCACGACGCGAGGCGCGGGCGCTGAGTTCGGAAGTCTTTTCCTTGATTGCGCGGCGGTTGAACAAATTGGTCAATGGATCGGTCATGGCCAGATGCTGCGCCCGTACTTCCGCCTTGCGGTATACGTCGATTTCATCGCTCAGCACGCTCGTCCGGCGCCAGATCAGCAGGATCAGGGCAATATTCAGCAACAAAGCGGTGACCATGACTTGGTCGGTGCCCTTTTGATTGTCACCGATGATCGAACGAACTGTTTGTGCGCCGACTTCACCACCAATTGCTACAAACATGGCAATCGCTGCGAACATGACGAAGCCGTACATGACACGGCGGCCCTTGCCCTCCCGTGCCACTTTCGGCAACGTCACCTTCTCTGCCTCAGATGGTTGTAGTTCCATAGCTTTTGCGCATTCCAATCATGCACGTGCATGCACTTGGAAAGGTCAAGATTTGATTAAATTCGGTTCAGTATAAACTTGAAAAACGGGCAGGGCGGCGCGGTTGCGCAAAGATTCTTGCATTTGGCATATAATCAGACTAAGGACCCGCTCATCGGGCGAAGGCTCGTATCTGAAATTATGGAAAATCAATCTTTTCCAGGCTGGTCGGCGAAGTTTCGCTCACCGGCTTTTTGTTCGTTTATGCCCGGAAACGGGTATTTTGGTAAGGAAGACGCATGTTTGACAAGCTAAGCGACCGGTTAGGGGGGGTGTTTGACCGCCTGCGTGGTCGCGGTGCGTTGAACGAGGCTGATGTCCGCGAAGCAATGCGCGAAGTGCGCGTCGCTTTGCTGGAAGCCGACGTGGCCCTGCCAGTTGTCCGGGAATTTGTGGACAAGGCGACCGAAAAGGCCGTTGGCCAGTCGGTCCTGAAATCGGTCACTCCCGGCCAGCAAGTCGTCAAGATCGTCAACGATGCGCTCGTCGAGATGTTGGGTGCGGAGCAGAGCGACCTGAATTTGGCGGTTGCGCCGCCGGCGATCATCATGATGGTCGGTCTGCAAGGCTCGGGTAAAACCACCACGACCGCGAAAATCGCGAAGATGCTGAAGGCGAAGCAGGGCAAAAAGGTCCTGATGGCGTCGCTCGACGTTAACCGCCCTGCCGCGCAGGAGCAGCTTGCAACGCTCGGAACGCAGACCGAAGTCGCGACCTTGCCGATCGTGCAGGGGCAGCAGCCCGTCGACATCGCCAAGCGCGCGATGCAGGCCGCAAAGCTGCAGGGCTTTGATGTGCTGTTGCTCGATACGGCTGGACGCCTCCACGTCGACCAGCAGCTGATGGACGAAATGCAGGCGGTGGCGAAGGTTTCGACGCCGCAGGAAATACTGCTCGTCGTGGACTCGCTGACGGGCCAGGATGCCGTCAATGTCGCCAAGAATTTCGGCGAGCGGGTTGATCTGACCGGTATCGTGCTGACCCGTATGGACGGCGATGCGCGCGGCGGTGCGGCGCTTTCGATGCGCGCGATCACCGGCAAACCGATCAAATTCGCGGGTGTTGGCGAAAAGCTGGACGCTATCGAAGCGTTCAACCCTGAGCGCGTTGCGGGCCGCATCCTCGGCATGGGCGACGTCGTTGGTCTGGTCGAGCGGGCGGCGGAAATCGTCGACAAGGACGAAGCCGACAAGCTCGCCGCGAAAATGGCCAAGGGCCAGTTCGACATGAACGACCTGCGCATGCAGTTCCGCCAGATGACCAAAATGGGTGGTCTTGGCGCGTTGGCGGGGATGATGCCCGGCATGAAAAAGGCCAAGGCGGCCATGGACGCCAGCGGCATGAACGACAAGTTGCTGGTCCATATGGACGCCATCATTGGCTCCATGACGCCAAAAGAGCGGGCGAAGCCGGAATTGCTGAACGCCAAGCGGAAAATACGCATCGCCAAGGGCTCGGGCATGACGGTGCAGGATGTGAACAAGCTGATCAAGATGCACCAGGAAATGGCCACCGCCATGAAGCGCATTCGCAAGATGGGCGGGCTGAAGGGCCTGGCTGCGATGTTTGGCGGCAAGGGCGGCGCAGATCTGGGCGGGGCGATGGAGGGTATGCACGGCCTGCCTCCCGGCGCGATGCCGCCGGGAATGGGCGGAATGCCCGGTATGGGCGGAGGAGCAGGCGGACTTCCCCCTGACCTCGCACGACTTCTTAGTAAAAAGAAATAAGTTTCGGATTTAATATAATTTAATACCAGAAAGGTGAGTTAGTTTTATGGCATTATCCATGCGTTTGTCACGCGGCGGTTCCAAGAAGCGTCCTTATTACAAAATCGTCGTAGCCGACGCCCGCGCACCGCGCGACGGCAAGTTCATTGAACGTATCGGCAGCTACAACCCGCAGCTTCCCAAGGACAGCGACCTGCGCGTTGTGCTGGACGGTGAGCGTGCGAAGCATTGGTTGGCCGCAGGCGCGCAGCCTTCGGACCGCGTTGCCCGTTTCCTCGACGCCGCAGGTGTCAAGGAGCGCAAGTCGAAGACCAACCCGAACAAGGGTGAGCCTGGCCAGAAAGCCAAGGATCGCGCAGAAGACAAGGCTGCCAAGGCCGCTGAAGCTGCCGAAGCCGCTGCTGCCGCCGCCGCTGCGCCTGCACCTGAGCCAGAGCCCGAAGTAGTCGAAGAAGCTCCCGCTGCAGAAGAAGCAGCCCCGGCTGAAGCGGTTGCTGAAGAAGTGCCTGCCGCTGAAGAAGCTGCGCCCGCAGCCGAAGAAGCACCTGCTGCTGAAGAAGCTGCACCTGCAGCCGAAGAAGCTCCGCAAGAAAAGGCAGAGGGCTAAGCCTTGCCGAACACCACCGTCACGCTGGCCGCCATTTCGGGCGCGCATGGCGTGACGGGTGAGGTGCGGTTGAAGCTGTTTGCCGACAGCATCGACAGCCTCAAACAGTATAAAAGCTTCAATGATGGCGCGCTGACGGTCAAATCGCTGCGCCCCACCAAAGACGGCGCCATTGCGCGCTTTGCCGAAATCAACGATCGCAACGCAGCGGAAAAGCTGCGTAGCACCCTGCTGACCGTCCCACGCGAGGCTTTGCCGCCGTTGGGTGAGGGCGAATATTATTACAGCGACCTGCTGGGGCTGCCCTGCGTGTCCACCGAAGGCACGGACCTTGGCACCTGCATCGCCGTCGAAAATTTCGGTGCGAGCGACGTGCTGGAAATCCAATTGCCACCCGAAGACGGTAAACCGGGCAAAAAATTCATGGTGCCTATGACGAAAGAGGCCGTGCCCGAATGGGGCGACCGCATCGTTATTGATGCCGACTTTGTAATATGAGCTTTCACGCCCAAATTCTGACGCTCTACCCCGAAATGTTTCCGGGGCCGCTTGGCGTGTCGCTGGCGGGACGGGCTTTGGAGGAAGGCAAATGGTCCTGCGCACCCATCCATATCCGCGATTACGCCACGGACAAACACCGCACGGTTGACGATACACCGGCTGGCGGCGGGGCAGGGATGGTGCTGCGCGCGGATATATTGGCGGCGGCTGTTGACGACGCCCTTGCACGGCAGCCGACTGCACCGATCCTCGCCATGACCCCGCGCGGCGCGCCTATAACCCAAGCACGCATCCGCGCGTTGGCTTCGGGCCCCGGTGTGACCGTGCTATGTGGTCGTTTCGAAGGCTTTGACGAGCGTCTTTTCGACGCGCGGCCGCAGATCGAGCAAGTGTCGATGGGCGATATCGTGCTTTCCGGCGGGGAAATTGGCGCTTTAATGCTGTTAGACGCTTGCATTCGGCTGCTTCCCGGCGTAATGGGCGCGACTTCCAGCGGTGACGAGGAGTCCTTTGAACAAGGATTGCTTGAATATCCGCACTATACCCGACCCAGTGATTGGGAAGGGCGGATGATCCCTGAAGTGTTGCGATCGGGGGATCATGCGAAAATCGCCGCCTGGCGGAAACAAAGGGCGGAGGAAGATACTCGGTTACGCAGACCGGACCTTTGGGGGCGTTACAAGGACGCTCGGGTTCAGCCTGCCTCTAACGTGCAACAGAAGAATAAGGATTAAATGGGGCATGAACCTCATCCAGACACTCGAAGCCGAAGCCATCGCGGCACTGGCAGAAAACAAGAAAATCCCGGCGTTCCGCGCGGGTGACACCGTTAAGGTGGGCGTGAAGGTTATCGAAGGTGACCGCACGCGTATCCAGAATTACGAAGGCGTTTGCATTGCGCGTTCGAATAAGGGAATGGGCTCCAACTTCACCGTACGCAAAATGTCGTTCGGCGAAGGCGTTGAGCGCGTTTTCCCGCTGTACAGCCCGAACATCGACAGCATTGAAGTTGTCCGTAAGGGTGTCGTACGTCGTGCGAAGCTTTACTATCTGCGTGGCTTGACCGGTAAGAAGGCGCGTATCGCCGAACGCCGCGACCCACGCACTATTAAGACCACCGAGGCTGCCGAATAAGGCAGGGGCTCGCTTACGTTCTTAAACCGAACATGAAAGGCCGGGCTCCCACAAAGAGCCCGGCCTTTTTCTTTGTCGCTGATGCGGCATCCACACCCGTCACCCTGAACTTGTTTCAGGGTCTTAATTAAGATGCTGAAACAAGTTCAGCATGACGCAACTGAGGGAAACATTTATGGGTTATCGTATCGTAGTTGCGGGCGCGACGGGAAATGTTGGCCGCGAAGTCGTGAACATCCTCGCCGAGCGTGAATTCCCCGCAGACGAAGTAGCCGTACTGGCGTCTTCACGCAGCCAAGGTATCGAAATCGAATATGGCGACACCGGCAAAATGCTGAAGGTCCAGAATATCGAGAATTTCGACTGGGCCGGTTGGGACATGGCGATTTTCGCGATTGGCTCCGACGCAACCAAGAAATTCGCGCCTATTGCGGCTGCGGCCGGATGCGTGGTGATCGACAACAGCTCGCTTCACCGGATGGACCCGGACATTCCCTTGATCGTTCCGGAAGTGAACCCGGATGCGATTGACGGTTACAAGCGCAAGAATATCATCGCCAACCCCAATTGCTCGACCGCGCAGCTTGTGGTCGCGCTGAAGCCTTTGCACGATTATGCGAACATCACTCGCGTGGTGGTATCAACCTATCAGTCGGTGTCCGGTGCAGGCAAGGAAGGCATGGACGAACTGTTCGAACAGAGCCGCAATATCTTTGTCGGCGACAGCGCCGAGCCGAAGAAATTCACCAAGCAGATCGCGTTCAACGTCATTCCGCACATCGATAGCTTTCTGGAAGACGGCTATACCAAGGAAGAATGGAAGATGATGGTCGAGGTCAAGAAGATCCTCGATCCGAAGATCAAGCTGACTGCCACTTGCGTCCGAGTGCCTGTCTTTGTTGGACATAGCGAGGCCGTGAACATCGAATATGATCGTGAAATGTCGGCAGCCAAGGCAAAATCGATCTTGCGCGAAGCGCCCGGCATCATGCTGGTCGATAAGCAGGAAGATGGCGGCTATGCGACGCCAATCGAAGCCGCAGGCGACGATGCAACCTATATCAGCCGCGTTCGTGAAGACCCCACTGTCGATAACGGACTTGCCTTCTGGTGCGTGTCCGATAACCTTCGCAAGGGGGCGGCTTTGAATGCCGTGCAGATCGCTGAACTTTTGGGACGGCGGCATTTGAAGAAGGGGTAATTCCGGTCACCGTGCATGTTTGATTATAGCCATGCCATCGTCCGAAGCCCTGCTGCGTCTGTCGTGGCAGGGCTGCGGGCAGAGGATGGGCCGGACCCTGATTTTGAGGCGCTATGCGCCGAACATGCGGCTTATGTCCGGACGCTCGAGGGACTCGGGCTGCATGTGACGCAGCTTGCGGCATCGGAAGAGTTTCCCGATTCCATATTTGTGGAAGACCCTGCGCTGGTCTTTGGCGAAGGGGCCATAGTGCTCAACCTCGCGGCGCCAAGCCGGGCAGGGGAATCGGCTTTACTTTCGCCCGTCCTTGAAGATCGTTTTGAAACCGTTCTGCACATGCAGGGGCCGGGCCATGCCGACGGTGGGGATATATTGGTTCTTCGGGATCGCGTTCTGATCGGCCTGTCCAATCGTACGGATCGTGCAGGCGCGGAAGAACTGATTTCGCTTTTGGCGCGTCTGGGCAAAAGGGGCGAGATTGCTGAAACGCCGCCCGGCATTCTGCATTTCAAAACAGGGTGCAGCCTGATTGATGAAGAGACGGTATTTGCCCTCGCACCCATGGTGAATTCGCCTGCTTTTGCGGGCATGCGTGTGGTTGAGGTTCCTGCAGGCGAAGAGAAAGCTGCAAACAAACTGCGTATCCGTGACAGCATTTTGATGGGTGCGGAATTTCATAAAAGCCGCGCCATTGTGGAATCCTTTGGTATTCCGACCATCGGCTTGAGTGTCGAACAGATCGGCCGCATCGATGCGGGCCTGTCTTGCATGTCTTTGCGTTGGAGAGAGAAAATATGACACTGACCGCCGACCTGTTCTGGTCTTTTCGCAGCCCGTATAGTTATCTCGCCACGCGGCGCTATCGTGCTTTGACCGAAGAACATGATCTGATGGTTAACCTTCGGCCCGTCTATCCGCTGGCAATCCGTGAGCCGGCCTTTTTCGAACGCAATCATCCTAACTGGCTGCGCTATACCTTTACCGACATGTTCCGCGTGGCGCAGTTCCATGGCATTCCATTCGGACCACCAAAGCCTGATCCTATCGTCCAGAACGTCATCACGCGGGAGATCGCAGACGAACAACCCTATATCTTCCGCCTCACACGTTTGGGTCAGGCTGCAGCGCGGCGGGGGCAGAGCCTGCCCTTTTGTGACGAAGTGTCGCGGCTGATCTGGGGCGGTGCGGAGAATTGGCATGAGGGCGATCATCTCGCCGGCGCGGCGACACGCGCTGGACTGGAACTCGCCGAGCTGGATGCCGAAGCTGTGGAAGACGCCGAAGCACTCGACGCAGAAATCGCCTCCAATCAGGCTGCTCTCGAAGCCGCTGGCCATTGGGGCGTGCCCACACTTGTCTTTGATGGCGAGCCCTTTTTCGGGCAGGACCGGATTGAAATGGCGGTCTGGCGGATGCAGCAAAAGGGTCTGGCGCCGCGCTGAATAACGCTGTTAATCTGCCATCGCCGGTTGCTGGCCCGGGGCCGGTTTTCCCGGTTTGAGCATAAAGATCAGCGGGCTCATCAATATGAGCAGGAACATCATTATCTTGAAGTCGTCCAGATAGGCGATCATCGCGGCCTGCCGATTAATTTCCAGGTTGATCAGTTGCAGACCCGCTTCGCCCAATGCACCCAGTCGATCAGTGGTCGACAGGTCTAGCGTAGGAATGGACGACGCGGTAATGTGCCCAGCCAAGTCCGCATGGCTCGTTTGCATGTTGCGCGCGAGCATCGTCGTCATGATCGAAATGCCGAAACTGCCCCCCAAACTGCGGAACAGGTAGAGCAAGGCCGAACCATCCGTACGCAGCCGCATGGGCAAGGTGGAAAAGGCAACGCCATTCAGTGGAATGAAGACAAAACCCATGCCGAAACCCTGCAACAGGCCGGTATAGACGATCAGGTGCCAATCCATGTTGAGCGACCATTTTGTCATTATCCACATCGATAAGGCAGTCATGACGAAACCGCTGAAAATGATGATCCGCGCATCCATCTTGCCGGTTAGGCGCGAAGCGATGAACATAGCCAGCAAAATGCCGACACCCCGTGGTGCCAACAAAACCCCGGTGTCATAAACACTATAACCGTACAGATTTTGGAGCATGGGCGGCAACAGGGCGAAAATTCCGAACATCATCATGCCGACGAGCAGCATCATGTTTAGCGCGATGAAAAAGTTCCGATCGCTGAGCAGTAGCCGTTCGAACATCGGTCTTTTGGTCGTCATTTGATGGACGGCAAAAATCCACAAGGCACCGATAACCACAAGCAGTTCGATGATGATTTCCCAGCTTTGCAGCCAGTCTTCCTGCTGACCTCGGTCCAGCAGCAGCTGAAGGGTTGCGAGGCCTATGGCCAACATGGCAAATCCGAACCTGTCCAGTTCACGCCGCACAACGGGGCGGGATGGCAAGAGCCACCACAATATAATCAGGGTCGGTATTCCGATTGGCAGGTTGATATAGAACACCCAGCGCCAGTTATAGCTTTCGGTCAGCCAGCCTCCCACCATCGGGCCCATGATCGGGGCAATCATGATACCCATGCCCCATATGGCCATTGCCCGGGGGGCTTCCGATGGCTTGTTAATGTCCAGCATGATGGTCTGGGACAGGGGGCCGATGAACGCAGCGCAAATCCCCTGGAAAACACGGAATATAACCATTTCCGTCAGGCCGGTTGCGATGCCGCAGAGCATTGACGCAAAAATGAAACCCGCCACCGCACCCAGAAACAAATTCCGGCTGCCAATCCGGTCGGACAGCCATCCGGTTATGGGCATGGCAACTGCACTGGCTACGATATAGCTCGTCAGGACCCAGGTGATCGTATCCATCGTGGCGCCAAGGCTGGTCTGCATATGCGGAATAGCGACATTGGCGATCGTGGAATCGAGAATTTGCACGATACTGGCGCCCATCACGGCAAGCGTGAGCAGCGCCTTGTTCTTGACCGGATAGGCCGCGACGTCGTCGGGATTATTGATCGGTGTCGATGCGGACATGTGCCGACAGCCCCGCGATCATTTTGCGCTTTGGTTTGTCGGTAATCATAATGCGAACCGGCACACGCTGCGTCACTTTCACCCAGTTGCCATTGGCATTTTGCGCGGGCAGAACGGAAAATTCGGATCCTGTTCCGGCGCCAATGCTGGAAACCTTGCCGCGTACTTTTAGTTCAGGATAAGCGTCGAAGGTGATTTCGGCAGGCTGTCCAACCCGCATTTTGGCAAGATCGGTTTCCTTGAAATTGGCTTCAATCCAGCTTCGGTCGCTGGCGACGATGGTGACGCCGGGCAGGCCCTGGACCATCATCTGGCCGACTTGCAATCGGTCTGCCTGGCTTATAATACCCGCGACAGGTGCACGGACAGTGGTGCGGGAAAGGTTGAGCATGGCTTGGTCACGCTGTGCCTGTCCGGCTTTAACGGCTGGATTGATACCGGGTGCTGCGGACCCCGTGGCAAGGGCGGCACGCGCTTTGGTGGCCTCGGCCTGCGCGGAGGCAACGCGGCTGCGCGCGTCGGACAGGGCATGCTCGGCCGCCTGCAAACGGGCGCGCGTCGTAAATCCGTCCTGCATCAGGGACGACTGGCGCTGATATTCTTTTTCGTAAAAGGCCACGTCTTCACGCGCACTGTCAATATCGACGCCGGTGGTCTGATAATCGGTTTGCAATGTCGTAACGCGGACCTGTGCCGCGGCGATGCTGGCGTCGGCTTGTTCTATCGCGATGCGATAGGGTTCCGGGTCGATGCGGAACAGTAAATCGCCTTCTTTAACCTGCTGGTTCTCGCGCACGGCGACCTCGACGATGCGGCCCCCGACTTCGGCAGAGATCGATATCTTGTCCTGCTGCACATAGGCATTGTCGGTGGATACATAATGGTCGTTGGCGATATAATAGCCCACGCCGCCTGCAATCAGAAGCAGCGGAACGGAGAGCATGAGCGCGAGCCGACCAAGGCGGCGCGGCTTCTTTTGTGTTTTGCTGCTGATGTCCATCTTGAGATCGGCTTCAGCCATGTGCCGTCTCCAGAGGTTTTCGCGTGAGATTGGTGCAGATGACGCCCAGCATCGACTGAAGTTCCGACTGCTGCGCGGCATCAAGGCCTGCCAGCGCATCCTCGAACAAGGCTAGCGCAGTTGGACGTAAGGTGGTGATCTTTTCCTCGCCCGCAGGCGTTAGGTGAAGGCGCCATGCCCTGCGGTCCTTGGGGTCCGCGCGACGTTCGACCAGGCCTGATTCCTGCAGCCGGTCGATCATCCGGCCCAGCGTGATCGGCTCCACATCCATCATGTCCGCCATGGTCACCTGGGTACAGCCGTCAAAGCGTCTCAGCAAGGCCAGCACTCGCCACTGGGGACGGGTGACGCCCAAGGCGCGGGCGCGCCCGTCAAAGGAACGCCGCATCAGGCGGGCCGCATCGCTTAGCAAAATGCCGATATCTTCACTCATGACATCAACATAATAGCTATGCTTATTATGTGCAAGCCTGATGGTATTGGGCCAGCAGAAAAATACCTTTTCTCCGACGGCCGGCCATGGCAACACTGCAGGTCAACAGTGTTGGAAAGGCCGGAATGACCGTTAGTTCAAACAGCTTCGAAAGCTTCAGCCAAGTTAACATTGCTTGGAAAGAAACCGGCGAAGGAAGGCCATTGCTCCTAATTCACGGCTATTTCAGCGAGGCAGATACCAACTGGATCAAATATGGCCACGCCGCCGCGCTTGCTGAGGCAGGCTATCGGGTAATCATGCCAGACCTGCGGGCCCACGGGCTTAGCGGTAAGCCTCATGATGCCGCATCTTATCCTCCGGATATCCTGGCCGATGATCAATTTGCTTTGCTCGAACATCTTGGGATCACCGATTATGATCTGGGTGGTTATTCATTGGGTGGCCGAACCGTGGCTCGGATGTTGGCCAGGGGGGCGACACCCGGTCGGGCGATCATTTCGGGGATGGGCCTTGAAGGATTGACGCAAACCGGAAAGCGTAGCGGGCATTTCAAACACGTCCTCGATAATCTTGGCCAGCACGAACGGGGTTCACCTGCCTTCATGGCGGAAGCTTTCCTGAAGACAACAGGTGGCGATCCTGTCGCCTTGCGACTGATCCTCGATAGCTTCGTCGACACCGATGAAGCGCAGTTACGCAGCTTTAACCTTCCGGTTGCTGTCATTTGCGGCGTGGAGGATCAGGACAATGGCTCGGCCGCCGATCTTGCGGCGCTACTCCCACAAGGAAAGCTGTTCGAAGTGCCCGGAAATCATATGAGCGCAGTCGTGAAGTCCGAACTGGGTGCAGCGATGGCCGCGGCTTTGAAGGGGCCTGTCTGGTGACCTTGCCACCCTTTGATATCCAACCCACGCTGATCGGAGAGAAGGTTAGCCTACGACCGCTTGCCGAAACAGATTTCGAGGAACTTTACGCCGTGGCCGCGGACCCGGAAATCTGGGCGATGCACCCCTATCGCGACCGATACAAACGCGAAGTGTTTGAAGGCTTTTTCGCGGAAGCCATGGCGTCGCAAGGCGCCTTCGCCATTGTCGATAAGGCAACCGGCAATATGATCGGGAGCAGCCGTTTTGCAAATTATGACGGGGCGGCGGGTGAAATTGAGATCGGCTGGACCTTCTTCGCCTGCAGCCACTGGCGCGGTGGCTTTAATCGGGACGCGAAAGCCCTGATGCTCCGGCATATTTTTCGACATGTTCGCACCGTTGTGTTTCAGATTGGCGCGCATAATCTGCGTTCACGTACCGCTGTCGAACGCCTCGGCGGAAGGTTCATCCGGGAATATAAGCGCGAATATCGGGGGCAGATTCAGGACTATGTGATGTATCATCTGACGGTAGAAGATGCGCGAAACGGAGCGTTGGCATTGGAGGGTATATGATGCGCGAAAGCAGATTGGAGCGGCATTTCTGGCGTTTTTGGCTAGGCGGATTGCTAATTCTCGCCGCGATGATCGCAATGAATCCTTGGTTCGCCAACGCGGTCTCGCCATGGGGTATCAGGGACCATCAAGCCGCTGCGACTGCTCTCCGTGTCGATGCAATTCAAGCAGCCTGGCAAACCGCCGGCGTTATGAATTTGGCACGCTTCGGCATGGCTCTCGATCTCGTGTATATCGGAGTATATTCTTACGGAGCCTATTGCGGTGGTCGCTTATTTGCCCGGTCTGACGGTGCTGCGCTGCGTCGTCTGGGATGGGTTATTGTTGGAGCTGCCGTTGTGGTAGGCTTTGCGGACTATCTCGAAACTATCTGCCAGTTCGTTCAGGCTGTGACTTTCAAAGGCGACGACAGGTTGGCCTCCATTGCCGCAACAGCGCAACCGATTAAATCAACTGCATTCCTAGTGACGTTCGTCGGTCTGCTAGTCGCGTTATTCCTTCGACGAAGGTCAAGGCGGGCCGCTTGACGGCAGCGTAAGAAAGTTCCAACATTCCGTCATAATATTTGCTGGGAACCTCATATGAAAAATTTAGTCTCGCTGGCTGCACTGGCGGTCGCTACCATTTCGATTCCATCGGTCGCATTCGCGCAAAGTGCGGACGTTGTTAGTGCGAACCCTTCGGTTGCTGAGGCAGAAGCCTTTTTGTCGCGCGCAGAAAAGGACCTATTTGACTTTTCGGTCGAAGGTGGTCGCGTAGCCTGGGTGAATAACACTTATATCACCGATGATACGGATGCGCTGGCAGCAAAATATGGAGAGATTGGTACTGAAAAATCGGTTCAATACGCGCTAGAAGCCGCGAAATACCAGAATGTCAGCGGCCTTTCGGCAGAAGCCAAGCGGAAGCTCGATATATTGCGCGGCGGCTTGGTTTTACCCGCACCGACAACGCCGGGCGCCGCAAAGGAACTGTCTGAAATCGCAACCAGGCTAAATTCTTCCTACGGCAAAGGGAAGGGAACGCTGAAAGGTCAGCCGATCAACGGGTCGGATATTGAGGCCGAAATGGGTACGAACCGCAATCCGGAAGAATTAAAGGAGATGTGGGTCAGTTGGCATGACAATGTCGGCGCGCCTATGAAGGCAGATTATGTCCGCATGGCTGAAATCGCCAATCAAGGCGCCCGTGAATTGGGCTTTGCCGACTTGGGCGCCATGTGGCGCTCGGGTTATGATATGCCCGCAGATGATTTTGCGAAACTCACCGACAAGCTGTGGCTGGAGGTAAAGCCGCTCTATGACGAACTGCACACTTATGTTCGTGCGCAGCTGAACAAGAAATATGGTGATGCGGTGCAGGGTAAGGCCGGTGCCATCCGCGCTGATCTGTTGGGCAACATGTGGGCGCAGGAATGGGGCGATATCTACGATATCGTCGCACCGGCCGGTTCCGGCGACATCGGCTATGATATCGGTGAACTGTTGAAAGCGAAAAAAGTTGATGAGATCGGCATGGTCAAAATTGGCGAAGGCTTTTTCTCGTCGCTCGGTTTCGCGCCGCTGCCCGAAACATTCTACGCCCGTTCACAATTCCTGAAACCTGCTGACCGTGAAGTCGTGTGCCATGCGTCGGCATGGAACATCACAAATGTAGATGATCTCCGCATCAAGATGTGCATCAAGATCAATAGTAATGATTTCGTCACGGTGCACCATGAACTCGGCCATAATTATTATCAACGTGCATATAATAAGCAGAGCTATTTACATCTAAATGGAGCCAATGACGGGTTTCATGAAGCAATTGGTGACGCAATTGCGCTTTCGATTACGCCGGATTATTTGGTTCAGATCGGTCTGCTTGATGCGTCGAAGGTGCCGAGTGCAGACAAGGACAACGGCCTGCTGTTGCGTCAAGCGATGGACAAAGTCGCTTTCCTTCCGTTTAGCGTTATTGTCGACAAGTGGCGTTGGGGTGTCTTTGCCGGGGATATCAAACCTGCCGATTATAACACTGCTTGGACGAAGCTGCGTACGCAATATCAAGGCATTGTGCCTCCCGTGGTGCGTGATGCGAATGCCTTTGATGCTGGCGCGAAATATCACGTGCCGGGAAATACGCCTTATACACGCTATTTCCTGGCGCGCATTTTGCAGTTCCAATTCTACAAAGCCGCTTGCGACACCGCCGGATGGAAGGGACCGCTGCACCGCTGTTCCTTTTATGGCAACAAAGAAGTCGGCAAGCGCCTGAACGCGATGCTGGAAATGGGTGCGTCGAAACCTTGGCCTGACGCACTCGAAGCGTTCACGGGCAGTCGCGAAATGTCAGGCAAGGCAATGCTCGAATATTTCGCCCCCTTGATGAAATGGCTCGAAACGCAGAATAAGGGAGCGAAAAAGGGTTGGTAAAAGAAAAGCGGCCCGCCTTTCTTCGGGCCGGCCGCTTTTCCTCTTTTGCTGGTTCACGGCAATTGGATCGTGCGGTCAGCGCTTTCGTAGTTTGCTTACTTTGCGGTCGGCTTGGACGTTGTCGTAGATTTTGGTGCAGGCGCTCGCTTGCTAGCAGTTGACGACTTTGAGGTCGTTGTGCTTGCACTTGGTTTTGGTGCTGCCTTCGGCTTGTTGGGCGCTTTCGCCGCTGGCGTTGCGGGCTTTTTAGCAGCCGGTTTCTTTGCTCCGGCGCTTTTTGTAGATGCCTTTTTGACGGATTTCGATTTCTGGGCGTCGTAGGCTTTTTTCCCAGCGACCGCCGCTACCGCTGCTGCTGCGACTACTGCGCCTGCGACGGCTGCAGTTTTACCCTGATTGGCTTTTACAGACTTCACTGCCCGAGTTGCCGCGTCACCGATGGTATCAGCCGCTGAGCGCGCACTGGCCGATGCGGAATCAGCGCTTGACTGGGCTGTGTCTTTTACTTTTTCAGCAAAACTGCGCAGCTTGGCTGCAGCTTTGTCCAATGCATCCGATGTTTTGCTTTTTTGTACCATCATCTTCTCCCTTGCGGCCTAGCATTGTTACATAACACGATCAATCGAGCTAAAGTTCCAGCCGGTCCCTAGCGGAAAGGAGGCTCGTTAAAGGCTCGGAGTTTGCGGCTATGCAGGCTGTTGCCCGCTTCGCGCAACAAGTCGCAAGTTTGAATGCCGATTTGGAGGTGTGCGGCAATCGCTTCTTCATAAAAGCGGTTCGCTTGCCCAGGCAACTTTATCTCGCCGTGCAAGGGCTTGTCGGAAACGCACAGCAGCGTGCCATAAGGAACACGGAAGCGGTATCCTTGAGCAGCAATTGTGGCCGATTCCATATCGATCGCGATAGCGCGACTCTGAGAAAAACGAAGCGCGGAAGCAGAATAACGCAATTCCCAATTGCGGTCGTCTGTTGTTACGACGGTACCAGTTCGCATCCTTCGCTTCAGATTGGCGCCACTTGTCCCTGACACATGTTCGGCGGCAACGGCAAGCGCTTGCTGGACTTCCGCGATCGGAGGTATGGGGATCTCAGGCGGTAAAACATCATCGAGAATGTGGTCATCGCGCAAATATGCGTGGGCGAGTACATAGTCCCCGATGCGTTGTGTTTCGCGTAAACCCCCGCAATGGCCAATCATCAACCAAGCCTCAGGCCGCATCACTGCCAAATGGTCGCAGATGGTTTTGGCGTTTGATGGACCAACACCAATATTCACAAGAGTGATACCGGTCCGGTCTGGTGCCATCAAATGATAAGCGGGCATCTGGTGACGCCGCCATGTGCTGTCGGCTACCAGTTGCGCGGCATTATCTGTTGCCTGATCGACATAAAGACCACCCGCACCGGAAAGAGCGGTATAGCGGCCGTTGCCCACCTGTGTGCATGCCCAACTGACGAATTCGTCCACATAGCGATGGTAGTTGGTAAAGAGGATGTAATTCTGCACATGCTCCGCCGGAGCGCCGGTATAATGGCGCAGGCGGGCAAGCGAAAAATCGGTGCGCAGCGCATCGAACAAGGCTAATGGCGAATTGTCACTGCCCTTAACGCGCAATAGACCGTCGGCAATCTCGTCACCGATGTCAGCTAGCTCGGTTGTAGGGAAATGGCGCGCCAGTTCATTGGGGCTGGTTGTGCCCAACTCCAAATCAGCGGAACCATCGAGTACATAGGGAAACGGTATTTCCTGACGGCTCCGACCGACTGCAATCTCTAATTCATACTGCTCGACAAGCAGGTCAAGCTGTTCTCCAACGTAATCGGCAAACATCTCCGGCTTGGTAAATGTGGTGCGGTATGTTCCAACCTTCTCTAATTTTCCGAAGGATAAGTTCGTGACCGTCTCCCGCTCTTTGCCGCGATAGGTAATCACAAGTTCGGGATAGCAGAAATCGCGGCGATCGCGCTCCTCTGCTGTGGGTGGTACGCCAGTCTTTAAATAGTGCGCAAGTGCATTTTGGAGGCGTTTAACCGAGGCATCGTACTCAGTTACAAGCTGCTGTATGAGTGTGTTTGAATCTTCGCTAGGCATAAGCACGCATCCACGAAATTTTGGATTTTCGCAACAAAAAAGGGAGGGTTGCCCCTCCCTAAGCTGTGTGTCGATTCATCGAACCCCATCCGGGTTCCTTCAAAATCTACTTAAAGTTGCCCGAGCATATGTTCGGCCGAACTGACGTTGAAGTCGCCTGGTGCTTCGACGTTAACTTGTTCCACGACGCCGTCGTTGACGACGAGCGAGAAGCGCTGCCCGCGCTTGCCCATCCCGAACGCTGTTCCATCCATTTCAAGGCCTAGCGCGGCGGCAAAATCGCCATTACCGTCCGCGAGCATTGTAATCGCCTCCGATCCGCCAGACTTATTCCATGCGCCAAGCACAAATGCATCATTCACTGCTGTGCAAGCGATTTCATCAATGCCCTTTGCTGCCAAATCGTCCGCTTTTTCTACAAAGCCCGGAAGATGGCGCGCGGAACAGGTCGGCGTGAAGGCGCCCGGTACCGAGAATAGCGCGATACGTCGGCCAGCGAAGTAATCGGCCGACTGGACCGGCTGTGGGCCGTCGGCGGTGGCCTTGACCAATTTAACATCGGGTATTTTGTCGCCAACTGAAATACTCATATTCATTCCTTTCGGGGGTAATTTTGATTCATTCTAATCCGTGACGACCATCCATGTGTCAAGCATGTCGAGGAGGGAAGGGGTATCCGACGTGTCACGTGAACCATTCGTTCCGAAAATTGTGCCATTTGGACGGAATTTTATCTCTCACAATTTTCAAGAAGATATGTGGTTTAACTTTGTTAACCCCACCCCTTAGCTGTTGATTCATCAGGATCGTCAATTCTTGCCTTGTTGAGCAAGCAAAGGGGTTGGGGAAATGATCAGCTTTTCGAAAAAATTGGCGTGCGTTGCAGTCATGGTTGCGTTGTCGTCGCAACCTGCACATGCGTGTTGGACCAATGCCGCGCAGGATGCTGCCAAAATCAAGCATCTCAACACTATGTTGATGGTAACTGCCTTGCGGTGCCGAAACACACCGGACAATTTCCTACCGCACTATAATCGTTTCGTGACAAAGCATAACAGCCTGATCGGGTCGCAAAATGCCGCGTTGAAAGGACATCTTGCCCAGACATACGGTGCCCGCGGTGCCGAAGGGGCCTTAGATCGGATGTCTATCGGATTTGCGAATAGTTATGGGAACGGCCATAAGACATTGAACTGTAAGCAACTAAAAGAACTTGCGGCAAAATTGTCTTCGGAATCCCACGGCGTCGTGACTATGGCGGCCGCTGCAGATTTAACGGTCGTCGGTCAATCTTGGAGCGGCCCGGTCTGTCCGGCACGGATTGCAACGCGCCCATAAATCGTCTGCCCAAACATATAAAGTAATCTTTATATTTGATTTCGTTGAAGGCCAAGGCTAAGGGCGGGGCCATTCTAAACCCTCCCGGAGATCAAGCCCGTGGCTTTCAACGATTATGTCATTGCCGATATCGGCGAGGCCGATTTTGGCCGTAAAGAAATCAACATTGCCGAAACCGAAATGCCCGGCCTCATGGCCCTGCGTGAAGAATTTGGTGCGTCTCAACCCTTGAAGGGTGCGCGGATCGTTGGATCGCTGCACATGACGATCCAGACAGCAGTTCTGATTGAAACCCTTGTAGCACTCGGCGCTGATGTGCGTTGGGCGACTTGCAACATCTTTTCGACGCAGGACCATGCTGCGGCTGCGATTGCTGCGCGCGAAATTCCCGTCTTCGCGGTAAAGGGTGAAAGCCTTGCCGATTATTGGGATTATGTTGGTCGTATTTTTGACTGGGGCGACGATACCACTGCGAATATCATTTTGGACGATGGTGGCGATGCAACCATGTTCGCGCTTTGGGGGGCGAAGCTGGAGCGGGGCGAGAGCTTTGGCGAACCAGAAAACGAAGAAGAAGTGGAATTCCAGCGTGCGCTGAAGGCTTTTGTTGCCGCAAAGCCCGGATATCTGACCGAGACGGTCCGCAACCTGAAGGGCGTGTCAGAAGAAACCACCACCGGCGTTCACCGCCTTTACGAAATTGCCAAGAAGGGCGAACTGCCTTTCCCGGCCATTAACGTCAATGACAGCGTGACGAAGTCGAAGTTCGACAATCTATATGGTTGCAAGGAATCGCTCGTCGACGCCATCCGTCGTGCCACCGACGTTATGTTGGCGGGTAAAGTTGCATGTGTTGCCGGTTTCGGTGATGTAGGCAAAGGCTCTGCCCAGTCGCTCCGGAATGGCGGCGCGCGCGTGATGGTTACCGAAGTTGACCCGATTTGTGCTTTGCAGGCGGCGATGGAGGGCTTTGAAGTCGTCACTATGGAAGAAGCTGTGACGCGGGCGGATATCTTTTGCACCGCGACAGGAAATGCGGACGTCATTACCGCCGAGCATATGATGAACATGAAACCGATGAGCATTGTATGCAACATCGGCCATTTCGACAGCGAAATCCAGATTGCGGCTTTATCCAATTATAACTGGACCGAAGTAAAGCCCGGAACCGACCTCGTTGAGTTTCCTGATGGCAAACAGATAATCGTGTTGGCAAAGGGTCGTCTCGTGAACCTCGGCTGTGCAACCGGGCATCCGAGCTTCGTGATGTCGTCGAGCTTTACCAACCAGGTCCTGGCGCAGATCGAGCTTTGGACCAACGGTGCAAGTTATAAGAACGAAGTCTATGTTCTGCCAAAGCACCTCGATGAAAAGGTGGCTATGCTGCACCTTGAAAAGCTGGGCGTTAAGCTGACGAAACTTACCGAAAAGCAGGCCAGTTATATTGGCGTGTCTACCGAGGGTCCCTTCAAGCCGGATCATTATCGATATTGATCCACATAAATCTGATATCAGAGGAGCCCGCTGCGGAAACGCAGCGGGTTTTTTTGTTGCGCCGCGTCGCCTTTCGGGCATTAGAAAGTCTGTGAAAGTGCAAAGGACAGCGAACTAATGACGGGCGAAGGCCTGCCAATTGCATTGATAGGCGTTTTGATGGCGCTGTGGCTTGTAGGAGCCACGGTCGCTATTTGGATCGGCTTTTCTCTGCGCAGGCGTTCGCAAAAAATATTGCGGCAGACCTCGCGACTGGCCCGGCTCCTCGAGACCGCACCGGCGTTCCCGGTCGTGGTAAAAGGGGACGGCCGGATCGAAGCGGCTGACCGATTTTCACGATTGATGGGTTTGTCTGGCCCCGCAGTGTCACTGACCGATCTTGGCGGACGGAGCGAAGGGGGATTGAGTAATTCGGATCTTTCTCGGCTTGAAGAAAAAGTCCGAGAAACGCAGAGGACGGGCAAAGATTTTGTTCTGCCCTTGGCGATCACGGGTTCGCCCCGCCGTTTGCTTGTTATGGGCGAGATCGCCGACACCGTAATCTATCCGAATGGCGCAGCGTTACTGTGGTTTTTCGACTCCACTGAAAGTCTGCGTGAATTGGAGGCGCGGACTGAGGAGTCCGAAAAGGCAAAAGCCGCCTTTTCTGCCTTGGCCGGTTTGATCGAATCCGCGCCTTTGCCGATGTGGCACCGCAGTCCGGATATGTCGCTGAACTTCGTGAATCAGGCTTATGTTGACGCTGTCGGTGCTTCGGACGGATTTCAGGTCGTGCAGGATGGCATTGAGCTTCTCGAACCGGAAAATGGCAAAACTGCAGCGTCTTTTGCCGCCGAAGCGATGCAGAGTGGCCTAAAGACAGAGCGAATTGTATCGGCAACTTTGGGTGCCGAACGACGGCAACTGCGCGTGTTCGACATCCCGCTCGGAACGGACGGTGCGTCAGGAGTTGCTGGGATGGCCATTGATGTTCAGGATCTGACCGCAGCGCGGACGGAGTTTCGCCAGTTGTCCGATGCGCAACGGCATCTGTTGAACATGATGTCGGCGGGTGTCGTGCAATTCGGTTCGGACTATTCGCTAATTTTTGCAAATCTTCCTTTTCAAAGGCTATTTGCTTTTCGCGACCAGTGGCTGACCGAAAAACCGGAGTTTGCACGGGTGCTTGATCGGATGCGTGAAAATGGCAAGCTCCCGGAAGTTCGTGATTTTCCGGCATGGCGTGGTGAGAGGGAAAATTGGTTTCGGAATCCCGAACCAAGCGAGGAAAACTGGCTGTTGCCTGACGGGACGCATTTGCGCGTATTGGCACAACCGGTACCCGATGGCGGGCTTTTGCTGATATTTGAGGACCGGACCGAACAGGCGCAGCTGGCGAGTGCGCGGGATATCTTGCTGCGGGTGCGGACGGCAACCTTTGACAATCTGTTTGAGGCGATCGCGGTATTTGCCGCCGATGGTCGTCTCAGCATCTGGAACCGCCTGTTTGCCGAAACATGGGGCTTGCCGGACGAGATATTGATCCGGCATCCGCGCCTTGACGAAATTCTGCCGTTGATGTCCAAGCACCTCAAGAAGCAATCGCAGATATCTATCATCGGTGAACTGGTCCGGATGACTACTGCCAATCGGGAGCAGCGTCGTAGCAAGGCCGTTTTTGCCGACGAGCGGATATTCCAGATTGCCACCATTCCGCTACCCGACGGCAATGCACTGTTTACGATGCTGGATATGTCCGACAGCCTGAAGATCGAGCAAGCGCTTCGGGATCGGAATGCGGCGCTGCAGGAGGCGGACGGTATCAAAGCCAAGTTCCTAGCCAATATGAGCTATGAGTTCCGGACGCCGCTTACCTCGATCAGCGGCTTTGCCGATCTTTTGAAAGCGGGCGTTGCCGGGGAGTTGAACGGGCAGGCGCTGGAATATGTCGATGCGATCCTGACTTCGGCTGAGCGGTTGTCGGAGCAGATCAATACGGTCCTTGATTACAGTCAGAGCGAAGCCGGAGCGATGCCGATTGCTAGGGAGAAAGTCGACGTTCGGACCCTACTTGTTAACTCGGCTGAAGCTAAGTCGGCTTTTGCCAGGGAGCGGGGGGTTGAATTGCATCTTCGGTTGGAGGAGGCAAAAGGGCTTTTTTCCTTGGATTCCAAGCGGATCGGGCAGGCGGTTGGGCAAATTCTTGATAATGCAATTCGTTATCATAAAGAGGGTGGCGAAGTACTCCTGTTCGCCCGCACGAGCAAGGACCTTCTCGAGATCATCGTCTCCGATAATGGCCCTGGCATCAGTGAGGAAAACCAGAAAATCGTCCAGGGCGATGGCAAGAAAGCGTTGCAGCTTTCCGACGATCCCATTTTGCAAGGGCTCGGCCTACCGCTCGCCAAGCAGTTGATCGAAACGCATCATGGCACGTTCCGGATCGAGTCCAAACCGGGCGAAGGTTCTACCATCATCATGACGATCCCGAGCCGATGATCCTGAAGACCGAAGAGGATATGCGCGCCTTTGGCCGGGAGTTGGCGGGGACGCTGCACGCGGGCGACTGGGTATCGATTGACGGTCCCTTGGGCGCCGGAAAAACAGTGCTGTGCGCCGGCATATTGCAAGGTCTGGGTTTCAGAGGCGAAGTCGCGAGCCCGTCCTATGCCATCGTGCATCAATATGAGCCCCCCGAAGTATCGATTGCCGTCGCCCATGCAGATTTGTATCGGTTGGACGGTGTCGCCGACCTGGAGGAACTCGGCCTTGCGGACGAACGGTCCGACCGGATCACCTTGGTGGAATGGGCGGGTCGGGCAGGCCCCGAATATACGGTGCCCACCCTCTCGATCGACATACAGCCTCAGCCGGACGGTTCGCGTACGGTACAGATGAAGACGGAAGAAAATGACGCAACAGATTGACCCTGTCATGCCCGCCGGGCTGGATGAATTTCTGCACCAGACAGGCTGGAGCGCCGCGCGCGTGTACCCGATGCCGGGCGATGCCTCGTTCCGCCGCTACTTCCGGGTGTCGCATGCCGACAAGGGGAAGGCCATTTTGATGGACGCCCCGCCGCCCCATGAAGACCCCAAGCCCTTTATCGATGTCGCCCAATATCTGACCGGTCAGGGATTTCGCGCGCCGATCATCTATGGGCATGACCTGAAACGCGGGTTCGTCTTGATAGAGGATTTCGGCGACCGGCGGATGCGCGAGCATTTGGACGAATGTCCGTCGGATGAAGCGAAAATATATAAGCAAGCCATCGACACGATCATTGCCCTGTCGAAAAGCACACGTGCCGACCTGCCGCCTTATGACGAAGCCGTCTATTTGCGCGAAGTGCGCCTGCTCGCGGAGTGGTATATGCCGGCCATGCGGCTCGATTTCGATCCGGCCGAATTTGACCGGATTTGGAGTGAAGCACTCGCACCGATTGCCAATGCTCATATGGTGACCGTCTTGCGCGATTATCACGCCGAAAATGTCATGCTCCTCGACGATGGCGATCAGGGCCTTATTGATTTTCAGGACGCCTTGATCGGACACCCCGCCTATGATCTGGTGTCGCTCTTGCAAGATGCACGGCGTGAGGTGTCCGCGGAACTGGAGGCGGAAATGCTGGATCATTATATTCAGACAGCCCATCCGGACGCCGATTTCCGCTATCATTATGCTCTCGTTGGTGCGCAGCGGAATACCAAGATCATCGGTATCTTCACGCGGTTGTGGAAGCGTGATGGGAAGGAGCGTTACCTCGACTTCTTGCCGCGCATGTGGACATTGCTCGAACGCGATCTGGATCATCCTGGGCTAGCGCCGCTGAAAAGCTGGTTCGACACATATATCCCGCAGGAAGTCCGCCGGATCGCCCCCAATATGCTGGCGCCGGAATGAGCCATCATGTGAACACCGCCATGATCATGGCGGCGGGCAAGGGGACCCGGATGATGCCGTTGACGGCAGACCGGCCCAAGCCGCTGGTTGCGGTCGCGGGCACCGCGTTGCTCGACCATGTGCTCGACCACCTGCGCGACGCAGGCGTCGGCCAGATTGTCATCAATGCCCATTATCGCGCGTCGCAGGTCGAAGACCATATGGCCGACCATGCCGCCGATTTTAAAGTCGCCATCTCGGACGAGCGCGATCTGCTGCTGGATACAGGTGGCGGGCTGGTGCGGGCACTGCCGTTCATTCCCGACGACCCTTTCATTTGCGTCAATGCCGACAATTGGTGGACTAATGACGGCGAAAACGCCTTCACCCGGTTGATGGCGGCATGGGATGACAGCGCTATGGATGTCCTCATGCTGCTGATCCCCTATGCAGAGGCAAATAACACCCAAGGGCAGGGCGACTTTGATCTTGATGTGGATGGACGCTTGTCCCGCCGGAAAGCCGACCAGCAGGCCGCTTATGTCTGGACCGGAATCCAGATGCTGTCCAAACGTCTCATTATCGATCCGCCGTCGGAAGTATTTTCCACCAATGTCTTTTGGGATCGCGCCATTGCTAGGGGGCGTTGCTATGGTTTGGTGCATGAGGGACTGTGGTTTGATGTCGGATATCCCGACGCAATCGCAGCAACCGAGGCTAAATTGATGAGCCATGCCCAGCGCTGAACCCGCACATCGGGCGACACGCGTCTTCACGGTTCCTCTCGGCTCGGATTTTTGCGACGCGACGGTCGGATTTGTTCTGGCGAACTGCGGCGATGATCCGCTTGGCATAACGCGGATGACGCTGCTGTTGCCGAACAACCGCGCGATCAAGGCGATGACCGAAGCCTTTGTGCGCACGGTTTCGCCGGGATTGCTGCTGCCGAAAATGGTGGCGATTGGTGACCTCGCACTGGACGAAGCATTGGGGCCAATTTTGGACCCGCTGTCGGACGATGATGTCGTATGGCCGGTTATCAGCCCTGCCAGCCGCATCCTGTTGTTGGCCGATCTGGTTGTAAAGAACCGTCCAACAGGGCAATCGGTCACCGCGGCAGAATCCCTGCGGCTTGCGCGCAAATTGGCGGAAATGATCGACGAGCTGGAAATCGAGCAGGTCGATTTTGAACGGCTCAAGTCCCTAGAGGCGGTAGCTGAACTGCCCGAACATTGGCTCAGCGCATACGGGCAGATCAGCGAAATTATCCCTGCCTACCGAACCGAGCTTGCCAATCGAAAGCTTCTGGGCCCTGCCGAACGCAGGAATATTTTGCTGGGCAGGCTCGAACAGCGTTTGCGCGAAAATCCGCCGTCTTCGCCCCTGATTGCCGCGGGGATAACAACATCGGCTATCGCGGTGTCCAATCTGTTGCGCCGTGTTGCCCGCCTTCCGAACGGGTCGGTGATCCTGCCAGGCGTTGACCTGAATATGCCTGAGGCAGATTGGGATGCGCTGCGTCCACCGAAGAGCGAGGATGGTGTTTCCAAGCCCCGTCGCAATGCCGAAGTGCATCCGCAATTCCATCTACGCCTGTTGCTTGATCGCATGGCGATTGCGCGGGACGAAGTTGCAACGATTTCATCCGGTGCAGCGCCCGCAATGGCCGACAGCATCACCGATATTTTCTGCGTTCCCGAACGAAGCACGCATTGGCGTGAACTTCCGCCCAACCGGAAAAAATTGGCGCATGTACGCCTGATCGAAGCCGACGATAGCGCGCAGGAAGCAAAAATCATTGCCGTCCATATTCGGCAAAGGCTCGAACACCCTGGACAACGCACGGCATTGATTACCCCCGATCGTGAAATTGCCGCACGGGTAACATCACAGCTGCGTCGCTGGGGCATTTCCGTCGATGACAGTGCGGGCAAGCCTTTGCTGCAGTCGCCCGAGGGGGCCTTGTTTCTGGGGCTGGCTAATGCCGTGGCACGACGTTTTGCGGCGACCGACATATTGGAGATCGCGAAGCATCCGCTTGTCCGAATGAAAATGGACCGTCTGGAATGGCTAAATCAGGCGCGCTCTCTCGATGCCCGTATGCGTGGGCCAAGTGTCGGCGTCGGCATTTTTGCTTTTGCGGATGAAATTGCCAAGGCGGCGGATGACGCGTTGAACCTGTGGTGGACGGACTATAGCGCTCAGCTCTCAGCGTTGGACGATGGTGCAAAGGGCGGGCTGGTCGCTGCGCTCGACGCCCTGAAGACGGTCGCCGACACGTTGACGGACGGCCAGATCTGGAAAGGTACCGCAGGCCGGGAGCTGGCGAGGGCCTTGGCCGAATTGGGTGAGTGCAACCTGTCCGCCATTCCCATGGACGATAGCAGCGCGTTGCCTGCAATCATAACCGAACTGCTTTCCGGTGCTGTCGTTCGTCCACCCTATGGTGGCCATCCACGGGTCGCCATATACGGTTTGCTGGAAGCCCGCTTGCAACAGGCGGATCTTGTCATCTGTGCAGGGTTGAACGAAACAGTCTGGCCGCAAATTGCGCAGCCGGATCCTTGGCTGGCATCTGCCATCCGTCGCCATTTGGGTCTGGCCACGCTCGATCGCAATGTCGGCCTTTCGGCGCACGATCTGGCGACCGCGCTCGGCGCAAAAGATGTGGTGCTCACGCGGGCACGCCGTGATCGTGGAGGGCCGGGCGTTGCATCGCGCTTCCTGCTTCGGATGCGTGCCTATCTTGGTGAGGCGTTGCAGCAAGATGCAACCACGCCGCAACTTGCCGCGCTATTAGACGATGCGCCTAAAAAGCTGGACTTCGCGCCCCGGCCCAAACCCATGCCCGCGGCGGAGCAGCGTCGCGTCCGCATTTCGGTGACCGATTTCGACCAGCTCAAGTCGGACCCCTATTCCTTTTACGCCAAGCGTGTTTTGCGGTTACGTCCTATGGACCCGGTTGATGCCGAACCCGACCATAAATGGCGCGGCATCCTTGTGCACGACATATTGGAAAAATGGTTTCGCGACGACAAATGCGCCCCGGAAAAGCTGGTCGCACGGGCGGAAGCTCTGCTGACCAATGGCGCGCTTGATCCCATCCTCCGGACGCTTTGGCAGCCCCGTATTGCGGACGGGCTGCGCTGGATTGCCGAACAAACGCAAAAGCTGCGCGACGAAGATGGTCGACAGCTGTTGATCGCCGAAGAAAAGGGATCGTTTGAACTGTCCGGCATCACCATTACCGGCCGCGCCGACCGTATCGATGCCGCCGCCGATGGCAGCCTGATCATCATGGACTATAAAACCGGCGGATCGCCCAAGCCGAAGCAGATCAATGCGGGCTTTGCGTTGCAGTTGGGGCTGATCGGTTTGATGGCCGAACGCGGCGCGATAAAGGGCGTACGCGGCGAGGCGCTGGGCTTCGAATATTGGAGTTTAGGCAAAGACCAGAAGCGTGGTGCCTTTGGATATATCGCCCATGCCACGGCAACGAAGGCTAGCGACAAAAAGAAGGCTGCCGATGAATTTGTGACCTTCATTGCGGGCCAGGCCGAAGAAGCGTTGAACATGTGGATATTGGGTGAAGCACCTTTCACGGCGAAACTGCACCCCGAATATTCCAACTATGCCGACTATGACCATTTGATGCGTCTTCAGGAATGGGACGGTCGCCAGTCGATTGCCGAGGCGGACGGGGCATGAGCGAAGACACGTCCCTTACGCCGCTCTATCCGCTCATCCCCGCGCAACTTGCTGCGGTGCAGCCGGAGGAGAATGTCTGGCTGAGCGCGTCGGCTGGCACCGGCAAAACGCAGGTTCTTACAGCACGCGTTATCCGGTTGCTGCTCGAAGAAGGCGTCGAGCCTGAAAATCTGTTGTGCATCACCTTTACCAAGGCGGGTGCAGCGGAAATGGCGGAACGTATCAACCAGCGGCTCGCCTCCTGGGTCCAGTTGGAAGATACCGCGCTGTTCAAAGATATGGAGGCGATCGGGGCCAAGTCGGGCCCGGAATACCGCCAGCGCGCCAGCGAATTATTCGCCAAAGTATTGGACGCGCCGGGTGGCGGTTTGCAGATTTTGACCATCCACAGTTTCTGCCAATCGCTTTTGGGAAGCTTTCCCGAAGAGGCGGGGCTGGTCCCGGGTTTTAAGCCGATCGAAGGAGCCGAGCAGCAGGCGCTTTTGCGCGAAGCGCTTGCCAGCATGGTCATCGCGGCTGAAGAGGCAGATGATCAGGACCTGATCCGCAGCCTGCAAAAGCTGAGCCTTGCCATGGGCGAAGAGGCGGCAGAGAAATTCCTCGCCAAATGTGCGGCGGTTCCCGATGTTATGGAGGGTATTCCCGATGGGGCGGGGGCTATTTCATGGGCACGGCGTGTGGCGGGGGTTGAGTTTGATGAGCCGTTAGACGAGTGGATCGCATCGGCGTTGTCCGATGGCGCGATAGACCGCAGTGCGTTAGAATCCGTCGTTGCGTTAAACAAAGTCTGGGGAACCGCGACTGGTTTGAAACGTGCTGCCACCATATCGGAGTGGCTTGAATCTGATGTGGCACAACGTGGTGCGACCCTTGAAAAGCTGCATTTCTGCTGGTGGAACAAGTCGAAAGACGAACCGCAGACACAAACAAAAGGTCAGGTTCCTCAAGTCGATGAGTATCCTGAATTAGCTCTCGACCTGGCAAACTGGACCAAACCGCTGTTGGAGACTCTGACACGCGCTGACTATGCCGAACGTCTCGCCAGCGCCTTGCTCGTCGGGAAGAGGCTGGCCCAATTTTACACACACGCCAAGCATGCGCGGGGTGTGATCGACTTTGACGATATGATCCGGCGTACGGCCGCGCTGCTCAACAGCGGCGCGATGGCCCAATGGGTTCGGTTCAAGCTGGATAAGCAGATCGACCATATTCTCGTCGACGAAGCGCAAGATACAAATAAGGCGCAATGGGACATTGTGGCCGCGCTCGCGTCGGACTTTTTCAGCGGCTTTGGCCAGAATGCCGATAGCATCCGGACCATATTCTCGGTCGGCGATTTCAAGCAAGCCATTTACGGTTTTCAAGGCACCGCGCCCGAACGCTACGAAGAGGCAGGGAATAAATTCGGCGAGGATATAAAAGGTGCAGGGGGCGAACTTGCCCGCCTGACCCTGTCGCAAAGTTTCCGGTCAACGACACCGGTTCTGCAATTCGTCAATGCGCTGATCGACGAAGCAGGGCATGCGAATTTCGGTATCTTGGACCCAGTCCCCGACCATTATAGTCGCATGCCGGCCGAGGTCGGGATGGTCGAACTCCTCGCACCTGTATCGCCGAAGTCCGCTGACGAGGAGGGGGATGATGACGAGGAAAGCTGGGTCCCCAATCAAAAGCGCGACCTTGCCGAAAGGCTGGCGGATTATGCGAAGGAACTGATCGACCAGAAGCCGTGGCTTGCGACGCAGAAGCGGCCGTTGGAGCCTAGGGATATCATGTTCCTCCTGCGCAGCCGCGGCGATGTGGCCTCGCTGCTTGTCGCGCAATTGCATGAGCGTCGGGTTCCGGTCGCCGGTGTAGACCGCCTGCGGCTCGCTCAGCCCTTGGTGGTGCAGGACCTGCTTGCGGTTATCCGCTTCGTGCTGCAGCCGCTCGACGACCTCAGCCTTGCGTGCATCATGGTGTCGCCGATCATCGGCTGGACGCAGGAAAAGTTGCTCGAATATGGCTACCGGGGGGAGCGCAAGGTCAGCCTGTGGCAGCATCTGCGGGGGCAGGAGGCAATTGCCGATGAACTGGAGCCGCTGCGCGCCATGCTGGATGCGGCGGATTTTGTGACCGTCTATGATTTCCTCGAACAGATCCTGTCCGGCTCCATCGGTGCGCGCCGGAAGTTTGTGGCGCGGCTGGGGACCGAGGCGTTGGTGCCGATGGAGGAAATGCTGAACACTGCGCTGCTGTTCCAGCAACAGCAGGGCGGCGGGCTACAGAGTTTTCTGCATTGGTTCGAAAAGGGCGAGAATATCATCAAGCGCGAAGGCGAGGGTGGTGCGAACGAGGTGCGGGTGATGACGGTGCATGGCTCCAAGGGGCTGCAGGCACCGGTCGTCATACTGGCCGACGCCACCTCCGATCCACGTAAGAAGCCCGACCGGACGTCGGCGTTGGTCATGGATGAAGGCAAGAATGTGCCGCTGCTCGCCATCCGAAGCGCTGAAAAATCCGGGCGGTTGCAGGAGATTGTGGAGCTGCAGGAAACCCGCGAACTGGAAGAGCACCGCCGCCTCCTCTACGTCGCCGTCACCCGCGCCGAGGAGCGGTTGATCATGGGCGGGGCGTTGAGCGGACAGAATAAGGGCGTTCCCCCGGCGGACAGCTGGTTCGCGATGATGGAAAGCGCGATGCGCGCCCTTGGCCATGAATGGGAGGATAACGCGCGCTGGGGCCAGGTCATGCGGCATGTGGGTGAAGATGGCGTCTCGGCCGCGCCGCCCGCCACCCGCGATCAAAGCGCAAAGGACGACCCCGCGCCGCTGGAAGCACCTGCTTGGCTCTTCACCGCAGCTCCGCAGGAATCCCGCCCGCCAAGGCCTCTGGTGCCCTCACGGCTTGAGGATGACGACTATGGCGACGCCCCGCCCAGCCTCGCGATGCAGGCGGCGGCGGCGCGGGGGAAATTGTTGCACGCGCTGTTCGAACGGATAACGGACGAGGCGTCCCTAGATGCTGCGGCGAAATGGCTGGACATCACGGTGCGCGACGCAGCCATCGACAAGCGCCAAATCCTCGAAGCGGTGACAGCTGTTGTTCGCAACCCCGAATGGGCGGATTTCTTCAAACCCGAAGCGCAAGCAGAGGTGCCCTTGGCGGCGCTGGTCGGCGAAACGGTGATTACAGGCCGGATCGACCGTATGATCGTCGAACCCGGACGCGTGCGCATTATCGACTTCAAGACCGGCCGCTCTGTCCCCGAAGATGCGCAGGGCGTTATCACACCGTATCTGCGGCAAATGGCGCACTATGTCGCCGCATTGGAGACGATATTCCCGGATTCCTCGGTGGAGGCATCACTGCTCTTCACCCACGCCCCGCGCCTGGTCCGCTTGCCGGATGCCGTTTTGCAGCCCCACAAACCTGCCTCTACCGTTTAAAAGCAATTCTATCGCGCCGCTGCCTTGTCAGTCCGCCCTGCAACGCATAGATTGCGGGTCAACAAAGGAGATTATTATGGCTACCAAATCCGTAGGCGATAGCGATTTCAGCGCTCAGGTGCTGCAATCCGAACGTCCCGTTCTCGTCGATTTCTGGGCAGAATGGTGCGGCCCGTGTAAAATGATTGGCCCCAGCCTCGAAGAAATCAGCGAAGAACTGGGCGGTCAGGTCGATATCGTGAAGCTGAATATCGACGACCATCCAGATACCCCAGCCAAATATGGCGTGCGCGGTATTCCGACGATGATCCTGTTCAAGGGCGGCGAAGTTGCCGACACCAAAGTTGGCGCCGCACCCAAGGCGCAGATCAAAGGCTGGCTCGAAGCCGCACTTTAGAGAAATTTGCGGCATCGCGGGGTTATCCCTTCGATGCCGTCAAATAGGGTTTCGACCCTAACTTCGATAATCGGCGTTGATGCTGATATAGCCGTGGGTGAGGTCGCACGTCCACACGCTCGCCCGGCCAGTGCCGAGCCCCAGATCAACGCCGATTTCGATTTCCTGCCCCTTCAGATGCGCTGCCACCGGGGTTTCATCATAACCGTCCACCGGCAACCCGTGCCGCGCGACCTGGGTTGAACCAAAGCTGATCGACAGCAAATCACGATCTGCAGGTTCGCCCGCTTTCCCGACCGCCATCACGACGCGTCCCCAATTGGCATCCTCACCGGCAATCGCTGTTTTAACGAGCGGCGAGTTGGCGATAGCCAAACCGACGCGGCGCGCGCTGTCATCATGTGCGGCACCGCTGACATGGATCGCGATAAATTTCTGCGCGCCTTCGCCATCGCGGACGACCAGATGTGCAAGCTGAAGGCAAATATCGCGCAGCGCGGCGGCGAAGGCATCGGCACCTGCATCGGCATAGGAGCCAAGCGGCGCGTTTCCGGCCTTGCCGGTTGCAAAGGCGAGCACGGTATCGCTGGTCGACGTATCGCTATCCACCGTGATGCAGCTAAAGCTGCTACTATTTGCTTCGGACAAGAGTTGTTGAAGAAAGGGTGCCTCGACGGCGGCATCGGTGAAGATATAGCCCAGCATGGTGGCCATATCGGGCGCGATCATGCCCGACCCTTTGATGATCCCCACCAGGTTCACCTTGACCCCGTCAATCATCGCGCTGGCCGTGGCACCTTTTGCAAAAGTGTCCGTCGTTCCAATCGTGTTCGTTGCATCTTCCCATGAACAGGGCTCGGCCTTGAATACAGCGTCCAGACCGGCTTCGGCTTTGTCTTTGGGTAGGGGGACGCCGATGACGCCCGTCGATGACACAAACACCGCGCCTTGCGTACATCCCAGATGTGCCGCGACTTTGGAGGTAATGGCTTCGACGGCTTCCAGACCGCGCCGTCCGGTAAAGGCGTTGCTGTTACCGGCATTGACGACCAGCGCACGCGCCTGTCCGCCCTTGATATTCTGGCGGCATAATTCGACTTCGGACGAACAACATATGTTCTGGGTCGTCACACCGGCGACTGTCGTGCCCTCGTCGAGTTCGACAAATGTCAAATCGCACCGCCCCCAATCCTTGTAACCCGCCCGCGCAATACGCGGCGTTGCCCCTGCAATCGATGGCATTGCAGGAAAGGGCAGGGCGAGAGGCGATTTTGCTAACACTTCCGGAAACTTTCATTAAATATCAGGCATCGAAAGGGAGTATCGAATGTCTATTTACGTCCTTGTGGCGCTAGCAGCAATTTCTGTCGAAACAAATGTGGAAACGACGGCTCCACCCGCTCCGCCGCCAATGGTAGTCCCAGTGTCGACAGTTGATGGTCCAACGCCATTCGCTCCTCCACCCAAAAAGGGTGTGGAAAGTCCGCCAATTCCTAGAGGCAGTCCAGGCTTTTGGGCAAATACCGGCGACTATCCTACGCTTGCCCTCAAAGAAGAGCGTGAGGGGATATCCGCATTTCGCGTGACTGTCGGTGTAGGCGGACGCGTTACCGCTTGTGAAATCACCGAGTCCAGCGGGCATCGTGATCTGGATGAAGCAACCTGCGCAAATGTAACGCGGCGCGCGGTCTTCTATCCGGCACAGGATAAAAAGGGAAAGGTTACGAGCGGTACCTACGCCAACCGCATCCGCTGGCAGATACCCGTTGTGGCAAGCTATGCAACTGGTCCAATGCGGTCCGAAAGCTATCCCTATCCCCCGCAACCGGCAAACCGCGCAGAGCTGCAAGTTGCCACGGAAGATTATCCCGCGGCTGCTTTGGCATCAGGGGAAGAGGGCACGAGCATATTTACTCTTGATATTGATGACACCGGAAAAGTGCAGGGATGCAGCATCACAACGTCGAGCGGTTCGTTGGCCTTGGACCAAAAGGCCTGTGTCTTTTCCGCCCGATGGAAATTCCAACCGGCGCGCGACGTGAATGGAAAGCCGACCTATGGCCGGACAAAGCACAATCTTGTCTGGCGACTGCCGAAAGGTACGCCGCGCGTTACTGCTGGGCCAGCCCGGCCAACATATAACCCCTTTGAAAAATCGGGCAGTTTTACACTGACGATGGATTTTGATGCGCAAGGCAAAATGGCAGATTGTGCGTTTGAAAAAACAGGCGATAATATGCCCATGGGACCGCTAAACCCAAGTCGTATGGAAAATGTGTGTTCCGAAATGAGGTCACCGAATATCAAACCCTTCATCGACGCCGAAGGCAAGCCAGAGGCCCGAAGGGTCATTTTCCGCATGGGTGTGGAACATGCCGATGCCGTTCTTCCCGAAAAGGCGAAATAGCATTTCCGCGTTCGGGATAGACTTTACTGCGGGGCATCCCTATATGCGCCAGAGCACGAAACAGGGCCCACCATGCGTTTGCTGATTTATCTTTTGGCGATGTTGACCGGATTTTCCGCGGCGGAAGCTGCGCGTCCGGTGTCAGCAACGCCTGCTACGCTTGGTTCGGCGGTCTCTTCGGCGGCAATCGTTGCCGCATCCGTGTCGATTGCGGAGCGTCACGAAACAACACGTCCGCTGCGCACCTATGAAACAACTGTGCAGAGTGCGAAAGCTATTGTCTGGCCCGCGTTTGATCGCGACATCTTCAGCTTTCCGACCCCGGTCACGGCACATGATGTTTTGCGGCTCTAGATAGCCGCCTGCGCGGCGTCACTCCGCGCCACACAAAACCAATTCTATTGTCGCTGAAAAAGCGACGCAATCACATGTAAAATTAAAAGGAAACACCCATGCTCGGTGGAGTTGCCAAAGCTTTATTCGGATCGTCGAACGACCGTTACGTAAAATCGGTCATGAAGATCGTGCAAAAAATCAATGCGTTGGAGCCTGAAATCTCCGCAATGACGGACGAACGTCTGACGCAGCAAACACAATTGTTCCGTGACCGTTTGACGGCGGGTGAAACGCTGGACGATATATTGCCGGAAGCATTTGCAACGGTTCGTGAAGCATCCAAGCGCGTCATGGGGATGCGCCATTTCGACGTCCAGATGGTTGGTGGCATTGTGCTTCACCGTGGTGAAATTGCCGAAATGCGGACTGGTGAAGGTAAGACCCTGACCGAAACCCTGGCCTGCTATCTGAACGCCCTTGAAGGCAAGGGTGTCCATGTTGTGACGGTCAACGACTATCTGGCGCGACGCGACGCCGAATGGATGGGCCGGATATACGGGTTCCTGGGCCTGACCACGGGTGTGGTCGTTCCCAATGTATCCGAGCATGAGCGTCGTGCCGCCTATGAATGCGACATCACCTATGCAACCAACAACGAACTGGGTTTCGATTATCTGCGCGATAATATGAAATATGAACGTGCCCAGATGGTGCAGCGCCCCTTCAATTTCGCCATCGTCGATGAAGTCGACTCCATTTTGGTGGACGAAGCGCGCACGCCGCTGATCATTTCAGGTCCGACCGACGACAAGTCCGAATTATATATGCAAGTGCATGCGGTCGTGCTGCAGTTGGACGACGGCGATTACGAAAAGGACGAAAAGAGCCGCAACGTCACCTTGACCGAAGACGGCACAGAAAAGGCAGAACGCCTGCTGGAGTCCGCTGGTTTGCTGACTGGTTCCAATCTGTATGATTATGAAAATACATTGGTTGTGCACCATCTTGACCAGGCACTGAAAGCCAATGTCATGTTCAAGCGCGACATTGATTACATCGTTAAGGACGGCAAGGTCATCATCATTGATGAGTTTACCGGCCGCATGATGGATGGCCGCCGTTGGTCGAATGGCCTGCATCAGGCGGTTGAAGCCAAGGAAGGCGTCCAGATCGAGCCGGAGAACCAGACGCTAGCGACGATTACCTTCCAGAATTATTTCCGCATGTATCCGAAATTGTCCGGTATGACCGGAACCGCCGCCACCGAAGCGGGCGAATTTTTCGAGATTTACAAGCTGAACGTCGTTGAAATCCCGACGAACCTGCCTGTGCAGCGCATCGACGAAGACGACCAATTCTACAAGAATACGCAGGATAAGTTCGGGGCGATTGCCAAGACGATCAAGGAAGCCAATGATCGCGGCCAACCTGTGCTAGTCGGTACGGTTTCGATCGAAAAGTCGGAACTTCTGTCCGAATTCCTTGAAAAGGAAGGCGTGAAGCATAGCGTCTTGAACGCACGTTTCCACGAAAGCGAAGCGCATATCGTGGCGCAGGCCGGACGGTTCGGCAGCGTAACCATTGCAACCAACATGGCTGGACGCGGCACCGACATCCAGCTGGGCGGCAACTATGAATTCCGCCTGGAAGATGAAATTGGCGATATGCCCGAGGGGCCCGAGCGCGATGCCGCCGTTGCGGCCTTGAAGGCGGAGATTGCCGCCGAAAAGGCAAAAGTCATCGACGCCGGTGGCTTGTTCGTTCTGGCGACCGAGCGCCATGAAAGCCGTCGTATCGATAACCAGTTGCGCGGCCGTTCGGGTCGTCAGGGCGATCCCGGTCTTTCGCGTTTCTATCTGTCGCTGGACGACGATCTTTTGCGCATCTTCGGTTCGGAAACACTGTTCTCGCGCATGATGAATTCCAGCCTGGAAGATGGCGAAGCGATTGGCGGCAAATGGCTGTCAAAGGCGATCGAAACCGCGCAGAAAAAGGTCGAAGCCCGCAACTATGATATCCGCAAGCAGCTTGTGGAATATGACAACGTCATGAACGACCAGCGCAAGGTCATTTATGACCAGCGCAGCGACATCATGGACGCCGAAGCTGTCGATGACATCATCGAGGATATGCGTAACGATACGGTCAATATGCTTGTGGGCGACCATTGCCCCGTCGGCACCTATCCCGAACAATGGGATATTGACGGACTGAAACAGAAATGCGCCGAGGTTTTGGGTCTGGCACCCGACATCGACAGCTGGTTGCAGGAAGAGGCAATCGAGCCCGAGATCATTGAATCGCGTTTGGCCGAAATGGCGACGGCGAAATTTGCCGCCAAGGGCGTTGAGCTTGACGAGACCGTCTGGCGTCAGGTTGAAAAGAGCATATTGCTGCAGACACTCGACCATCACTGGAAAGAGCATCTGTCCACGCTCGATGCCTTGCGGCAGGTGATTTACCTGCGCGCCTATGCGCAAAAGAACCCGATCAACGAATATAAGCAGGAAGCGTTCGGACTGTTTGAACGCATGCTTGCCGCTATTCGTGAAGGTGTCACAAAAACCATCGCGACCAATGAATTCCGTGCCGAACAGGAATTTACGCCGCCGGAATTACCTGAACTGCCTGACTTCCTGACCACCCATATCGACCCCTTTACGGGCGAAGATGACAGTGATGATGTGGATGGCGGGTCTTTGGGCCTTGTGACGACGCGTGCGGTTCGCCAGACACCGGCGCCGCAAGGTGGTGATCCTTTCGCGGGCAATCCCGATATTCGCCGCAATGATCCTTGCCCCTGTGGTTCCGGGGACAAGTACAAGCATTGCCATGGCGCCTATTGAGGAATGATGGGGCGTTCCGCCTGATCATCCCGCATCCCGGTTAGGCCGGGATGGAAAAGCATAGTTGCAGGACATCCTGAAAATGGTTCAGGATGGCCGTGCCGATATGGGGGAGGGCAGGAATGTTTTGGCTAACCGGATTATTCGCCATCGTTGCGTTGGTATACGCCTCGGTGGGTTTTGGTGGCGGTTCGACCTATACAGCCCTGCTGGGTCTCTGGGGCGTTGACTATGCCCTGATCCCTATCATTTCCTTGCTGTGCAACATCATCGTTGTAACCGGTGGCAGCGCGCGCTTTGTACGGGCGGGGCTGGTGAAGTGGCCGCAGGTCATGCCGTTGTTGCTTGTTTCTGCGCCGCTGGCCTTCATTGGCGGGCTTGTGCCGCTTAAGCAGTGGCTGTTCCTGATGATATTGGGCACCGCGTTGCTGTTGTCGGCGGCGGCGTTACTGGTGCAGCCCGATAAAATGGCGCCGCGGCGTATCTCCAAGCGGATGTTGTTGGTCCTTTCGGGCGGCGTGGGCTTGCTGGCCGGCCTGTCCGGTATTGGCGGCGGTATATTCATGGCGCCGGTGCTGCACCTGATCCGTTGGTCCAATGCCCGCCGGATTGCGGCCTTTGCGTCATTATATATCCTGATCAACTCGGTCACCGGATTGGCGGGGCAGCTTATCAAGGCTGGGCCGCAATCGCTGGCGGAACCGGCGGGGCAGTATTGGCCATTGCTGATCGCTGTTTTTGTGGGCGGCCAGATTGGCAGCATGTTGGGGATGAAGATCCTGACACCGCGCCTGCTCAAGACTTTGACTGCGCTTTTGGTGGGCTATGCCGCGCTGCGTCTGCTGTGGCAGGGCTGGGGCCTGATGTAGATGAAAATGGCTCCCCGGGAGGGATTCGAACCCCCGACCAATTGATTAACAGTCAACTGCTCTACCACTGAGCTACCAGGGAGCAGCCCGATTGCTCGGGCAGAGGCGCGCCTATAGCAGCGCTTTTTAAACTTTGGCAAGCACCCTTTGCAAATTCAGACAATAAATTGTTCCATCGCAATCCGGTCGTCCAATGCATGTTCCGGATCGAACAAAAGTGTGAGTGCGCGGTTGCGGTCGAGGGCCACCTCGACATGCGAAATGTCGCGGATTTCCCGCTGGTCGGCGACGGCGCTGACGGGGCGTTTGCCGGCCTCCAATATCTTCAGCTTGATGACATAGCGGTCGGGCAAGATCGCGCCTTTCCACCTGCGGGGCCGGAACGGACTGATGGGGGTGAGCGCAAGCAGCGACGAATCAAGCGGCAGGATCGGGCCATTGGCCGACAGATTATAGGCTGTTGATCCTGCGGGTGTGGACACCAATATGCCGTCGCAAATCAGCTCGGGTATGACCGCCCGGCCATTCACCGAAATCTCCAGCTTTGCCGCCTGCCGGGTTTCGCGCAGCAGGGATACTTCGTTGATCGCGGGCAGGGTGAAGCTCTGTCCACCGACAGTCGTGATCGTCGCGACCAGCGGTCGGACCTGAAAGGCCTTGGCGCGGGACAGGCGGTTCAACAGCTCGCCCGGCTGCCATCCGTTCATCAGAAAGCCGATGGTCCCCCGGTTCATGCCGTAGGCGGGAATGTCGCGCCTATCCTCGTGCAGCCGGTGCAAAACCTGCAGCATATGGCCGTCTCCGCCCAGCACGATTACCGCTTCCGCATCGTCCAGCGGGACAAAGTCGATCTGCTCGCGCAAAATGGCCTCTGCCTCCCGCGCGGTGGGTGTGGCGGACGCGAGCACGGCGAGGCGGGTATAGTCCGTCATCCGCCGGTCGCATTCATATGGCGGGACAGGCGAAGTTCGGGATCGGCCAGTTGCCGTTCGAAATCATGCCGCGCCGGCTTCAGACGCAGCGCCTGCTGCAGCAATTTGTCAACCGCCGCCATACCATCCTCGCGCAGCGCCTTGCGGAAATCGACATGCATGGAGGACCCCAGGCACATATAAATCTTGCCATCGGTCGTCAGTCGTAGACGGTTGCAATCGTCACAGAAATTATGGCTGAGCGGCGTAATCAGCCCCAATCGCAGGCCCAGCGGCGCGACATTCCAGTAACGCGCGGGGCCGGAACTGCGATGCGCCAGCGGCGACAAGGCATAGCGTTCGCGCAACGGTGCGATGAAGTCATCCATGGCGATATAGCGGTCTTGCCGGTTCGCGACACCTTCGCCCAAGGGCATGGTCTCGATCAGCGACAAGTCATAGCCATTCGCAGAGCAAAATTCGGCCAGGGCGAGCAATTCGGCTTCATTCTCGCCTTTCAGCGCCACCATGTTGATTTTGATGCCTATTCCCTGCGCTGCTGCCGCCGCGATTCCTTCCAAAACCTGAGCCAGATCACCCCCGCGGGTGATGGTGCGGAACGTTTCGGGGTTCAGGCTGTCGAGGCTCACATTAATCCGGCGGAAATGCGCCGCGGCCAATATCGGTGCGAATTGGGCCAGCCGGCTGCCATTAGTGGTCAAAGTCAGCTCGTCCAGACGGCCCGCCGCGACATGCCCGCCAAGCTCCTTCAACAATATCTCAATATCCCGCCGAACCAGCGGTTCGCCGCCTGTCAGGCGGATTTTGCGGATGCCGTGGGCGATGAACCGGTTCGCCAAAAGCGCGATTTCGCTATAATCCAGCAGGTCGCCATGGGGCAGAAAGGTCTGCTTTTCGGGCATGCAATAATGGCACCGGAAATTGCACCGGTCAGTCACCGAGATACGGAGATAGTCGATGTGGCGCCCTTGACCGTCAATCATGCTGGTCATGTAAGCGGAAATCTAAGGGCTTACAAAGCCGAAATGCGAAAATCGCAAGAGTTGCTAAAGATATTCGCGCTAAAGCCGCAGGATGCACTCTTTGCGCGACACACAGACCAAGATACGGCCGCATGGCGCACTTACTATGCGCCGTGCACGCCATGTGCGCGAATGGCTGGCCGAAGCGTCGCAGGAACCGGTGACGGTGCTGCTGCTCGGTATCAAGGATCTGAAGCAGATTAACGACCGCTTGGGCCGCGCCGTGGGCGATGCGGTTATCCGGCGTGTGGGCCAGCAAATCCGAGCCTTTGCCGAGCAACAGCTATCGCCCATCCGCCTCATGGCCAAGATGCCGGGGCGGGAATTCATGCTGGTGGTCGATGGCAATGCGGGCGGGAAACAGCTTGAGCTCGCCGCGCAAAAACTGCTCGAAATGGTATCGGTTGATCTTGGCGAGGGCGATGCCCCGCTGCACATCAACGCGCGGTTGGGAATCGCCTTGTCGCGGCCCACCGAAAGCCGCCCAAACCTAGCTGCCCGTGCTGCCGACGCGCTTGCCAAAGCCTATGGCCGCAAGGGCAAACGCTATGTCGTTGCCGAGGCGCAGGCCCCGTTCAACCCCGCCATGGAGCAGGTCGATGTCGCGCTGCGTTCGGCGCTTGCGGCGCGCGAGATCGTGATATTGCTGCAACCGCAGTTCGAAGTGTCGTCCGGTCGGCTTGTCGGCGCCGAGGCACTTGCCCGGCTGAACCATCCCCAATTGGGGGAAATCAGCGCCGGCGACCTGTTCGCCTCAGCGGACCGGTGCGATTTGCGCGAGGAATTGTCGCATCTGATACAGGACAAGGCCATCAACATCGCCGCCGCATGGCCTGCCGCGTTGAGTGACCTGCGCCTTGCGGTCAATCTGGGTGCGGAGGAGCTGACCGAATATTATGGCGCGCACCTGTTGGAATTGTTGGCTCAAGCCGGTTTTGCACCCGAACGCTTAACGCTGGAGTTGACCGAAGAAAGCCTGATCCGCGATCTGGAGCGGACGGCAGCGCAGTTGGAATTGCTGCGCGCAAAGGGCATGCGGATCGCGGTTGATGATTTCGGGACCGGCTATTCCAGCCTGGCGTATCTCAAATCCTTGCCGCTTGATTATCTCAAAATCGACAAGGGCATGACGCCGGATATTGTCGGCACCGGCAAAGACCGGATCATCATGCGCGCGATCATCGCGATGGCGAAGGCGCTCGGAATGGCGATTATCGCCGAGGGCGTGGAAAAGGCCGAGGAGCTGGAGATGTTGAAGGCCGAAGGGTGCGACTATTTTCAAGGATTCCTGAGGTCGCCTCCGCTGGCGCCAGCCGAGTTCGAGCGGTTTGCGTTGAGGGCGAATTGAGGTTGGGGGCTTAAGGGGACAGTCCCAACGACATTACCTCTCTCCTTTAGGGGAGAGGTGCGAGACTTGGCGGCTTGCCGCCTAGTCGCAGCGGAGAGGGGCTGGACGGTGAGGTTTGTGCCCGAACTCCCCCTCACCAACTTCGCCTAAGCCTGATGGCTAAGTCTTCGTATCCTCTCCCCTAAAGGGGAGAGGCTAGGCATTGGACCCTATCCCCAACGCCCGACTACCCCGCCTTGCGCGCCAGATTGGCAAGGCCCTTCGACAGCTGCAAACATCCGTTCAACCGTGACGCAGGGTCGCCCCACACGCGGTTGATGACGAGTTTGCTGTCGGGTCGCAGCTTTGCCGTTTCGCCCAATTTGGCGACATAGGCGAGCAGGCCCGGAACATTGGGCGGGGTGTCTTCGTGGAAGCTGACCAGCGTTCCGCGTGCGCCAACTTCGATCTTGGCGACCTGTGCGACAAGCGCATTTTGCTTGATCTGGATAAGCTTGAGCAGATTTTGCGTCGGTTCCGGAATGGTACCGAAACGATCGGTGATTTCGGCGGCAAAGCCTTCGATATCCTGACCTTCTTCCAGTTCGTTCAAGCGGCGGTAAAGCGCCATGCGGACTGAGAGGTCGGGGACATAATCGTCGGGGATCAGGATCGGTGCATCGATGGTGATCTGCGGCGAGAAGCTGCCGCGCGGTTTGGCGAGCCCTTGCGAATCCGCCCGCGCTTCCAAAATCGCATCCTCCAGCATCGACTGGTACAGTTCGAAACCGACTTCCTTGATATGCCCCGACTGTTCGTCGCCCACCAGATTGCCTGCGCCGCGAATGTCGAGGTCATGGCTGGCAAGTTGGAATCCGGCGCCAAGGCTGTCCAGATCGCCCAACACCTTGAGCCGTTTTTCCGCCGTTTCGGTCAACACGCGGTTCGCCTCATGCGTCATATAGGCATAGGCACGCGTCTTGGACCGGCCAACACGTCCACGTAACTGGTAAAGCTGCGCGAGGCCGAAGCGGTCGGCCCGGTGGATGATGAGTGTGTTGGCGCTGGGGATATCAAGACCGCTTTCGACGATGGTCGTCGACAGCAGGACGTCATAACGCTTTTCGTAAAAGGCGCTCATCCGCTCTTCGACCTGCGTTGCCGACATCTGGCCGTGCGCGGTGACATATTTGATTTCGGGCACTTCGGTGCGCAGGAATTCTTCAATCTCGGTCAGGTCGGCAATGCGCGGCACCACGAAAAAGCTTTGCCCGCCGCGATAATGTTCGCGCAGCAATGCCTCGCGCAGGACAACGGGATCCCATGGCATGACATAGGTGCGTACGGCGAGCCGGTCGACCGGCGGGGTCTGGATTACCGACAATTCGCGCAAGCCCGACATCGCCATCTGCAAGGTCCTGGGAATGGGGGTCGCGGTCAGGGTCAGCATATGGACGTCGGTCTTCAGCGCCTTCAACTGTTCCTTATGATTGACGCCAAAGCGCTGTTCTTCATCCACGATGACCAGACCGAGCCGCTTGAACTTCAGCGATTTGGCAAGGACAGCATGGGTACCGATCACGATGTCGACCGTGCCATCTGCCAGACCGTCGCGCGTGGTGGTGGCTTCGGCGGCGGGCACAAGACGCGAAAGCCGTCCGAGTTTCAGCGGCAGGTCGCGGAATCGTTCAACGAAGTTGGTATAATGCTGCCGCGCCAGCAAGGTTGTGGGCGCTATGACGGCAACCTGATGCCCGGCCAATGCCACGGCAAAGGCGGCGCGCATCGCGACCTCTGTCTTGCCAAAGCCGACATCGCCGCAGACCAGACGGTCCATGGGCTTGCCCGCCGACAGGTCTTCCAGCACCTCGTCAATGACGCGCAACTGGTCTTCGGTTTCTTCATAGGGGAAACGGTCGACAAAGCTGGCATAAGCCTGATCATCAACTTCGATGACCGCACCGGGGCGCAGGGCCCGTTCGGCAGCGGTTTTCAGCAGTTCGTGCGCAATGGCCCTAATGCGTTCTTTCAGCTTCGACTTGCGCCGTTGCCATGCTTCGCCGCCCAATTTGTCGAGCGTAACATTCTCGCTATCCGAGCCATAGCGCGACAGGACATCGATATTTTCAACAGGAACATAGAGCTTGTCCCCACCCGAATAGCTCAACGCCACACAGTCGTGCGGGCTGTTGCCGACGGGGATAGATATCAGCCCTTCATAGCGGCCAATCCCGTGATCCTGATGCACAACCAGATCGCCGGGGCTGAGCGCGGCCAGTTCGGCGAGGAAGGCATCTGCGGATTTGCGTTTTTTGTGACGGCGCACAAGCCGGTCGCCGAGCATATCCTGCTCACTGATCAGCGCGATATCGCTCGACGTGAATCCATGGTCGATGGGCAGGACGACCATGGCAACGGTACCGCGTCCACTGGCCGGGGCAGCAAGCCCGAGCGCCGCTTGCCAACCATCGGCATCGGCAAGGGGCGGGGCACCATGATCTTTCAGCAAACCCTTCAGCCGTTCCCGCGCGCCGTTGGAATAGCTGGCGATGATGGGGCGGCTTCCCGCCTTCAAAAGTGATTTCAGATGGCCAGCGACAGCCTCGTACACATTTGCCTTTTGCGTGCGTTCGGGGGCAAAATCGCGGGCGGCGGCGATCGCAAAATCGATGGTCCGGTCGGAATCCGGCTGCGCGAACGGGGTCAGAAGATGTGCGGCATTGTCGGCCAACACCTTTTCAACTTCATCGCCTGAAAGATAGAGCATTTCGGGTGGCAAGGGACGGTAGCTGCCGGGTTCGGCGACCTGCGCCTTGACGCGGTTGTCGTAATAATCGGCGATTGCATCCAGCCGTGATTGCCCTGCGGCGATAGCGCCCGCATCGCGGATAACCAGCGCATCTGCACCTACATGGTCGAAGATCGTCGCCATGCGTTCTTCGAATAGCGGCAACCAATGGTCCATACCGGACAAGCGGCGGCCTTCGGACACGGCCTGATAAAGAGGATCGCCGGTGGCAGTGACGCCGAATCGTTCACGGTAGCCGACGCGGAACCGCTTGATTGCTTCCTCGTCCATCAACGCTTCAACAGCGGGCAGGATATCGAAATGCTCGACCCGATCGATACTGCGTTGGTCCGACGGGTTGAAACGGCGGATGCTTTCAATCTCGTCGCCAAAGAAATCGAGGCGCAGGCCAAATTCGCTGCCCGCCGGAAACAGGTCGACGATACTGCCGCGGATCGCAAACTCGCCCGCTTCGGCAACGGTATCGACGCGGAAATAGCCGTTGGATTGCAGCAGCGAGGCCAGCCGTTCGCGTGTGATCTCGCGTCCTGCCGTCAGCCGCTCGCCCGTTTGGCGGATGCGGAAGGGCGTCACATATTTCTGGATGACCGCACCGATGGTGGTCAGCACCAACTGCTTTTTGGATGTCGGTTGCTGCAAAGCTTGCAGGGTGGACATACGTTGCGATGTGACCGCGACGGAAGGCGAGGCGCGGTCATAGGGGAGGCAATCCCACGCCGGAAGCTGCAAGATTTCGACTTCGGGGGCAAAGAAGGGAACCGCATCGGCAAGGGCGCGCATCGCGCTATCGTCGGGCGCGATGTACAATGTCCGCCCTTTTGCAGCACGTGTCAGATCGGCAAGCAGCAGCGGCGCGAAGCCGGACGGCACCGACGACAGGGTGAGAGGTGACTTGGCCGTTATGATTCTTTGGATGTCGGGCATGAAAACCTATCGAACCGCATCAATCTGCAAATCAAGCCAGTCGCACATCACTACGTCACCCTGAACTTGTTTCAGGGTCTTAGTATTTTGCCAGGTTGTAAAATAAGATGCTGAAACAAGTTCAGCATGACGGCGAAAAGCGGGGGAAATCATTTCCCAAGTCCTTCCGGCAAGGAGATGAAATCGAGCCGTTGGAGCAGGTCCATCATCGGTCCTGCCAAATTCGGGTCGGGTGCTGCGGTTTGCAGCGCCCAGGCCATGATGTCGACATCCTGCTCTTCCAACAGCCGTTCGAACCAGGCGAAATCCGCTTCGCTCCACTGGGCGTGGTAAGTGTCAAAAAAGCCGCCGACCATGGCGTCCGCCTCCCGCGTGCCACGGTGGTGCGCGCGAAAGTGTAATTTGCGAAGATAGGGGTCGGCGTCCATCGCGCGCATCCTTTATGCTTGTGCTTTTATGAGGGTTTCCGGTTATAGATGGCCCTAGCCATGCGTCCAGATATTCTCAATCCGTTATTTGCAGAAGTGCGCGCGATGAAAGGCGTTGGACCGGGGCTGGCCAAACCGCTTGAGAAGCTCGGTTTGGTGCGGATCAAGGATGTGCTGTACCATTTTCCCGCAAGCTGGACCTACCGCAAGGCTGTTCAGCGGCTCGATGTTGCGGATGTTGGCAGCAACATCATTCTCGCCGTCACCGTGATGGACCATCGCAGCAGCGGCAGCGCGCGGGCACCTTTGCGGATATATGCCGCCGATGCGGAGGGCAATTACATCACGTTGACTTTCTTCGGCCGTAATGGAGGCTGGGCGCGCAAGCAGTTACCGGTGGGGGAAGCGCGGATCATCTCCGGCAAGCTCGACCGCTATGGCGATGAATTGCAGATGGTGCACCCCGACCATATTGTTGCTGTGGGCGAGGCAGGCTCCCCCGGCCTTGCCGAACCGGTCTATCCGTTGTCGGAAGGATTGACTAACAAGCGGATGGGGCAGCTTGCGACGGCGGCGCTCGAGCATTTGCCGGACCTGCCCGAATGGATTGAGCCCAGCTTGCTGACGGCGCGCAATTGGGCGGGGTGGAACTCCGCGGTGAATCAAGTCCACCATAAGGATGATGAGGCCAACCGGGACCGGCTGGCCTATGATGAACTGTTTTCCAACCAGCTCGCCATGCGGTTGGTGCGGGCGGCGATGGACCAGCGCAAGGCGGTGCCGATCGCGGGGACGGGGCAACTTGTGGACCGGCTGCAACTGCCCTTTGCGCTGACCGGCGCGCAGCAGCGGGTGATTGCGGAAATTGAAGGCGACATTGCCCAATCGCGCCCGATGCTGCGGCTTTTGCAAGGTGATGTCGGCGCGGGCAAAACGATGGTCGCGCTGCGTGCGCTGCTCCGCGCGGTTGAGGCCGGGATGCAGGGCGCAATGCTCGCCCCGACCGAAATATTGGCGCGGCAGCATTTTGCGGGACTGCAAAAGCTTTTGGCGGGACTACCCATCAATATCGCCATCCTGACCGGCCGCGAAAAGGGGAAGTTGCGTGAAGCGACGCTGATGGGGCTAGCCGATGGCAGCATCCATATTTTGGTCGGCACACACGCGATATTTCAGGAGGCGGTGACCTATAAGGCGCTCGCGCTCGCGGTGATTGACGAACAGCACCGCTTTGGTGTGTCGCAGCGGCTGATGCTGTCGCGCAAGGGCAGGGGCGTGCCGCATCTGCTGGTGATGACCGCGACGCCTATCCCGCGCAGCCTTGCGCTTGCGGCCTATGGCGAGATGGATTCGTCGCAGATTGACGAACTACCACCGGGGCGCACACCGGTGGAAACACGGGTGATTTCGCAGGAACGGCTGCCCGAGATTGTTGACGGTGTGGCAAGGCATCTTTCGGCGGGGAAGCAGGCTTTCTGGGTCTGTCCGCTGGTCGAGGAAAGCGAGAATAGCGACCTCGCCGCCGCCGAACAGCGCGCCGAAATGCTGCGGCTACGCTTTGGCGAGCAGGTGGCGGTCGTGCATGGGCGGATGAAGGGGCCGGAAAAGGATGCGGTCATGGAACGCTTCATCCGCGGCGAAACCCGGTTGCTGGTGGCGACCACGGTGATCGAGGTCGGGGTCGATGTGCCAAATGCCAGCCTGATGATCGTCGAAGCCGCCGACCGCTTCGGCCTTGCACAGCTGCACCAGTTACGCGGGCGAGTGGGGCGCGGGGCGGAAAAATCCGTGTGCCTGCTGATCCGCAGCGCCCAGATTGGCGAGACGGCGCGGGCGCGGCTGGCGCTGATGCGGGAGACCAATGACGGCTTTCGTATTGCCGAGGAGGATCTGAAGCTGCGCGGGGCAGGTGAGCTATTGGGGACGCGGCAGTCGGGCGACAGTCCGTTCCGCGTCGCAACGCCCGAACAGGTGCGCGCGTTGATCAGCGTGGCGGCCGACGACGCGCGGCTGTTGCTCGACCGCGACGGCGGACTGGCGGGCCCCCGTGGGGAGGCTGCGCGCTTGTGTCTTTATCTGTTTGAACGGGACGCCGGGATCGCGACCCTGCGCGGCGGTTAGTTTACCGCAACTTGGGGCTTACATGCTCCAGAAGCGCAAGGAAATCGGGCAGGCGAACCACGCGCTCGAACTGGAATCCGGCACGGTTTTCTACGGTCCAGATGACCAGAGCCTCCAACCGGCCAACGACAGGCAAGCGCAATTCCACGCGGTCGCCACGTTCGAACACCGTGTTGTCGTCGATCATGAACCCATGGGCGGACACGTTGACGATGTGGATCGTCTGGTCACCATGAAACTTGCTTTCCGCGATAACCTTGTGGTTCGCACGATGGCGAGCCGCGCGGCGGAGATCCATGTCGTTATTCGGTGCGGGTTGCGCCATTCAGTGCGGCCTTTGTTTTATTTTCGATAGCCGCAACATGACATGAAGTTACAAATAAATGGTAAAATAGTTGGGGCTGCACGTTTACCCTGCGGCCTTAGCTAAAGCGCAAAATTCCGTGCTTTTTCTTCCCCGCCGACAGCTTTACATCATCCGAAGTTACCGAAATTAAAGCATTTTCGTCAGCAACTGCCTCCCCATTGATGCGTGCGCCGCCGCCTTCGATCAGACGCCGGGCCTCTTTCTTCGACGCAACAAAATTAAGTCCAATTAGGGCATCAATTATCGATACAGCGCCAGAGGCTTCGAAAATCGGCAGATTGTCGCCCGTCGCGCCCTCTTCAAAAGTCTTGCGCGCGGTTTCCTCGGCGAGCGCCGAGGCCTCTGCACCCCGGCACATTTCGGTCGCCGCATTGGCGAGCGCAATCTTGGCCGCGTTGATTTCGGAGCCCTGCAAAGCCTCAAGCCGTGCGATTTCGTCGAGCGGCACATCGGTAAACAACCGCAGAAAACGGCCCACATCGCGGTCATCCGTGTTGCGCCAGAACTGCCAGTAATCATAGGCAGGCAACTGGTCCTCATGCAGCCAGACAGCGCCCGACATCGTCTTGCCCATCTTGCCACCGTCTGCCGTGGTGATCAGCGGGGTTGTGACGCCATATACTTCGGTGCCGTCCATGCGGCGGGCAAGCTCAATGCCGTTGACGATATTGCCCCATTGATCGGACCCGCCCATTTGCAGGCGGCACGCGGCACGGCGTGACAATTCCATGAAGTCATAGGCCTGCAAAATCATATAGTTGAATTCTAGGAAGGAGAGCGATTGTTCGCGGTCGAGGCGCAGTTTGACCGAATCAAAGCTGAGCATCCGGTTGATCGAGAAATGCTGCCCGACTTCACGCAGGAAAGGGATATACTCCAAAGCATCGAGCCATTCGCTGTTATCCAGCATGATCGCATCGGACGGCCCGTCACCAAAGGTGAGGAAGCGTTCGAAAATCCGCCTGATCGAGGCGCAGTTTTCCTGAATGACCTCGTTGGTCAGCAATTTGCGCGCTTCATCCTTGAAGCTGGGGTCGCCAATCTTGCCGGTGCCACCGCCCATCAGGACGATCGGCTTGTGCCCTGTCTGTTGTAGACGGCGCAGCAGCATGATCTGCACAAGGCTGCCGACATGAAGCGATGGCGCAGTCGGATCGAAGCCGATATAGCCCGGGACAACTTCTTTCGTCGCCAAGGCATCAAGCCCGGCGGCATCGGTTGCCTGGTGAATGTAGCCACGCTCATCAAGCAGGCGGAGGAGGTCGGATTTGTAAGCAGTCATAACGCGGCAGCGCCTAGCATGGAGTTTCGAGATTGGCCAATATTTCGATAGAGGAAATCGCGCTCACCTGCCATCCCGCAACCCCGCCCTTCATGGTCGACACAATTCTGGTGTCGGTTACCCGTGCAGAGGGCGGTGCGCTGTGGCTGCGCTACCATGTCGATTGCGATCTGAATGCGCTGGAAATTCCCCGCACATTGCCACCCATGCGAACAGATGAATTGTGGAAAACGACCTGTTTTGAACTGTTCGTCAGGCGCGACGATGACGAGGCGTATCTCGAGTATAATTTCGCCCCCTCGACCCAATGGGCCGCATACAGCTTTGCCGGTTATCGGGCAGGGATGACCGAACTCATGACCTATCGCCCGGAAATTAACGGGGATGCCAGTGAAACCCATTTCGCGCTGGAGGTCGAAATCTCATTGCCCGACCAATGGCGCGATGCGGCTTTGTGGATCGGACTGACTGCGGTCATTGCGGAAAGCGGGGACACGAAATCCTATTGGGCCTTGGCGCACCCCGAAGGAAAGCCTGATTTTCATCATAGGGATTGCTTTGCGCTTTATCTGGAGGCACCAAGCGCGGCATGAAATTTGGAATAGATCGCCTGCTCACCGAGCCTTCGCTGCGTGCACCGTTAAAGGGTAAGCGCGTTGCGCTTCTCGCCCATCCCGCCTCGGTCACATCGGACCTGACACATAGCTTCGATGCGCTTGCGGCGTTGGACGATATCAACATCACCGCGGCGTTCGGGCCGCAACATGGACTGCGTGGCGACAAGCAGGACAATATGATGGAATCGCCTGATTTCACCGATCCTGTCCACGGTGTGCCGGTGTTCAGTCTCTATGGCGAAGTGCGTCGTCCTACCGGACAATCGATGGGGACATTTGATGTCATCCTGATCGACATGCAGGATCTGGGCTGCCGCATCTATACCTTCATTACGACGCTGCTCTACATGCTGGAGGCCGCCGCCGAACATGGAAAGTCGGTCTGGGTGCTCGACCGCCCCAATCCGGCGGGACGGCCGGTTGAAGGTCTGACATTGTTGCCCGGTTGGGAAAGTTTTGTGGGCGCGGGGCCAATTCCCATGCGTCACGGCCTGACCCTGGGCGAACTGGGGCAGTGGTTCATTGACCATTATAAGATCGATGTGGATTACCATGTTGTTGCGATGGAAGGGTATCAACCCGATGCCGCGCCGGGCTATGGCTGGCCAGCAGACCGTTTGTGGATCAACCCCAGCCCCAATGCGCCCAACATCAACATGGCGCGTGCCTATGCAGGGACGGTGATGCTGGAGGGCACCACATTGTCAGAGGGACGCGGCACCACGCGGCCCTTGGAAATTTTCGGTGCACCCGACATCGACGCCCGCGCGGTCATCGCCGAAATGCGCCGCTTTGCCCCCCAATGGCTCACAGGCTGCACGTTGCGCGAAATATGGTTTGAACCGACTTTCCACAAACATGTCCACAGCCTCTGCCACGGCGTGCATATTCATGCCGAAGGCGCGGCCTATGACCATCAGGCGTTCCGTCCATGGCGCGTGCAGGCACTGGCGTTCAAGGCGATCCGGAGCCTGTATCCCGACTATGATCTGTGGCGTGATTTTCCTTATGAATATGAATTCGGGAAACTGGCGATTGATGTGATCAATGGCGGTCCCGGCCTGCGCGAGTGGGTGGATCGGGATGGGTCGACAGCGGATGAGTTGGATGCGGTGACCGGGCCGGATGAGGAGGCTTGGGTTACCGACCGACGCCCCTATCTCTTATACTGACCGGCGGTTCCTTGGTCTTAAGTCATTGGCCCGTGGGGTCTATCTCCGCATCGGTTGTCGTTCCCAATAGGTCAATGATCTCCATAGCCACTCCATCGGACCGAAGCGGAAAAAGCGAAGCCAAATCGGGCTCCAAATGAGCTCGATAGCCCAGATTGCAGCTACCACATAAAATAGTTCATGGCGTTCCAACCTGTTGAATAGACCAAAGCCAAATCCGTAAAATAGCATGGTGCAGATGAGTGTCTGTGCAATGTAGTTTGTCAGCGCCATTTGGCCGGTCGCGGCAAGGACGCGCTGCAAAGGCTTCAACCATCCGCCCTTAATGATGCTCAAAAACAGTCCAAGATGTCCGATGACCATAGCGAGCCTGCTAATTTCATAGGTAATGGCCGCTTCGCTATACCCCAGAACGGTGAAACCGCTATGCTGGAAGATATGTAATTCCATATAGTTGAGCGGTAAGCCTACCACATAGCCTACGACCATCATGCTGAAATAATATGCCCGGCTTTTGTACGCGCCCAGTATTCCAAGACCCAGAAAGGCCATGCCAATCATCATGAATGACATCATGTCGAACACAAGCCACCAAGGTAAATGGGTCCACTGGAACTCATAAGCTATGGGGAACTGATCCTTCACCGCTTCGAAATATCCTTCGCGGTGAATTTTCAAAATGGACTCGAGATCTTCCATCTTTGGAGAAAATTCACTCTGAGCTTCTTCCCATTCTGTAACGGACGCCTGTTGTTCCTCCGTCAATTTTACTCCGGCGGTTTTCGCTTCAGATGCCTTTTCGGCGGCAGTGCTGGTTTCGACCATGTCGCGATGTTCAACGGCAGAAATCGCAACGCTTGTGAGCAACAAGGCGCCTGCGATCATCAGAAGATGCTTTGGCGCCATTTTCCGAAAAGCGAAGAGAAGGAGTCCGCCGATCGAATAGGCAAATAATATCTCGCCGATCCATAGCAGTAGCGCCCAGTGTATTATTCCGAAAAGAAGCATCCAGAGCATCCGGCGGAAATGGATGTCGGCTGTTTTCAGCCCAGCGCCGGACTTTTCCATCCGGTCGGTCAGCAGGACAATGCTGGCGCCGAACAGCAGCGAAAATATTCCGCGCATTGTGCCTTCAAAAAACAGGGTCGGAATGACCCATGCCCAGTAATTGGGTGGGTCCATACCGCCGGCGACGGTGGGATTGTCATATGCCCAGGGCAAGCCAAAGCCGATGATGTTCATCAGCAATATTCCGAGAACGGCAATTCCCCGCAAGATATCGAGCGACCCGATCCGTTCGGTTTGGACCAGTGGCGATAATGCCTCACTTCTGGCTTCTTCGATGACCATGGCATCCCCCTTACCGTTGGTTCGCACAAGAGAGCGATACTGGTCCGCCTTCCTGATGAAGTGGGCAAAGGCTAAAGGCTATCGGGATTAATGCAAATTATTTTACAACTGCACACATGGTCGACACTGTTGTTGCGAAATGGATCGCTCAATGCCCATGCTTCCGGCTCAATTCCCGCATGGCATCGTCCAGACCCTCCAGCGTCAGGGGATACATCCGGTCGTTCATCACTTCCTTGATGATCTTCGTCGACTGTGAATAGCCCCATTGCTTTTCCGGCACCGGGTTCAGCCATACGGTCGCCGGGTAGGTATTGCTGATCCGGTGCAGCCAGACCGCGCCCGACTCTTCGTTGAAATGTTCGACGGAACCGCCCGGATGGGTGATTTCATAGGGGCTCATCGACGCGTCGCCGACGATGACGACTTTATAGTCGTGCGGGAATTTGTGCAGGACTTCCCAGGTGGGCGTGCGTTCACTAAAGCGGCGCTTATTGTCTTTCCACAGGCCCTCATAGGGGCAGTTGTGGAAATAGAAAAATTCGAGATTTTTAAACTCGCTTGTCGCCGCGCTGAACAGTTCTTCACATAATTTGATGAAGGGGTCCATGGACCCGCCCACGTCAAGAAGCAGCAACAGCTTAATGGCATTGCGCCTTTCGGGCCGCATCTGGATATCGAGCCATCCTTTGCGCGCCGTGCCGTTGATGGTGCCATCAATATCCAGCTCTTCGGCCGCCCCGTCGCGGGCAAAGCGGCGAAGGCGGCGCATGGCGATCTTGATATTGCGGGTGCCCAGTTCGCGGGTGTTGTCGAGATTCTGGAACTCGCGCTTTTCCCACACTTTGACAGCGCGTTTATGCTTCGATTCTCCGCCGATGCGGACGCCTTCGGGATTGTAACCGGAATTGCCATAGGGCGAAGTTCCGCCGGTACCGATCCATTTACTCCCACCCTGATGACGCTTTTGCTGCTCTTCGAGCCGCTTTTTCAGCGTATCCATCAACTCGTCCCAGCTGCCCAGCTTGTTGATTTCCGCCATCTCTTCGGGGGTCAGATATTTTTCGGCAATTGCCTTCAGCCATTCGGACGGGATGTCGATCGGTTCTTGGCCATATTCGGTGAAAATGCCTTTGAAGACTTTACCAAACACCTGGTCAAACCGATCCAGCAGCGCCTCGTCCTTTACCAGGGTGGCGCGAGCGAGATAGTAGAATTCTTCCGGATTCTGGGCGATTACGTCGGCTTCTAGCGCCTCGAGCAGGGCCAGATGTTCTTTAAGCGATGCGGAAATCCCTGCAGTTCGCAACTCGTCCATGAAAGAAAAAAACACCGGCTCTATCCTCGCAAAACTCTATCTTGGGCTTGTGCCGATTTGGATGCTTCACGTCAACTAAAGAGGGTTAACGAAGCGCTAACCAAAACAGGTTACACGGCTTTGCAACTGTGATGAGGGTCGCCTGCATGAAGATGGAAAAGATCGACGTTCCCGAAAATGCGTGGATACGGGAAACGGCAAAAATCTGTGGCGATGTGACGGTAGGATGTGCCGGTGCCGCAGGCGTTTTGGAGCAGGCGCTCGATTCTGCCGACTGGCTGAAAACCCGGCATTCGGAGCTGACCGAACTGACGCTGCGTCTGGATTCGGATATAGCCGAAGTCACGCAGGCCACGTCTGAAGCAAGTGCTTTGTCCGAAGCCGCGGTGACCCGTCTAATGGGCGGGAACGATACCATCAAAATGTCGATTGCGAGCTTTTCGGCGCTGATCGGACTGATCGAAAATCTGGGAGCGCATATCACGGGCTTTGCCGCGGCAATGGAGCAGGTGAAGCGGGTGTCGCAATCTATCGATACCATTGCGCGCACAACGAATATGCTGGCGCTGAATGCCGCCATCGAGGCCGAGAAGGCCGGAGATGCCGGGCAGACATTTTCGGTGGTTGCCGCAGAGGTCAAAAAGCTGGCGCTGGATTCGCGCGCCGCAGCCGTGGAAATTACCGGGACAGTCAATTCGCTGTCGAACGAGGCAGCAAAATTTGTTGGCCAGATCGAGGATGGCATCGCGACCAGCAGCGAAGCGCAGCAGCAGTTTTCCAGCCTTCAGGACCTGATTCACGGGGTTAGCGACATCATCGGCCAAATGGGCGACCGGAGCCGCGAAATCGCTTCGAACACCGCCGATGTGCACCAGAGTTTGATTGAATCACAACGTGTCCGCGACGCGGTGGCCGAAGCCAATGGCGCGATGTTCAGCGCCGTGGGCAAAGCGCATCACCAGCTTGTCGAACTGGAAGCGCTGGCGAATGGAATGTTTGATTCCATCGTCCACAGCGGACTGTCGCTCGACGATCTGAAATATGTCGAGCTTGCCACCGAACAGGCGCGCAAGGTCGAGTCGTTGACCGAAAATGCAATCGGGCAGGGTACGCTCTCCATGGATGCGCTGTTCGACGCGGACCTCCAGCTTATCGAGGGCAGCAACCCGCCCCGTTACCGCACCCGTCTGACAGATTGGGCGGAGCGTAACTGGCAGCCGGTTCTGGAATCGGTAAAGGCAATGGACCCGGAAGCGATCATGTCGGTGGTGTGCAGCAGCAACAAAGGCTTCCTCCCCATTCACCTCAAGGAATTTTCGCGGGAGCCCACGGGCGAAATTGCCCATGACACCAAATATTGCCGCAACGGCCGCGTCCTGTTCGAAGGATGCGACATCACGGCCAAGGCGAGCGAAAAGGACTTCACCATGGCGGTGTACCGGCATGAAGGCGATGGCAAGACGTACAAGATCGTCCGCAACGTCTATGTTCCGCTGCGCATCAATGGCCGCCGCTGGGGCGACCTTGAAATAGCCTATGTGATTTAGGGCTTAGCTGCCCTGACGTCGTGCCATGAAGGCAAGGCGTTCGAACAGCATCACGTCCTGTTCGTTCTTCAGCAGCGCACCGTGCAACGGCGGGATCGCCTTGGTCGGGTCGCGCGATTGCAGAACGTCGAGCGGCATATCTTCGTGCAGGAGCAGCTTGAGCCAGTCGAGCAGTTCTGACGTCGACGGCTTTTTCTTCAGGCCCGGCACATCGCGGACTTCGTAGAAGATATCCATCGCCTTGGAGACCAGGATTTTCTGGATGTCGGGGAAGTGGACGTCGATGATGGACTGCATCGTGTCGCGGTCCGGGAATTTGATATAGTGGAAGAAACAGCGGCGCAGAAATGCGTCGGGCAATTCTTTTTCATTGTTCGAGGTGATGATGACGATGGGCCGTTCGACCGCCTTGATCGTCTCCTGCGTTTCGTAAACGAAGAACTCCATCCGGTCGAGTTCCTGCAACAGATCGTTCGGGAATTCGATGTCAGCCTTGTCGATTTCGTCGATCAGCAGCACGGGCAGTTGCGGGCTGGTAAATGCCTCCCACAATTTGCCTTTCTTGATGTAGTTGCGGATGTCGTGCACCCGCTCGTCACCCAATTGGCTGTCGCGAAGGCGAGCCACGGCGTCATATTCATAGAGGCCCTGATGCGCCTTAGTGGTGGATTTGATGTTCCATTCGATCAGCGGCGCGCCCAGGGCGGTTGCGATTTCCTGGGCCAGCACGGTTTTACCGGTGCCCGGTTCACCCTTGACCAGCAGCGGACGGCGCAGCTTCGTCGCCGCGTTGACCGCAACCTTCAGATCATCGGTTGCCACATATTTGTCGGTGCCTTCAAAACGCATCATCAAATCCCATCACTTAATCGAACGGTTAATTCGTTAAGTGCGGATGCTGTTATATGCAAGCCACTATATCGGGCAGGGGGTTTAGCCGGCCAGCGCCTCGGCGTGACGGGCGGCGATCAGACGCCATAGGCCGCGTTGCTGCGCGAGAATTTGCTCCGCACCAAAGCGCATCGCGCGCCGGTAATTGTCGGTTGCGCCTAGTTTGTCGGCTACATCGGTGCATTCGCTGATGTCGGGCAGTGCCAGTGGAGGCACATCCATGCCGACATGCAGGGCGACTGCGGAAAGCAAGGGGCGGCTGCGGTGCCAATCGATAACGAAGGCCAGAGCCGCGCCTGCAGGGCAGCCTTTGCGGTCGGATGTTGCCAGCATCTCAAAATTGCGCGCCTGTCCGGTGATAAGCGCGGCGACCTTGTTTTCACCATTGTGGCGGCGCTCTGGCCCTGCGGCCACGGTCAGCGCATTCATGAAGCTGCGCTCCACTGCAAATCCGTCAATGGCCTTGATCAGCCATTTGCGCGCGGCATCGTCGACAATCTTGTGGGCCGCATGGTCCACAATGCCCGGGTGCCGTCCGTGCGAGATATTGATGAAATGCGCGATATCGGCAACCAAAGCGCCGCGCGCATATTTGAACGGTGAGCGCAAATCGGGCCGGGTCGACCCTTCGCTGATAAAGCTGGCGAGCGGTTCGATAATGGACACACTGCCGTCCGCCAGAACGGCGTCGGTAAATAGTGATCCAAAATCACGTACTGTGTCCGGCCGCGCCAGATTGTCCATTGCCCACTCCGCATGACGATCAAGCGGCCTTTTCACAGCGCTTGATTGAGGAGGGGTAGCAAAAAGTCCTAAATGACATGTTTACGAGGATAAAAGTTTCTGTTGAACCATTTATCCGGAGCGATGCCATGGCGGGGCGGAGTCCCAAAATGGGACCGGATTGTCCCGTTTTTGCTTAAAACCTAGCTATTTCTGGGTACTACCTTTGCTTAAATGACTTGGTGCGCTGCCTCGCTAAGGTGATGTGGCGAATTTCTGTATTTTTGCAGGGCAAGAGCCGGAACAGAGTAAATGAGTGCACACGGCAAAACGACCGCGTCGGCGCCATCCTATCGCCCCGATATTGACGGGTTGCGGGCGATTGCCGTGCTGGCGGTCCTGTTCTTCCATGCCGATCTGGGCTTTGTCCCCGGTGGTTATGCCGGCGTCGATATCTTCTTTGTCATTTCCGGCTATCTGATTACCCGGTTAATCGTCGGCGAAATTGACGAAGACAATTTCTCGCTGATGCGCTTTTACGAGCGGCGGATCAGGCGGCTGTTTCCGGCGCTGTTCCTCGTTCTCTTCGTTTCGCTGGTCGCCGGCGCGCTGATCCTGTTGCCGCAGGACTTTACCTATATGTCGCGCAATACCTTTGGCGCGGCGGCTTTTGTATCGAACATCGCCTATTGGACGCAGACAGGCTATTTCGAAGGCGATGCCAAGGTACGCGTTCTGCTGCACACATGGTCGCTCGCTGTCGAAGAGCAGGTGTACATCATTTATCCGATCATCCTGATGGTCATCCTCAGGAAATGGGCGTTGCACATCAAAAGCATATTGCTGTGCCTCGCAGGACTGTCCTTTGCCGCTTGCGTCTGGATGACCGGTATCGACCAGTCGACGGCCTTTTACCTGATGCCATTCCGCGCGTGGGAGTTTCTGATTGGTGCGCTGCTGGCTGTAGGCCTGTTCAAGGCACCAGAGAGCAGGCAGATGGCAACCTTCGCGGGCTTTGCGGGGCTGGCGTTGCTGATCGCCACCTTTGCCATTTTCGATGATCTAACCGTTTTTCCCGGGGCCGCAGCGTTGATCCCCTGTCTGGGCACCGCATTGCTGATCTGGGCTGGCAAGGACGTGCTGACCGGACGGATGCTTTCCATCGCGCCCATGCAGTTCGTCGGTAAAATCTCCTACTCCGTCTATCTGTGGCACTGGCCGCTCTTTGTATTCGTCAATTATGTCAACATCGGGAAGTTGACCCTGCTCGAGAACGCCGGATTGACTGGCATCTCGATCGGTCTAGGCTATCTGTCCTGGCGCTTTGTCGAGCTGCCGTTCCGGCGGCCCTATGATGAGACACCGCAACGTTCGGTGTTCGCGTTGGGCGGTGCGTCGATTTTCGTCGTGTCCTGCGTCTCGGCCGCTATCTACTTTAGCGGAGGTTTACCGGACAGGTTCAAGGACCGGACCGTGGAACTGGCCTCTTACGGACAGTCGATGAACCCGGAATCGGATATGTGCGGGAAAGTCGACTTGCAACTGGAACCCAATTCCCGGTGCACCATTGGCGATCCGACGGATGCTTCGGTCTTTCTGTGGGGCGATTCCCATGCAGGGGCGCTTTTCGGTGCGCTTGATCAGGTCGCCAAAGATACAGGTTCAGGCATCATTTACGGCGCGTCCCCGCAATGCCCGCCGCTGTTGGGGGCAGGAACAAGTCCGGGATGTGTTGAGGGCAACCGCAAAAGGCTGGACTATGTTCTCGCGAACAAAAACATCCACACCGTCATATTGGCAGCGCGTTGGTCGCTTTATTTGGAAGGGCGCTTTGTTTCGACCGGAGAGGCCGAAACCAACAATGGCGCGCCGAAGCTTATCGGCCCGGATGGCGAACCCTATCCGCTGTTCAGCGATGCCGCGCGCCATCATTTCCGCGACGGCATCCGCAATCTGGTGCAAATCCTAATAGCGAACGGCAAGCATGTCGTTCTGGTCTATCCGGTGCCGGAAACCGGATATGACATTCCGAAAACCCTTGCGATACTCAGCTCTCGTGGTGAAGACCCCGCCAATTTCACCGTGTCGCGTGATCTCTATGTAGAGCGGCAATGGCGGGCGACCAAGATTTTGGAAGATCTCGGCCATCACAGGCTGCTGACCCGTATCTATCCGGCACGGATATTCTGTCCCACCTCGCGCTGCATGACCTTTGCCCATGGATCGCCGCTCTATTTTGATAGCCATCATCTCAGCGTTCCGGGTGCACTTATGTTGAAACAGCCTATTGAAGAGGCGATCAACCGGGTGCCGCAGGCATAAAAAATGGCTGCCCTTCATCGAAGGACAGCCATTGAATAGCGTTAGCTCTGTTTTTATTGGTCGAGGAACGACCGCATCTTGCGGCTGCGGCTCGGGTGCTTGAGCTTGCGCAGCGCCTTTGCCTCGATCTGACGGATACGTTCGCGGGTAACGCTGAACTGCTGGCCGACTTCTTCCAGCGTATGGTCGGTGTTCATGCCGATCCCGAATCGCATACGCAAAACGCGTTCTTCACGCGGGGTGAGTGACGCAAGGACACGGGTCACCGTTTCCTTGAGGTTCGCCTGAATAGCAGCATCCACAGGGATGATCGCATTCTTGTCCTCGATGAAGTCACCCAGATGGCTGTCTTCCTCATCCCCGATCGGGGTTTCAAGGCTGATCGGTTCCTTGGCGATTTTCATCACCTTGCGGACCTTTTCGAGCGGCATGGAAAGACGCTCGGCCATTTCCTCCGGTGTCGGTTCACGACCCTGTTCGTGCAGGAACTGGCGGCTTGTGCGGACCAGCTTGTTGATCGTTTCGATCATATGCACCGGAATACGAATGGTCCGCGCCTGATCGGCGATCGAGCGTGTAATGGCCTGCCGGATCCACCAGGTGGCATAGGTGCTGAACTTGTAGCCGCGGCGATATTCGAACTTATCGACCGCTTTCATCAGGCCGATATTGCCTTCCTGAATGAGGTCGAGGAACTGAAGTCCGCGGTTGGTATATTTTTTGGCGATGGAAATCACGAGGCGCAGATTGGCTTCGACCATTTCCTTCTTGGCGATACGTGCCTCGCGCTCACCCTTTTGCACCATGTTCACGATGCGGCGGAATTCGCCAAGGCTCATGCCGGTATTCGCCGCAATATCGGCGATTTCGGCACGGATGCGCTCTACGCCATCGGCTTCGTTGGTTGCAAAGGCATTCCATTTCTTGTCGATATTGGCGACGTCGGTCAGCCAGTTTTCGTCAAGCTCATGGCCCATATAGCTGTCGAGAAACGCCTTGCGCGGTACCTTATGCCGTTCGGCCAAGCGCAGCATCTGGCCGCCAAGGGCGGTCAAACGACGGTTGAACGAATAAAGCTGGTCGACAAGATATTCGATCTTGTTCGCGTGAAACTGGACCGATTCTACCTCGGCGGTCAATTCTTCGCGTAATTTGTGATATTTATTTTCCGAAGCTGTGGAAAAGTCTTCACCGGCATTCAGCGCGCGCATACGGTCGAGCTGAATATTGGAAAATTTCTTGAACAGCGATGCGATCTTGGCAAAACGCTCCAAAGCCGCAGGCTTCAGGGCTTCTTCCATCTGTGCGAGACTGAGGGTGTTGTCCTCTTCTTCTTCCTCGACAGGACGCGCGCGGCGCTCGGTCATATCGTCATCGTCATCATCCGACGATTCCGGTTCATCCTCGACTTCTTCTTCTTCCTTGTAGGAAGGACCAGCGGTCTTCTCGCTGATTTCGCCATCGCCTTCTTCCTCACCATCTTCGGTCAGGCTTTCGGGCGCTGGTTCCTTGGACAACATGGCGTCCAGATCGAGAATTTCGCGCAACTGCATATTGCCGTCGTTCAGCGCGTTGGACCAGTCGATGATGGCGTGGAACGTGATCGGGCTTTCGCACAGGCCGAGGATCATGGTGTCGCGGCCGGATTCGATGCGCTTTGCAATCGCGATTTCGCCTTCGCGGCTCAGCAGCTCGACGGCGCCCATTTCGCGCAGGTACATGCGCACAGGGTCATCGGTGCGTTCGCCCGTGCCGGTCTTCTTGGTCGTGTTGGTCAGCGAGCGGGGATCATTCTCGGAAATATTGTCGATGGTTTCGACTTCTTCCTCAGGCTCATCGCCATCTTCGCCAGCTTCGTCATTTTCGACAATCTGTACGCCCATGTCGTTGATCGCAGACATGACATCTTCGATCTGCTCCGAAGACATCTGGTCCTGCGGCAGGGCAGCATTCAGTTCGTCATAGGTCAGGAAACCCCGGCGCTTCGCCTTGGCGAGCAGCTTTTTGACGGTCGCATCATTGAGGTCGATCAGCGGTGCATCACCGTTTTCGGACATATCTTCTTCATTTTCGTTTGCGCGACTTGCCAAAATAATTCCCCGATAACTCTAAATTCTATAAACCGTCCGCATCGCGCCGAAAAAATGCGATGATGCGATCGTCAAATGCCTTTTTCTCGGCGCGCAATCGTTGCTGTTCCGCAAAAGTCTCGTCGGTCATCTCTGAACTTGCCCGCAATGTGGCGCGTTCCAGAGCTTCTTCCAGCGCAGGACGCTGCTTCATAAGCCTGATTGCTTCACCCAATTCCTTTGAAGCGTTGGACAATCCGTCGCTTCCAACCCCGACATCCCCACGGTTAAAGGCAAAGACTTTGCCGTTGCTGTGGAGAAGCGATATAGCGACATTATACAACTTCTCGTCCAATATGGTAATTAACCCCTCCGTATCAAGCGATTCTTTGGCAAAACTTGCATCAAGTATCGCACCCAGCAATTTTGCGTGATTCGGGTCGGGCGGAACGAAGTCACTGAGCGCCTCCTGGTGCTGTAGAATCAGGGCCGGATTTCGCAGAAGAGCGCCCAGCACGCCTTGCACCAGAAAATCGGAATTTTTGGCGTTGAAGCTTTTGGTTTCTGCGCCCGGCGGCAGGATTTGCGGCGCGCGCCAATCGCGGGCCTTGCCTTTGCGCGGGGCGGCGCTTGGTTGAAATGGCGCACGGGGCTTGGGTGCGAACAGGCTGTCAAACCGTTCGCGGAAGGCATCGGCATAATGGCGACGAATTTCGGCATCGGCGATATTCGCCATATGCCCGCCCAACCGCTGTTTCAGGCCCGCGCGGTCTTCGGGGGTGTCCAGCGGGCCTGCGGCCACTTCGCTGCGCCAGAGGCGCTCGACAAGCGGTTCGGACGCATCCAATAGTTCGGCGAGCGCCTTTGGCCCTGATTTCTTGACGAGATCGTCCGGGTCTTGCCCCTCCGGTAAGGTCACAAATTGCAGGCTGTGGCCGGGTTTGAGCAAGGGCAACGCCCGCAAGGCGGCGCGCATGGCGGCCTTCTGCCCGGCGCTGTCGCCATCAAAGCAGAGCAGGGGCTTTTCGGTCATGCGCCACAGCATCTGGATCTGTTGCTCCGTCAGCGCGGTGCCCAGCGGCGCAACAGCGTCGGCAAACCCCGCCTGTGCGATGGCGATGACGTCCATATAGCCTTCGACAACGATCACCCGGCCTGTCTTGCGCGAGGCGGGTGAGCATTTGTCGAGATTGTAGAGTGTACGCCCCTTATCGAACAACGGCGTATCGGGGGAGTTGAGATATTTCGGCTCGCCATCCCCTAAGATCCGCCCGCCAAAGGCGATGACGCGTCCGCGCGGGTCGCGGATCGGGATCATCAGGCGGCCGCGGAACCGGTCATAAGGTTCCTTGTCGTCGACCGCGATCAGCAGGCCTGCCTCGACCAGCATGGGGACGCCGAATTTCAGCAGCGCGGATTTGAGCGCGGTGCGGCTGTCAGGCGCGAGGCCGAAGCCGAACTCCTGGATGGTCTTGGCCGAAAAGCCGCGCTTTTGCAGATAGGCCCGCGCACCTGCACCCTCGACGCCTTGCAATTGCTGGACGAACCAGTCCTGCGCTGCCGTCATGACGTCATATAAATTATTCGCTTTTTCAGCGCGTTGCGCCGCCCTTGGGTCTGCAGCCGGCACTTCCATGCCAGCTTCGGCCGCGAGTTCCTTGATCGCGTCCATGAACGACAGGCCGCGCTGGTCGGTCATCCACCTTATGGCATCGCCATGCGCGGAACAGCCGAAACAATGGTAGAAGCCCTTTTCATCGTTGATCGTGAAGCTGGGCGTCTTTTCATTATGGAACGGGCAACAGGCCTTAAACTCCCGCCCCGCACGCGTGACCTTCACCGTACGGCCGATCAACGCGGAAAGCGTGATCCGGGAACGGAGTTCATCAAGCCATTGCGGGGTTAGAGACACTTCAAGCCAGCGCCGCTTTCACCAACCCGCTGGCCTTGCTCATGTCGAGTTGAGGGCCGTGGCGTTCTTTAAGGGTTGCCATGACGCGGCCCATATCCTTGACGGTGGAGGCGCCGAGTTCGGCCTTGATCGCTTCGATGGCGGCGCTGGTTTCAGCCTCGGTCATTTGCGCGGGCAGGAATTCTTCGATCACGGTAAGTTCCGCCGCCTCGACTGCGGCAAGTTCTGCACGGCCACCTTGTTCGTAAAGGGCGATGGATTCGCGGCGTTGTTTCACCATTTTCTGCAGCACTTCGACGACAAGCGCGTCATCATCGGGCAGCTGCGACGCAGTGCGCAGTTCGATATCGCGGTCCTTTACCTTGGCAAGGATCAGGCGGACGGCGGCAAGGCGGTCTTTTTCGCCGGCCTTCATCGCGGAGATTTGGGCGGCTTTAATGGTGTCACGAATCATTTTTGTTTTCCGAATTTTTGAAGAAGAAGTGCGTTAGACGAACATCCATTTTTCGTCACCCTGAACTTCTCCGGCGACTATTCCACAACTTTCTCGTTTTCCGCATTGACGCCTCCGCCCGCCATGTCTAGGCGCGGTGCCTTAGCGACATTGCTGCAATCTTCTGACCGGAGCGACCCCAATCATGGCCGACCCCACCTCTACGCGCGCGCCCACCGGAGCGACAGGCGTATTGGTATTGGCGTCTGGCGAGGTTGTCTGGGGTAGGGGCTTTGGCGCCGAAGGACAGGCGGTGGGCGAAGTCTGCTTCAACACCGCTATGACCGGCTATCAAGAGGTCATGACCGACCCGTCCTATGCCGGGCAGATCATCAACTTCACCTTTCCCCATATCGGCAATGTCGGTGCCAACCCAGAGGATGTGGAGGCGCTGAACCCCCATGCGCTGGGCGCGATCGTGCGTCAGGATGTGACCGATCCGTCGAATTTCCGCAGCACGCAGCATTTTGATGCCTGGATGAAGGCCAATGGCCGCATCGGTATCTCCGGCGTCGACACCCGCGCGCTGACCCGCCTGATCCGCATCAATGGAGCGCCGAATGCCGTCATTGCGCATTCTTCGAGCGGCAAGTTCGACATTCCCGCTTTGCTCGCGCAGGCCAAGGCCTGGGCCGGGCTGGAAGGAATGGATCTGGCGAAAGATGTCACGGCCTTGCAGACCTATGGCTGGGACCAGGGTTTGTGGAAGCTTGGCGAGGGTTATGCAGGGCCGATGGGTGTCTCGACTTCGCTCGACACGAACGGTGAAGGTGATGGCAGTTCTATAACTCCGTTCGTGTCGAGCGAAGTCGAGACACCCCGAAGGCAAAAACCCAAGGTCGTTGCCATCGATTATGGCATCAAGCACAATATCCTGCGCAATCTGGTCGATGTCGGTTGTGACGTGACGGTGGTACCGGCGACGGCAGCCTTTGACGAGATCATGGCGCACGCGCCGGATGGCTTGTTCCTGTCCAACGGCCCTGGCGACCCTGCAGCAACCGGCGTCTATGCGGTGCCGGTCATTCAGCAATGGTTGGCCACGAAAAAGCCGCTGTTCGGCATTTGCCTCGGCCACCAGATGCTCGCCCTCGCGGTCGGCGCGACGACGGAGAAGATGCATCAGGGCCACCGCGGCGCGAACCATCCGGTCAAGCGCCTGTCCGACGGCGGGGTCGAGATTACGAGCATGAACCACGGCTTTGCTGTCGATGCGGACACGCTCCCAGCCAATGCCAAAGCGACGCATACCAGTCTGTTTGACGGGTCAAATTGCGGCTTTGAACTCGTCGATCAGCCCGCGTTCAGCGTGCAATATCACCCCGAGGCCTCTCCTGGGCCGCAGGATAGCCATTATCTGTTCGAGAAATTTGCGGGGATGATGGGTTGAGCTTCGAACGCGCCAACATCGTCTTTATTTCCAGCGCGACGCTGCTCCTCGGCGCGTGCGGGGGGGCGGGCAGTGGCAGTTCGGGGCCCAAAACGGCGATGACCGAAGCGCAATTTGCCGAGTTAAAGGCCAACTGCAAGCTGCAGACCGCGCGTTTCGGCCCCTCGACAACATCCGAAACGTCTGTCGTTGATGGCGTGACCATGACCGTAGAAGAAACAAAAGGCACCAGTGGCGTAATGATCAAGCTCAGCCAGGCAGAGGGCACATCGGCCTTTTCATGCATAACGGAAGAGTTTGAGCGCATGGGCGCCGAAGCCTATGTGAGCATGGAATAGAGAATGCCCAAAAGAACCGACATCTCCTCCATCCTGATCATCGGTGCGGGTCCGATCATTATCGGGCAGGCGTGCGAGTTTGACTATTCGGGAACGCAGGCGTGCAAGGCGCTGCGTGAAGAGGGATATCGGATTATCCTCGTCAACTCGAACCCCGCGACGATCATGACCGATCCGGACATGGCTGATGCGACTTATGTCGAACCGATTACGCCTGAAATCGTGGCGAAGATTATCGAAAAAGAGCGCCCAGACGCGGTCCTTCCGACCATGGGCGGACAGACGGCGCTGAACGTCGCGCTCGCGCTGTTCAACGACGGCACGCTGGCCAAATATGGTGTCGAGATGATCGGCGCGGATGCCGAGGCGATCGACAAGGCCGAGGACCGGATCAAATTCCGCGACGCGATGACCAAGATCGGGCTGGAATCGGCACGCTCGGGCATCGCGCATTCGATGGACGAAGCGCTTGAAGTGCTGGAACGTACCGGCTTGCCTGCGATTATCCGGCCCAGCTTCACCATGGGTGGCACGGGCGGCGGGATCGCCTATAACCGCGACGAATTTATCCAGATCGTGACCGGCGGCCTCGACGCCTCGCCCACGACAGAGGTGCTGATCGAGGAATCGCTGCTCGGCTGGAAAGAATATGAGATGGAGGTCGTGCGCGACCGCAACGACAATGCCATCATCATCTGCTCCATCGAAAATGTCGATCCGATGGGTGTGCATACCGGGGATTCGATTACCGTCGCCCCGGCGTTGACGCTGACCGACAAAGAATATCAGATCATGCGCAACGCAAGCATCGCCTGCTTGCGTGAAATCGGTGTTGAAACAGGGGGTTCGAACGTACAGTTCGCAGTGAATCCGAAGGATGGTCGCCTGATCGTGATCGAGATGAATCCGCGTGTGTCGCGGTCCTCGGCGCTCGCGTCCAAGGCCACCGGCTTCCCCATTGCCAAGGTCGCGGCAAAGCTGGCGGTTGGCTACACGCTCGACGAGATTACCAACGACATCACCGGCGCCACGCCAGCGTCGTTCGAACCGACAATCGACTATGTTGTCACCAAAATCCCGCGCTTCGCCTTTGAAAAGTTCAAGGGTGCCGAGCCGTTGCTGCACACGGCGATGAAGTCGGTGGGCGAGGTGATGGCGATTGGCCGCAACATCCACGAAAGCATGCAAAAGGCCCTGCGCGGTCTGGAAACCGGGCTTTCGGGCTTCAACTATATCGATGGGCTACGCGGCGCGTCGAAAGACGAGCTGTCCGCCGAACTGTCGCGAGCTACGCCTGACCGTCTTCTGGTTGCGGCGCAGGCATTGCGTGAGGGCATGACCGTTGCGGAAATCCACGCCATCGCAAAGTTCGATCCGTGGTTTCTGGAGCGGCTCGAAGAAATCATTGCCGAAGAAAATGCCATTAAGGCCAATGGCCTGCCCAATGGCCCCGAGGCGCTGCGCCGTCTGAAGGCGATGGGCTTTTCGGACAAGCGACTTGCTTATCTGGCGGTGGAATCGCTGAATATCCGGCCCGGCATGGAAACCGCCGTGCGCCACGGCTCCGGTATTGCGATGCAGGCGGCACGCGCCATGGCCGGCGCGGTGACCGAGGAAGAAGTCCGCGCGCTGCGCCACAAACTGGGCGTCCGTCCCGTGTTCAAGCGCATCGACACCTGCGCCGCCGAATTCGAGGCGAAGACGCCTTATATGTATTCGACCTATGAAGCGCCCAGCTTTGGCACGCCCGAATGCGAGAGCCAGCCGTCGACTCGCGAGAAGATCGTGATCTTGGGTGGCGGTCCGAACCGCATCGGGCAGGGGATCGAGTTCGACTATTGCTGCGTCCATGCCTGCTTTGCACTGGCGGATGCGGGCTATGAGACGATCATGGTCAACTGCAATCCCGAAACGGTGTCGACCGACTATGACACATCCGACCGGCTTTATTTCGAGCCGCTCACCGCTGAAGATGTGCTCGAAATCCTGCATGTCGAACAGCAAAATGGAACGCTGAAAGGCGTGATCGTGCAATTTGGCGGGCAAACCCCGCTGAATTTGGCCAAGGCGCTCGAAGCGGCCGGCATTCCGATCCTCGGCACATCGCCCGATGCGATTGATCTGGCCGAAGACCGCGAGCGTTTTGCCGCGCTCATCAACAAGCTAAAGCTGCGGCAGCCTGAAAATGGTATCGCGCGCAGCCGGGAAGAAGCCATCGCGGTGGCCGAAAAGATTGGCTATCCCGTGTTGATGCGGCCTTCCTATGTTCTCGGTGGCCGGGCCATGGAAATTGTCGATACGCAAGCGCAGCTCGAAAACTATATCCAGACCGCCGTCATCGTCTCGGGCGACTCGCCGGTCTTGATCGACAGCTATCTGCGCGATGCTATCGAAGTCGATGTTGACGCCATTTGCGACGGTGATGATGTGGTTGTGGCCGGAATCCTTCAGCATATCGAGGAAGCCGGCGTGCACAGCGGCGACAGCGCCTGCACCATCCCGCCATATAGTCTTCCCGCCGACATTATCGCGGAAATACGACGCCAGGCCGAATTGCTCGCGTTTAACCTGCACGTGCGCGGGCTGATGAATGTCCAGTTCGCGGTCAAGGAAGGCAAGGTCTATCTGATCGAGGTCAATCCACGGGCGAGCCGGACCGTGCCCTTTGTCGCCAAAGCCATCGGCGCGCCAATCGCCAAGATTGCCGCGCGGGTCATGGCTGGCGAAAAGCTCAAGGACTTGCCACCGATCAATCTCGATATCGACTATATCGCGGTCAAAGAGGCGGTTTTCCCGTTCGACCGCTTCCCGGGCGTCGATCCCGTGCTGTCGCCCGAAATGAAATCGACCGGCGAAGTCATGGGTATCGACAAGGATTTCGCGACAGCCTTTGCAAAGTCGCAGATCGGCGCGCGGATGCCGCCACCTATGGGCGGTAAACTGTTCGTGTCGGTGAAGGACAGTGACAAGCCGGTCATCGTTTCCGCTGTGAAGCAAGCCATCGAATGTGGCTTTACCGTGTGCGCAACCGGCGGCACCGCCGACTATCTGTTGGCGCAGGGAATCGAAGTCGAACGGGTGAACAAGGTCGCACAGGGCCGCCCGCATATCGTCGACAAGATCAAGGATGGCGAAATCCACCTGATTTTCAATACGACGGAAGGCTGGCAGAGTCTGAAGGACAGCGAAGAAATCCGCCGTTCCGCGCTGGTGAACAAGGTATCGCAATATACTACAGCCGCCGGAAGTGTCGCTGTGGCACAGGCGATTGCGTCGTTGCAGCAACGGCAACTTGAAGTTCGGCCACTTCAGGACTATTATTAAGGGAAGCAGTATCTCTCCCCTAAATTTGAAACTGCATATCGGATGGGTTTGACCGCTCCTCCGGTGGGGAAGTTTTTGTGACGAAGGGCAGCCAAAATGGCGAGTTTTGAAAAATATCCGATGTTGGCCGAAGGCTATGAAAAGCTGACGACCGACCTGAAGCGCCTCCGCGATGAGCGCCCTATGATTGTGGAAGCAATCGAGGAAGCGCGTGCGCATGGCGATTTGTCGGAAAATGCCGAGTATCACGCTGCCAAGGAACGTCAGGGTCAGGTTGAAGCCGCGATTTCCGAAATCGAGGACAAGATTGGCCGTGCGCAAATTATCGATCCCACGACCTTGTCGGGCGACAAGATCGTTTTTGGCGCCACCGTCACCTTGCTGGACGAAGACGATAAGCCTGTACGCTACCAGTTGGTGGGCGAAACCGAAGCCGACGCAAAGGCTGGCCGGATTTCCTATAATTCGCCATTGGGCCGTGCGTTGATCGGCCGTGTCGTCGAAGACGAAATCGAGTTGACCGTGCCGTCAGGCGACAAATATTATCTCGTGTCGAAGATCGAGTTTATCTGATTTGACCCCGACACATCAAAATCATGCCGCCTTTTCCGCCCAAGAGCAGAGCGGCCTGGTTTTGAATGAGGTTTCTGGAATGCGATACGCCGTAGTTCCATTGGGAGACCGATGATGCAGTTCCCGCGCGGTCCTGTTACCAACGCACTTGTGGTTATCAATCTGGTGATCGCGCTGCTGTTGCTCGTGCCGCATTGGTGGGAATATGCCGTTATATCCGGCGGGCTCTGGCCGATCCGGCTGAGCGGCGACAGCTCCCAATTTGAAGCCATTCGGTTCCTTGTTCCAGCATTTCTGACGCCGTTGACGGCGGCATTCCTGCATGGCGGACTGATGCACGCGATATTGAATATGGTCATGCTCCTGCTGATCGGAAAAATGGTCGAGCGTGTGCTGGGCGGCGGAATCTATATCTTCTTATATCTGATTGGCGCTTATGCTGCCGCGGGCACAGAATGGCTGGCGGCGGTGATGCAATGGCCACTATCGGCGGATATGATGGCCCCTGCCATCGGTGCTAGCGGGGCCATTTCCGCAATTATCGGCGCCTATGTTCTGCTTTTTCCCAACAAGCCTCCAACGGCGTGGGGGCCATTGCCTGCGCATATTGCACGACCAATCCACCTCACCCTTGCATGGGTTGCGCTTAATCTTGCTTTGGGATTTGTCGGACCGGGCCTGGGCATAGCTATTGCCATCTGGTCGCATATCGGCGGTTTTGTGGCTGGCCTGTTTCTGGCGCGCCCTTTGCTTTTGTGGCGTTACCGCAAAGCCTGAACTGCAAAATAGGTGGAGCGCCGCACAAGGGCAGCGCCCCGAGCAGCCTTATTCCTGAGGTTGCAGCAATTTGTGCAGATGCACGACGACATATTTCATTTCGGCGTCGTCGACCGTTTTTTGTGCTGCGGCACGCCATGCCTCTTCCGCGGATGCATAGTCCGGGAACATGCCGACGATGTCGAGCTTTTCAAGATCCGTGAATTCCAGTGTCTGCGGGTCTTTGACCCGGCCCCCGAACACCAGATGCAATTTAGCTTCGCTCAAATTCTTGCCCCTTAATCCTTTTTTTTGGCCGCTTCCGTAGCGGCCACGCCCGCCGCCTTTACCGCTTCTGCTGCTTTGCTGACAAGGTCCCTAAATTGATCACGGACCGCATCGCCGTTCAGGCCCAGACTGTCCACTTTCTCTTTACCCGCCGACTTTGCGGCCTTCGCCATTTCCTTGGCTTTTTTGTTCAGCTTCTTGCCGGTCTTGCCCATCAATTTGGTTTCGCGTTCGGTGCGGGGCAGCAAGGCGCCGACGATGGCGCCAATCGCTACGCCGCCCAGCACGATGGCAAGCGGGTTCTTATCGATGCCCTGCGACGTCTTCTCGGCAGCCTTATGCGCGTAATCGCACGATTGCTGAACACCGCGCGCGGCGGCTTCACGGCCCTTTTCATAAGCATCTGCAGCCTTTTCACGGGCGGCCGCACTTTTCTTGCTTGTCGTGGCCTTGGCCGATGCCAGACCTTCTTTCGCGCTGTGGGTCGCGGTTTTGATGCTGTCGCCGATCTTGCTCATATATCGTTCCTGTCTCAGTTGCCGTCAGGCAAGTTGCTTTTACTCTTTCGCAGCTTTGAAAGCCAATTGGAAATAGGACGGCGGGCGGCAAATATAATTGCCCCCAAGCCGACCGCCCCGATTAGCGGTGCATTTTTGCGGGCAAGTTGCGTGGCGTCTTCCGACACCTTCACCGCTTGCGTTTTTTTCCGCTGCAGAAACCGCCGGATCTGGTTGCGCGGGTGCAGAACATCCTGCGCGACCTCGACAGTTCCCCGCAGCTTGCGGCGCAAGTTGCGCCGTTCCGCATCGGATAGGATTACGGATTTCCGATCGGTCACCTCGGGATCCTTAGGTAATAGGGTCGTCATCGCGTTCAATCTCCGGGAAGTAAACCTTCCGCAGCCATTTTCGTGCCTTGAACCCGCAGATTATTCCGATGATGATGAATGCCGCCGTAACCGTTAATGTGGCCCAGCCGGGTCCAATCACGGGCGACAATGTCAGCACGAGTCCGATCACGAGCGCTATGGCCGCCCCGCTAAACGCGAAGGCCGCGATGGCGCCGAACCGGAAGGACCATCGAAGCACGTGGCGGCTGTAATCCAGCCGGGACTGATAATAATCGACCTCAGCCCGGACAAGCGCACGCAGATCGTCGAGGACCAGTGTGACCTGTTCCACGGGCGATGGTTCGGACTGGGTGTCCGTCACGTCCTTGTCTGTGTTCTGATGCTCGTCCGTCATTCCACCCGCTTAACGGCCAATGGCCGTCTATGGCAATGCCACTGTTATGGAAATCAGGCGTCTTTGCCACCTGAACGGAACAGACGGGCCAGAACAAAGCCTACCGCTGCCGCTGCGCCAATGGCAACTGCCGGGCTTTTGCGGACGAACTGCCGGGCATCTTCTGCGAGGGCATCGACATCCTTTGCGTCGAGCTTGGTTGCAAAGCCGTCGACTGCGTCGGCGGCGCCACGAGCGTAGTCGCCATATTGCTTGCCTACATTTTCATCGATCGTCGCGGCGCTGTCGCGGATGAGCTTGCCGATGCTGCCAACCGCTTCGGTGGCGCGTTCTTTGCCCTTTTCAGCGGCAGCCTTCGCGCTGTCGGTGGCTTTCGCCTTGAAATCATTCATGTCGGTTTTCACCTTTGCGGTAACATTCTCTGTCTTGCCCTTGGGCGGTGTTGCCTTGGCGACCGCCTTGGATGTTGCAGCCGGCTTTGCGGCGGTAGCGGTCTTGGCGGTGGTCTTTTTAGGGGCAGCTTTGGGCTTTGGCGCTGGTTTGGCAGCAGCTTTGGGTTTTGCGGTTTCGACCATTTCGGAACTCCTTGGGGTTAGGGGTGGGGCGTTACACAGATCAGATATTTGTATTCAAGGTGCCTTAGTCAACTATAGCACCACAAAATAGATTATAAATCTTTATCTCTGCGCAACATTGCCAAATCAAAGGCAGAACGATAGAGGCGCGCATACGTTCCCTCAGCCACCAAATGGAGCCTTTCATGACCGGAATTATCGACATTCACGCCCGCGAGATACTGGACAGCCGGGGGAACCCGACGGTGGAAGTCGATGTGCTGCTGGAAGATGGCAGCTTCGGTCGCGCGGCGGTGCCCTCGGGCGCCTCGACCGGCGCCTATGAAGCGGTGGAAAAGCGCGATGGCGACAAGGCGCGCTACATGGGCAAGGGCGTGTTGCAGGCGGTCGAATCCGTCAACGGACCCATTTCCGAAGCGCTGCTTGATCTGGATGCGGAGGATCAGGAAGATATCGACGCCGTCATGATCGACCTCGACGGCACCGATAACAAAGCAAATTTGGGCGCCAATGCCATATTGGGTGTCAGCCTTGCGGTTGCAAAGGCCGCCGCCGATGCGCGCGGATTGCCGCTGTACCGCTATGTCGGCGGCGTCAACGCGCATGTCCTGCCCGTGCCGATGATGAACATCATCAATGGCGGCGAACATGCCGACAATCCCATCGATTTCCAGGAATTCATGGTCATGCCGGTCGGCGCCGATTCCATCGCGGAAGCCGTGCGCTGGGGTTCGGAGATTTTCCATACCTTGAAAAAGGGCCTGCATGAAAAGGGTCTGGCCACGGCTGTCGGTGATGAAGGCGGTTTTGCGCCCAATCTGGCGTCGACCCGTGACGCTCTCGACTTCATCATGGCGTCGATTGAAAAGGCCGGCTTCAAGGTTGGCGACGACGTCGTCTTGGCGCTCGACTGCGCGGCGACCGAGTTCTTCAAAAATGGCAAATATGAAATTTCGGGCGAGGGGCTATCGCTCAGCCCGCATGAAATGGCCGATTATCTGGCCGCCTTGTGCAAGGACTACCCAATCCGCTCGATCGAAGATGGCATGAGCGAAGATGATTTCGAAGGCTGGAAGGCGTTGACCGACAAGATTGGCCATGAAGTCCAGTTGGTCGGTGACGATCTGTTCGTGACCAACCCGGAACGTCTGTCGATGGGTATCGGTAAGGGCCTTGCCAATTCGTTGCTGGTGAAGGTCAACCAGATCGGCACGCTGACGGAAACGCTGGCTGCTGTGTCGATGGCGCACCGTGCATCCTATACTGCGGTCATGTCGCACCGTTCGGGTGAGACGGAAGATGCGACGATTGCCGACCTCGCCGTCGCGACCAATTGCGGACAGATCAAAACCGGTAGCCTCGCGCGGTCGGACCGGTTGGCGAAGTACAACCAGCTCATCCGTATCGAGGAGGAGCTGGGCGCCGCCGCTCAATTCGCAGGGCGCAGCATATTCCGCTAATCCACATTCTTGCCTTGGCGCTGAAAATGGTGTTCTAATTCGGCATGGCCCAAGGCAAGAAGAATCCCCAATATGTCAAAACGGTCATCGGACCGGGGCTGGCGCTTGTCGCGTTGCTGGGGATCGCATCATATGCGCTGCTCGGACCTACGGGGATCATCGCCTGGACCGATTATCGCGCTGCCTTGAGCGAACGGAAAATCGAGTTGGCCCAGTTGAAAAAGGAGCGGGACGCCTTGCGCAACCGGCAACTTTTGCTGGACCGCGACAATGTCGATCCCGATCTTGCCGGCGAATTGATGCGCAAAGAACTGAACGTAGTCGCGCCGGACGAGGTCGTCGTTCCGCTAAAGTAATAGCCCGGAACGCATAATGAATAGCTATGCACCCTGTTTCGTAGCGGAAAACTGCTTTTCACCTCGCATGAATTTGACTAGGCGGGAAACACTTAACGCCTGAATATAGCAGCAGAGGATTACGCTTTGGCCAAGACCCCCGCGAAGAAATCCGCCCCCAAGAAAGCGAGTGTCAGCGAGGATCTATCCCGCGCAAACCGGGAGCGTCCAGCCGAGCCTGTTCCCTATAAGGCGACCAAAGAAGAACTTCTGAAATTCTACCGCGATATGCTGCTGATCCGCCGGTTTGAAGAAAAGGCGGGGCAGCTTTACGGTTTGGGGCTGATCGGCGGCTTTTGCCATTTGTACATCGGACAGGAAGCGGTCGCGATTGGGCTCCAGTCGGCGTTGACGCCCGGCAAGGATAGCGTGATTACCGGCTACCGCGACCATGGCCATATGCTTGCTTATGGCATAGACCCCAATGTGATCATGGCCGAACTCACCGGCCGCGCGGCTGGGATTTCGCGCGGGAAGGGCGGGTCGATGCACATGTTTTCGACCGACCACAAATTCTACGGCGGCCACGGCATTGTCGGCGCGCAGGTCTCGCTGGGCGCGGGGCTTGCCTTTGGCCATAAATATTCCGGCGATGGCGGCGTTTGCCTTGCCTATTTCGGCGACGGTGCCTCCAACCAGGGGCAGGTCTACGAAAGCTTCAACATGGCCGAGCTTTGGAAACTGCCGATCATCTTCGTGATCGAAAATAACCAATATGCCATGGGTACCAGCGTCAACCGCGCATCGTCCGAAGACCAGTTGTATCGCCGCGGCGAAAGCTTCCGCATTCCCGGTATTCAGGTCGACGGGATGGACGTGCTTGCCGTGCGCGGCGCGGCTGAGGTCGCGCTCGAATGGGTACGCGGCGGCAATGGCCCTGTCTTGCTGGAAATGAAAACCTATCGCTACCGCGGCCATTCCATGTCCGATCCGGCCAAATATCGCAGCCGTGACGAAGTCCAGTCGGTTCGCGACAACAGCGATCCTATCGAAGGCTGCAAGGTCTATCTCGCGGAAATGGGCGTTGGTGAGGACGAATTGAAAGCGCTTGAAAAAGAAATACGGACCATCGTGAACGAGTCAGCCGACTTTGCGGAAAGCTCGCCCGAACCCGAATTGAACGAACTTTATACCGACGTGCTGGTGGAGCAATATTGATGGCAATCGAACTTAAAATGCCTGCGCTTTCGCCAACAATGGAAGAAGGCACACTCGCCAAATGGCTTGTGAAAGAAGGCGACAGCGTCAAATCGGGCGATATTCTTGCTGAGATTGAAACCGACAAGGCGACAATGGAATTTGAGGCGGTGGATGAAGGTGTCATTTCTTCGATCACCATCCCTGAGGGCACCGATGGCGTAAAGGTCGGTACGGTGATCGCGTTGATCGCCGGCGATGACGAAGCGGCCACCCCGCCGCCACCGCCCGCTGCCGCACCCGCTCCGGTTGCCGTGACGCCTGTTGCGGCGCCTGTAGTTGCCGCCCCGGCACCGGTTGCGACCGTTGCAAAATCTGATCCTGCGGTACCTGCAGGAACCGCGATGGTATCACTAACCTTACGCGAAGCCCTACGCGACGCGATGGCGGAGGAAATGCGCCGCGACGACCGTGTCTTTGTGATGGGCGAGGAAGTCGCCGAATATCAAGGCGCGTATAAGGTCACCCAAGGCTTGCTCGCCGAATTTGGCGCGCGCCGTGTCATCGACACGCCGATTACCGAATATGGCTTTGCCGGTATCGGAACCGGCGCGGCGATGGGCGGATTGCGGCCGGTTATCGAGTTCATGACCTTCAACTTCGCGATGCAGGCTATCGACCACATCATCAACTCGGCTGCCAAGACCAATTATATGTCGGGTGGCCAGATGCGGTGCCCGATTGTCTTCCGTGGCCCGAACGGTGCAGCTGCACGTGTGGGCGCACAGCACAGCCAGAATTATGCGCCATGGTACGCAAGCGTCCCCGGCCTGATTGTTATCAGTCCCTATGATGCGGCCGATGCAAAGGGTCTGTTGAAGGCCGCGATCCGGTGCGAAGATCCGGTCGTATTCCTTGAAAACGAGCTGCTGTATGGCCGCACATTCGACATTCCCGATCTCGATGACCATGTTTTGCCCATCGGCAAGGCGCGCATCATGCGGGAAGGGACCGATGTCACCCTCGTCAGCTATTCTATCGGGGTAGGCATGTCCTTGGAGGCAGCGGAAGTTCTGGCTGGCGAAGGCATTAGTGTTGAAGTCATCGACCTGCGCACTATCCGCCCGCTCGACAAGGCAACCATTCTTGCAAGCCTTGCGAAGACAAACCGTCTCGTCATTGCGGAAGAAGGCTGGCCGGTCTGCTCGATCGGGAGCGAAATCGTCGCCATTTGTATGGAAGACGGGTTCGACGACCTCGACGCACCTGTGATCCGCGTGACCAACGAAGATGTGCCGATGCCTTATGCGGCCAATCTGGAAAAGGCGGCGCTCGTCAATCCTGCCAAAATCGCGGCAGGGGTGCGCAAGGTGCTGGGTCGTTAAGACCCAGCAGCACGCATTTTAATCAGGTGCAGGTCGCGGCTGGAGCAGCCTCGGTATTGTAGACCTGGGTCAAGTCGCGCGCGTCGCGAACCATCATTGCGGCAATTGCGTTGATATTTTCATAGTCCTTGATGGCAAAGCCATTCAGGAACAACGGCCGATAGCGGTAATGCACTTCGGCAAACATGACCGGTGTCCCGGCAGGAGCCGTGACCTGACGGCCAGCAGGACCCATCGCATTCATATTTAGACCGCTTGGCTGACCAGCTACGCCATATTGCGGCGTATAGGTGGTCGCAAGGCCGCGGCACCGTTGCCAGGCAATTTTCAATTTGCCGGTAGGGTTCGGGTTGGCCACGGTTTCCAGACTGGACAACACGATCCGACCGTTCGGCACCATATTTCCGTCTTCTTCATGGCTGCCATAGATGTCGAGTTCGCCCGCGTGAATTTCGGCACCGGTGAACAAGTCATTGATCTGCGTTTCGGTGATCTTCTTGTTGGCGAGCGGGTCGCCTTCGCCGATACGTGCGGCGTTGTCCGCGACCTGCAAGGCCAATTGCGATACCTGCGTCGAATCATTGGCGTAATTGGCCAACTCCGCGCCGGAAGCCACAAACACCATGAAGACAGGCGCGATGAACGCGAATTCGATCAACGCGAGCCCGCTTTCATTCTTCGCTATCGAAGGCGAGTTGCCCAAAAATTTCCGGAGTTTCTTACGCATCTTCACACTTTCGCGTAATGGCCGCAGCCTTTTGCCCATAGGGCTGGTTTGCAATCACGGTCGACGCAGACAGTTCCACGCGGTCGCTGACACCCAGCAATCCGGCCAATGGAAACAGGCGATCATAGCTGATCGTCGCGGAATATTTCACCGCGTCGCGGGTATAACCCTGACCATCGGCGATACCGTCTTCATCGAATGAGCTGTTGTTGTTTTCGTCGATGTAATTTTCGTCATTATTACATTCGCCATCGCTGTTGGTATCATCCCACACTTCGCTTTCCGGGAAAGCTGCATCGGTGAACGTCCGGAAATAAGAGCGGCTGAAGCTATCCGCGTCGAATTCAGCGGTGCGATGGACAGCGGTCACCTGGTCGATCACCTTTTGATCGACTGCGGCCTGTATTTCCGCAACTGTGCCGGTTTCCAGGGCGGAGTCACGCGCCGCCTTGTTGATGGCACCTTGCAGAACAGACTGCATATAGAGCGTATGGCCGAAGTCGAAGCCGCCAAAGAGCAGCGTGAACATCACCGGTGAAATAACCGCGAACTCGACGATGGACGTACCTTCGCGGTCATTTACGAACTTCAAAAATGGCTTGTGCAATTTGGTAAGCATTGTGATTACCCCGTCAGCTTGAGTTCGGAAATCGATTCAGCGATCTTGTTGAAGGACTCGATCAGCAACTGCGTGTTGGACGCCTGGAAGAAGTGGTTGTTGCGTGATGTTGCGCAGTTCTTCATCCGTTCGGTCGTCGCGAAATCGGTTGTTCCGTAATAGACAACCCACAGCGTCACGCCGTTATTCCCCATATTCTTGATAGCCGTGCACAACGCGGTCGTGCGGGCATCAGTATTGGCGTTGAGCACAGCCAATGTAGGCGCCGAGCCCGATGCCGTGCGCCGACGATCCCAGCTTTCAATGCCGTAAGGAGTATAGTTGTTCCCGACGTTATAGGTTTCCCCGTCGGTCATGAAAATCATGTGACGCTGGATTTCCTGACCATCTGGCGTTGTCGCATTCTCGGCTTGGAAAATGCCGGTCGGCGACATCAAACGCGCGCCCCAGATGAGGCCAATGTCGTGGTAGGTGTTGCCACCCGTGGGCAAGGCATTCACATAATTCTTATAGTTGGTAGCACCGGTTGCATCGCGATAGGTCGCCAATTTCCGGGCCGCGGCCGTCGGGCAGCCTGGGCTGGTGTTGCGTGACATGCCAGCAGGGTTGCTGCTGCTTGTTGTGGCACGCCAGACATCACCGATGACTGGCTCATTATAGCCCAGTGTGGCATTATAGACGTTCTCGTGACGGCCCCAGACGGCATTCGCCAGTTGGAAACCCCAACGGGTCGCTTCATCGCCGGTATCCGGAATCATGTCGATATCGAGGTCGAACGCATCGTCCGGAATCGGATTGAAGTCGTCGCTTGGATCGCCATCTTCATCCCGAACGGTCTGCCGTTCTTCGATGCAGCCACTCCAGGCAACGGTCGCGTTGGATATGATCTTGATGTTGGACGCACTGGATTGGCCCGAAAGATTTACGGCAACCGTAGTTTCGTTCAGCGGCAGGGCGATCGACGCGTTATAGGACGTGCTCGTGTCATCACCGCCGCCTGCTTTGAGAGACGATACATCAAATGTAACAGGCTTATATACCCAGCCGGTAATCCGTTGGCGCTGGACCCAGTCTATGGGACGGGTCGATGTGCCGCCTGTCTGGATTTTGTTATAGGTTGTCGTATGGTTCCGACTTTCCAGAAAGCAACCCGTGACGCCGCTACGGGATTCCCAGACATAGCGATATTGTGTGACCGTATACGCGCGCCTCTGTTCATGCGAGGTTACCTGCTCCGTCGCCGGATAGACGGGCGGATTGTTAGTGGTGCCAATCGCGACGGTTGTCGTGCTGCCGCCGCTTTCGGTGAGCCCGGTTAACTGGTTGCTGCTGCCGGACAGGGTGTTGTAATTACTGTTGCAGTTTGAACTGTTGGTCGCCCCAGTTTGACGGAACGGTTTCGAGCCTTGAAGCGTAGTTACACTCCCCGACGTCACGTTCGTCCAACTACTTGTGCTTTGCCGCGTATGGTAAGGACTTGTCGGCGGCGCAGAGGGCGACCAGTCATTCAGCCAGCCGGTGATCGTGCTTGCCGTGCCCAAGGTCCAGGTCCACACATTTTCCAGATTCGCTTCGCGCGACTGGAAGGTTTGCGTGTTCTTATAATAACCATTCTGCAGGATGTTGCCGATGTTGACCTGCTCGTCGAACGGCACAAAGCCGAAGCGAAGCTGCGTCAGGGTCGACAAGTCGCCGATGGGGTTGGACGTCTTGTAGCAATCGGCCGGCGCAACATCGTCGATATTCTGGCGGGCAAGCGCTTCGTAGAAGCATTTGGTAGCTCGCTTCAGGCCGTTGATCTTGGACAGACCAGTAGGGTCACCTGGAATGGCGCTCGACATCGATCCGGTCACGTCGAACACGAACATCACGTCGGTGTGCGGAATTTTCATCTGGCTGGTGCAGGTCACTGATACGGTGCGTTCTTCTTCACCCAATATACGCATCAGCGTCATCGGGACGTCGGCTGATGCTGTGCCCGTTACGGTGCCGTTGGATTCAACAAAATTGCGCGTCCGGTTTTCGGAACCCAGATAGCCATTTTCGAAGTTGAAATCGAACATCTGCAACCCGCCCAGATAGGTCGCGTCGTTGTTGCGGTTGCCGTCATTGTTGACGTCCCAGCGGCCATTGCCCATGATTTTGCGCGAGGCGAGCGATCCTGCGTCGCAACCAGCCTGAAGCCGGTTTTTCACGGAATAGAGGCGCGCCATGTCGACCGCGCCGCCGACCAATCCGGCCATAGGAAAAAGAGCCGCCGCGAATATCGCTACGGTGTTGCCAGACTGGTCCTTGCGCAGACGTGCGAGAATTCCGGTCCGCTTTTCAGCGTCGGTCTTTGCAGACATTGTGGCGTTCCCCTGTTCCACAGATTAAAATTCAATGTTAGTGATTACCAAATCAGAGTAAGTGCTTCTTAAATTTAAATGGTTAGTGGCCCGTTAACTTTGATTTGCCCTGCAGATCTCTTGGGTTTTGGGAAAATGACCGCATCTTTCGACCAACTTTCACCGCCCCAGCGACTCGCAATCGTCTATGCACCCGCAAAGGTTAGAGATGCGTTTGCGCTGCTTTTGCAGTTTGACGAGCGGCTGTCGGATATTGTGAGCCGGATCACAGAACCGATGATCGGGCAGCTCAAACTGGCTTGGTGGCGGGACGCGCTAAATGCTGCGCCGGGGCAGCGGCCGAAGGGGGAACCGCTGCTGTCGGCTCTATCGGAAATGGACCGACCGGAATTGACCGCCGCTGCGCACGGACTGGTCGACGCATGGGAAATGCTGTTGATGGAGGAGCAATGGTCCGATGCCTTGCTCGACAGCTTTGCGTCTGCGCGGGGGGAGGCGGTGTTCGGCGGTTATGTGCGCCTGTTGGCAAAGGATATACTGGTGGGTGCCATGGCACAGGAATGGGCCAAGCGCGATCTTGCGACCCGCTATCCCAAAGCCATGCCCGCGACCCTATTACTTCACACAGAAACACTACCGAGCCAGCGCCCGTTGCGGCCACTTACCCTTCTGGTGATGTTGTCGAGGGGTGTGTCTGGGCCCCGGCTAATTTGGCATGGCTTGACGGGACGCTGATTTTGCGGTCATGACGTCATTTCATGCTAGGGGTATGGAATTGCACAGAATTTTAGTTGGTGGATTGGCCGCCCTGCTGTTCATGGCGGGTAGTTTTTGGCTCTGGCAGATACAAGCGTCGACAGAAAATGCGATACCAATCGCCCCGCCGCCGCCCGCCGCTATGGATGATGCGCTACCCTCCGCAGGTCCAGACGCGCCGCTCGTCGGACCCGCCCCGCCAATCCCGCCCGAGGCACCCAAGGCGAGCCGGGAAGAGGTGCGTTTCAACCGCTATGACCGAAACCGCGACGAACTCATCTCGCGGGTCGAAATGATGGGCAGCCGGACCAAAGCTTTCCGGCAGCTCGACAGGGATGGAAACAATCTGCTCACATTTGAAGAATGGGCGGTCGCAACTGGCGAGCGTTTTGCGGTGGCGGATGTCAATCGAGACAGCTTGCTGACCCGCAAGGAGTTCGTCCGCACCCGCCCGAAAGTGGCGCCGAAGCCGGCCTGCCGTTGCTGACTGCGGTCAGATTAACGCCGAGGGCCCAATTCTGCATGGAAAGGAAGTGCCGTGCCATTCGGGTTGCGCAGTAACAAACGGCGCGGTTCCCAAGGCCCGGGCAGGGTCCAATGCCCTGTACCTTCGGCATCAAAACCGAAGCGTCCATAATATTCGGGGTCACCAATCATCACCATGGGTGGATCATCCGGCCGGATCTCAGCGAGCATGGCGTTCATCAACTGGTGGCCTAGCCCCCGATTTTGCCAGGCAGGTGCAACCGCCACAGGGCCGACCAACAGGATCGGCGTGGTGTTAACGGCGATCGGCCAACACTGGATGCTGCCAATGCATTGCTGGTCTTCGACAATGCCAAAGGAAAGATGGTCGACGACCGGCATCCCCTGACGCAGCTTATAGGCCGTGCGCAGGTGCCGGTCTGTGCCGAAGGCGTCGTCGAGAAGCGTTTCAACATCCTCAAACGGGATTTGGTTCAGGGAAAGCAAAGGCATGGTCGTCAATTCTGTTCGGGATCAGGTTCGCGTTTCGACACGAGTAACAGGGCGAGCAAGGTCGCCACACTCAACCCCGCCGCCACCAGAAAAGGCGCGCCCGGGAAATAGACAGGCGCCCCGTCGGCGGTGAAGGTCGCGAGAATATTATTGTAGACCAGTTGCGCCATCAAAAAGGCGAGGGCGGACATGCTGCCGTTCAGACCCTGTAATTCGCCTTGCTGGCTCGGCGGAGTGCGGCGGGACATCATGGCGTTGATCGCGGGCATGGCCATACCGGAAAATCCGTTCAGCACATTCAGCAGCAGCGCAATCGCACCATTGGTCAGAAATGCCGTAATCGTGAAGCTTGCCAGACCGAACGCCATGCCGATGATCGCGGTATTCCGCTCGCCAAAGCGTTTCACGGCGCGGCCGATCACGAGCGACTGGAACAGCAGCAGCGAAACCCCCACCAGCGTGAGGGAAATGCCGACCATCTTGCTGTCCCAACCAAATTGGATGGGGGCGAAAAAGGTCCATGTCGCGGGGTAGATATTGGTCGCCCACACCCACAGGAAATAGATCAATGCGATCGGCAATATGCCTTTGATCTTCGCCAGATTGGCCAAGGCCCCCAACGGGTTGGCGCGCCGCCATTGGAAGGGCCTCTGCCGTTCTTTGGGCATCGTTTCGGGGAAGACGAAATAGCCATAGATCCCGTTGGCAAAGGCAAGCGCCGCGGCAAGAATGAAAGGTAGGCGGGTTCCATAATCGGCAAGCAGCCCGCCCAAGGCCGGTCCCAAAATGAACCCCAATCCAAAGGCTGCGCCTACTTTACCGAAACTCGCCGCCCGATCCTCCGCGCGGGACATATCGGCCATGGCGGCGTTCGCGGGACCAAAAATCGCACCCAGGCCGCCCGCAATGGAACGGCCGATGAACAGCCAGATGATCGAGGGTGCCAACCCCATCAGAAGGAAGTCGACACCGAAGCCGAACAGGGAAAACAAAAACACGGGGCGACGACCGAAGCGGTCACCCAGATTGCCCATCAAGGGGCCAAGAAGAAACTGGAAGATCGCATATGCCGCGCCAATCCATGCCCCCAAACGGGTTGCTTCCGACAGGCTGGCGCCGCTCAATTCCTGGATCAGTTCGGGTAAAACCGGTGTAATTATGCCGAAGCCCACGGCATATATGAACACCGTCAACAGGACGAAGCGTTGCGCACGTTTCTGCAGAACGGGGTCGGTAAACATGCCGCCTACTGTCAGCTAGACCCCATTTTGTCCAACGGATTGTCATGTCTTTACATTATATCAGTAGAGCAAAATTGCCTTGGACGGGAACTTCGATTAGCATCCTGATGTTATACCGAAATCATGAGGGAGCAGACCTTGAACGATCAGGAAATTCCAGCCGAAACGGTTGAGACCGTAACGGTAGCCCAACCCGCCCCGTCACCGGTAACCGAAAAGAAGAAATTCGATTTTCAGGGAACGCTTGTTCTCGTGGCCGGTGTCGGCGCACTTTTGTGGGGCCTTGTCTCTGCCGTTGGCACGGGCTGGGGTTTTTGGGAATATACCAGCGGGCTAAAGGGCGTCACCTGGGCATTCTTCCTTGGCATCGGTGCGCTCCTGTTCGGCCTGTTGTTCGGATGGCGCGCACGTAAGTCTATTTCGCCTCCGCCACGCACCCGCCGCTGGGTCGGGATGCTGGCGGCTCTCATCTATGTTGGCTGGGTCGGCACCTTTTTGGCCTCGGCGCTGACAGTGCCGGCCATCCACGATATCTCGACCGACTTGGCAGACCCGCCATCCTTCCAGACGCTGCAATTGCGCGCGGATAATCTGGATAATGTCCCCGGGGCCGATGATGCGGAAATGAAGGGCCTGACACCGCAGCAGCGTTGGGTGACAGTTCACCAGAAATCCTATGGCGATATTCGCTCTGTCCGGATTAACGAGCCAGTACCCACGGTAGTTGCAAAAGCCGAGCGTCTTGCCAAAGACCGCGGCTGGGATATCGCGGTATCTCTGCCCGAAGAGGGAAGGTTGGAAGCAACCGAAACAAGTGCCTTTTTCCGGTTCAAGGACGATGTCGTCATTCGCGTTCGTCCGACCGATACGGGTGAGGGCAGCGTCGTCGATATGCGCTCCGTCAGCCGCGTCGGGGTCAGCGACCTTGGCATGAACGCAAAGCGCGTCCGCTCATTTTTAGGTGATTTGACAGGAACAGTGACGGCAGCGCGTTAAAGCGCCGCCGTCACGGGTTATTGTTATTTCTTGGGGGTGAGCTTCAACAGCCGCCCTTCGGAACCTGCGCGCTGGTCTTCCAGCACCCAGATCGCACCATCGGGACCTTGTTCGACCTCGCGTATACGCGCGCCCATGTCCCATTGGTCGGCCTTGGTGGCACTTTCGCCATCCAGCTTGACCCGGACCAGCGCCTTTGCGCCTAGGCCGCCTATGAAAGCGCTGCCTTTCCAGTCTTTGAACAGATCGCCTGAATAGATCATCAGACCGCCCGGCGAAATTGCCGGGTTCCAGAAAACCTTGGGTGCTTCAAATCCGTCCCCGGGTGCATGATCAGGCAAGTCGTCGGTTGCGGCACCATAGTTGCGGCCGTTGGATACCTTGGGATAGCCGTAATTTGCCGCCTTTTTGACAAGGTTCAATTCGTCTCCACCCTCAGGTCCCATTTCCTGGTTCCACAAACGACCTTGTGCATCGAACGCGATACCCAAGGGATTGCGGTGTCCATAGGACCAGATTTGCGATTTGATGCGGCCCTGATCGTAGAAGGGATTGTCGGACGGGACCATTCCGCCGTCGGTCAATCGCACGATCTTGCCCAGATTTTGGTTGAGGTCCTGCGCAGGCTGGAATTTCTGTCGCTCGCCGCTGCTGATATAGAGCATGCCGTCGGGGCCGAATGCCATGCGGTGACCATAATGGCCCTGGCCTGACACCTTGGGTTCCTGCCGCCAGATAACCTGTACATCGGTCAAGGCCGGCTTCGCAGCTTTCAGGTCCAGCTTGCCGCGTGCAACCGCCGCGCCAAAACCGCCTTCGCCTGCCTCTGCATAGCTAAGATAGACATAACCATTATTGGCAAAGTCGGGATGCAGAATGACATCGCCCAGGCCGCCCTGACCGCCATAGGCAACGGTCGGGACGCCTTCGACGTCGACCACAGCGCCTTCATTTTCCCAAAGCTTCAGCTTTCCCTTTTTCTCGGTAACCAGCGCATAGGGCGTGCCGGGAATGAATGTCATTGCCCAAGGTTCGTCGAAATCGGCAACCACGGTCGTTTCAAAAGGCTTGTCGCCACTGCTGGTGGGGGCCGCATCGCTGACCGACGGCTGGCATGCGGCGGCAAGAAACGAGGTACACAGTAAAAGGGGGATTTTCTTCATTGGGGGATGCTCCTTCTCTTCGGATGAACGCAAATTGGGTTGTCGATGTTCCAATAGCAAGAGGCTTGCATAATCCCGATGCGAGATATATACGGGTCACATCCTTACATCGCGAGATTTTGGAACGGTTGGCGCCGGATGGGGCCGGCGCGCTAAAGCCTTGCTTGCTGTAACAGAAAGAATGACGTTGCCCGATTTAGACAAGTTAGCCGCATTGATCGCGCCCGAAGCCAAAGCCCTTGGCTTTGATGTGGTGCGCGTCGCGTGGTTTGAAAACGGCGCACAGGGCAGCGATGAGCCGACATTGCAGGTGATGGCCGAACGTCCTGACACGCGCCAACTGGGTATCGATGACTGTGCGGCCTTGTCGCACCGCATTTCCGACCGTTTTGACGAACTTGACCCGATTGAAGAGGCCTATCGCCTTGAAGTTAGCTCGCCGGGTATTGACCGTCCGCTGACGCGGCTCGCCGATTTTGCCGATTGGGCAGGGCATGAGGCCAAGATCGAGCTGGCCGAGCCTATGGATGGCCGCAAGAATATCCGCGGCGATCTGGCTGGTGTCGAAGGCGAGACCATTTTGGTGGACGACCGTAAGGCGGGCCGCCTGACTTTCCCTTATTCCGCACTTGGCCATGCCAAGCTGCTCTTGACAGACCGCTTGATTGCGTCGACTGCCCCCATCAACAGTGATGGGGCCGACGAAGTCGAGGCGGAACCCATTAACGACGAAGCACAGGAAGACGAAGACAATGGCTAATACGATTGCCGCGAACAAGGCTGAATTGCTCGCAATTGCGAATGCAGTTGCCAGTGAGAAGATGATCGACAAGGCGATTGTCGTCGAGGCGCTTGAAGAAGCGATCCAGCGTGCTGCCCGTGCACGTTATGGTGCCGAGAACGACATCCGCGCAAAGCTGGACACCCAGACCGGTGATCTTCGCTTGTGGCGCGTTGTGGAAGTCGTCGAAGAAGTTGAAGACTATTTCAAGCAGGTGGACCTGAAGCAGGCTGAAAAGCTGCAAAAGGGTGCGGCCGTTGGTGATTTTATCGTCGACCCGCTGCCTCCTGTTGATCTGGGCCGCATTGATGCCCAGTCGGCGAAGCAGGTCATCTTCCAGAAAGTCCGCGATGCCGAGCGCGAGCGTCAATATGAAGAGTTCAAGGAACGTGCGGGTGAAATCATCACCGGTGTCGTGAAGTCCGTCGAATTTGGCCATGTTGTGGTCGACCTCGGCCGTGCCGAAGGCGTCATCCGCCGCGACCAGCAAATTCCGCGCGAAGTTGTCCGCAATGGCGACCGCGTCCGTGCCCTTATCATGAAGGTGCAGCGTGAAAATCGCGGTCCGCAAATTTTGCTGAGCCGTGCACATCCCGACTTCATGAAGAAGCTGTTCGCGCAGGAAGTTCCCGAAATTTACGACGGCGTGATCGAAATCAAGGCCGCTGCGCGTGACCCCGGCAGCCGTGCAAAGATCGGTGTCATCAGCTATGACAGCAGCATCGACCCTGTCGGCGCCTGCGTCGGCATGAAGGGCAGCCGCGTGCAGGCTGTTGTTCAGGAAATGCAGGGTGAAAAGATCGACATCATCCCCTGGTCGGAAGATACCGCAACCTTCATCGTGAACGCGCTGCAGCCCGCAACGGTTAGCCGCGTTGTCATCGACGAAGAAGAAGGCCGCATCGAAGTTGTTGTACCTGACGATCAGCTGAGCCTTGCCATTGGCCGTCGCGGACAGAATGTCCGTCTGGCGTCGCAATTGACCGGTCGCGGTATCGACATCATGACCGAGGCGGAATCGAGCGAGAAGCGCCAGAAGGAATTTGTAGAGCGTTCGGAAATGTTCCAGCAGGAACTCGACGTTGATGAAACGCTTGCACAGTTGCTGGTTGCCGAAGGCTTCAGCGAACTGGAAGAAGTCGCTTATGTCGATCCGTCGGAAATCGCCGCGATCGAAGGCTTTGATGAAGACCTCGCCGCCGAATTGCAGAGCCGCGCACAAGAAGCTCTTGAGCGTCGTGAAGAAGCCAACCGCACCGAGCGCCGCGAACTGGGCGTTGACGATGCGCTTGCCGAACTGCCGATCCTGACCGAAGCCATGCTTGTTGTGTTGGGCAAGGCGGGCATCAAGACACTCGACGATCTGGCGGATCTTGCCACGGACGAACTGATCCAGAAGGCCCGCGAACCGCGCCGGAACGAACGGAGCGATCGTGAAACGCGCCGCAACCGCACCGAAGACAAGGCCGGAATTCTGGCAACCTTCGGATTGTCGGAAGAGCAAGGCAATGAAATCATCATGGCCGCGCGCGCACATTGGTTTGAAGAGGAGGACGCCGTTGCAGCGGAAAACTCCCAATGAGGACCGACACTCCCCAATAAGGAAGTGCATATTATCGGGTGAGCATGGCGAACGCGCCGCGCTCATCCGGCTCGCGCTCGGTCCAGACGGCAGTGTGGCACCAGATCTCTTCGCCAAGGCCCCCGGTCGTGGCGCTTGGATCGGTGTCGACCACGCCGAATTGTCCAAGGCTCAGGCCAAGGGCAAATTGGCCGGATTGCTGCGCCGTGCTTTCAAAACGGACAAAATCGAGATCATCGATGACCTTGCCGGACGCATTGACCGCGGGCTAGAAAAGGCTTTTCTTGACCGGCTGGGCTTGGAAGCAAGGGCAGGGCACCTTATCTTGGGTGCCGAGAAAATCGATACAGCATCCCGCAGCGGCCAGGTCCGGCTTTTGCTCCACGCATCGGACGCAAGCGCCGACGGCAGCGGCAAGCGTGACCAAGCCTGGCGTGTGGGCGAAGATGCCGAAGGTTCCGGCAAGGGCGGCGTAAAGCTTCCGGTGGACCGGGATGCGTTGTCGGCGGCGCTTGGACGGCAGAATGCTGTGCATGTTGCCTTGATCGATCAAAAAGCAGCGGACAGGGTGATGCATCATCTTGGACGCTGGCTAAATTTCAAAGGATGCAGTAAGGCGCCCCTCGATTCCGCAAGCAATGCTTCGGACGCGCGGGGCCGTGATACTGACATCTCCGCTATTGACTGAGTAAGGACGGGTTCTGTTTCGATGAGTGATGATACCAATAACAAGCCGACATTGACGCGCAAGCCGCTTACCTTGAGCCGCTCGCTCGAGTCTGGTGAAGTCAAACAGACCTTTAGCCACGGCCGCACCAACAAGGTTGTGGTCGAGGTGAAGCGCAAGAAGTTGGTAGGCAAGCCCGGATACGCACCCGAACCCGAGGTCGCCGCCCCCGCGCCACCACCCCCGCCACCACCTCCGCCTCCTGTAGCTGCGGCCCCTGCGCCACGTCCTGCGCCAAACGACATGCTCAGCCGTCAGGAGCGTCAGGCCAAGTTGCTGCGCGAAGCGGAAGAAGCCCGCCTTGCCATGCTCGAAGAAAGCCGCCGCCGCGAAGACGAAGCGCGCGCCCGTGCTGCCGAAGAAGAAAAGCGCCGCGCCGAAGAAAACCGCAAGGCGGAAGAAGCACCTGCTGCACCCACGCCTGAGCCTGTTGTGGAGCAGGAACCCGAACCTGCCGTCAGCAATGACGACGGAGCCGCACCTGCGCCACGCCGCTTTACCCCTGTGGAATCGCCCAAGCGTCCTGCGGCTGCCCCGGCACCGACCGAGCGTGAGCGCGAGGAAGCCAAAAAGGCACCGCATCGCCCGACCCGTGACCGCACCGCCGATCGCCGCCAGTCCGGCAAGCTGACCGTAACCCGCGCGCTTGATGATGATGAAGGCGCACGCGCCCGCTCGCTCGCCGCGTTGAAGCGTGCCCGCGAAAAGGAAAAGCGCCTGCATGGCGGTGGCAACCGTCAACAGCAGCCCAAGCAGAGCCGCGATGTTGTCGTGCCTGAAACCATCACGGTGCAGGAACTCGCCAACCGTATGGCCGAAAAGGGCAGCGACCTGGTCAAGGCCTTGTTCAAGATGGGCATGCCTGTCACGATCAACGAGACGATCGACCAGGATACCGCAGAATTGCTGGTCGAAGAATTTGGCCACAACATCACCCGTGTTTCCGACGCCGATGTCGACATCGTGCATGACGAAGACGTCGATGCACCCGAAACGCAAAAGCCGCGTCCGCCGGTTGTCACGGTCATGGGCCATGTCGACCACGGCAAGACCTCGCTGCTTGATGCCTTGCGCGGTGCCAATGTGGTGTCGGGTGAAGCCGGTGGCATTACCCAGCATATCGGCGCCTATCAGGTGAAGGCGAAGGACGGTTCCGTCATTACCTTCCTTGATACACCGGGTCACGAAGCCTTCACCCAGATGCGCCGCCGCGGCGCTTCGGTGACCGACATCGTGATCCTCGTTGTCGCCGCTGACGACGGCCTGATGCCGCAGACGATCGAAGCCATCAAGCACAGCAAGGAAGCTGGCGTGCCGATGATCGTCGCGATCAACAAGGTCGACAAGGAAGGCGCGAACCCGCAGAAGGTCCGTGAACGTCTGCTCGAACATGAAGTGATCGTCGAACAGATGGGCGGCGATGTGCAGGATGTTGAAGTCTCCGCACTGAAAAAGACCGGCCTCGACACATTGCTCGAAAAACTGGCGCTTCAGGCCGAGGTTATGGAATTGAAAGCCAATCCTGACCGCGCAGCCGAAGCAATCGTGGTGGAAGCCCAACTCGATAAGGGACGCGGTGCCGTTGCGACGGTACTCGTCAAGCGCGGCACGCTGAAGCGTGGCGACATCTTTGTTGTCGGGTCGGAGAGCGGAAAAGTCCGTGCCTTGATCAACGACAAGGGCCAGCAGGTTACCGAAGCAGGTCCTGCAACACCTGTGGAAGTGCTCGGTCTGACCGGCGTGCCTTCGGCAGGCGACGTTTTGACGGTTGTCGAAAATGAAGCACGCGCTCGCGAAGTTGCCCTTTATCGTAAGGAACAGTCGACCAAGGTCCGTACGGCCCAGGTTACACCGAACCTTGAAAATCTGTTCGACAATCTGTCGGCCACACGGGCGAAAGAATATCCGGTGGTTATCAAGGGCGATGTGCAAGGTTCGGTCGAAGCGATCGTTACCGCGCTCAACAATATCTCCACCGATGATATCAAGGTCCGCGTTTTGCTGGCCGGTGTCGGTGGTATCACCGAATCCGACATGCTTTTGGCAGCCGCGTCCAACGCGCCGCTTATCGGTTTCAACGTGCGTCCGAACACCAAGGCCGCTGCACTCGCCAAGCGCGATCGGGTCCGCCTGAAATATTTCGACGTGATTTATCACCTGACCGCCGACATCGCGAAAGAGATGGCTGGCGAATTGGGTCCGGAAATCATCGAAACGGTCGTCGGTCGTGCCGAAGTCAAGGACGTGTTCAAATCGGGCAAACGCGACAAGGCAGCCGGTCTTCTGGTTACCGAAGGCGTTATCAAGAAGGGCCTGCACGCCCGTCTTACCCGCGACGATGTCATCGTTTCGAAAACGACAATCGCATCGCTGCGTCGCTTCAAGGATAACATCGACGAAGTCCGCGCGGGCCTCGAATGCGGTGTTGTCTTGGCCGACACGAACGATGTCATGGCAGGCGATATGCTTGAAGTCTTCGAAATCGAGGAGCGTGAACGGACATTGTGACCGAGGAGGAGCAGGAAGCCGCTGACGATAAGGCGTTTGAACGCGCCAAGAAAGCAGGTGGCTGTATGCTTGACGGTTGTTTGTTCTGGACCGTAGCCTCGGTTGTAGTTTTGACAGCCGTTCCGGTAATGAGGTTGTTTTGATGGCCAAACATAATGATGTCTCGCCAGAAGGGCGCTCCGTCCGCTTGCTGCGTGTAGGCGAGCAATTCCGCCATATTCTGTCGGAACTGCTCGCGCGTGGCGAAGTGCATGACGATGTCCTCAACAGCCACAGCGTCAGCGTCACCGAAGTGCGGATGTCACCCGACCTGCGCCACGCGACGGCTTTCATCAAGCCGCTCCTCGGCGCGAATGAGGAAGTGGTTCTGAAAGCGCTGCGCACGAACACTGCATTCTTCCAAAAGGAAGTCGCATCGCGCGTGAGCATGAAATATGCGGCAAAGCTGAAATTCCTTGCGGACGACAGCTTTGACCAGGCGACTCACATTGAAACCCTGTTAAGCGCGCCCAAGGTGCAACAGGATTTGGGAGGAAGCGATTAGGGTAATCGCACCTCTAAAAAATCACCAGTCCATAGGTGTTTGCACGTTGCTGGTGTTTGTTACATCCTGCGGAATGCCATCCCTTTCAGAAGGACCAGTGGCAATTGCAAGTCGCGCTGAGCAAGCTGAAATTGCTGAGATGATTATTTCGGAAGACGCGAATGAGAAATGGGGGCCCGTTCAAACATTTTGCATAGGCACAAAATTCAGTCCGCCTTTGGACGATATTTACAGCGAATTGGATGACCTAAAAACAAAACTGCCTCCGAACTTTAAATGGTTTAAAAAAGCAGAAGTGGATCGCGCATTTAAGAAGCTGATAACTGCTGAAAATACCAAGCAAATTCGCAAGCATGGTGCGACCGCATTCCCTTCTAATGTATCAGAATACACAACTTGTCCGAATAACATTCGCGCCGGCATCGGTGAGGACGACTCATTCTATAAGTATCGTACAATCGATGTTTCGCTCCCGGTCAAATCGGGTCATTTTGTGTTTGTTGAAGTCGGCTCTATTTGTGGCCCCTTATGCGGAAGCGGACAATTGCTTGCACTGCAAAAAAATATGGTTGGAAAATGGATCGTAGTCGAAAGGCTCGATACGTGGATAAGTTGAATGGGATGACGGCGGGTAACTGATGGCTAAACTCTATTTCTACTACGCATCCATGAACGCCGGAAAATCGTCGACCTTGCTGCAGGCGGCGTTCAACTATGGCGAGCGTGGAATGAAGGTCATGTTGTGGACGGCGGCGATCGACGACCGGCCCGGCTTTGGCGCCATCAGCTCGCGGATCGGTCTTGCGGGTGACGCAAGCCGGTTTGAGGCAACTACCGATATTGAGGCCGCCGTGCTGCGCCAGCATCAGGAAAGCCCGCTGGCCTGCATTTTGGTCGACGAGGCACAGTTTCTGTCGAAAGAGCAGGTGTGGCAATGCGCGCGTCTGGCAGACAAAGCCAATATTCCGGTTGTATGCTATGGCCTGCGTACCGATTTCCAGGGCGAGCTATTCCCCGGTTCTGCGGCTCTGCTTGGTATTGCGGATAGTCTGGTGGAGCTGAAAGGCGTCTGCGACTGCGGCCGCAAGGCGACCATGAATTTGCGCGTGGACGAGTTCGGCAAAGCCGTGATTGATGGCGCGCAGACCGAAATCGGCGGCGATGACCGCTATGTAGCGATGTGCCGGAAGCATTTTATGGAAGCGCGGGCGCGGAGCTGAATTTTAATTGGCGGTTCATTTTCGTCCGATTAGTGTTGCTCTATGAACAAGACTCTCCTCGTCGCGCTTGGCGCGCTCATACTGGCCGTTCCGGCCCAAGCCAAAAAGCCTGAGCCGCATGTGTGGCCGGAATTGGGCGTGGAAAGCAGCATAGTTTTTCCGAACTACGGCGCGATCCGCAATTTCGAAGCGGACGGCACCGACGGGATATGGCTGGAAGACCAGCACCGGCGCTGGTATTATGCCGAATTGCAAGGTGGATGCCAGGATTTGAATTTTACGCAGGCAATCGGCTTTGACACAGGCGGCGCGGCAACTTTCGACAAGTTTAGCTCCATTGTCGTGCGCGGCTGGAAATGCCCGTTGGTAAGCCTCGTGACCTCCGAAAAACCCTTGCCCCGCAAGGAACGGCAGAAGCTGCGCAAGGCGGCAATCGCCGCGGGCAAAGAGGTTGCTGCGCCCTCAAATTGAATTGCGGCAAATTGACTTGCGGCCATGGTGCCCTAAAGGCACGGCATGCACGGCTGGATCATATTGGATAAACCGCTGGGTCTGGGATCTACGCAAGCTGTGTCTGCGGTAAAGCGCAATTTGCGCCAAGCCGGGTTCGGGAAGATCAAGGTTGGCCATGGCGGCACGTTGGACCCGCTGGCCACAGGTATCCTGCCCATTGCTTTGGGCGAAGCCACCAAATTGTGCGGGCGGATGCTGGATGCATCGAAGATTTATCAGTTCACCCTGGCGTTCGGAACTGAAACGAGCGGCCTGGATGCGGAAGGGGACATTGTTGCCACGTCCGACCATCGGCCAACACGCAGCGCGGTAGAGGCCGTCTTGCCGCGCTTTACAGGGCAGATCGAGCAAATCCCGCCGGCATATTCCGCGATCAAGATCGACGGTAAACGCGCCTATGACCGGGCGAGGGCAGGCGAAGATGTGGAGATGAAGGCGCGCGGCGTCACGGTGTATGAGCTGCAAGTCGTGTCGGTGTCACCCTCTCTGGAGGATGCATCCGCAGATGGGCCGTTGAATTCGGTGACCTTTTCGGCGCATGTGTCCAAAGGCACTTATATCCGCTCGCTGGCGCGAGATATCGCTTATGCTGTTGGTACGGTCGGTCATGTGACGATGCTCCGCCGGACGCGCGCCGGACCATTTGACCTGGAAAGCGCGATTTCGCTGGACAAACTGAATGCTTTCGGCCAAGGGGCGGCCCAAGAAGACATTATCTTGCCGATAGAGGCAGGGCTGGTCGACATCCCGGCTCTTGATCTCTCCCCGGAACAGGCAAGGGCGATCCAACAGGGTCGCGTCTTGACCGGGATTGCCATGAAAGATGGTCTACATTGGGCGAGGGACGCGGAAATGCGGCCTATTGCGCTGGTGGAGAACATCGACGGAGAATTAAGATCCGTCCGTGGCTTTAACCTTTAAAACCATGATGTTCGAAGGAAAAATATGTCTATTACTGCAGAACGTAAAGCCCAGGTTATCAAAGAGCATGCTCGCGAGCCTAACGATACCGGATCGCCTGAAGTGCAGGTTGCCATTCTGACCGACCGTATCAACACCCTGACGGGTCATTTCAAGGATCACCACAAGGACAATCACTCGCGTCGTGGTCTTTTGATGATGGTCAACAAGCGTCGTTCGCTTCTGGACTATTTGAAGAAAATTGATGCGGACCGTTATGCCGCACTCATCGCGAAGCTCGGTCTTCGCAAGTAATTATGCGAAAGCGGCCCCCAAACGGGCCGCTTTTTGCTTATGGGGCGATCCGGCAATGAGGCTGGTTTGCCATAGGGGCGCTTTTTAGCCCCACCCGCAGCGGATCGGTATTTCCGCAATCAAGAGGCCTCACACCGCAATAGGGCGGTGCTGAGTCAAAGGAAAATCTATGTTTAATACGAAAACTGTATCAATCGAGTGGGGCGGACAAACCCTGACACTCGAAACGGGCAAGGTTGCCCGTCAAGCCGACGGTGCTGTCATGGCGTCGCTGGGCGAAACTGTTGTTCTTTGCGCGGTTACCGCTGCAAAGTCGGTGAAAGAAGGTCAGGATTTCTTCCCGTTGACCGTTCACTATCAGGAAAAATATTCCGCAGCCGGCCGTATCCCCGGTGGCTTCTTCAAGCGCGAACGTGGCGCCACGGAAAAGGAAACGCTGGTTTCGCGTCTGATCGACCGTCCGGTCCGTCCGCTTTTCCCCGAAGGCTTCTACAACGAAATCAACGCCATTGCGCAGGTTCTGAGCTATGATGGCCACAACGAGCCCGACATTCTTGCCATGGTTGCAACGTCGGCTGCTCTGACCATTTCGGGCGTTCCCTTCATGGGCCCGATCGGCGCGGCACGCGTTGGTTATGTGAATGGCGAATATATCCTGAACCCCACCGACGAACAGGTTGCCGAAGGCGATCTCGATCTGGTGGTTGCGGCAACTTATGATGCCGTGATGATGGTTGAATCCGAAGCGAATGAGCTTTCGGAAGAAATCATGCTTGGCGCCGTCCTGTTTGCGCATGACGCATGTAAGGAAGTTGTCAAAGCCATCGTGAAGCTTGCCGAGCAAGCCGCCAAGGAACCTTGGGCAATGGCAGAGCAGGCCGATCTTTCGGCTGCAAAAGACAAGCTGAAGAAACTGATCGGTAAGGATATTGCCGCAGCCTACAAGCTGACCGACAAGTCGGCGCGCAGCAATGCCCTGAACGAAGCACGTGCAAAAGCGAAGGAAGCTTTCGCCGATGCAACCCCGCAGGACCAGATGGCTGCTGGCAAACTGATGAAGAAGCTGGAAGCCGAAATCGTTCGCGGCGCCATCCTGAAGGACGGCACCCGCATCGACGGACGCACCACCACGCAGATTCGTCCGATTCTCGGCGAAACGCACTTCTTGCCGCGCACACATGGTTCCGCCCTGTTTACCCGTGGCGAAACCCAGACCATCGCAACCTGCACCTTGGGCACCAAGGACGCAGAGCAGATGATCGATGGCCTTGGTGGCCTGCATTATGAGCATTTCATGCTGCACTATAACTTCCCGCCCTATTCGGTTGGTGAAGTCGGCCGCTTCGGCGCGCCGGGCCGTCGTGAAGTCGGCCATGGCAAGCTTGCATGGCGCGCTCTGCACCCTGTTCTGCCGAGCAAGGACGAGTTTCCCTATACCATTCGTCTGACCAGCGACATTACCGAATCCAACGGTTCGTCGTCGATGGCATCGGTATGCGGCGGAAGCCTCGCCATGATGGACGCCGGCGTGCCGATCAAGCGTCCGGTCAGCGGCATTGCCATGGGCCTGATCCTCGAAGGTAAGGATTTTGCGATCCTCTCCGACATTCTGGGTGATGAAGATCATCTGGGCGACATGGATTTCAAGGTTGCCGGTACCTCCGAAGGTATCACCACGATGCAGATGGACATCAAGATTGCCGGGATTACCCGTGAAATCTTCGAAGCCGCATTGACCCAAGCCAAGGAAGGCCGCGCGCATATCCTGGGCGAAATGGCCAAGGCACTGGGCGAAGTCCGTGGCGAACTGTCGGCGCATGCTCCGCGCATTGAAACGATGCAAATCGACAAGGCGAAGATCCGCGACATCATCGGCACCGGTGGTAAGGTTATCCGCGAAATCGTGGCAACAACCGGCGCCAAGGTGGACATTGATGATGAAGGTCTGATCAAGATATCTTCGAGCGACCTCAGCCAGATTGAAGCGGCTCGCAAGTGGATCAGCGGTATCGTTGAAGAAGCTGAAGTCGGCAAAATCTATGACGGCAAGGTTGTAAACCTCGTCGATTTCGGGGCGTTTGTGAATTTCATGGGCGGCAAGGACGGTCTCGTCCACGTCAGCGAAATGCGCAACGAACGCGTTGAGAAGGTGACCGACGTTGTTAGCGAAGGCATGGACGTCAAGGTCAAGGTTCTCGAAATCGACCCACGCGGCAAGGTTCGCCTGTCGATGCGCGTCGTCGACCAGGAAACCGGCGAAGAACTGGAAGACACACGTCCGCCCCGCGAAAAGAGCGAGCGTAGCGATCGTGGTCCCCGTCGTGATGGCGGCCGTGGCGAAGGCCGTGGCGATCGCGGTCCACGCCGGGATGGCGGCCGGGGCGAAGGCCGTGGCGACCGTGGCCCGCGCCGTGAACGCTCCGAAGGTGGCAATGAAGGCGGCAACAATGGCGGGGGCGATCCCGACCATGTACCGGCCTTCCTGAAAGACTAAGCCTGTAAAGGCACTGGAGAGGAAAGGGGTCGCTGCGGCGGCCCCTTTTTTCATGTGGGCCAAATGAACGACATGCACGATTGCTCACTATTAAAAAAGCTAATGCTATCGGCAACGAATATTGGAACTGATGTAGAAGTCGCGCCTACTTCCGCCCGGATGGGGTAATTTACCCCGCGCTATATTGAACCCAATCAATTGAAATGTTTCATAATGTGACAACATCTTACATCAGGAAACACCTGACTATTTGTTTTATGGTTAATTTTCTCTATAGCCATAAAGATAAACATAATTCGGGTCGTATAGGGTTGGGGAGACCCTTTCTGAATGCGTGATTATATATTGTTGCCTGTCGTGGTCGCATTAGCCATTGCGATTGCGCTGATTACCCGTGTTGCCCCATTTGGAGATGGCGCGACCGGCTTTAACTTGAAAGAGGCGCAAGTGACCTTGCACGCCATCGCGTCCGAACCGAGATCGGTTGGATCCGTAGGGCATGCAAAAGCGCAGCTGTGGCTATTAAAGCGCTTTTCGGACCTGGGATTACAAGTTGATACACAATCGGGGATCGGTGTCCGGCAAGCCAATTTTGACGCACGCCGCAAAGGCGCAATCAGCGTGGCGCCGTTTAACAATATAATAGCGACATTGCCGGGACGTGACCGGAATAAAAAGGCTGTCGCATTGATGGCGCACTACGACAGTGTCTTTGGTTCGGATGGTGCCGCCGATGATGGTGCGGGTATCGCGTCCCTGCTCGAAACGGCCCGTATTCTTGCCAAAGGGCCGAAGCCCGCGCGCGACGTAATTTTTATCGCAACAGATTCCGAAGAACTGGGCTTGATCGGCGCACAGGAATTTTTTGATCGCCATCCTTTGGCAAAGCGTATTGAAGCCGTTGTCAACGTCGAAGCACGCGGATCGCGCGGACGCGCAATCATGTTCCAGACTTCGCCCGGAAATGCCGAGCTTATTGAATTATGGGCGGCTAATGCTGTCCACCCAACCGGCAATAGTCTGGCCAACAATGTGTATCAGCACCTGCCGAATGATACGGACCTGTCTGTACCGCTTGCTAAGGGCATTACAGGAATCAATGCGGCCTTTATCGATCGGTTAAAAGACTATCATATGCCGACCGATACGATCGAAAATCTCGATCCACACGCGCTGAGGCATTTGGGAAATTTCGCGCTGACAACGACCAAGGCACTTGCCTATGCCGAAACGCTTCCGAAGCAGGGTATCGAAGCTGCCTATTTTGACTTCTTCGGTTTGTTCATTGTTCGCTATCCCATGTGGTTTGGATGGGTACTCGTCGCAGTAGGCTTTGCGTTTTTGTTCACCGCCCGATTGCAGCGGATGGGTGTGCGTTGGCCGCAAGTGGTAGGTGGAGCGCTCGGCGTATTGGGCCTTATGGTCGGCACAGGTGTCATCATCCATTTTGTTTCGGCATGGGCCTACGGCACGGGTATGATACCCTTGCGTGAGCGTATAAACGAAATGGGCCCGGCGCTTTGGATGTATGTCACATTTGTCTCGGGTGTCGTCCTGCTCGCACGGCCGAAGGAGGCTTTGTGGGTTGGTTCCGTCGTCCTCATGCTATGCTGTGCGCTCGCGGCTCAAATCTGGATGCCCGGTGCCAGCTGGCTGTTCGACTGGGGCGGCTTGATTGGCGCCATATTGGTCTATCTGGCGTCCCGCTCAGGCTGGCAGTCTTCGCCGGTGATTTACATTAGTGCTCTGACCGGCGGTTTGTGGGGGGCATTATTGCTCACCGGTGTGATCGTAACCTATGTTTCGGTCGCGCCAATGACCCCGGCGCCGGTCGCGCTGATTATACCCTTTGCGATAACGCTCATTGGTCCTGTCATCATGGCTTATGGGCAGCTGCAGAATTCGAGGCGTGTCGGTGGCGGATTGGTGGCCCTCGCATCGCTCGGTGCCGTGTGGTTCGCTCTCAATCCCAGTTTCTCCGAGCGCAACCCGCGTCCGGGCGATCTGTTCTATTATAAGGATGGCAATAGCGGGAACAGCTATTGGGCGACCAGCTCGACTTCGCATGAGCTTCCCGATGGTCCCGCGACGAAGATTTCCCCGAAAGGATTTGACAGTCTTCGGTGGAAAGCGGTTCCTGCTCCCGCATCGGACGTAGAGTTGCCTGTCGTCCGTTTGCGCGAGCAAGGTGATAAAATCGTCCTGACAATGGTGAGCAATGATGCGCCGCGATTGATGAATTTCATCGTAAAATCCAAGATACCTTTGATCAATGTCGATGTGAACGGCAAACCGGTCCGCGTGGTACCGGGGACAGATATCCGGTTAGGATGGAGGTCGGAAACGCCGGACGCCATATTGCAAATGCGGTTTGACAAAGAAAGCGCGGGCGCGCTGGATATTGACTTTGTCTATGCGATGGCCGGTATGCCGCAAGGCGCGCCGCCAGCGGGCGGTCCGGACACGGATTGGACCCGACTCAATGGTGCGAAAGTGGTCAGCGGGTCTCTTAACATTGCCTATGGAACCAATGTAGCCAGCCGATAGGGTGCAAATTCATCTGCGATACAGGCAGAAGCAGGCATCTGGGGACAATATCAGCAAAGCACTTGGCGACGGGGCCAAGATTATCTAGGGAACATCCATGAACAAAAAATTGCTTGTGCCCGTGGCAGTGCTTGCCGCCTCTTCTCTGCTATCCGGTTGCGCCGCGCTTGGTCTTGGCGGCGGCGATGCGAAGCCGGGAAGCAACACCCGTTATGTAGCGCGCGATGTAAACACGCTGTACGCGGCAGCCAAGGAGAAGCTGGATAACCAGCAATATGTGGTCGCGGCGGCATTGTTCGATGAAGTCGAGCGCCAGCATCCCTATTCGCCATGGGCGCGGCGTGCGCAGTTGATGAGTGCTTTTAGCTATTATATGGCGCAGAAGTACAACGAATCGATCCAGTCATCGCGTCGCTTTTTGTCGATCCATCCCGGGAACAAGGATGCGGCCTACGCTTATTACCTGATTGCGCTCAACTATTATGAGCAGATCAGCGACGTTACCCGTGACCAGAAGATTTCAGAGCAGGCTTTGGCAGCTTTGGGTGAGGTGCAGCGTCGTTATCCGAATTCGCGTTACGCAGCCGATGCGACGTTGAAAATGGACCTGGTGCGCGATCACCTTGCTGGCAAGGAAATGGAAATCGGTCGCTTTTACCAGCGCCGCGCGCTGTGGCTGGCGTCTTCGCTGCGCTTCCGTGAAGTTGTCGACAAATTTGATACGACGACGCACACGCCAGAGGCCCTATATCGCCTGACTGAATCCTATCTTGCGATGGGTGTGCCCGAAGAAGCGAAGAAATCCGCCGCTGTCCTTGGGGCCAATTATCCCGGCAGTGAGTGGTATAAACGCGCATATGAACTGATGCAGAAGCACGCGCCTTCGGCCTAATGCCATGCTAACGGGGCTTTCGATCCGCGATGTGGTGCTGATCGAGGCGCTAGACCTTGAATTTGCAGGTGGATTGGGCGTCCTGACCGGTGAGACCGGTGCGGGTAAATCTATATTACTGGATGCATTAGGGCTGGCGCTCGGCGCGCGGGCCGATAGCGGCCTTGTCCGCAACGGCGCCGAACGGGCGCAAGTGACGGCGAGTTTTGATGCACCCGAAAATGTCGTTAGTCTGCTGGCGGAAAATGATATCGAAATCGATAAAAAAGAGCCGTTGCTGATCCGGCGTTCGGTCAAGGCCGATGGTGGCAGCAAGGCCTTTATCAACGATCAGCCCTGTTCTGCTGCGCTACTACGTGATGTGGGCGCGGCTCTGGTGGAAATTCACGGGCAGCATGATGATCGTGGCATGCTTAATCCGCGCGGGCACCGGCTTTTGCTGGATAGCTTCGGACGGTGCGATACCGCCTTGGTCGCGAGTCACTATACCGCCTGGCAAGAGGCCAAGTCGCGGCTTGATGTCGCGCGCGAGGCGCTTGAAAATGCGGCGCGTGACCGGGAATGGCTGGAACATGCTGTTGCCGAATTGGCAAAATTCAATCCGCAACCCGGCGAAGAAGAGCAATTGGCCGGTGAACGCTCCGATATGCAAAAGGGCGAGCGTATCGCCGAGGATTTGAAGGCCGTCCTGGAAAGCTTCGACGGTCCAAAAAGCGGTTTGGCCTTGATCCGCTCGGCTGCCCGCAAACTGGACCGGTTGGCGGATGCACATCCCTTACTGGCCGAGGCGCTTACCGCGCTTGATCGCGCGGTTATTGAGGCGAGCGAGGCGGAAGACAAATTGAACGCTGCTGCGCGGGCGATCGAGTTTGAGCCTGCGCGCCTCGATGAAATTGAAGAGCGCCTGTTCGAGTTGCGGGCATTGGCGCGTAAACATAATGTTGCGCCCGATGCGATTGTGTCGTTGCAGGAAAATCTGACCGCGCGGCTGGATTCGATTCAGGCAGGTGGCGAAGGGCTCGCCAAGCTCGAAGCGGAGGTCAGGGCCAAGCATAGCGCTTTTGTCGACGCCGCTGAAGCGATGAGCGCAGCGCGCGCGCAAGCCGCCGCAAAGCTGGACGCCGCGGTCAAGGCCGAGCTTGCCCCGTTAAAACTGGATGCTGCGCAGTTCCAGACCGCCGTTGAGCGTCTGCCTGAGGATCGTTGGAGCAGTACCGGTATGGACCGGGTGGAGTTTCTTATCTCCACAAACCCGGGCGCGCCATTTGCGCCGTTGGCGAAAATCGCATCCGGCGGCGAATTGTCGCGCTTCATTCTGGCTTTGAAGGTTGCCTTGGCCGAAGAGGGTGGGGCGGCCACGATCATTTTCGATGAAATTGACCGCGGCGTTGGTGGCGCGGTTGCCGCGGCCATCGGTGAGCGGCTTGCCCGGCTCGCCCGCCATACGCAATTGCTGGCGGTTACACATAGCCCGCAGGTCGCGGCCAAGGGGCAGGCGCATTACTTCATTGCCAAGTCCAGCCAAGGGACCGTTACGCGGACGGGTGTCGTCCTGCTCGATGCCGAAGCAAGGCGGCAGGAGATCGCGCGGATGCTCTCGGGCGCCGAAGTGACTGATGAGGCACGGGCACAAGCCGAACGGTTACTGGAGGGTGTGTGACAGTTCCGAATGAAGCGGATGCCGCCAATGAACTGATGCGGCTTGCCAAGCAGATCGCCTATCACAACAAACGCTACCATGCCGAAGACGCGCCGGAGATTTCCGACGCGGAATATGACGCCTTGGTGCGCCGCAACACCGAACTTGAAACGGCATTCCCGCATCTCGCCCGCTCTGACAGCCCGAACCGCCATGTAGGCGCCGCCGTAGATGGCTCCGGCCTCAAGAAAATCACCCACGCCAAACGCATGATGAGCCTCGATAATGCCTTCAGCGCGGAGGACGTCGAGGACTTTGTAGGACGGGTCCGCCGGTTCCTGAATTTACCTTCCGAAGCGTCAGTGGAGTTAACAGCCGAAGATAAAATCGACGGATTGTCCCTATCACTGCGCTATGAAAATGGCGTTCTCAAACAGGCAGCAACCCGGGGTGACGGTACCGTTGGCGAAGATGTCACTGCGAATGTGGCGACCATATCCGATATACCGCAGCAACTTTCAGGCAACCCGCCTGCACTGTTCGAAATCCGCGGCGAGGTCTATATGGCCAAGACAGACTTTGCGGCGCTTAATGCCGAGCAAGAAGCAAAAGGCGGAAAAATTTTCGCAAATCCGCGCAACGCGGCCGCCGGGTCATTACGCCAGAAAGATGCGGGCATCACAGCATCTCGACCATTACGCTTTTTGGCACATGGCTGGGGCGAAGTAAGTGCGTTACCCGCAGTCAGTCAACTGGGCGTCATGAATGCGATTGCCGCATGGGGCGTTCCGGTGTCGCCCTTATTGGTTCAAATCGATAGCGCGACCGGTGCACTGGCGCATTATGCGGACATCCAGCGCCAGCGGGCTGAGCTGCCCTATGACATTGATGGCGTGGTGTATAAAGTAGATCGGTTGGATTGGCAGGAACGGCTTGGCTTTGTGGCTAAGGCACCGCGGTGGGCAATCGCGCATAAATTCCCTGCCGAGCAAGCCGAAACAACCTTGGAATCGGTCGATATTCAGGTTGGTCGCACCGGGAAGCTAACGCCCGTCGGCCGTTTGAAACCCGTAACGGTTGGAGGTGTGGTCGTCTCCAATGTTACCTTGCACAACCGTGACGAAATTGCCCGTTTGGGCGTAAGACCCGGCGACCGGGTCATAGTTCAGCGGGCAGGGGACGTTATTCCGCAAATTGTGGACAATCTGACACGCGATATTGAGCGGCCCGCCTTTGATTTTCCCAACCACTGCCCCGAATGTGGATCTGAAGCGGTGGCGGAAGAGGGCGAGGTGGATGTTCGCTGCACCGGCGGTTTGATCTGCCCCGCGCAACGCGTACAGCGGCTCATCCATTTCGTCAGCCGTGCAGCGCTTGATATCGAAGGACTGGGCGAAAAATCAGTGCAGGAGTTCTTTGCAGCTGGCTGGCTGGAAAGCCCCGCGGATATTTTTCGCCTTCACACGCGCCGAAAAGAGATTTTGGCGCGTGACGGGTGGCAGGATAAGTCTGTGGATAACCTGTTGGCAGCCATACACGCAAAACGCACGCCGGATGCCATGAAGTTGCTGTTTGGATTGGGAATCCGACACGTTGGGGCGGGGACTTCAAAGGATCTGGTGCGCAATTTGGGGTCTCTTGATGCGATTGCTGAGGTCGGCAAACGTGTTGCCGACGGCGACGCATCTGCCGTAGCCGAGCTTACGAGTATTGACGGGATCGGTCCCACAGTCGCTGAGGCATTGGGTGATTTTTTTCACGAACCGCATAACCGTGAAGTTTGGGATGATTTGATGCGGGAAGTTGAACCGCCCGCCTATGTGTCGAACATCCGGGAAAGTGAGTGGACAGGAAAAACGATAGTGTTCACTGGGAAGCTGGAGACAATGAGCCGCGATGAAGCAAAAGCGCAGGCCGAGGCATTGGGAGCAAAAGCAGCAGGCTCTGTAAGTGCAAAGACAGATCTTGTCGTAGCAGGTCCCGGTGCTGGTTCGAAGTTAAAGCAAGCTACAGCTTTAGGGATCAAGGTTATTGACGAAGCGGAGTGGGCAGCGATTGTTGCGGGAAATTAGGGAAGCTTGGCGGCGCGTCGACCAGAAAAGGAGCAGCCGACGCGCCACCAGAACCGCAGCGATCCCCCTCGTGCCGCGCGGTTCAAAGCTTTATCCCCCTCAATTTGGATCGATATTGGCCTTGTGCCTGCTATCTTATCCCGCGACTCCAAAAGGGCTTGCTTCGATGTCAGTTATATGACGGTTAGGACTGTGATAATGTCAACAATTTTACAATCATCGGATCAAGACGAAAATATAGGTCGTTCGATAGGGGCGCCGGCTTTATTTGCGAGTTTTCCGTCCGCACTTCAGGCCGAGTTGAGGCAGAAAGCGGTACGCCGCCATTTTTCAAATGGGCAGTTTCTACAGCATCGCGGCGACGAAGCTGATGGCTTTTGGGTCATCGATAAGGGGCAGGTAAAACTTGGCCATCAGGATGCGCATGGCACCATGCACGTCCTCTTCATCCTTGGACCCGGCGATAGTTTTGGCGAACTGGCGTGTCTTGGTCAGTTCGCCCGAGTGCTGGACGCAGAAGCACTTGGCAAAGTCGAGCTAACTTGGGTGAGCGACAAGATTATGTCGGAGGCTATAGCAGGATCTGCCGTGATATCGCGCGAAATGCTGAAAATACTGGCTAAGCAACTCCAGGAGGCGCTGGATAACTTGCTTGTTTTCCGAAACATGCCTGCACCCAAAAGGTTAGCGCAGCGTTTGCTTGCTTTTGTTGCGGATCGGGAGCCACCTGTAAAACTAGGCATCAAACAACAGGAATTGGCAGAGCTGATAGGCGTGTCCCGCATGACAATCGCGTCTGCACTTTCGGAACTTGAGGCCCTGGGTCTAGTCACGCGCCATTATGGGCATTTGATTATCGAAGACCCGACTGCCTTGCGACATTGGATGAAAAGCTGACACGATAGAATCAGAACCAGCGCATCACACCCCCGGGCATAGGCGTCCAGATACCGATACGTACTCCGGCATTTCTCAACACCCTTCCGGTCCATGTATTGCAGGTGTTAAAAGCAGAATAGCGCCCCATACTGTCGTAGAAAAGATTGTCGGGACCATAAGCCGGAAGGGCGGTACTCCTACCATCAGGGTCGAGCCGGAATGCCGCTCGTATTTGCTTTGCGATCAACCGATATTGCTTTTGCGAAACGCGAATTCGTTTACGGTTATCTTGGGGTACCGGATTGATCACATGTTTAATATGCAATATGCTATCGTCCGAACCCATTACCGCGCTAGCAATGTCTCCGCTTTTGACGTCAGCCCACGTCTCGGCATTGCGATACACACGGCCGTGACCCCAGCCAATCATCACATGAGTTCCAAAGAGACCGCTATCGCTCAATTGATCCGGTCTGATCAGGTCGCTAAGATTTTCCGTCGCCTCATTAATTGGCACAATCAAACCTACATGGACCCCGTTCGATTCTACAAATATGTCGACACCTTCTCGCGCGGGAATCCAGCCGTTGTTCGCAGGAATATGACTGCCGATAAACGCGCAAGCCATGTAGAAACCGACTATCAGAAAGGGCCACGCAACAAACGCCCGCATTACGGTCCACACGCTGTTGATGCGAAACAGTTTCAAGTGTAACCACTTCCTCATGGCCGATTTTCTGCATGTGTATGATACACCGCCCGAAGGCGCAAATGCCGACTGGACGATTCCTCAAAACTGGGAGAAGTTTGGTGAGAATGATCACCAGATGTGGGACAGGCTGTTCGCAAGACAATCTGAAATGCTCCCCGGCCGCGCAGCCGACGCCTTTTTGCGGGGGTTGGATGTGCTGAAGCTTTCGAAGCCCGGAATTCCGGACTATCGCGAATTGAATGCGCGCTTAAATAACGCCACTGGCTGGGAAGTTGTTGCTGTACCTGGGCTTGTACCCGACGATGTGTTCTTTGATCATCTGGCCAACCGTCGTTTCCCTGCTGGCAACTTTATTAGAACACCAGAGCAACTCGATTATCTGCAAGAACCCGATGTATTTCATGATGTTTTTGGCCATGTACCGATGCTGGCTGATCCGATCTTTGCCGACTATATGGTTGCCTATGGGAAAGGTGGATTAAGATCATTGGGGTTTGGCGCTCTCGATCATTTGGCGCGGCTCTATTGGTACACGGTGGAGTTCGGATTGATCGAACAATCCGACGGTCTTCGAATCTACGGAGCGGGAATTGTCTCAAGCTATGCGGAAAGCATTTTTGCGTTGGATGATCCGAGTCCGAACCGGATCGGCTTTGATCTGCTTCGTGTCATGCGGACGGAGTACCGTATCGACGATTTCCAACAGAACTATTTCGTAATTCCCGGGTTGGATGAACTTTTACAGGTAACGGTAGAAACCGACTTTGCGCCTTTGTACGCAAAATTGGAGAATTTGCCGGATATTGCCATTGCGGACATACTGCCGACAGATCGGGTAATGACTCGAGGCACTCATAACCATGCTCAAAGGGCCGGTCGCTAAAAGGGAGGGGAAAAGCAACCGGCCCCCGCATTCACTGCCTGTTAGGGCAGTAAAACAGAGTCAATGACGTGGACCACGCCATTCGACTGCATCACGTCCACAGTTGTTACCGCAGATTGGCCACCTTTCGCATCGGTAATCACGACGCTGTTGCCTGACATGCGCGCGGTAAGCTTTTCGCCTGCAACTGTGGTCAACGAAGCTTTGCCGCCACCGGCCTTGATTGCTGAGATAATGTCGCGTGCCGTCAGCTTGCCGGCGACTACATGATAAGTCAGAATCTTGGTTAGCGTCGCTTTGTTTTCGGGCTTAACTAAGGTCGCTACGGTGCCTTCGGGCAGCTTTTCAAAGGCTGCGTTGGTTGGTGCAAAAACAGTGAATGGTCCCGGGCTGGCAAGTGTCTCGACCAAGCCAGCAGCCTTTACCGCAGCGACCAGAGTAGTCAAATTGGGGGCTGCTGATGCGTTTTCAGCAATCGTTTTTGCAGGGTACATGGCGGCTCCACCAACTGTGGGGTTTGCCATCTTATGATGGTTAGAAAATGCCGCCGTGCCAGCGAGGGTCGTCGAGGCGAGGGTAATTGTAAAAAGCAGTTTCTTTGTGATGTTCATGATGTCAACTTTCCTGTTCTGCGCACGTCCGGGGGATGGCGTGCTGATTTCAGGAACGATGACGTTTCGTATACGGATGCATTGTGGTGAAAAAAATTAAAGCTTTGCGATTTTTCCGCTAGCAATAACAGGCCCCGTTGCCTTTCCTTCAGGCGCTCCTCCTTCGGGTTCGGGTGTAATCGCCAAAGTACCACCCGATGCTAGATATTGTCGCATGTCAGAGGGGATGATCACGGTGGTGGGAGTTGCTTGTGCAACTATGCCTAACGAACGCGCCTGACCGTCGGCGGGAATTATCCAAAGCTCGGGGTATAACTTACCCGTATCGAGAGACACAGGCAAAATGACCATACGACCGGTGCTAGAATCGTAACTTGCGGTCAATGAAGCTGCGCCATTGTCGCTTGATAATGCTGCTATCAAGGGTGTGGGTTTCGAAACTTCAGGTTCGGTGACAGGCTTTTGCAACAACAATATGCCCAATATGGCGGCCGCGCTGACTGATATACCAGTTAAGGTCCGCCAAAATGTCAATTTTTCAGAGCCGAGGTCTTGGCTCGAAGTGGGTGGAAGGGACGTTTCTATCGCGGCCCACAAATGAGGAGAAGGTTCGACATCGCTTACTAGCAAAGGCTGTAGGCGCGTACGCCAAGCCTCGACCTCCTTCGCAAAAACAGCATCAACCGTGATGCGAGCTTCCACGGTAACTTCGGTCGCGACGTCAAGTAGTCCAAGAACATACTCCGCCGCCAGAGCAATATCGTCTTCGTTAATTTGTGTCACGACGCGCCCTCCATACAGGTGCGTAACTTCATAAGTGCACGACGTATGCGGCTTTTGACTGTGCCGAGCGGCTCTCCTTCACGAGCCGCGAGATCTGCATATGTAGCGCCACCCATAAAAGCGCTCTTGATGAAATGTGCATCGCGTTGGTCAAGGCCGTTGATACAACCATGTAGCAGCTTATCTTCACCAAACGCCAACAACTGCGCCTCGGCGAGTGGCGAGGGGTCTGCTACGTCCGATGCCTCGTCAATCGAAGCAAGGCCAGCTTTTCCTTTCGACCGCAGGCGATCAATCGCGCGATTACGCGTGACGGTGACCAGCCAGCTGATGGGACTCGCTCGACCAGCCTCGAAGCTGGCAGCCCTGTTCCAAATAGTGATATAGGCGTCCTGCAATGCTTCTTCCGCTTCGTTTCTGTCATTGAAGATACGCATGCAGACACCAAATAGTTTCGCGGAAGTAGCCTTGTAAACTGCCTCGAAAGCAGATCGGTCACCTTTTCCTGTGCGCAATAGTGCTTCCGTAAGCGAGGCCCTGCGCGCCATTTCAAAGTCTACAATACCAGAATCTAATGCCATCGGGGTACGATATGACCCAAGCAAACAATTGATGCAATTGGTCCTTGCATCACCACGTGCCAAAATCTCCAGGCGGTTGGGTTGTGCGGCCGTCAGCGCGCGAAGGGCGTTCCCAACGGTAGCGAGTGCGCTTTATCAGCATTAGACAGGGCCAATCACCCGTATCTGATCGCATCTGCAAACGAAAACCAAGCTTGCGGTATGCGCTTATGACCGCTGCCGCTTGGGTGTTTAGCAAGCCAGCCAAAATCAACGCACCGCCGTCGCGAGTGATTTGTACCAGCGAAGGAGCTAATTCGATAAGTGGACCTGCCAATATGTTAGCAATTATCAAATCATAAGGAGCCCGTTGTTGAATAATCGGGTGATCAGTACCGGAAGCAGCGCACAGCGCTATGTGGCCCTGTCCCATGCCCAGAGGGTAGCCGTTCAATAGAGCATTATCCCTCGTAACATCCACGCTAACGGGATCAATGTCCGATGCCGTGAGATAGGCGCGGGGCCATAAATGGCACGACGCAAACGCCAAGAGCCCAGTGCCGGTACCGATATCGGCGATAAATTCGAACCTCTTGCCTTGCCTCTTAAGCTTGTCGAGCATTTCGAGACAACCACTGGTCGTTTCGTGACCCCCCGTACCGAAGGCACGACTAGCTTCGATATGGAGCGGGACTGCGCCGTCTGGAACTTCGCCTCTATTGGAACTTGTATGTACGTAGAAACGCCCTGCACAGACAGGGGTTAAGCCTTGCTGGCTCAACACCACCCAGTCTTCATCTGGCAACTTTGCTATGACCGGCTCTGCTTTGGCAGCACTTGGCAAGCGGCTTTGAATCAAATCGACAGCGGCTTTGCTCGGTTTATCCGGGAAATATGCCTCAATCCGCCATTTGGCGTCATTGAACGCTTCTACCTCATCAGCAACGACAGATGGGATTGGATCTAGAGACTCCAACCAGTCGTCCTCATCATGCAGAGCTTCTGCTTCTTGTCGGGTACAAGGTAGCGTTACTTTCCAGCTCATCGCGACACCTCTTCGGTAAGGCGAGTATTAAGCCTATTGGCAGCAGCGATTGCATAATTTCTGCATCCGTTTGGATTGACTAGAGTTTCCTTTCCGGAAAGGCGCTGAAAAAACTGGCTTTGCGATGGGTGTGGAGTGACAAGAATATCGCAAGGGGTAAACGATCCGATTTTTTGAATGGTATTGCGCAAAGTCGCTACATATTCAGGATTTTTTGTGAACTTATACATTTGCGCCGAGACGGCACTCAGACTGTCTGCATATACAAATTGGAAACACTTACCTTCTTCACAAGATTTCCATGTCCAGCTTGTGCCTCCAGGTGAGTGGCCTGGTGTTGCAAGTGCTTTTACATGGATGCGGCCAAGTTTGACCAATTCGCCGTCCATTATAGTTCGATCAACTCTGATCCCTATAAACGGCGGCAAGACATCTTTCTGTGGATCCGTGTGATCGGACCGGCCAGTTTCTAAGCTGGCGACGGCTTGGGGGCGTGCGATCATCTGCGCGCCCGTTAAGCGCTTTAATTCAGCTAGCCCGCCGACATGATCCAAATGTTCATGGCTGCTTAGAAGATACTTTACGTCTGACAGTTTGAAACCAAGATTGCGGATATTTTCTGCAATGGACGCTGCGGCATCTTGGGTAGCGCCGTCTATGAGGATGTGGCCCTGTTTTGACGTGATCAGAAGAACAGTGATTCCACATGTTCCCACCATGAATACATTGCCATAAATATGTGCAGGTGGAGCAGGATCGCTCCAGCCATCCCGGCCTTCGCACTTTTGTGCTAGTACGCCGCCATCATGTTGGGCAGCAGCCTTCATTGGTAAAGATTCCGTTGCCGGCGTGCATCCCGCCAGGATTAGTGCGCAAAACGCGATTCGTTTAACGAACATAACTAGCGCCATTCACATCAACAACAGCCCCGGTCATGGACGCAGGGGCGTCCGTGGCGCAGAATTTGGCGATCGCCGCCACTTCCTCGGGGTCAGCAACCTTGCCCAAAGGTATGTCCGCTAACAACTTGTCACCACCACGAATGGCCAGATAATCATCCGCCATACCCGTCATGGTGAAGCCTGGGCATATCGCAAAAGCCAATATCCCTTCCGATGCATAGCCACGCGCTATCGTCTTGGTCATGGCCACCATGCCCGCCTTGGACGCCGCATAATGCCAATGCGCCGGGCTATCCCCCCGATAGGCCGCACGGCTCGCCACATTGACAATCCGCCCGGGGCGCCGATTTTCTTTCCAGTGCAACACCGCCGAACGGCAGAGCGCTGCGCTCGCCGTCAGGTTGATCTGCATCGTCCGGTTCCAACTTTCGAGCCAATCCGCCTCGGATGAATCGAGCGGATTTGCATCAAAGATGCCGGCATTGTTGATAAGTACATCGATATGGCCATCAAGCCGCTGCACCGCATCGTCCCACAGACGGGAAGGCATGTCAGGATTGGCCAGATCACCATCCCGGCTGGAAAGGCCGATAACGTCACACAAATCCGGGTCAAAGGCGCTGACAATAGCCGCGCCGATTCCCCGTGATGCACCGGTCACTAATATTTTGGTTTTCATCCCCGCTGCTTTTCACAACGGGTCAGAAAATTCAATGTCCGTTATTGTAAATCGCCGCGACTTTGGGATTATCCGAGGCTGCCGGCAAATTTGCTGGCATTGTGGCGCAGCGACGACAGCTTGGAATTCACTTCGTTAAAGCCTTGCTCGAGCGCCGTGATTTCGGACACCACATTTTCGGTATCAGAACGGATGGCGGATATGGTGTTCGACATCAAATCGGCGGCGAGGGCGGTTTCATCGACAGAGGCCGTAATCATGGTCACGGTCTGCGCCTGATCTTCCATCGCATGCCGGATACGCTCGGCGGAATGCTGCACTTCGCCCACGATCGAACGGATGGCTGCGTTGGATTCGACAGAAGCTTTGGTCGCATTCTGGATCGCCGAGATTTTCTGGGCAATTTCGTCGGTGGCCTGCGCTGTCTGGTTGGCGAGGCTTTTGACTTCCTGCGCAACCACAGCAAAGCCGCGACCGGCATCGCCCGCGCGGGCCGCTTCGATGGTAGCGTTCAAGGCAAGCAAATTGGTTTGACCTGCAATTTCGCGGATCAATGCCAGAATCGAGTCGATAGATTGCGATTGTTCCGACAAGGTGTCGGTTGCAATAACGCTTTGCGATGCCTGCGCGGCAGCCCGCGTCGCTACGTCGGAAGCAGTTTCCACCTCGGTACGTGCGTCTTCAATGGCGCGGATGAGGCCTGCGGCCGTCTGGGCTGCTTCACGCATGGCAACGGCAGATTGCTCCGATGCTGCGGCGACTTCCGATGTTTTGGCCAACATGCCATGCGCCATTTGCGAGCTGCTCGCTGCCTGGTGCTTTAACATATTCGTCTGTTCCGAAATCGCCGAGGTTGCATTGCCAATATCAGCTTCGAAACTTGCGGAGCTTGCAGCTTTTGATTCCAGAAAGCGCTTCTGTTCATGCTCACGATAAATCACGGAAAATGTCGTCAATTCGATCGCGTTCAGTTTCAACATCGTGTCGACCAAAATGCGGATGTCATCAATCGTCAGGGCAGGGCGGGCCAGAAGCTTTGCTATCGTCCGGCTGTTTGCGGTGCCTGTGGCGGCAAGGACCGCATCGAGGGGGATACCCCGTTCGAATGAGTCGACGATCAGTGCCCGGCTGATACTCAACCACTTGCGTTCTTCAAATCGGGTGAAGCGCATTTCCATATATGCGGCGAGCAGATCGCGCGATTTCGTGTAGGTTTCGCCGTTAAGGCTCGGGCCGAAAACAGGCGAGTTTTTCCAGAAAGACCAGTAATCTTCACTAAGGTCCTCATAGGCATCCGTGAAGAAAGCCGAGACCCTTTTGCAGTTCTCGGCAAGCTGCCTGTCCACATCATAGGGAGCGATAATCGCTTCAATATCCAATGCCTGAACATGATTATGCGGGGTCATTCAATCGCTCCATAAGCTTTTCGCGCCACCATTGCTTGGCGTTGCATTCTGTCTAACCGTAAAATGGTTAACGCCGCGTTATGGATAGTTGTCGATTTCTATGCAGAATTGACTTGCCTGAGGCCTTGCGCACCAGCGCTAAAGCGGTAAAGAGCGACACGCATTCGCGAATTAGTTTTTGAAGGACTGCAAATCATGGGGCAGAAAACGACCCGGCCATTGTCGCCGCATCTGCAAGTTTATCGCTGGTCGCCGCAGATGGCGATTTCCATTTTCCACCGTGCCACCGGTTTCGTACTTGCAACGGCGGGTATGCTGACTCTGCTGTGGTGGCTGTCGGCGATTGGCGGCGGTGCGGAAAGCTATGCAGTCTTCCAGAAATATGTCGTTGGCGCTGGCGACAGCGCAACAAGCGTCGAACTCGCGATCAACTGGTTCTTCCGGCTACTCGCTCTGGCTGTGATTTTCAGCTTTTTCCAGCATCTGTTCTCGGGCTTGCGCCACCTGGTGCTCGATATGGGGGCTGGATATGAGCTCAAGACGAACCGGACATGGGCGCTTGCTGCATTCGTAGCGGCCATTTTTGCAACTGCATTGGTTGCGCTGGTCGTGGCATCACGCGTTATCGGAGTTTGAAGCATGGGTAGCGGTACAAATATTGGTAAAGTGCGTGGCCTCGGTTCCGCGAAACATGGCGGCACACATTGGATCAGCCAGCGCACGACGGCGGTTGGCAACTTATTGCTGACAACATGGCTGGTTGCGTCATTGCTGCTGATGCCCAATTTTGATCAAGCGACACTTGCACTGTGGCTGGCAAAGCCCTCGGTCGCTGTGCCCATGATCCTGATGCTGGTCAGCGTTTTCTGGCACGCCCGCTTGGGTCTGCAGGTATTGATCGAGGATTATGTCCACGATGACGCCCTGAAATTCGGTGCCATGACCCTGCTTAATTTCTACGTAGTTGGCGGAGCCGTTTTTGGCATTTTTACCGTCGCTAAACTTGCATTCACCGGAGCTCCCGCCTGATGTCAGACGCTTACAAGATTATTGATCACACCTATGACACCGTTGTTGTCGGCGCGGGCGGCTCTGGCCTGCGCGCGACCATGGGAAGCGCGGAAGCGGGTTTGAAAACAGCCTGCATTACAAAGGTTTTTCCGACACGTAGCCACACAGTTGCGGCACAAGGCGGTATTGCTGCGTCGCTCGGCAACAACAGTCCCGACCATTGGACATGGCATATGTACGACACCGTCAAGGGGTCGGACTGGCTGGGCGATCAGGACGCGATTGAATATATGGTGCGTGAGGCACCTGCTGCTGTTTATGAACTGGAGCATGCTGGTGTGCCGTTTTCGCGGAACACGGATGGAACCATTTATCAGCGTCCCTTCGGCGGCCATATGCAGAATATGGGCGAGGGACCTCCTGTCCAGCGGACATGCGCTGCTGCTGACCGCACCGGCCATGCGATGTTGCATGCCCTGTACCAGCAAAGCCTGAAATATGACGCAGACTTCTTTATTGAGTATTTTGCGCTCGATTTGATCATGGAAGACGGCGAATGCCGGGGTGTGATCGCGCTGTGCATGGAAGACGGTAGTATCCACCGGTTTAAAAGCCATGCTGTGGTTCTCGCGACCGGCGGTTATGGCCGTGCCTATTTCTCCGCGACATCGGCGCATACGTGCACAGGTGATGGTGGCGGCATGGTGTTGCGCGCGGGATTGCCGTTGCAGGATATGGAGTTCGTGCAATTCCATCCGACCGGCATCTATGGCGCGGGCGTACTGATTACCGAAGGCGCGCGCGGCGAAGGCGGTTATCTGACCAACAGCGAAGGCGAGCGCTTTATGGAGCGTTACGCACCGTCGGCCAAGGATCTGGCGTCACGTGACGTGGTGAGCCGTTCCATGGCGCTTGAAATGCGCGAAGGACGCGGTGTCGGACCGGGCAAGGACCATATTTACCTGCACCTCGACCATATCGATCCCAAAGTGCTGGGTGAACGTTTGCCGGGTATTACCGAAAGCGGAAAGATTTTTGCTGGCGTTGATTTGACGCGGCAACCGCTGCCAGTTTGCCCGACGGTGCATTATAATATGGGCGGAATTCCGTGCAATTATCATGGTCAGGTTGTGACCAAAAAAGATGGCAATGATGATGCAGTTGTCCCCGGACTTTATGCCGTGGGTGAGGCTGCTTGCGTTTCGGTTCATGGCGCGAACCGCTTGGGTTCCAACTCCCTGATCGACCTTGTCGTGTTCGGCCGTGCAACCGGTTTGCATCTGAAGGAAAGCTTGAAGCCTGGTGCATCACATCGCCCGCTTCCCAAAAGTGCAACCGACCTGCCGCTGGCGCGCGTGGAGAAATTCCGCAATGCCAAGGGCGGTTCGCCGACTGCCAAAATCCGGTTGGAGATGCAGCAGACGATGCAAAAGCACGCCGCTGTGTTCCGCGATACCGAATTGCTCGCCGAGGGTGTGACGCTGATGCAAAAGGTCAACAAGCGAATGGAAGACGTCGCCGTCACCGACCGCAGCCTGATCTGGAACACTGACCTCATTGAAACGCTCGAGCTCGACAATCTGATGGCGCAGGCCGTCTGCACGATGGAGAGCGCAAACAACCGCAAGGAAAGCCGCGGCGCCCATGCACATGAAGATTTCCCTGACCGCGATGATGCGAACTGGATGAAGCATACCGCGTCATGGTTTGAAGGCTGGGGCGGCTCCGGCGGCAAGGTAACCTTGGATTACCGCGCAGTCCACGACTACACGCTGACCGACGAAGCCGAGTATATCAAGCCGAAGGCGCGGGTTTATTGACCGAAGTTGACGGTCTCATGAAGCGGCCGGTATTTTTTTGGGCAATAATTATCTTAACGATTATCGTTGGTGCGGTTCTGATCCAATATGGTCGGACGATAGAGCCGTACAGAGATGCGGCGCGTGCTGTTGATCTGATGAATGCAGACTATTGTCTATATGGCGGTACTGCAGAAAAAGCCGCCCAATCCGCAAACTGGTTTCGTGAGAGGGATACCCTGCTCACGCTGCGCTATCCGATCATTAATAGTGGGTGCGCGATTATTGTAGCCACTATGGCTTTTGCAGTGTTGTCATTTTGGCGGCGCAAAATAACAGTTGATGACGGTATTTTGTGGCAGACGCCTGCGCGAATATGGCATTTTTTTGCGATTGGTTTGGGCATATTAGTAGGAACCTACCTCGGCCTCGTTTGCGGGTTGATCCTCAATCTAGAGCGAGGAATGCTCCCTTGGTGCGCCGATAGCATAGGGATACCTATTTTCAGCTTAGGCTTCGCTACCCTGATTCTATCGCCTATTTTGCTGTTTGTTGGCTGGACTTTAGCCCAATTTTTTCGCGGCCTACCAACCTCGCTTTGGCAATGGAATAGAGACGAGCCAATTAGATCATGGGTCGCAACTGCTATTTTTGGTTCGCTTGCATTTTTTTGGCTTTGGATATTGGTTGACGCCGCTCCAACGGAAGATCTTTTGATAGTTGGACCCGGAGTATTCGCGATTTACCTCACATTGTCTTGCCGTGCAGCGATTTTAGCATCGTCAGATTATTCCGTCGAACCGACTCCAGATACGTAAGGCGGGTCAATGTGATGTTAGAATCTCCGCTGCAAATTCCAAACTGCGCTTGCGCATCTCATGATCAAATATGGAACAGGCAACGATGATCTCGTCGGCCTTGGTGCGATCAACAAAAGCAGTTACTGCAGTTTTAACGCTCTCGGGTTCGCCGATTGCGCTACAAGACAGCACATGATCGAGCATGCCCTGAAACTGTAGAGGCAGAGATTCGTAATAGCCTTCAGCAGGTGGTGGCATTTGACGCGGATTGCCGGAACGCAGCGATACAAAACTCTGTTGCATCGAAGTGGCGAGATACGCAGCTTCTGAATCTGTCGGAGCAGCGATGATGTTGAAAGCGGCCATCGCATATGGTGCTTCTAGCACAGCACTCGGTTTAAAATGACTGCGGTAGATGTGAAGTGCCTCATCCAGCATATCCGGCGCAAAATGGCTTGCGAAGGCGAAAGGCAAACCTAGCGCTGCTGCCACTTGCGCGCCATAAAGGCTGCTTCCAAGGATGTAGAGCCGGACATCCGCCCCAGCACCGGGTGTTGCAACAATTCCTGTTTGGCCGTCATCCGCGAAGTAGCTTTGTAACTCCATTACGTCGCGAGGGAAGGCGTTTGGATCGCTATCGAGTGTACGACGGATTGCTGTCGCTACCCGCTGGTCGCTGCCCGGCGCACGGCCAAGGCCGAGATCAATGCGTCCGGGATATAACGCATCAAGCGTTCCAAATTGCTCAGCAATTACCAACGGCGCATGATTAGGCAACATGATGCCACCTGATCCCACGCGGATCGACTGCGTTGCTGCAGCGATATGGGCGATTACCACACTGGTTGCTGCGCTAGCGATGCCACGCATGCCGTGATGCTCGGCCACCCAATAACGAGTAAATCCAAGCTTCTCGCAGTGTTGGGCGAGGTCAGCAGCATTGGCGAGGGCAGTCGCAACGGTTCCCCCTTCGACAACGGGTACAAGATCCAGCAGGGAAAATTTGGTCATGATGTCTACATGGTCATCAGGACCGCTAAAGCCAAGCGCAATCGACTATCTTATCCAGCCGTGCCATAGGCTTTCGATGGTAACCGCTTTGTACGTACCGTTTCTGATCACGGCATTGCTCATTGAGCTAACCCCCGGACCCAATATGGCATGGCTGGCGTTGACCAGTGCGAGTAAAGGTCGGAAATCTGGGTTTGCAGCGGTCGCGGGTATAGCCTTGGGGCTCGCGCTTTTGGGGGGAGCTTCTGCATTCGGCTTGTCCGAACTGGCAACTGGTTCGCCCGTTGTGTTCAATTTGTTGCGCTATGCCGGTGTCGCCTACCTTTTGTGGCTGGCCTGGGAAACGTGGTCCAGTGGGAACGAGACTACCGAAACGGCCTTGGATCATAGCGGGTTGATGGACTGGTTTCGGCACGGTTTGCTTCTCAATTTACTGAATCCCAAGGCGGCAGTTTTTTTCATCACCGTGCTTCCGGCCTATATCAGCGCTGGCGTTCCCGTTGCTTCCCAGACTCTTCTGCTCTCGTTTAGCTATGTAGGCATCGCGACCGCCATCCATCTTGTCATCGTTGTTTTGGCAGGATCGGTGCATGCATGGCTTGCGCAAGGCGGCCGCCAACTCTTGATCCGGCGGATATTTGCGGTGATGATAGCGCTCGTCGCAATCTGGTTTTTACGCAGCACAGCCTGAGTGAAGTTGTGCCAACGCTGCTGGCAGCTTGTTAATCTGGCGTTCATCGCGCGGTTTATAGACGAAACGTGCTATTTCATAGACGAACCGTTTGGCGGTGAAAGGAAAGCATATCATGACATCTGAACGAAGTCCCGGCTGGAAACTCTTCTTTGCCGGTATCATTGGCCTTGTCCTCATCATTCCCTTGATGATGGTCTACCTGTTGCTGGGCGACCGTCAGGAGCAATCCAATATTGCCCAGAATGCGATTGCGGCGGGGTGGGGCGGGCCTCAGGTGGTTGTCGGGCCCGTTCTTGTTTTGCCCTACACCGCGAGCAGCGTGGAAACGGTCGACGAGAAAGGTCGGCAAACCACGCGCACGATTCAGGTGAAAAAGGAACTTTTCCTGTCGCCGGAAACAAATGCGATCAGAACCGAGCTGAAACCCGACCGGAAGAAGAAGTCCATTTATGAAAGCGTGCTGTTCGTTGCAGCAAATAGCGGGAAGGCGCGCTTTGCCTTACCGGATGATTTCGCGCGTTACGGTATTCCACTTGAAAATATCGACTTTGCTGGGGCCGAACTGCGCTTCGGCGTGTCCGATGCGCGCGGGCTTCAGAAGGACAGCAACGTTCAGGTGAACGGTACCACGCTGGGTTTGCAGCCGGGCAAGGGCTTGGCGGCGTCCAACAATTCGGGCTTCTTCAGCTTTGTTGACTGGACAGGCGCGGCGCCGCTGGATGTAGAATATAGCTATGCAATACGCGGCAATAAGTCGCTGACAATGGTGCCGCGCGGTGGCGAAACGACGTGGGATGTAAAGTCCACTTGGCCCAGTCCAAGCTTTACGGGTGATTTTCTGCCCGTCAAAAGGGACGTGAAAACGAGCGGGTTCACGTCGACCCATGCGGTGACCAATCTGGCTTTGGGGCAGGCGATTGTTGCAACCGACGACAATGCGCCGCCGTTGACGACCGAACAATATGGCGCCGTCACTCTATCCTCAGCGCGTGATGTCCCGGCGGTTGGCGGGCCGAGCCAGGCGGCGACGGTTGGCTTGATTGAGCCTGTTGATCTGTACAGCCAGGTAGACCGGTCGGTTAAATATGGCTTCTTGTTCATCGGCTTCACGTTCCTTGCCTATCTGATGTTCGACGTGATCGCAGGGGCCCGCGTTGCGGCAGCGGAGTATCTGCTGACCGGGGCAGGGCTCGTGCTGTTCTTCGTGCTTTTGCTGGCCTTTGCCGAGGTAGTGGGTTTCATGTGGGCCTATCTCATCGCCGCGGGTGCGATAACGGGGTTGTTGACGGCCTATTCTGCTGCGGTCCTGAAAAGCTGGCTGCGGGCGCGGTTTATTGGCGCATTACTGGTGGGGCTGTATGCGACGCTTTATGTGCTGCTGAACCTTGAAGCCTATTCGCTGATCATCGGGTCGCTGCTGCTCTTCGTCGCCCTTGCGGTTGTCATGTGGGCCACACGCGCCATCGACTGGGGAGCCCGGCGAGAAACGAAAGAAGAGGCGCCTACCGCCAGCGCAGTTTAGACGCATCGAGTTCCGGGACGGATCGGATACCCATGAGCTTCATGTCGCGTTCGATTTCGTCCCGTAACTTCCCAACCACGCGCTGTACGCCCGCTTCGCCCGCTGCGGCCAGTGCGTAAAGATACAACCGCCCGCCGGAGCATGCCGTTGCTCCGGCGGCGATTGCTTTAAGGACATGGCTGCCCCGCCGGACCCCGCCGTCGCAGATGATGTCGATTTTGCCGCCGACTGCATCGGCGATTTCCGATATCTGGTCAAAAGGTGCCCGCGAGCCGTCAAGTTGCCGCCCGCCATGGTTGGAGACCATGATCGCCGTGGCACCAATATCGACCGCGCGTTTGGCATCCTCAACCGACATGATCCCTTTCAGGCAGAATTCACCACCCCAGTCCGAACGCACCTTTTCGGCCATGGCCCAGTCCATTGATGTATCCAGCATCGTGTTGAAATATTCTGCCACGGAGACCGCCACATTACTCCCCGCATCCACATGCGTTTGGAGATTAGGCAGCGCAAATTTCTCGCGGAACATATAGTTCAGAGCCCACATCGGGTGGATCGCATAACTGAGCACAGATGCAGGCGTAAACCGTGGCGGCGACGTAAAGCCGCTCCGCAGGCAGCGCTCGCGGTTACCCGAAACAATGGTATCAACGGTCAAGGCAATGGCATCAAACTTCGCCGCTTTGCAGCGCTCGATCATCGACCTGTTCAGGCCTTTATCTTTGTGAATGTAGAGCTGGAACATCTTCGGCGATTCTATGGTTTCCCCGATCTCCTCGATGCTTACGGTCGCTAAAGAAGAAATTCCGAACCACGTGCCAAATTTCTGTGCCGTTGCTGCCACCGCACGCTCACCTTGCCAGTGGAAAAGCCGCTGCAACGCCGTTGGCGACAGCATCAACGGCATGGCGATGGGCTTGCCCATCACCGTCACGCCCATCTCTATTTCCGACACCCCAGCAAGGACATTGGGAACGAGATCGCAGTCATCAAATGCCGATGTGTTGCGGTCTTTGGTCCGCTCGTCATCCGCAGCGCCGTCTATATAATTGAAGATAGGTTTCGGCAGGCATGCCTTTGCGAGACGCCGGAAATCCTCGACATTATGGCAATCACTCAACTGCATGAAGGTTACTGCAGGCCTTGAAGATAATTGCAGGCATTGGGGTTCTTGCTACGGATACCCCGTTGTAGCGCCTCCATACGCTGTTCCGATGTGCCGTGCGTAAACATGCTCTCGACGGGCGCACGCCCTGCCTGCTGCATGAGGGTATCGTCGCCAATGGCATTGGCTGCACGCATTCCTTCTTCTATGTCTCCTGGCTCGATACGGTTGGAATTAATACCCGCCCACACGCCGGCAAAGCAATCTGCCTGTAATTCCATCCCGACTTGCAGGCGGTTCCCGTCGGTCTGGCTTGATTGTGCCTGAAGCTTCCGCACCTGGTTTGCAATGCCCGCCAGATTCTGGACATGGTGTCCAACTTCATGCGCTACAACATAGGCATAGGCAAAGTCGCCGCCCGCACCCATCTGTTTGTCCATCTGTTCAAAGAAACTTGCGTCCAGATATATGCCTTCATCCGAGGGACAATAAAAGGGCCCCATTGCGGACTGTGCCGCGCCACAGCCTGATTGACCTCCACCCTGATAGAAGGTGAGTTTCGCAGGTCGATAGTCACGCAACAATTTGCCCCAGGTGTCTTCCGTGGATTTGAGGACACGGCAAGCGAACAGCTCTTCCTGTGTATCGCATGCCACATTGCCCGCGCTCGATTGCTGGCTGGTGCCGGGTGCTGACAAGGGGCCGCCCATAGTCAGCATACCGCTGGAAATGACAAAATACCCCACGACCGCAATCAGCAGGACCGAGCCGCAGCCCATTTTACGGCCAAGGAGCATGGGCAGCAAGCTGAAGACAAGCCCGAGCATGCCGCCCCCGCCCCCACCTCCAAAGCCGCCACCTCCCGATCCTTGATCGCTGACATTTCCGCTCGGGTCTAGATCATCGAGGCGCATGTGATTCTCCGTTATTGCCGTCCGCCAACATTGCGGTTAGCGGGGTAAAGCGCAAGTAAAGTTCCCGTTCCATGCAAAGGTCATTGCTTATGTTTCTCAAGGGTAAAACCGCTCTTATCACCGGATCCACTTCGGGCATTGGTCTCGGATATGCGAAAGCTTTGGCGGCTGAAGGCGCACAGGTTATGATCAATGGTTTTGGCGACCAGACGGCGATTGACGGCCATGTGTCGGAGTTGACCGCAATCAGCGGAACAGGCGCGCTTCATTCTGCGGCCGATATGACCAAGCCCGATGAGATCAGGGCTATGGTTGCCGATTGCACCGAAAAACTGGGAGCCCCCGATATCCTGATAAACAATGCGGGGATCCAACATGTGGCGCCGGTCGATGAATTTCCCGAAGATAAATGGGACGCCATTCTTGCGATTATTCTTTCCTCGGCGTTTCACACGACGAAGGCGGCGTTGCCTGGAATGAAGTCAAAGGGTTGGGGACGTGTTATCAACACCGGATCAATGCACAGTCTGGTCGCTTCACCTTACAAGTCCGCCTATAATGCAGCCAAGCACGGCTTATCCGGTTTTACCAAGACGATCGCTCTCGAAGTCGCGACAAAAGGTATTACCGTCAATTGCATCTGCCCCGGCTATGTATGGACGCCTTTGGTGGAGGGGCAAATTCCCGATACCATGAAAACACGGAATCTTACTCGGGATCAGGTCATCAATGACGTTCTGCTCGCGAACCAGCCGCAAAAGCAATTTGTGCAGGTTGAACAGTTAGCCGCGCTCGCCTTGTTTTTGTGTCGCGATGAAGCGAGTGCCATAACAGGCGCTAACCTATCCGTTGATGGTGGCTGGACGGCCCAGTAACTCCGTTTATCGAGGCTTATTGCCCGCCGTTACCCTGAACGAATTCGGCAGGATTTTGTGGTTGTGAATTTACCTGAGGAACGGTGTAATTCGGCATGGCTGGCTGCGCGTAATTATAGGGTGCGTTGGGGATTTGTTCCTGCGGAATCTGCACTTCACTCTGCAAATTCTGTTGTTGCTGCATGCTGCTGCCATAGGGATTTCCGTCTATTACCGGGTCGCCGACCGCAAGCATGTCTTCGCCATCTTCCTCAGGCGATCCTTCGTCGAAGCTTTCTTCGGCAGAAACATCGGTATTACCTTCGTTGGCCGGAGGTGCCACGGGTGCTGCAGGAGCTGTTTGGGCAACGGCAACAGGTTCGCTGTCGAAGGTAAGGTTGGCGGTGACGAATGTGATGAGCGCGGCTACACCCAAGACGCCCAGCAGCAGTTTCAGAATATTGTCCATTATCGTTCCCGACCTGTTTCGTGCAGGCGTGTTACCTCAAGGCTGTTAATATTATATTAGCGATGCAAATGAGCGACAGCCGAGAAAAAAGCCGCCGACATTGCTGCCGGCGGCTTAGGCGTTTTCCTCCCCAGGAAAACCGTTAAACTGATGTGGCGGTTACTTTCCGCCTGCGCTCCCTAACCGATGGTAAAGGCGAGCGAATTTTACTGATTCCGGCTTGTCCTTGATCTCTTCCAAGTAGAATACCAAGGCTTGTCGGAGCAAGGTTAAATCTTCGGTCGACAGAACAGCTCTGGCGCGTTGTGGCTCTCCCATAAATTTTCTCCCTGCGTCAGGCTGCGTTTGCAAACTGGTTCATGGTGTTGTCCTTGCCGCCTGCTTTCAGGGCAGCTTCACCAGCAAAATATTCCTTGTGATCGTCGCCGATGTCGGACCCGGACATATTCTGGTGCTTCACGCACGCGATGCCTTGGCGGATTTCCTTGCGCTGGACGCCTGCGACATAGCCGAGCATGCCCATTTCGCCGAAATAATCCTTGGCGAGATTATCCGTGCTTAGTGCAGCCGTGTGATAGGTGGGCAGCGTGATCAGGTGATGGAAGATGCCTGCGCGCTTTGCCGAGTCCCGCTGGAAGTTCTGAATGCGGTTGTCCGCTTCTTCACCCAGTGCGGTTTCGTCGTAGGATGCGCTCATCAGATTGGCACGGTCATAGGCCGAAACATCCTTACCCTCTGCGCTCCAGGCGTCGAAAACCTGCTGGCGGAAGTTGAGGGTCCAGTTGAAGCTGGGCGAGTTGTTATAGGCCAGCTTCGCATTGGGGACAACTTCGCGAATACGGTCAACCATGCCGGCAATCTGCTCGATATGGGGCTTTTCCGTTTCGATCCAGATCAGATCGGCACCATTTTGCAGGCTGGTAATGCAATCCAGAACGCAGCGGTCTTCGCCAGTGCCCGAACGGAACTGGAACAGGTTGGACGGCAGGCGCTTGGGGCGCAACAGCTTTCCATTGCGGTTGAGGATAACGTCGCCATTGCGCGCCGTGGCCGGATCGATTTCCTCGCAATCGAGGAAGCTGTTATACTGGTCGCCAAGATCGCCTGCTTCCTTCGAAACCGCGATTTGCTTAGTCAGGCCAGCGCCGAGCGAGTCGGTGCGCGCCACGATGATGCCATTGGGAACGCCGAGCTCGAGGAAGGCATAACGGCAAGCACGGATTTTCTGCAGGAAGTCTTCGTGGGGCACGGTGACTTTACCATCCTGGTGGCCACATTGCTTTTCGTCCGAAACCTGATTTTCGATTTGCAAGGCGCACGCACCTGCTTCGATCATCTTCTTGGCGAGCAAATAGGTGGCTTCTGCATTTCCGAAACCGGCGTCGATATCTGCGATGATCGGAACCACATGTGTTTCGAAATTCTCGATCTTCGAAAGCAATTCAGCTTCTTTCGCGCTTTCGCCATTTTCCCGGGCCTTGTCGAGGTCACGGAACAGCAGGTTCAGTTCGCGGCTGTCGGCCTGGCGTAGGAAGGTATAGAGTTCTTCGATCAAAGCCGGAACGCTGGTCTTTTCGTGCATCGACTGGTCGGGAAGGGGGCCGAATTCGCTGCGCAATGCCGCGATCATCCAGCCGGAAAGGTAGAGATAGCGTTTTTTCGTGGTTCCAAAGTGCTTCTTCACCGAGATCATCTTCTGCTGGGCGATGAAACCGTGCCAGCAGCCGAGCGACTGGGTGTATTGGGCAGGGTCGGCATCATAGGCTGCCATGTCCTGCCGCATGATGTCGGCGGTGTAGCGGGCGATGTCGAGGCCGGTCTGGAAGCGATTCTGCAGCTGCATTCTGGCAACCGATTCGGGGCTGATGGAGTCCCAGGTTCCGTTCTGTGCTGCGATCAGCTTGCTGGTTTCGGCTATTTGGTTTTTGTACGACATTTACAATTCCTTGGGGTTTATTAACTCGGCTGATGCTTGGTCTGCCTGATTTGGGCTGGAGGGGCGAGTCAGAATTGTAATATTTGTTGTGTGTGCGTCGCACAAAACGTGATTAACGTTGTAATGTTGTAAATATTGTGACAATATCAACCCATGTCCGAGCAAAAGCTTTTCGCGGGCCATGCCGTCCGCCGTATCCGCAGGGCCAATGGTCTGACCCAGGCGTTGATGGCCGAGGCGCTGGAGGTTTCGCCCTCTTATCTGAACCTTATCGAGCGCAACCAGCGCCCTTTGACGGCGACATTGCTGCTGAAACTCGCCGAGCGCTATGATTTCGACCCGCGCACCTTGACCGGATCGACGCCTGGTGGCGGTGTTGAAGCCATCCGGCGTCGCCTGTCCGACCCGATGTTCGCCGACCTGTCGATCGAACGCGTCCAGATCGAAGACTGGATCGCCGCCAGCCCCGACGCTGCCGAAGCCTTTGCCCGCGCATTCGACCGGGTGTCGGGCGGATCGCATGGCAGCAGCGGTGTGGGCGAGGCCGGACGCACGGCGACCATCGAACCCGAATCCATAGCCTCCGCACGGCGCGAAATCGAACGGTGGCGTAACCATTTCGCCGACCTCGACGCGCAGGCCGAGATATTGGCGGATGAACTGCGACTCGCCAATCCTGACCTGTATGGCGCGATCATCGAACGGCTGCGGGTGAAGCACCAACTGTCGATCCGCATTCTGCCTTTCGATGTAATGCCCGATAATCTGCGCCGGTTGGACCTGCACGCCCGCCAGTTGCAGCTTTCAGAGCTGCTCGACCCGGCTAGCCGGACTTTTGCGGCGGCATTCCAGCTTGCGATGCTGGAGGCGAAATCGGAAATTGACGCTCTCGTCGCGGGTGCCAGCTTTACCGAACGGGCAGGGGAGCGGCTGTATCGCCGTCATCTGACCAGCTATTTTGCCGCCGCCGTCATGATGCCCTATGCCCGTTTCCTGCGGGCGTGTGAAACGACCGGCTATGACATATTGCTGCTGCAGCGCCGTTTCGGCGCCGGTTTTGAACAAATCGCCCACCGCCTGACAACCCTGCAAAGGGTGGGGCAACGCGGATTGCCTTTCTTCATGCTGCGGATCGACCGCGCAGGGCAAAGCAGCAAGCGTTATGCCGGGGCCAGCGCGTCGCCCTTGGTGGAAACCGATCGCCGATGCCCGCTGTGGCACGTGCATAATGTATTTGCCCGCCCCGGAACGTTACTGCCCCAACTGGTGGAGTTGGAAGATAACAGCCGCTGGTTCACCCTGTCGCGCACCGTGCATCCGCAAACCGCAGTCAGCGGTGCGGTCGAGGCGGAATTTGCCATTTGTCTGGGGCTGGACGCCAAATTGGCCGCTCCTTTGGCGGCTGCGCGCGGCGTTGACCTCGAAACCGGTGCGGCCACGGCCATCGGGCTTGGCTGTTCCGCGTGCACACGGCCCGACTGCCCCCAGCGTAGTGCACCGCCCGCCGGTCGTGTGCTGGTGTTCAACGATCGCGAACGGGGCATGTCGCCCTTCGCCTTTGACCGGGATTAGCGCAGAAATTCGCGGATACGGTCCAGCACGACTTCCATCGCCGGTTCGCGGGCGCGCAAGATATGGTTGTCGGAGTCGAGAGTGACGAGCGACGCGCCCTTGATATTGGAGGCAAGCTCGATCGCCTGTTCCATACCCACCCGCTTGTCACCACGGGCATGGAAAATGAGCGTGGGGACATCCAACTCGGATAGCCGGTGGCGCACATCGATACGGCTGAATATTTCAAGGAACGCGACGGCGTTGGCGGGGGAAACGGTCTGCCGCTGGAAATTGTTGAACCATTCCAGTTCCTCCGCCGTTGCCGACGGGGTGAAGGATTCGGAGAATATCTGCCGATAAAGCGGCGTGTCCTTGCCCCAGCCATTTTTCACCAAGGTGATAACGGCCTCGCGCTCCTTTGCCTCTTCGGGCTCCGCCCAGTGCCGCCAGCCACTGCTATAGCCGCCCAATAATATAAGGTGGGACACGCGTTGTGGATGGCGGGCGGCATATTCGATGCTGACGGCGGCGCCCTGCGAGAGGCCGAAAAGCGGAAACCGCTCCAGACCCAATGTGTCCACGACAGCCTCCAGATCGGTCACCATGGCTTCGAAGGACAGGTCTTGCACATCCCAGTCCGACAGGCCATTTGCGCGTTCGTCATAACGGACGAGCCGGAATTCCTCGGATAGGCCGCCAACCATCCGCCCCCATAAGGGGCTGCCCCAGTCGAGTTCCAGATGGTTGAGCCAGTTGGCTGTCTTCACCAGCGTCGGCCCCGCGCCGGTAACGGCATAGGCAATGCGTGCGCCATCTTGCGCGAAGCAATAATGGATGGACTGGTCGACGGCAGGGGTAGTCCGTTCATTGGATCCCTCGGCCAAATCAAGTGCCATGGCGGCAAAACGTCGGCGATCGGCCTCTGGATAGACTTTGTTGCGCGATGCTTCGTCGAGATGGCGCGCGCGCTTCCGGTCAATCGACGCACGTTCGGAGGCCAGCCATAGGGAATATTCGTCCAACGCCGGCAAGTCGATGCCCGGCAAGGGAAGTTCCAGCGCTTGGGGCGCGTCGAGATGATCGATGTCGAGCGTGAAACCTGACGCATCAAGTGACACACGTTCCCGATCTGCGGACAGCAGCGCGGCATCGTCCCCCAACATGGCGCGTATCTTGGACAGCGACCAGCGCAACGCGGCGCGGGGGTCGTCGGGAATGTCGAAGAACAATTCGCAAAGCCGTTCCCGACGGACGGGCTTGGTGCTGAGCAACAGAAACACGAACAACGCCCGTGTCTTGCGCGACGCCGGAAGCTCGATCGGTTGGCCCAGCCGATCAAGCCCTATCTCACCCAATAATTTGACATGAATTGGTGCGGGGGGTCGCAAAACAGTCTCCAAACATCACGTTTCCACGCACGAAAGATGAATTCCAACGCTCGTTCAAACGCAAAGGCAAACGGTGCGCCGGTTAATGCGCGGCTTGATTTATAGAGAGTCAAACTATGTTTAACAAGCGAAACGAACCAAGGCTCATGATTGTTAAGAGCAATCCGGCGACCAATAAGACGATCCAGTTCACCCAAGATATCAGTTCGGGCGATTTTTCGGGGCGGGGTGATCCGTGCGAATTTGCCGCCTTTGAAGAGCATGTCCTGAAAAGCGAACCCGGCCTTTTGGCCCGCTTGGAAGCGGGCATTGATGTGGCAGATATTGGCTGCGGTGCGGGGCAGGCAGTCAATCACCTTGCGAAGCTATATCCGAACAGCCGCTTTACCGGCTTTGATGAATCAACCGGAGATATCCGTCAGGCGAAACGCATGGCATCGGAAATGGGCCTGACGAATGTTGATTTCTTAGCCGTTGATGCAGCTTCGCTGGATGCGAATGTGGTCTTTGACCTCATTCTGCCGTCGACCCGCTATATTACCGGAAGCTACCAGCGGAAATGTGCCCGCATCGATATATGCGCGGAGAAAACGGCCATCTGCCGGTAAAATACGCGCCGCAACGCTTAAGCAAACCAGCCTTCGTCGTTCAGCCGCTTGTAGAAGCTGCGGCTGACGGGAGCCGAAACGCCATTTGACAGGTTCAGTGTTGCGCGGCCATCGCCTTTAGTCAGATCGCCTACTGCTGACTTGGCGACCCACCAGCTACGGTGCGTTTGCGCGCCGAGTGCGTCGGGCAATTCCGCGATCGCATCCGATAGCCGCATAAGGATGAGCGTCGATCCGCCATCGTTAAAGTGCACCCGCAAATAATGGTCTTCGGCTTCGAGCGCGATAATTTCCAGTTGCCGGTATTGCAGCGGCAGCCGTGCCGACAATTTGGCCGGGGATGCATTTTCGACGGCAAATTGTGTAGGTGGCGCAACTACTTCCGGAATGACCTTGCCCGGCCAATGAATGAAATAGTTCAGCGCCGTCATCACCATGCTGATGGTGAAGGTGATCGCAAACATGGTCGCAAAGGCATCAAAAGTCGGTTGCCGGGTATTGAAGAAGAGCGAACTGGTGCCGATGACCATCAGGGTGAGGGGTAAGGCAATCAGGGTCGCAATCAGCGGCATCTCCGCCCATTGGCGCGACCGCAGGCGGCCCCATTTTTCGACCATCTCCGAAACGCCAAGGCCGATCAGCGCGCCGGACAGCATCAGTATTTCCCAATAGGCCAGTCTGGGAAGAAACGGGATTTCGGTCGTTTCGAGCGCCCCGACCATGGCGAGCAGAAACCCGACAATGGCCGCGATCATGAATCCCCGCCGGTGACGCGCACCAAAGCCGGCTTCTTTTGGCGTATAAGAGGGCGCCATTGGCGAACCGTGAACGGCATTTTCGGTCATGTCGCGCAGAATTCCAGGTCTTTCACGTAAACGGCGTTGAACGATATCAACGGTCCGCCATGTCTTGGTCATCCCTAGCAAACATCCCAATTGGAGCAAGCGACATGAACAATCTACAATCCATATGCACCGTCATCGCCATGTGTGCCGCGTCGATTTCGACGGCATCCATCGCCCAGAATGCGGCGGCCAAGTTGGACGTGAACTTCACTGGTATAGAAGAGAAGGAAGGCGCCATATTGGGCGTCGTTTTCAACAGCGAAGACGCGTATAATGGCAAAGGCGCGCCGGTGCGGCAGATCATGATCAGCGCGGATAAAGCCGAAGTCAGCACCGCGCTGGAGGGGCTTGAGGCGGGCGTCTATGCCATCAAGGCCTTTCACGACATCGACGGCGACATGAAAATGTCCACCAATCCCTATGGCATGCCGATTGAGCCCTTTGCTTTTTCGAACAATGCCGTCGGCAATATGGGGCCTGCGAAATGGGCGGATGCCAAATTTGAAGTGAAGCCCGGTGCCAATGTGCACGCGATTGTCATCAAGTAATTTCGATCCGGAGGCTATCGACCATGACCCAATTTGACCGTCGCCATTTCCTCGGAAGCGGACTGTTCGCCGCCGCAGCCGCCACCATCATCACCCCCGAAAGGGCACTTGCCGGAACAAGCCCCGCAGGCTGGAGCCTGGCCGTTGCCGATGTCGACGCGGATGTGCCGGTGGAGACATTGGAGCTGGTGCACGGGAAAGTGCCCGCCGATTGCGACGTGACGCTTTATCGCAACGGACCTGCGAAATTTCGCCGGGGCACAGGAACATCCGGCCACTGGTTTGACGGCGACGGACTGGTGCGCAAATTCCGGGTGGGCGATGGCAAGGCCCATCTGACGGCACGCTTTGTCGATACGCCCAAGCGCCGCCTTGAAACCAAGCTGGATGCCATTGTGCAACCGGGTTTCGGATCCTCGCGCCGCGACGGTGCGGTGGTGAACGGACCCGACGATACCAATGCGGCAAATACCAGCGTGTTGATGTCGGGCGGCCAGTTGCTGGCCCTATGGGAAGGTGGGTCGCCTGCGATCGTTGACCCGGAAACGCTGGAAACAAAAGGCTTTAAAACCTTCCGCCGGGATTTGAAACAAATGCCATTTCTGGCGCACCCACGGGTCGAGGCCGATGGAACGGTCTGGAATTTGGGGGGTAACGGCAAAGGGACCTTCGTCTGGAAACTGAACCCCGACGGATCGCTCGGAAAGGCGGAAATGCTCGACGTTGGGCGGGCGAGCTATTTCCATGATTTTACTGCGACGGCACGGCATCTGATTATCGTGCTTCAGCCCTGGGTGCAGGAAGGGTTCAAATTCCCCCTGTCAACGGCCATGGCGTGGAAACCGGAATTGGGGACCCGCATCCTCGTCATCGACAAGGATGATCTGTCGAAAAAGCGGACCTATGAATTGCCCGCTTTTTCCTTTTTTCATCTGGCCGACGGGTGGGAAGAAAGTGATGGCACGATCCGCTTTGACGGATGCCTGGAAGAAAATCCGACCTTCGGGCAAATCGCGGCGTCGGCTCTGCTGCGCGGCGAGCATATCAAGGCGCCTTCGCCCATGCTGACCCAGATTGTGCTGCATCCCAATGGCAAGGCCGACATGAAAACCACGCGCATTTCGGGCGAATTCCCCGCAACGGACAAGAGGCGGGCAGGGCAAGCACGGCGCTTTACCACCCATGTTGCCGGGTACCGCCAGACGCCTTTTCCCCACGCTATTGCGGCATGGGACTGGAAAACCGGCCGCGATGATAAGTTCGATTTTGGCAGCCACCAGCTGGTCGAGGAGTTTTTGTTCGTGCCGACAGGATCGGGTGAACGCGACGGATGGCTCATGGGCACCACGTTAAACCTGAAGGAGCGCAAGACCGAGTTGCACCTGATCGATGCACGCCGCGTTTCCGAAGGACCCTTGGCGACATGGCGGGCGTCTTTGCCCCTGCCGTTGACCTTCCATGGGACGATTGCCTAGGCGCTAACGCGCCTCAGCCTTTGGCGAAATCGCGGACCTTCTGGCTGGTGCCGCGGGGCATGATCAATATTTCTGTGCCATTGGCGACGACGATCAGATTGTCGATCCCGTGCACCGAAATGCGGACCCCGTCGCTATAGACCAGGTTGCCTGTCGAGGCATGGACACGCACTGCGCCGGACAGCACGTTTCCGTCCTCGTCCTTTGCGCCGATGTCGTGGAGCGAATCCCAGCTGCCGACATCGGACCAGCCCATATGGACGGGCGCGACGGCAACACGGTCCGCGGTTTCCATCACCGCATAGTCAATGCTGTCCGATGGGCAGGCGGCAAAGGCGTCTGGGTCGGGGGTTATGCGTGCATCGGAGCGGGTGGCGGAGCCCATGGCGCGTTTGCTTTGGGCCAGCATCTTCGGCGCATGGTCGGAAAGCGCTTGCAGATATGTATCCGCGCGAAACAGGAAAATGCCACCGTTCCAGACATGGTCGCCGCTTGCGATCATCTCCTGAGCGCGGTCTTTGTCGGGCTTTTCGACAAAGCGGTTTACTTTGCGGACGGCGGTGGCAAGTTCCGCTTCGTCCATTTTGATATAACCATAGCCGGTTTCGGGGCCGGTCGGGCTGATCCCGTAAGTGGCCAGCCAGCCATTTTCGACGAGCGGCAAAAGCGCCGCCGTTGCCGCATCGAAGGCGGCGGTGTCGAGGATGACATGGTCGCTCGGCATGACCAGTAGCGTCGCCTCAGGCCGCGCGACTGTCAATGCCGCAAGCGCGATGGCAGGCGCGGTGTTGCGCGCGCAGGGTTCCAAAATGAGGGTGGCATCGGTCACGCCGATGGCGGCCAACTGCTCCTCGACCAGATGGGCATGGGCAGCATTTGCTACGATGATCGGGGCGTCAAAGCGCTGGCGATCTGTCACGCGCAGAACGGTGAGCTGGAACATCGTATGTTCGCTGGTCAGCGCCTGAAACTGTTTCGGGCGATCGGGCGTGGACATCGGCCATAGCCGTGTGCCGCCGCCGCCAGACAGAATGACAGGAGTGATCGTCACTTTTACCTCGAATAATCTTGTGCGTTAACGATTGCTATCGCTGATGAAGGGTTCATCGTCAAATCACAAAAAACCGCCTTGTTCCAGAAACTTGGAATAGAGGTGTAAAATTAATCGACACTTTACCTTTGGCCGTTAAAAAATCCGACATGTTAGGTGAACCGACGCCATGATCAGGCTTTTCAAACATTATATTCCCTATGCGGTTCTGTTTCTCGCGATAATCGACTTTTGTCTGCTTGTCGTGGCGGCCGAAACGGCATGGGTGATCCGGGCGAACCAGATCGGTATGCATGTCGATTATATCGGCAACCGGTTCGGGCAATTGCTCACTTTTGCGGCCTCGGTCCATGTCGCCGGTATGGCCGTGGGGGTCTATGGACCCGATGCGTTGCAGTCGCTCCGCTTCGCGATTGCGCGCCTGTTGGTGGCGGTGTCGCTGGGGGTTATCTTCCAGTCGGTGATGGCCTTTGCCTTTCCGGGGCTGACCCTTTGGCGTTCCAATTCGCTGTACGCGATGATCCTTGCCTTCGTTTTCCTCGCCACCAGCCGCGCCATCCTCGGCAGCTTGATCGGTGGGGAAAGCTTCAAGCGACGCCTGCTCGTGCTCGGCGCAGGCCGCCGCGCGCAGCGTATCAAGGATCTGGAGGCGAAACCGGGATCGGGCTTTGTCGTCGTCGGCTTTATCGCCATGGACGAAAACAAGCGCGTCATCCCCGAGGCCATCAACCGCAGCGCGATCTACAACCTCTCCGATTTTGTCGTGAAGCTGGGGACGAGTGAAGTCGTCCTGGCGCTCGAAGAGCGGCGCAATGCGCTACCGCTGGATGACCTGCTGCGGATCAAGACGACGGGTGTGCACGTCAACGACATCTCCACCTTTCTGGAGCGTGAAACGGGCCGTGTCGACCTCGATAGCGTCAATCCGAGCTGGCTGATCTTCTCAGACGGCTTTTCGTCAGGTCGCCGTTTGTCGGGCATCGCAAAGCGGCTCTTCGATGTCGCCGCCAGCTCGCTCCTTCTGTTTTTGACCGCGCCGATCATCTTCTTTTTCGCGCTGCTGATTAAGCTCGAAAGCAAAGGCCCTGCATTCTACCGCCAAGTGCGCGTCGGCCTGTTCGGGCAGCCTTATACGGTACTGAAACTGCGGTCCATGCGGGCCGATGCGGAAGCAGCCGGGAAAGCGGTCTGGGCGGAGAAGAATGACCCGCGCATCACAAAGGTCGGCCGTTTCATCCGCAAGGTGCGGATCGATGAGCTTCCGCAAACCTGGAACGTGCTGAAGGGTGAAATGAGCTTCGTCGGCCCGCGTCCCGAGCGTCCGGAATTCGTCGCCGATCTGGAACAACAGCTGTCCTATTATGCCGAACGCCATATGGTAAAACCGGGTATCACCGGCTGGGCACAGATCAATTACCCCTATGGCGCGTCCAAGGCGGATGCGCAGCATAAGCTGGAATATGATCTCTATTATGCGAAAAACTACACGCCCTTCCTTGATCTTCTGATCCTGCTGCAGACCATTCGCGTTGTCATCTGGCCGGAGGGTGCCCGCTGATGGAAGCGGTGCTTCCTTTTATCGGATTTTGGGGACATGCGGCGGTTGGTTTCGCTTATGCGGCGCTGGCGATCTGGTTGCTGCACAAATATCGCGAGCGCAACCGGCAGCAGGTGATGCTCATCGGCGCTATGGCGCTGACCTCTTTATGGGGGATTATCTCTACCGTAGCCGGTCCGCTCAGCCTCGCGGCGCTGTGTGCGGAAAGCGCACGCAACCTTGCGTGGCTGTGCTTTATGTTTTTACTGCTGCGAAGCGGCGAAGGGCGCGAACAGCCCCGCACCATCAACATGATCTATGGTGTCCTGCTGATCGTTTTGCTGTTCCAGCCCGTGAACGACGCAGTTGTAGCGATTTTCGGTAACGCGAATACAGGCCCCCATCTGGCGACGCAATCCGCCATGACGATGCGGATGATCTATGCCGTCGGCGCGCTCGTCGTTGTGCACAATCTCTACACCGTGTCCGCGCCGGAGACACGATGGGGCATAAGTCTCCCCATGGCGGCGTTGGCGGCCATGTGGACCTATGACCTCAACCTCTACACCATCAGCTATTTGACATCCGCACCTTCGGAAGAATTGGTCCAGACACGCGGCTTTGCCACTGCGGTGCTTGCTCCGGTCTTTGTCATGGCGGCAAAGCGCAACAGCAATTGGGGTATCCGTCTGTCCCGGTCGGTTGCGTTCCAGTCCGTGTCGCTGGTTGCTATTGGTTTCTACATGCTCGGTATGGTCGTTCTTGCAACCGCGCTGGAGCTTGTGGGCGGCACCTATGTGCGTCTGGCGCAGATATCGCTGATATTCGGCATGTCGCTTGCCGCGCTGCTGATCCTGCCATCCGGGCGGTTCAAAAGCTGGCTGAACGTGGTTATCGCCAAAAACTTCTTCCAGCACCGCTATGACTATCGGTCCGAATGGATGCGCTTTGCCGATACGATCGGGTTCCCGTCCAAGGAGGCTGCGCCATTCTATGAGCGTGTCGTGAAATCTCTGGCGGATATATTTGACAGTCCCGGCGGCCTTTTGCTGGTCCCGGACGATGAAGGGCGCCTGACCTTGCAGGCGCGTTGGAACTGGGCGACGGCTGATGTCCCGTCCAATTGCGTTACGTCGCAAACCATGCCTTTTTTTGAATCGACCGGGCATATTGTTTCAATGGACCAGATACGCGCAGGCACCGACGAACGGTGTGATCCGCGCGCCATTCCGCACTGGCTTTATGACGAAGCGCAGGCTTGGGCTGTTGTACCGCTCGTGCATTTCGGGAAACTCGCTGGCCTTGTCATATTGGCCCGGCCACGCTTGCCGCGCGCGCTGGATTGGGAAGATCTCGATATGCTGCGCGTTGTTGGCCGCCAATTGGCCAGCTATCTGGCCGAAGCGGCAAGCCAGCAGGCTTTGGCCGAAAGCCAGCAATTCGAACAATTCAACCGCCGCTTCGCCTTTGTTGCGCATGACATCAAAAATCTGGTGAGCCAGTTGAGCATCCTGGCGCGCAACGCCGAACGCCATGCCGAAAAGCCGGAGTTCCGTGCCGATATGATCGAGACGTTGCGGTCTTCGGTCGATAAAATGAACGAGTTGTTGGCGCGTCTTTCGCAACACAACAAATCGCGCCACTCCCTGCCGGTGGTCATCGACATTGGCGAGGCGGTGATGAAGGCGGTGCATGATAAGCGCCTGATTTATCCGATCGACGCACAATTAAAACCGGGCCTGTTTGCCAATGCTGACCCGTCACGCGTTGAAACCATTATCGGGCATCTGGTCCAAAATGCCATTGAAGCGACGGCGGATGGCTCGCCCGTGCGGATCACCTGCCGAAAGCAGGGCAATGACGTCGCCGTAAACATCACCGACACGGGCGTCGGCATGACCGAAGCTTTTGTGTCCAGCCAATTGTTCAAGCCCTTTGAATCTACCAAGGAAGGCGGGTTCGGCATCGGTGCCTATGAAGCCCGCGCTTTGGCGATTTCAATGGGTGGACAACTGCGCGTTGATAGCCGCGTCGGCAAGGGCACGACCTTTACGCTGTTGCTGCCCATTGCCGACGAAAAAGACAACCACATCTCTATAGAAGAGGCCGCCTGAACATGATGGACGTGCGCCAGAAATTGCTCATTGTCGAAGACGATCTCGGGCTGCAGAAGCAGTTGAAATGGTCGTATGAGGATTTTGATGTCTATTGTGCCTCCAATCGTGACGAGGCCATGGCTTTGTTGCGGTCGGAAGAACCGGATGTCGTAACACTCGACCTCGGCCTGCCGCCTGATCCGGATGGCGTGACCGAAGGTTTCGCCGTGCTTGATGAAATGCTAAAGCTGAAACCGGATACCAAAGTCATTGTGGCGTCAGGCCATGGGGCAAAGGAAAGTGCCTTGCGCGCCATATCGGCGGGAGCATGGGATTTTTACCAGAAGCCCGTCGATATTGATGAGCTGCACCTGATCGTCAAACGCGCTTTCCATGTGCGCAGTCTGGAAATGCAGAACGAGCTTTTGCAGCAACCCGATGCCGATGGCGAATTGCTGCTCGGCTCCATCATTTCGGGATCGCCCGAGATGGTGAAGGTCGCCCGCACCATTGAACGCGTCGCGCCGACCGGTGTGTCGGTCATGCTGCTGGGAGCCAGTGGGACGGGTAAGGAATTGCTCGCCCGTGGTCTGCACAATGCGAGCAACCGCGCCGACAAACCCTTCATTGCGATCAACTGCGGTGCAATCCCGGAGAATCTGCTCGAATCCGAATTGTTCGGTCATGAAAAAGGCGCCTTCACCGGGGCTGTCAAAACCACCGAAGGCAAGATCGAAATTGCCAATGGCGGCACGCTTTTCCTCGATGAAGTCGGCGACATCCCGCTGCCTTTGCAGGTCAAACTGCTCCGCTTTTTGCAGGAACGCACCATCGAACGCATCGGGGGACGAAAGCCGATACCCGTTGACGTGCGCGTGGTGTGCGCCACGCATCGTAACCTCAACCAGATGATCGTGGATCAAAGCTTCCGCGAAGACCTTTATTATCGCTTGGCAGAGGTCACGGTTGCTATTCCAAGCCTGATCGAACGGTCGGGCGACGCGGTGTTGCTAGCGAAATATTTTGTCAGCCGCTTTGCACGCGAAATGAACCCGTCGATCAAGGGCATGTCGACCAGCGCTCTGACCGCCATCGACCATTGGACATGGCCGGGCAATGTGCGCGAACTGGAAAACCGGGTGAAGCGCGCAGTCATTATGGCAGACGGGAAATTTGTTACCGCAGACGATCTCGATTTCGGCGATGAAGACGAGGACGAATTGTTGCTGAACCTGAAGGCGGCGCGCGAAGCTGCGGACCGGAAAGCAATAAAGCGCGCGATCGCCCGTACGGAAGGGAATATTTCGGGGGCTGCAAAGCTGCTCGGGATCAGCCGTCCGACTTTATACGATCTTCTCAAGCAATACGACCTACAGGTCTGACCGGGTCAGGCCGGTGTCACGCAGGCTCGTCTTCTCTCTTCTGGCGGCGGCGGCGCTCGCGGCCGTTGGCGGTCTGCTGTGGATGCAAGCTAGTGGCCCGCAGTCGGGCGCAGGTTATAGGTCCGAGGCGCAGGCCTATATGCAGCAAGGCGATTTGCGATCGGCGCGTGTTGCCCTGATGAATGCGGCCAAGGCGGATCCCCGCAATGTGGATATTTTCCTGACCCAAGCCAAAGTGTCGCTCGACCTTTTTGATTCTGCCGCCGCGCTTGTTGCCCTCAACCGGGCGCAGGCGTTGGGTGCGTCCAAGGCGGCGACGGCGCATTTTTGGGGCCATGCCTATTGGCTCGATGGTGACCTCGATTCTGCGCAAGCCGCACTGCAGCGCGACGACATTCCCGACCGCAACAAGGCCTATGCCCTGCGCATCGCTGCCCGTGTGGCAATGGACAAAGGCGACTTGGCGCAGGCACAGTCCTATTTTGATGCGGCGCTGCAGATGGCACCCAGGGATAGCCAGCTTTGGACCGATCTTGCCCGGCTGCGTTTCGTGCAGGCGGACCAGAAGGGGGCGATTGACGCTGTCGACTATGCCTTCAAACTTGATCCCCAAAATGTCCGCGCGCTGGAGTTTCGCGGCCGGCTGATGCGTTCCCAATTTGGAGTGGTGGCGTCGCTGCCATGGTTTGAACGGGGGTTGCAACTGAACCCCGTTGATATACCCTTGCTCGAAGAATATGGCCTGAGCCTTGGGGATGCGGGACGCTATCGGGACATGCTGGCCGTGGCCCGCAAAATCATCAGCCTCGATCGCACCAATGCCAAGGCCTATTATATGCAAGCCGTGCTGGCGGCGCGGGCGGGGGAATATGAACTGGCGAGCCGGATATTGCCCAAAGCAGGCTCGAATTTTGAACAAGTCCCCGCCGCGATGCTGCTCAATGCGATCTGCGCCTATGAACTGGGGAATTACAATAAGGCAGTCGACCATCTGCAGGAATTGCTGGGCATGCAGCCTCGCAACCGCCGTGTGCGTATCTTGCTGGCGCAGGCATTATATCGGGCAGGGGATCCGCTGGGTGCGCTCGATACCATCAAGGAAATCGCGTCCCGGCCGGATGCCGATAGCTATAGCCTGATACTGACCGCGCGCGCATTTGAAGCGAGCGACCAACCTTTGCGGGCATCGGCGCCGCTGGATGACGGGGCGTTGGCGACCGTGCGACCAGCGCTTCCGCTGCCCGAACCCATTTCTTTGGAGGCGGCGGCTTTTGAAGCGCAGCGCGAGCCGAATAATGCGCGCATTGTGCTGCCCTATATCCGGCTGCTGGCGGCACAGGGCAACAATGATGCGGCATGGACCGAAGCCGTCCGTCTGCAAAATGCCAACCCGGGTGTTGCCGATGCGCATGTGATTGTCGGCGACATCGAAATGGCGCGCGGTAACACCCAGTCCGCTGTGAACGCCTACCAACAGGCACGGCAGATCACTTTTACCGAACCGGTGATGCTGCGGCTCGTCGACGCGCTGGCGCGGCTGAATCGGCAGAAGGAGGCCGGCGAAACCCTGTCTGCCTATTTACAATATAACCCGACCAACCTGACGGCGCTGCGCCTTGCAGGCTATCGCCACCTTGATACCGGGAACTGGGCCGATGCTATTCGCCTGCTGGAACGTGTGCGCAAGCGGCTGGGGAATAATGACGCCATCCTGCTTGCCAACCTTGCGCGGGCTTATGCCGGGGCGGGGCAAATGGAAAGGGCGATCAGTTATGCGCGGACGGCTTATGATATTGCCCCCGCCAATGCGATGGTGACCAAGATTTACGGGCAGCTTGAACTGAAACGGGGCAAGCGGCCCAAGGCAGCTATGGAGTTGTTGCAAAAGGCCCAGGCGATGATGCCGGAAAATCAGGAAGTCGCCGCGCAGCTCAGGCGCGCGGTTGCGGCCTATCGGAAATCAGCAAAGCGCCAATAGTTCGGCAGGATCAACACCGGCACGTTGCATCTGTGCCTTGACGTCGGGCCATACATTTTTGACGAAATGTTCGCGTTCAAAACTGCGCAGCTTTGCAACGGCTCCGCCCGCAACGAACAGGCCTACGCCCCGTTTGACATCGACCAGACCGCTGTCCTGAAACAATTGATAGGCTTTTGCGACGGTCAGCGGATTGGCACCCTGATCGGCTGCAAAAGCGCGAACCGAAGGCAGCATATCGCCTTCCTTATACTCGCCGTCGAGGATGGCCGCGGCGATAACGTCGCGTAATTTCAGGTAAACCGGTTTTGCATCGCTTTTCATCGCAACCTTACTGCCATAATACAGTAGGGCGCGTCAAGTTTTGCGTTCAGGGCCAGTGGCGCACAATGTCCGATGCGTCGGGGCGCGGGCGTTCTTCCAAAGGCTGGGCGGGGGAGCCCATGAAAAACAGACCGGCAATCTGTTCGTCGCCGTTGCACAGTGCGGACCGGACCACAGGGTCATAGCTTGCCCATCCGGTAATCCAGCTTCCGACAAAGCCATGGGCATGGGCGGCGTGCAGTAGGTTCATGCCGACCGCGCCGACGCTCATCTGCTGTTCCCACAGCGGTATTTTCGCGCTGGGTTGCGGGGCGAAGAGCAGCAGGACCAACGTTGGGGCCATGCGGGCAGGGGCGACCGCTGCCTCGATCTGCGCTGCGCGTGCGTCCGGATTGGCAGCGGTAAAGGCGCGCGCGAGCAGATCGGCAAAGGCATCGCGATCGTCGACCACCACAAAGCGCCAGGGGAACAGCTTCCCATGGTCGGGCGTACGCATCGCGAGCTTCAATATCTCCCCGAGCATGGCGGCATCAGGACCCGGAGCGACCATATCGCGGGGCTTGCCCGACCGGCGGGTGGCGAGATAGCGGGATACCGAGGAGAGATCGTTGAACATGAAGCGGTCATTCGTCGAAATTTGCCGAACTGCGCAACAAAATTCTTCACAGCCGCAATTTTTTCGTTAGGGTTTGACCATCTGCTCGGGGAGAGCATTACAATAATTGACAATTAGAGGGGTTCGCATGACCGATATGAAGCCAATGGGTTTATGGGCTGAAGGCGACTGGATAGCGGCAATCGCTGTCGTCGTACTTGGCATTTTTCTCGCGATGGGGGCCAAGATTGCCATCCAGCGCGAACCGGAATTCGCAGGCCATCCCAAGGGCCTCTACATGCTGTTCTTCGCTGAAATGTGGGAGCGTTTTTCGTTCTACGGTATGCGCGGCATTCTGGTATTTTATCTTACCAAACATTGGTTGTTCGGGGACGGCGACGGACAAGGCATTTACGCTTCGTATCTCGCGCTCGTTTATATTACTCCTGTCTTAGGCGGGTACCTCGCCGATCGCTACATCGGGCAACGGAAAGCTGTGTTATTTGGCGGGATACTGCTCGCAATCGGCCACACGCTTATGGCTTTTGAAGGTGTCGGGGGACAGGATGATCCTACTATCAATATCTTTTGGGGTGCACTTGCCTTCATCGTTGTCGGGTCAGGTTTCCTAAAGGCCAATATTTCGGTTATGGTTGGGCAGCTTTACAAGCTCACGGATGTTCGCCGAGATGGTGCTTACACGATTTTCTACATGGGAATTAACGTGGGTGCGGCGCTTGGCGGCATCATGGTGGGCTATCTCGGTGAAACCATTGGTTGGTCCTACGGTTTCGGACTGGCCGGATTTGGGATGCTCTTGGGACTTGTCGTCTTTGTGCTAGGCAAATCGTCACTCAATGGTGGGGGGGAAGCGCCGGCTCCGTTGGCGCGAAGCAAAGAGATCACGCTTTACGCAGTTGGCGTTGCTTCGGTCGCCGTGATCTGGTTGCTCCTGCAGTATCGCGATGTCATTCAAACGCTGCTCATTGTCTGCGGCGTGTCTCTGCTGGGCTATGTGCTTTACGAGAGCTTCAAACTGCAGCGGGAAGCAAAGCACCGCATGTTTGCTATCCTGTTTCTGATCAGCTTAAATCCAATTTTCTGGTCGCTATTTGAACAGGCGGGTGGTTCGATGAATCTGTTCACGGATCGTTATGTCGATCGTGCCGGCATTCCGGCGTCGCTGTTTCAATCTATCAACCCCATTTACATAATCCTGCTTGCTCCTCTGTTTGCGGGTTTGTGGCAATGGCTCGGTTTGAAGGGCAAGGATCCGTCCGCTCCAGTTAAATTCGGTCTGGCACTTGGCTTGATGGGATTGGCCAACTTAACGTTGGTTTGGGGTGGCGAAGCCGTCGGCGTGTCGGCGATGACGCCGGTTATCTTTGTGCTGCTTTATTACGGCATCGCAACAATGGCTGAGCTCTGCCTGTCACCCGTCGGACTTTCAGCTATGAACCGGCTCGCTCCCAAATTTCTGGCGTCGTTGATAATGGGGGCTTGGTTCTACATGACTGCCGTTGGAAATTTCCTTGCCGGAAAAATTGGCGAGGCAACAGGCGGGCATGGCGGTGAAATGACCAAACAGGGCCTGTTTGATGTCTACGAGTTGTTCGGCTTCATCTCGGTTGGTGCCGGTGTTCTGGTATTGGTGCTGTCCCCAATTGTACGGCGTTGGATGCACCTCGATACGCTCGAAGACGAAAAGCTCGAAGGTGCGGCCGAAATGGGTGAGGCACAGGCTGCCGGTACCCATCCTGCTACGAATAGGAACTAAACGAAGATGACATTCACCCGGAAGGCCATAGCAGCCTGTCTGCTTCCGCTCAGCATGGCGGCATGTACCTCGACCGAGAAACCGGCAACGGTATCTACGGTCAAGCCGGTGGAAAAGGCGCCCGCGCCTTTTCCGTCGACCTATAAAGCCTATCCGGGTGTCGCCACGGCGATCCGCAATGTCACCATTTATGATGGTGAAGGCGGAAAGATCGACAATGGCGTGGTGTTCATGTCGGGCGGCAAGATCAGCAGTGTCGGCGGGCCGGACACCCCGATACCTGCCGATATTGCGGTCTTCGACGGGGCTGGAAAATATGTGACCCCCGGGATCATCGATATCCACTCCCATCTGGGCGATTATCCCACGCCTTCGGTGGAAGCGCATAGCGACGGTAACGAGGCGACATCGCCTACAACCCCGGAAGTATGGGCCGAACACAGCGTATGGCCACAGGACCCCGGCTTCAGCCGCGCACTCGCCAATGGCGGCGTGACGTCGCTGCAAATCCTTCCGGGTTCGGCAAATCTGATGGGTGGCCGTTCGGTTGTCCTGAAAAATGTCTATTCCCGCACGATACAGGGCATGAAATTCCCCGGCGCACCCTATGGGTTGAAAATGGCCTGCGGTGAGAACCCCAAGCGGGTATATGGCACAAAAGGACGTATGCCCTCGACCCGCATGGGCAATTTGGCCGTCAACCGCCAGACATGGATCAAGGCGCAGGAATATCGAAAGAAACGTGATAGCGGCAAAGAGTTCACCCGCGATTTGGGTATGGAGACTCTGGCAGGCGTATTGGACGGCGAAATCAGCATCCAGAACCACTGCTACCGTGCCGACGAAATGGCGCTCGTCCTCGATATGGCGAAGGAATTCGGCTATAAGGTCGCCGCATTCCACCACGCCGTGGAAAGCTACAAAATTGCAGACCTGTTGCGTGACAATGGCGTGTGCTCGGCTGTGTGGGCCGATTGGTGGGGTTTCAAGATGGAGGCCTATGACGCCATCCCGGAAAACGCTGCTATCCTCCAGAATAGCGGCGCGTGCGTCATCATCCATTCCGACGATGAAAACCAGATCCAGCGTCTGAATCAGGAAGCTGCCAAAGCGCAGGCCGATGGCCGCCGGATGGGCATCCAGATTTCGGATGCCGAAGTCATCAAATGGCTCACCTACAATCCCGCCAAGGCGTTGGGCATTGCCGACAAGACCGGAAGCCTGAAGCCCGGCAAAATGGCCGATGTCGTCCTGTGGAACGGCAACCCGCTCAGCGTCTATTCCCGCCCCGAAATGGTGTGGATCGACGGCGCGCTGATGTATGATGCGAAGGACCCCAAAAGGAGGCCGGTAAGCGATTTCGAGCTTGGCCAACCCGGCGAAGGAGATGTGAAATGAAGCATTTCCTTTATGCAGCAGCCGCAATGGCAGCTTTGACCTCGCCATCCTACGCCGAAACCATTGCCATTACGGGCGGCAAGCTCGTCGTCGGCGACGGCAGTGCGCCCGTTGAAGGCGGCACTGTTGTCATTCGCGATGGCACCATCGTAGCAGCAGGCGTCGGCATTGCCGTCCCCGCTGGCGCGCGCCAGATCGACGCCAGCGGTAAATGGATCACGCCGGGCGTGTTCGCCGGCTTCACCCGCCTTGGCCTGTCCGAAGTGGACGCCGTGAACGGCACGAACGACAAGAGTGGTGGCAAAAGCGGATTTTCGGCGGCGATTGATATTGCGCCTGCTATCGACCCCTTCCGCTCGCCCTTTGCGGTGAACCGGTCCGCAGGCGTCACGCGCGCCGTTGTGGCACCCGAAGCCGCGGACAATATCTTCGCAGGGCAGGGCGCAATCGCCGATCTGGGGGCAGACAGCAACCCCGTGACCAAGGCCCGCGCCTTCCAATTCGCCGAATTTGGCGAAGACGGGGCGGCGAACGCCGGGGGCAGCCGTGCCGGAACGCATCTGCACTTCCGCGCGATGTTGCGTGAGGCGCAGGATTATGCGGCAGGGCGTGATACCTTTGACGATGATCTGCTGAAAGCCGAAGATGCCAAGGCATTGCTGTCGGTCCTGCGCGGCGAAACGCGTTTGCTGATCCATGTCGAAGGTGCGAACGACATGTTACGCCTGCTGGAGCTGAAGCGTGATTTCCCGACCATCAAGATGGTCTTCGTCGGCGCGACCGAAGGCTGGCGCGTTGCACCGCAACTGGCGCAGGCAGGTGTTCCTGTCATAGCCTCGGCACTCAACGATTTGCCCGCAACATTCGAAATGCTGGGGGCTACGCAGAGCAATATCGGGCGTATGAAAGACGCCGGAGTGAAGGTTGCCATCGGCATGATCAACGACCGCGATTCCCACCAGTTGCGTTACACCACGCAATATGCAGGCAATCTGGTCAGTCTGGAAAAGCTGCCCAACGCAACGGGCCTGTCCTGGGACGAAGCCTTCGCCGCGATCAGCTCGGTTCCCGCCGACATCATGGGCGTGGGTGACCGCTATGGCAGCCTGAAGTCGGGTAAAGCCGCCGATGTGGTGGTATGGGACGGGGACCCGCTGGAGCTTTCCAGTACGCCGACCGCCGTCATCATCGACGGGGTTGAGCAGCCCTTAGGCAACCGGCAACAGCGGCTACGTGACCGATATGCACGCCCGACCGAAGGTGATTTGCCAAAAGCCTATGACCGCTAAAGATCAAAGCTGTTAAGGACAGCATGTTTCGGGGGCCGGAGACGTTGAATTGAACGCATATCTTCCTTTGGCTGCCGCCTGTATTGCCTTTGTCGGCACGCATTTTCTGATGTCGCATCCGTTGCGGGCCATGTTGGTATACCGGCTGCGGGGCAATGGTTTTGCCTTGCTCTATTCGGCGGTGTCGCTGGGGCTGTTTTATTGGATGATTACGGCCTTTGTGCAGGCACCCAAGGAAGGATATTTCTGGCCCGTTGGTGATGTGCTGTGGGGCGTAACCAGCGTCCTGACGCTGATCGCAGGCGTGCTGTTTTCCGGGTCCTTCATCCGCAATCCGGCATTGCCGGGGGTTCCCGATGCCCTCGCGGCGCAGGAACCCGCCGGCGTGTTCAAGGTCACCCGTCACCCGATGATGTGGGGCTTTGCCCTATGGGGCATCGGCCATATCCTGATCGCGCCCCGAATCGACAGCTTCCTGTTTGCCGGAAGCATCGTCTTTCTTGCGCTCGTCGGGTCGAAGGGGCAGGAAATCAAAAAGAAGAAACTGGCCGGTGTCGAATGGGATTCATGGCTAAGACGGACGCATTTCTGGCCGCGTCTGTCCGCACTGCCGTCGGTAGGTGTCGGTCCGTGGATCGCCGGTATTGTCCTGTGGATGGTGGCCACATGGAGCCATCCTTTCATGGGCGTTGCCGGCGCGGGTATCTTTCGCTGGTTTGCGGTTTAGGGGCGGATGCACGCTAGTACTCAGCCCAATATTTCGAATTATATTCAACCGTCACCCCGAACTTGTTTCAGGGTCCATTTGTAAGCCCTCAACCGACCTGTAGTGACAAGCCATGCTGCGACGCACGGTTGCGTTTGGCCCACGCCGACGGAGTCGCTGCACGATCGACCCTGAAACAAGTTCAGGGTGACTGGGGTTGGTTCAGGGTGACGGGGGGTCAGCTTGAAATTGGGCGACGGCCCCTACAACCGGACCATCTTCATCCCGCGCTCGCCGTAGCGTGGACCGGCGGTTCCGCCGCGGGGGGCTGCGGCTTCGAGTTTGGCCAGATCTTCCGCGTCCAGTTGGATGTCCGCCGCCTTTGCGCTGTCTTCCAAGGTGGCACGCCGTTTGAAGCCGGGAATGGGAACAATGTCGTCACCCTGTGCCATCAACCAGGCGAGCGCAATTTGTGCATTCGATGCGTCGTGCTTCGCTGCAACTTCACCAACAATATCCACCAGCTTCAGATTGGTCGCGAAATTCTCGCCCTGATAACGCGGGTCCTGCCGCCGCCAGTCATTTTCCGGCAAGTCATCAAGGCTGCGGATCGAGCCGGTAAGAAAGCCGCGTCCCAAGGGGGAGTAGGGCACAAAACCGATGCCGAGTTCGCGGCAGGTAGGTAAAATCTCATCTTCAATGTCACGCTCCCACAGCGAATATTCGCTTTGCAGGGCGGAGATCGGCGCGACCGCCGCAGCACGGCGCAGGGTTTCTGGTCCGGCTTCGGACAAGCCAATATGTTTGATTTTGCCATCGGTGATGAGGTCGGCCATCGCGCCGACAGTTTCCTCGATCGGCACGGCAGGGTCGACGCGATGCTGGTAATAGAGATCAAGGCAATCGATGCCGAGGCGCTTCAAGGTTCCTTCAACCGCCGACTTCGCATTTGCGCCTGATCCATCGACGCCGACAATATTGCCGCCATCGAATTTGAACCCGAATTTGCTGGCGATAACCAGCCCGTCGCGCTTACCCTTGATGGCTTCGCCCACCAGTTCTTCGTTGGAAAAGGGGCCGTAGATTTGGGCGGTGTCGAAAAACGTCACGCCGAGGTCGATGGCGCGGTGAATGGTCTTGATGGCCTCATCGGGATCGGCATCCTCGCCATAGACGATATTACCGCCCTTGATCATGGGCATGCAGCCCACGCCGATAGCGCTGACCTTTAATCCGTTACCGAGATTGCGATACTGCATCCAACTTCTCCTTTTCCGGCGCTTCAATGGCGGTGGCGAGCGCCACATCCATCTGCACATTGCCTGTTGTTCTGAAAATGTCGGGCAGCGTTTCGACCGCGATTAGCAAGGCCAGCGGTTCTACCGGAATGCCCAGGGCCAGACAGATTGGCGCAATCGAGGTGACGAAGCTGACCGTGCCGGGCAGACTGACGGCGCCCATCGAGGTCAACGCGGCGATGAAAATGGCAAAGGCATAGTCGAACCCGTCCAGCTTCACGCCGAACCAGTTGGCGACATAGAGCGCCACCGCGAGGTTCATTGCAGGGCCGGTAACGCGCAGCAAGGCAACCGCCATCGGCAGTACCAGACCAGCGGTGGATTCCCGTACACCCAGTGCTTCGGATTTTTGCAGCATCAGGGGCAGGCTGGCGAGCGAGGATTGCGTCGAGACGGCAAAGGCCTGCACCGGTGCAATCTGGCGTGCATAGTCGGTGAAACGGACCTTTCCGGCAAAGACGGCAACGGGATAGGCGAAGGCACCGACCACGATACCGACCATCGACACGATGCCAATATAGTGCAGAACTGCACCCAGCGCAGCAAAGCCCGACCGAGCGCCGACGACAAAGGCCAGCGCAAAAACGCCGATGGGGGCTAGTTTCAGTACCCATTCAATCACGATCACCATGGCATCGGCCAGCGCGCTGAAAAAACCGGCCATTTGCTTGCGCGGTTCGGCTGCGAGCCGCGTGATTGCAAAGGCGAAGGTCATGGTGAAGATCAGCAGCGGCAGAATGGAATCGCTGGCCGCCGCTGCAATCGCATTGGTAGGAACAAGCGCGAGGATAAAGTCCCGCAAGCCGGGCTGTTCGCCAACCGCGGCGGCGGTCGTCAGCGCGGACCGTAGCGCATCGGCGCTTTCCTGCGGCATCGGAACGAGCGCGAGGAAGGTGGGCGTAAGGATCGCGCCCATGCAGGCGGACAGGCTCATCATTACAACGATCCAGGTCACGGTGCGCGCCGCCATGGGGCCGGCACGTGCGGCCTCTGCGCTTTTAACGATGCCGGTGATAACCAGTGCGACGATTAAAGGCACGACCGTCATGCGCAACCCGTTCAGCCATAATGTGCCGACGATATCGAATGCGAAATCCAGTTGTTTGGCAATGGCCGGTATCTGGGCGGTCAACAGGATGCCGAGCAATAGACCGGCAACCAAGGCGATAAGAATACGTGTTGCGTTAGACATGACGAGAGGTCTTGCCAGCCTGCCGCCCCCTATGCAAGGGAGAGGCATCGCGGTTGCACTTTTTTGTCGTAATTCCGCACGGATATCAGGAACTGGCATGGCGCGTAAATATTTCGGAACCGACGGGATCAGAGGCCGCACCAATGCCAGCGCGATGACGCCGGAAATGGCGATGAAGGTCGGACAGGCGGCAGGCGCGCATTTCCTGCGCGGCAAGCACAAGCACCGCGTGGTGATCGGCAAGGATACGCGGCTTTCGGGCTATATGATCGAAAATGCTCTGGTCGCTGGATTCACCAGCGTGGGTATGGATGTGGTGCAATTCGGGCCCATCCCGACACCGGCGGTGGCGCTGCTGACCCGGTCGATGCGTGCCGATCTGGGCGTGATGATTTCGGCGAGTCATAATCCTTATGAAGATAATGGAATAAAGCTGTTCGGGCCGGATGGCTTCAAGCTTTCCGATGCGGATGAAATTGCGATTGAAGCATTGCTCGACCAGCCATCCAAACTGGCCAATGCGCCCGATGTGGGCAGGGCGCGGCGGATCGAGGATAGCCGGGGCCGCTACATCCATGCGGTCAAGGCGTCGGTCCCCGAACATATCCGCTTTGACGGTCTGCACGTCGTGCTCGATTGTGCCCATGGCGCCGCCTATCAGGTCGCCCCGACCGCGATTTGGGAATTGGGTGCGAAGGTGACGCCCATTGGGGTCACTCCCAATGGCAAGAATATCAACGACAAGGTCGGCTCGACCTATGTCTCCACCTTGCAGGAAACGGTCGTTTCGGCAGGCGCGGATATCGGCATTGCGCTTGATGGTGATGCCGACCGCTTAATCGTAGTTGACGAAAAAGGCCGCGTTGTGGACGGCGACCAGATCATGGCGCTGCTCGGTACAGCGATGAGCCGGGCGGGCAGGCTGACGGGGGATGGTATTGTTGCCACGGTCATGTCCAATCTGGGGCTGGAGCGTTATCTGGAAAGCCAGCATCTGAAGCTGGTGCGCGCCAAGGTTGGCGACCGCTATGTTCTGGAGGAAATGCGCAACCACGGCATCAATGTTGGGGGCGAGCAATCGGGGCATATGATCCTGCTTGATCACGCCACAACCGGCGACGGCACCATTGCTGCGCTGCAGGTATTGGCGCAGCTGGTTGAAAGCGGGAAGCCTGCAAGCGAGGTGCTGCACCTATTCGATCCTGTCCCGCAGCTTTTGAAAAATGTCCGCTTTTCGGGCGGCAAGCCGCTCGACAATCCGGCGGTTCAGGCCGTTATCGCGCAGGCCGAAGCTGAACTGGCGGGCAAGGGCCGTCTGGTCATCCGCCCGTCGGGGACAGAGCCCGTCATCCGCGTCATGGCCGAAGGCGACGATGCGGCGCAGGTTGAAAAGCTGGTCGATGCGATCTGCGATGCGGTAAAGGTCGCGGCAGCTTGAACAGCGACGGCAAGCCTGTCCGTGTCCTCATCATAGCTGGTTCGGACAGCGGCGGCGGCGCGGGTATTCAGGCGGATATCAAGACCGTCACCATGCTCGGCGGCCATGCGATGACATCGATCACCGCCATCACCGCGCAGAACACTTTAGGCGTCGACGCGGTCCATATGGTGCCGACCGACATGGTCATCGACCAGATCGCTTCGGTCGTCAGCGATATCGGCGTTGATGCGGTCAAAATCGGAATGATCGGAAACGTCAGCACAGCACATGCGGTGGCCGACAGCCTCGCCGAACTATCCTGTCCGATTGTGTTTGATCCGGTGATGGTCGCGACAAGCGGCGCGGTTTTGGCTGATGCCGACACGATCTCCGCCTTTGAACGGCTGATGCGGCTTGCCACGATTACGACGCCCAATCTGCCGGAGCTGGAGGCATTGGGCGGCAAGAACGCCTTGCTGGCGCGGCATATACCCTTGCTGATAAAGGGTGGCCATTCCGAAGACGATCTGATCGTCGACCAACTCCATCTGGCCGAGGAGCAATGCGTTAGCTGGTCCGACGAACGGATCGCGACGCGCAGCACACATGGCACGGGCTGCACGCTCGCCACGGCCATTGCGACGGGGTTGGGGCAGGGGATGGATCTGGTCCCCGCCATTGAACGGGCGCGCCTGTTCGTGCGCCTCGCCTTGCACGATGCGCCGGGGCTCGGGCAGGGACATGGGCCGATGGGACACCAGTCGGTGCGTGAGGATGCGATGGTCGCAGGGCCCTCGCTCAATCAGGTCACGGTGGGCTGCCGTGACTATGGCGCATCGGTCGATTTCTACCGCACGCTTGGTTTGCAGCAAATTGTCGACAGCCCCTCCAATGGCTATGCCCGTTTCGAAATGCCCAATGGCGTGACTTTCTCTATCCACCAGAATGACGCGTGCTCAACATCGACCGTCGTCTATTTTGAAAGCAAGCGGCTCGATGCCTGGGTCACCGAATTGCTCAGCCAAGGCTATATGTTCGACCAGATGCCGCAAGACGAGAGTTGGGGCTGGCGTGAAGCGCGGCTGCTGGATCCCGCGGGCAATATGGTGTGCCTCTATAGCGCAGGCGAAAACAGGCGCTATCCAGCCTGGCGGATATGATTGTCGGTGTAGACGAAGCCGGGCGCGGTCCGCTTGCGGGGCCTGTCGTGGCCGCCGCCGTGGTGCTGTGTGAAGAGGGGATCGCCGGGCTGGATGACAGTAAAAAGCTGTCGCCCAAGAAACGTGCGGCCTTGGAAGAGCAGATAAAGGCCAAATGCCGCTGGGCCGTCGGACTGTGCAGCGTCGAGGAAATCGACCGGATCAATATCCTGCAAGCAACGATGCTCGCAATGACGCGGGCGGTGGAGGCGCTGGCGATTGCGCCCTCGCTGGTCATGGTCGACGGCAACCGACTGCCCAAATGGGCCTATCAGGCGCAGGCGGTCGTAGGCGGCGATGCCATCCATCCCTGTATTTCGGCCGCCAGCATCATCGCCAAGGAACATCGCGATCGCCTGATGGTCGAGGCAGACCGGGAGTTTCCCGGCTATGGATGGGCGTCGAATAAGGGATATGGTGCCGCGATCCATATGGAGGCGTTGCGCCGTTTGGGCCCTACGCCCTTGCACCGCAGGAGCTTCGCGCCCGTCGCACAGATGATTTTGGTGTAACGGAATGTAAAATCTTCGGGTGTGAGTCCTTCGCGCAACACCACCACCCGTTGAGTCCCGCACGAATCCTGAGACTCTACATCTTGTGTCGGACTCCTTTCGTTCTCTCCATATAGCGCATTTATGGCGCACTTTCCGGCGACTTTCCACGGGTTAACGGCCTTGACGTTAACCATATGGGGACTCACTGCGGGCTAAACAGGGCTCGGGAGTAGTGCATATGGGTGTCATTGAAAAAATTCGGCCAGCGACGGTAAAGACCGCAACGCCACAGGCCGATTTGCCTTTGAACCAGATTTTGAAAATGGACTGCATCGAGGCGATGCGGACGCTGCCCGACGCCTGCATCGATATGGTGTTCGCCGATCCGCCCTATAATCTGCAGCTTGGCGGCGACTTGCTGCGTCCCGACAACAGCAAGGTCGATGCGGTCGACGACGATTGGGACAAGTTCGAAACCTTTGCGACCTATGACGCCTTTACCCGCGCATGGCTCGCCGAAGCGCGCCGGATCTTGAAGCCCAACGGTTCGCTCTGGGTCATTGGCAGCTACCATAATATTTTCCGCGTTGGCACGGCGGTGCAGGATGCGGGCTATTGGATTTTGAACGACATTGTCTGGCGCAAGTCGAACCCGATGCCCAATTTCAAGGGCACCCGCTTTACCAATGCGCATGAAACGCTGATCTGGGCGTCGAAAAGCGAGAAATCGAAATATACGTTCAACTATCGCGCCATGAAGACGATCAACGACGAACTTCAGATGCGTTCGGACTGGCTGATCCCGATTTGCGGCGGTCAGGAACGGCTGAAGCGTAACGGCACGAAGGCCCACCCGACACAAAAGCCCGAGGCATTGCTCTATCGCATCCTGTTGGCCTGCACAAAGCCGGGCGATGTTGTCCTTGATCCGTTTTTTGGAACCGGCACCACCGGCGCTGTTGCGCGCCGTCTGGGTCGCGACTGGATCGGTTGCGAACGCGAAGACCTATATTGCGAAGTCGCCGAAGAGCGGATTGCCGCGGCACTGCCGCTGGATGAAAGCGCATTGAAAACGATGCAGTCGCCCAAGGCCGCACCCAAAGTCGCTTTCGGGCAATTGGTCGAAGCAGGCTATCTGAACCCCGGCGCAAAGCTTTTCGACCGCAAGCGGCAGTTCGAAGCGGTCGTGCGGGCCGATGGGTCGATTGCCTGTGGCACCGTTGATGGTTCCATCCATAAAGTCGGTTCGACCATCCAGAATGCGCCGAGCTGCAATGGCTGGACCTATTGGCATTATGAGGCGACCGACGGCGCGATGAAGCCGATCGATGATCTGCGCCAAACCTATCTTCTTGCAACCGAACCGTGATCGACCTTTACCTTCGTCCCACGGCTTTTGTTGAAAGTCCGCAGCGGCATGACGGCGCCGCTGTCCGGCTTGCAGGCACCATGCTGTGGTTTTCGCACATCGAGGTCATCGACCGCACAGGCGCCAGCACGGTGCGGCAGCTTGTCGATATGCGGCGGTGGGAGGAATTTCTTGAGGCTATCCCGGCGGAAAAGCAGGCGCGCTGCGCGCAGCTTTACACCCGTCTGACCGCGCCACGCACGGCGCTGCAAATGGGGGAACGAACGATCCGTCTCGACCAGCCGCAGGTGATGGGAATCATCAACATGACGCCGGACAGTTTTTCCGACGGCGGTAAAAATGCGGATATCGAGACGGCTGTCGATGCCGCATTCGCCATGACGAGCGCCGGCGCAGCAATGATCGACGTCGGTGGAGAGTCCACGCGCCCTGGAGCGCCCTTGGTGTGGGAAGGCGACGAAATTTCACGGGTCGAACCGCTGATCCGAAGACTGGCCGCTTCGGGAACCGCTATATCCATCGACACGCGCAAGGCCGCGGTGATGGAGGCTGCCGTGACTGCGGGCGCGGCCATGATTAACGACATATCGGCACTGCTGTTCGATGACCGGTCGCTGGAGGTTGCAAAGGCTCTCAATGTGCCGGTCGTCCTGATGCACGCGCCCAGCCATGGTACCGATCCGCATAAGGGCGGCGACTATGATGATGTGGTGACCAACGTGTTTGACTGGCTGGAAGAGCGCGTGGAGGCTGTCGAAGCTGCGGGCATATCGCGTGACAAGATCTTGGTCGATCCCGGCATCGGCTTTGGCAAATCGCTGACGGACAATCTGTCGCTGATCAACAACCTGTCGGTATTTCATGGTTTGGGCTGCGCCTTGCTGTTCGGGGCGAGCCGGAAACGGATGATTGGCGCATTATCAAATGAAGCCCCTGTGGAACAACGCCTCGGCGGATCGCTTTTCCTCGCCATGAAAGCGGTGGAGCAGGGCGCGCATATCATCCGTGTCCACGACGCTGCTGAAACCGTCCAGGCTGTTCAGGTCTGGCGGGGGCTTCGCGACGCGGCTTTGACGGCAAGGGCATAACCCCAACCTTACAGGGCTTTGACCGCATTGCTCCTTGGCCGCCGGTGGCCGACAATGTGACCAACAGTGCGGAAAAGGAAATGCCATGATTGCCAAATATATCGTCGGTTACATCGCAACCGGAATTGCCTTTGCCGTGATCGACAGCTTCTGGCTTCGCACCATGTATACCCGGCTGTATCAGCCGGAAATTGGCGAACTGATGATGAAAAACGGCTTCCGCCTGGGGCCGGCCATTGTTTTCTACCTTCTCTATATTTTAGGCATGATGATCTTTGCGGTTGGCCCTGCGCTGCTCAGTGGCAAATGGCAGACGGCCTTGATCTGGGGCGCGCTGCTCGGATTCTTTTGCTATATGACCTATGACCTGACCAACCACGCCACATTGAAGGTGTGGAGCACCAAGGTGACGGTGCTGGATATCATTTGGGGCACTGTGCTGACCGGGTCGGCCTCGGTTGTAGGCTATTGGATAACGACCGCGATTTTGGGGAAGAATTAGGGGGCTGCGTAAAGCGGTGATCGAAATCGGCCTATAAAACACCACTCCGTCACCCTGGAGCCAAAGGCGTGCAGAGCACAACTTGTTTCAGGGTCCATTTTGCAGCGGCCCCGTCGATCTGGTATGAACGCAACCGTGCGTCGTGGCACGGCTAGTCACGACGGGGCAGGGTAAGGCTTACAAATGGACCCTGAACGAATGGCAGGTGTCAGCGTGCTCAAAAACTAACGGGAATGTCTGGAATGTTGTGGGAAGCGGACATTGCAAGCAAGTCATGCTAGAGACCCAGCATGCAACGGAAATCCAAAATATTCTTGATCACCGCAGTTGCGACTATTGCTGCGCTCGTTCCAGTATTTGGTCCATTCACGTTCTACCATGCCGTGGTGCCTTTCTTGGGTCCTGTTCTACCAAAACATGATGGTGTGCCCAGTTATGCGTCGGCTACCTACAATTGGAAAGGGGCGGGGCTGATTTGGAATTGGGAGCAGGCTTTGCCAAACGGTTGCGCGAAATGGGACGCAACTAACGGTCAAATCGCTTACTACGGACTAACGCTAATTTCAGGCGCAAATGGTTGCGATAGCTCTGGCTTAATTTTGAGTTATATCTCTTATTCAGACCATATTGTAATCGGAAAAGGTGGAGATCGGGGGGGTGGAAAACCATGCCCCTTTAAAGTTTCCGACGAGCAGATTGCCCTTTTCAATAGCCTATTGCAACAAGCTAAGAGGAGAGCCACTCCTGAGATTGAAATGCGCGCTCTGCATGCGATTGAGCGTCGACTTGACAACTTAAACGGTAAAACACTTACTACCGATCATACGGGTGGGTGTAACGATCTTAGTTTAGCTGATTACAGCAATTCCTGATGTGGCTCCGCTCAGTTAACGAGAACAGTTCCATTGATCTAATGCCCGAAATGTTGTCGCTCGCTGCCCGTCCACTTTGGCAGAATTGTTGTAGGGTGCTGACGGGCGGCTTTAGGACGATCACATTCAAAGGCTGTCATTGCATCATGTGCTTTTGCTTCGCCTTAAAGCCGGATGTGAATGCCGCGCCGGTGCAGTGGAAAGATCATCAAAAAGATCAAAAGGACGATGCCGAAAGCACAGGCCAGCGATGCAAGATGAGGGTCAGGGACCACCGCCGACATTATCCTGAACCCCGTGCTTTGTAATGTCGGGGGGTCTTCGACAGATGCCAGCGGAATGCCGGCGATAGCCGACAGAAAGATGGAGATGGAAAAGGCAAGGATCGCATTGCCGCCAAGGACCCTGAAGGGTGCAAGAAGCGGCAGCATGCCCGCCCGAAGCAGTGTTGCAACGGCTGCCAGGGCGACAAATGAAATCCCGCTCGTTAAAAGAGCGAATGTGCTGGTCCAAATCTTCTTGTTGATCGGAAATAGCGGCTCGAGCAGCAAGGCAGCTGCAATCAGCAATCCTCCGGCAACCAGCAGGGCCGGAATACACCGATCCCCCAACTTTGTCCAAATACTGACTGCAAGCACCCCAAACAGGATATTGGCGCTTGCCGGGAACGTCGCAAGAATACCCTCCGGATCATAGAGCACGGGACCGCGCCAGCTTTCCGCAGCAAGCGGCCACATATGCTGTGTTCCAAATACCGCGCGGTCGATATAGGCAGCCAGATTACCTTCCATATCGAGCCGCCCGGCACCATATCCAGGGACAGTCACAAATGATAAGGCAACCCAATAGCCAATCAAAAGAACGGCGATGGCGATGCCTATTTGCACGGGTTGCGGGGCCTCACGATGGGCGACGACACTGGACAGCCACATAATGGAAACCGCACTAAGATAGGCGGCAGCAATTCTTTGCAATACCCCCGGAATGCGCCAGGTCGTATAGTCTTGGGGTCCGACAGGCGGTGCGCCAAGCAGGCCTGAAATCACAGCAAGATAGTTGAGTGCCAAACCAAGCAAAGTAAGGCCAATCACGCGACGGCCAACCTTCGTCCAGAAAGCGGTCTGTTCATTTGGATCGAGCGACCTGCCAAACGTGAGGCCGAGCGCCATACCAACGCCAAAAAGAAAATCGGGAAAGACCAGATCCGCAAAAGTCCATCCGTGCCAATCGGCATGACGAAGGGGAGCATAAGTGTGACCCCAAGAACCTGGACTGACAACAAGGATCATCACCGCAACCGCAAATCCGCGCAAGATGTCCAGCTCACTCATTCTCTGAACGTTCGTCATGCTCGCCTCCTCGAAATGAGAACGTTCACATTAGCAGTGGCCGAGATGATTGCAATGTTTCGCTCACGGCTATGATATCAACGGCCGGCTGATCAACAGACGATCACAATGGCAGCTTTTGGAATTTCGATCATCGAGGCCAGCGACCGCAATGTTGTCGTGTCCGGACATTCCGCTTTGGCATCTCTATTGTAAGGGGCGGACCCTTCGCGCAAGGCATCCATTGCGTTCCTGAAATAGATATGTCGTTATAGCGCGAAGCCAGGCTCGAAAAAGTCGGAGGGTCCAGTCATGCATCCACTTCACATCCAGCGTTTGATCGCGCTTCCCTATTTCATTCTTGGTGGATGGTGTCTATTCGCACCGGGAATGGTTGAGCGTCTTACTGTCGCTCCCGATTACCAGCATCTCAGTGCGACAAGTGCACTATTCATTGGTTGTTTTGGCGCTCAGGCCATTCTCGGCGGCCTGTTCATCTGGTTCAGCCAGTGGCAGCGTAGGACATTCATGGTTTACGCAATCGCGCTTTTACCGTTTTTCTGGTTCAACTATTGGTTTGTTTTCGAAGTACCGATCTTCAATCGCTGGCTGGCTCTGGATTTTGTATCAAACTTGGCGATGCTGACGCTCAGCCTATGGGGCTGGAAACTGATGGGCAAAGCTCAGCCATAACGTCCGCAAACCTGTCGCGTCGGTACAGGCGGCGCCGTTAAAACGACAGGCGCGTTGTAAAGGATATCAACCGGTAAGCAGGATTGCGCAGGCAAGATAAATAGGAATAAGGTAGCAAGGATAGATTCCGGACTTACTGGGGGCATTCGAATGATTTTGAACGGGACCACCGAAAGCGTAAGCGCAATTTTGGTCGCCTCCATCGGTTCGGGACTTGGCGTCCTTGTCGATGGCGGTAGTAACCGATAATGCTAAAGCCATCGAAAACAACAACCGGAAATCAAGTGCGCTACCGAAAGGGAACGCGCAGAGCCAGTCGAATTGAAGTAGACATAGATAGTGGTAACGGGAATTGGCAAAAGTTCAGTGTTGTCAATTTATCCCAACAAGGTTGTAATATTGACTCAGCCGAATGGAAATTTCGCATCGGTGAATCCTTGTCGGTCAAATTTGCAGAAATGCCCCGAATACGTTGCAGTGTTCGTTGGGTTCGTGACGGCCAGGTTGGAATAGAATTTACTGTACCGCTATCGGCAGAAATGGTCGACGGGATTACGCGATAGGCTTGAATGTGGCTGCAACGCCGCCTCAAGCGACGTCGCTGATGCCCAAATCCGCCAGCTTGCGATACAAGGTCGACCGGCCGATGCCCAAGCGACGTGCGACTTCGGTCATGCGTCCGCGATAGTGGCCGATGGCGAGGCGGATCACATCCGCTTCGATCTCTTCCAGTGGACGCATATTGCCATCCGCCTCGTAAAGGGTCACGCCAATACCGTCGTTCGCACCCGCTCCGTTGGAGCCGCCATTGCCGGGAACGCCCACAGCAGCCGAAATTTGTGGAAACTCTTCGGGCGTCAGCGCATCGCGCTCGCACAAGACAGCCGCGCGGAACAGCGCGCTTTGCAACTGGCGCACGTTACCGGGCCAGCTATAGCCCCGCAGCATGGTGAGCGCTTCATCGGTTATGCCCAGACTGCGAAGGCCGGGCTGGCTTGCAAGGCGGCCCAGAAAATGGCGGGCCAAGGCCGGAATGTCGCTTGTACGCTCACGCAGCGGCGGGATCGTCAGTTGGACAACATTCAACCGGTAAAACAAATCCTCGCGGAAATCGCCTGCCGCCAATTTGTCGGCAAGGCTGGAATTGCTCGCGGAAATCAGGCGTACGTCAATTCGGAAGCTGTGCGCAGCGCCTAAAGGTTGGATTTCATTCTGGGTTAACAGGCGAACAAGCCGGACCTGCGTTTCCTGCGGAAGATGGTCGACCTCGTCCAGGAATACCGCGCCGCCTTCGGCCTGTTGCAATATGCCGATCCGCCTGTCGAATGCGCCTGCAAAGGCATCTTTTTCATGACCGAACAGAACCGAATCGAGAAGGGTTGGTGAAATCGCGCCGCAATTCACTTTCAGCAGCGGCAGCTTTGAACGGGGGCTGGCGGCGTGGATCGCGTCGGCGACCACTTCTTTGCCGACACCCGATTCGCCTTCAATGAAAATAGGTGCCCGGCTGCGCGCTGCTTTTGCCGCGATTGCCAAAGCCGCACGAAATGCGGGGGCGGAACCGATAATCTCTTCGAAGGCCAGTGGCTGCGTAATTTTTTCGGTGAGCGGATGGAGTTCGCCGAACTCCTTGCTCTTGTCGGATGCAAGGCTGAGCGCCGCGATCAGGCGCTCGGCGGCAACCGGCTTGATGATATAATCCGATGCACCCGCGCGCATGGCTTCAATGGCTGCTTCGTTGGACCCAATAGCGGTCATCAACAATATAGGAAGCGCAGGACGGCGTGACTTCAGTTCCGCGATCAAAGATGCCGCGTCAGAGCCGGGAACCCACTGATCAAGGATAATCGCGTCCAGCATCATGCCATCTTGGGTGCCGAGCATGGCTATGGCGGTCTCGGCATCGCGCGCAAACACGGTGCGCCAGCCGGCACGCGACGCAATTGCCGACACCAGCCTGCATTGGGCCGGCTCGTCATCGACAAGCATCAATAATCGGGTCTCTTGTTCTAGCATTCAACATCCATGAACAGGTTCAAGGAAAGTTGTGGTAACGCAAAGGAGTAAAGAGCCGATTAAGCATGGGCTATATTTTCTTTGGCGCGCCGGGTTGAGCATATGGATAGGAGCGGTTAAGGCAAAAGTTGGATAAAGCTTAAGAATGGAGGCAACAATGGCACAGAATAATGATTTGGGTCCTGCACGGGAAACGTACGAAGGCTTTGTTACACTTTTCAAATGGGGCACGATCGTATCCGTCGCCGTGACAGCGCTTGTTGTGCTGATCATCGCCAGCCGCGCCGCCTGACGTGGTAAAAATCGCGGTATTGAAGGAAACCGCCGCTGGCGAAACACGGGTTGCTGCATCACCGGAAACGGTTAAAAAGTTTATCGCTTTGGGTGCCAGCGTGTCTGTCGAAAGCGGCGCAGGCCTTCTCGCTTCGGTAAGCGATGCGGAATATGAGGCCATGGGTGCCTCTGTCGGTGCATCGCCAGCGGTCCTGAAAGATGCCGATATCATCCTCGGCGTTCAGGGACCTGATCCAAAAGCCCTGAAGGGATTTGCACCGGGCGCATGGCTTGTTGCCGGGCTCGATCCCTTTGGACAGCGTGCCCGCGTCGATGAATATGCGAAGGCGGGCGTCGAGGCCTTGGCGATGGAATTCATGCCGCGCATTACCCGTGCGCAGTCGATGGATATCCTTTCATCGCAATCAAATCTGGCCGGATATAAGGCCGTGATCGAAGCCGCCTCGATCTATGGCCGCGCTTTCCCGATGATGATGACCGCCGCAGGCACTGTCAGTGCCGCAAAGGCTTTCATTATGGGCGTGGGCGTCGCCGGTTTGCAGGCCATCGCCACCGCACGCCGTTTAGGCGCGCAGGTTTCCGCAACGGACGTCCGATCGGCAACCAAGGAACAGATCGAATCGCTGGGCGCCAAAGCCATTTTCGTTGAAAATGTCGCCGGTATCGAAGGCGAGGGCGCTGGTGGCTATGCAACGGAAATGTCCGACGAATATAAGGCCGCGCAAGCTGAACTGGTGTCCAGCCATATCGCAAAACAGGATATCGTCATCACCACAGCACTGATCCCGGGGCGTCCTGCGCCACGGCTGATTTCCGATGCGCAAATTGCCAGCATGAAGCCCGGCTCGGTCATCTTCGACCTTGCCGTCGCACAGGGCGGCAATGTCGAAGGCTCCAAGCCCGATGAAGTTGTCGTCAAACATGGCGTCAAGATTATCGGCTATGCCAACACACCCGCGCATTTGGCGGCGGACACGTCGGCCTTGTTCTCGCGCAACCTCTTCAACTTCCTGTCCGCCTTCTGGGACAAGGAAGCCGGTGAGCCGGTGTTGCCCGATGACGATGAAATTACCGCTGCAATCCGTCTAACAAAGGACGGAAAGGTTGTGAATGAACGCCTGTTGGCGTGAGGGGGATTTAATGGACTTTATTTCAATCTTATCCATCTTCGTGATGGCCTGTTTCGTGGGCTATTATGTTGTTTGGTCCGTCACGCCTGCCTTGCACACACCGCTGATGGCGGTCACCAACGCGATTTCATCGGTTATCATCGTCGGCGCGCTGATCGCTTCGGCGGCGGCGGGGTCGCCGAGTGCCAAATGGCTGGGGCTGATTGCAGTGGCATTGGCCAGCGTCAATATTTTCGGCGGCTTCGCCGTGACGGCACGCATGCTCGCCATGTACAAGAAAAAGGAGCGCTGATCGATGGAACATGCCGCTCCTCCTGCATGGGTTATGCTCGCCTATCTGATATCGGGCGTTTTCTTCATTCTTGCGTTGCGAGGCCTATCCTCGCCGGCGACGTCGCAGCGGGGTAACCGCTTCGGCATGGCAGGTATGCTGATTGCCGTGGTGACGACGCTGGTGACGCACGAAGTCGCGTCTCTGCCAGAGATATTGGGTGCGATCGCCATCGGCGGTGGCATTGGTTGGATCATCGCCCGCCGCATAGCCATGACCGACATGCCACAACTTGTGGCTGCGTTTCACAGCCTTGTGGGTATGGCCGCTGTGCTTGTTGCCGCGGCTGCGTTTCTCAATCCGGTTGCCTTTGGCATCACCGGAGCGGACGGCCTGATCAATCCAGTCAGCCGCGTCGAAATGGGCTTGGGCATTGCTATTGGTGCGATCACCTTTTCGGGATCGGTCATCGCTTTCCTGAAACTGGCGGGCAAGATGTCGGGTGCGCCGATATTGTTGCCTCTCCGCCATTTGATCAATCTTGGAACGCTTGCGGCCATCATCGGCCTCGTAGGCTATTTCACCATTGACCAGTCGCCTTGGGTGTTCTGGACCATCACGGCGCTGAGCTTCCTGATCGGCTTCCTGCTGATTATCCCCATCGGCGGCGCGGATATGCCTGTCGTTGTGTCGATGCTGAACAGCTATTCCGGCTGGGCCGCGGCCGCTATGGGTTTCACCCTGCACAATACGGCGATGATCATCACCGGCGCATTGGTCGGTTCGTCGGGTGCGATTCTGTCCTACATCATGTGCAAGGCCATGAACCGCAGCTTCATCAGCGTCATCGCGGGTGGCTTTGGTGCCGAAGCATCGTCCGCCAGCGGCGAAGCCAAGGAACAGCGCCCCTGGAAGCGCGGCTCTGCCGAAGATGCCGCCTATATGATGCAGCAAGCCGAAAGCGTGATCATCGTCCCCGGTTACGGCATGGCGGTGGCGCAGGCCCAGCACGTACTGCGCGAAATGGCGGACGTCCTGAAAAAGCAGGGCGTGTCGGTGAAATATGCGATCCATCCTGTCGCTGGACGCATGCCTGGACATATGAACGTGCTGCTCGCCGAAGCATCGGTTCCCTATGATGAAGTCTTTGAACTGGAAGACATCAACAGCGAATTTGCGCAAGCCGATGTTGCGTTCATCATCGGGGCCAATGACGTCGTCAATCCTGCTGCAAAGACCGATAAATCATCGCCCATCTACGGGATGCCGGTGTTCGATGTGGACAAGGCCAAGACGGTTTTCTTCGTCAAGCGATCTATGGGCGGCGTGGGCTATGCGGGTGTCGACAACGACGTCTTTTACATGGACCAGACCATGATGCTCCTCGCCGATGCCAAGAAGATGTGCGAAGACATCGTCAAAGCCTTGCAGCATTAGGCCACTTCACGCTAACGAAGGTCAACAGCCGCTCCGATACTATATCGGGGCGGCATTTTGATTGGCTTTTGTGAGGTGACCCATGCGTAAATTAGGATTGATCGGGGGGATGAGCTGGTACTCAACCGAGCTCTATTATGCACGTATCAACAAACAGGTAGTCAAGCGCACAGGCGGCACCTGCAACGCACCACTGGTCCTGGAAAGCCTGAATTTCTGCGACATTGCAAAAGCAACCAGCGACCAGGATTGGGACCATGTTGCCGAAGTGCTCATCGCGGCCGCGCAACGGCTTGAAGTCGCCGGCGCCACGGCGATCCTGATTTGTGCGAACAGTATGCACAAGGTGTATGAACGCGTTGAACAGGCCGTCTCGATACCGCTGATCCACATTGCCGATGCCGTGGGTACAAAAATGAAAGCTGATGGCGTGCAGTCGGCGGCTTTGCTTGGCACCGCCAATGTGATGGCCGAAAACTGGTACCGTCAGCGTCTGGTCAAGCATGGCGTCACCCTGATGCCTGCCGAAATGGATGATGTGCAGGATCTGGACCGGATCATCTATGAAGAGTTGATGCTGGGTCAGGTGAAGCGTGAATCGGAACGCACGCTAAAGACGATCATCACCGAAATTGATCAGGAAGGCATAAAGGCCGTGGTTCTCGGCTGCACCGAATTGTGCATGATCGTGGACACAAAGGCCAATGTCCTGCCTATTTATGACAGCACGGAGATACATGCCGACGCAGGTGTGGAGTGGATTTTGGGCGACGCATCCTGAATTTTCGTGCGGCCCTGTTTTGGGTTGGCAATTCCATATAACTGCGGCATCTTGTGCTGCATGAGGATGAGGAAAATCGCTATCGCCAGCGCTGCAATCTGCGCGCTAATTCAACCGGCATTTGCCAAGACCATAGCGGTTGCAGCAGGCGACGGAGCGCAGGAGCGCTTGCAAGAGGCGCTGATTGCCGCACAACCCGGCGATATTGTTGAACTGGGGGCAGGGCGTTTCAGCCTGACCGATGGCCTTTCGCTCGATGTGAATGGCGTGACGGTCAAGGGGCAGGGCGCCAAGGAATCCGTTCTCGACTTCTCAAACCAGAAAGGCGCGGGCGAGGGGCTGCTTGTAACTTCGGACGATGTCATACTGCGTGATTTCGGCGTCGAGAACAGCAAAGGCGACGGCATAAAATCCAAAGGTGCAGACCGCATCGTCTATCACAAGTTGCGCGTTGAATGGACGGGTGGCCCCAAGGCCACCAATGGCGCTTACGGTATCTATCCGGTGGAAAGCAAAGATGTGCTAATCGACACCGTCGTGGTTCGCGGGGCTTCGGACGCCGGAATCTATGTCGGGCAATCGCGCAACATCGTGGTGCGCGGATCCGTTGCTACGGAAAATGTGGCCGGCATTGAGATCGAGAACAGCTTCGACGCCGATGTGCACGATAATATCGCGACCCATAATACCGGCGGCGTGCTGATATTCGACTTACCCAATTTGCCGCAAATGGGCGGGCATAATGTCCGCGTTTTCGACAATATCATCGTCGATAACATGACGCCGAATTTCGCGCCCAAGGGCAATATCGTCGCCAATGTGCCGACCGGCACGGGTGTGATGGTCATGGCGAACCGCAATGTCGAAATTTTCGACAATATTTTGGGGGACAATGGCACGACCAATATCATGGTCGTTGGCTATCGTTTTCCGCATCAGGACGCCAAATATGATCCCCTGCCGCGCGATGTTGTGATCTGGGATAACCAGCATGGAAAGGCAGGTTGGGACCCCCAATTTCGTGGCGGCAAGGAAATCGCGGCGGCCATGGGCGGCAGCTTCCCTGCCATTTTCTGGGACGGGGCAGGCGGACCGGAGCGTGCGCCGATCATCTCGGATACCGTGCCAGCGCTTTCGCTCGGTCTGACCGACATTGCGGCCGATCCCACGACGGCCAATCCGACGCCGCTTGCGCCATCGGATAAGCGTCCGGCGGCTTTGCCTGCAATCATCCTGCCGGCGGCGATGGAGGCTGCGGTCCGTTAATGCGCCTTCTGCTGCCATTCATGGCGTGCTTTGCCGCGGCCGTTGGACTGGCAACGCCGCATGGGCAGGTTTCGGATCAGCAGATAGCGGGAACAAATTATCCGGCGACATTATCGGCCTATGGCTTCTTTGACGGCGCGGCGAACCGGCCCTCCCGGCAATTGATTCCCTATCAACTGCGGACGCCGTTGTTTTCCGATTATGCCGAAAAACAACGGTTTATTTACCTTCCGGAAGGTGCGCGATTGACGTCTGATCAGGCAGGTAAGCTCGAATTCCCCGTGGGCGCGGCGTTAATCAAATCCTTTGGATATCCCGACAAGTCTGGCGCGCTCCGTATTTTGGAAACGCGTGTGTTGTTGCACCAGCAGGATGGCTGGGTGGCTCTACCTTATATATGGCGCGATGATGGCGGTGACGCGGATTTGCGCGTGGGCGGCAAACGCATGGCGGTCGATGTCGAGCTGCAAGGAACGCCGACGACGATCAGCTACGCCGTCCCGAATAAAAACCAGTGCAAGCAATGCCATTCCTCGGATGCCAGCATCGTGCCGATCGGGCCTATCTGGCAAAATATGGAGTTTCCGCGGCAGGGTGACCGCGAAAAACTGCTCCAGTGGATGCCCCAACTGGCGAAAATGGCAGCATGGGGAAAATGGGATGATCTGGAAGGCGGCACACTCAACGAACGCGCCCGCCATTATCTGAAGGTCAATTGCGGCCATTGCCACGCCCCAAAGGGGTCGGCGAGCAATAGCGGTCTGTTTCTCGACGGTTCCGCAGGCGACGCCGCGGCCTACGGGATCGGCAAGCGACCTGTGGCCGCAGGGCGGGCAAGCGGTGATTTCGATTTTGTGATCGAAGCGGGCCGTCCTGACCGGTCCATATTGATTTACCGGATGAAGAGCACCGATCCGGGCATCGCAATGCCGGAGCTAGGCCGGGCAACGGCCCATGCGGAAGGCGTCAAATTGTTGGAAGACTGGGTCGCTGCAATGCCGAGCGGGGGTCACTGACGCATTGAGCGTTTGAGCTCATAGCGTGTGCCCGTCCACCCTTCGAATACCGCGTTGATCCCGGGATGGGCGATGGGGCCATGTTCCACGTCTGCCAACAGATTTTGCTGGCTGACATAGGCGATGTAGCTGCTTTCGGCATTTTCCGCGAACAAATGGTAAAATGGCTGGTTCTTGGCGGGCCGCACAGGTTCTGGAATGGACTCATACCATTCCTCGCTATTGGCAAAAACGGGGTCGATATCGAACACGACACCCCGGAAATCAAATATACGGTGGCGCACGACATCACCGATGGCGAACTGGGCTTCAACGACTTCGGGAAGGGCAACTTTTTCAATCATGCCACCAATATCATATCAATGTGTCCGCAAATCAACCTTGTCGCTTGGCAAAGCGAAAAACATCGGCTAATGGCCCCGCTCTGTCTTTGGGACGCGCCAGTTTTCCGGCAATGACCAGTCCTAAAGATCTGCGGAGAGATGGCTGAGTGGTCGAAAGCACCGCACTCGAAATGCGGCGTGCTCGTGAGGGTACCTAGGGTTCGAATCCCTATCTCTCCGCCAATTTGGTGGTTCAGCTTATGGCAAAAGGGGTGGCATTACGGTGCCGCCTTCGCTAGCACGCGTGCAATAGTTTTTTGGGATTTTCATATGCGTAACCGATTCTTGCTTCTCATTCTGTCTACCGCACTTGCTTCTTGTGGCAGTTCGCAACTTGGCAGTGCAGGCAGTGTTTCAGACGTAAAAGTCGTTGAAAGTGACGTTCTCCCTGAACCCACACGGCTCGATTTGTTTGAACAGAATCGCCCCTATCTGATCGGCCCGTTTGATAAATTGGTTATCGACGTCTTCGGCATCGAAGAATTGAGCAAACAGGAAGTTCAAACCGATGCGGGTGGCCGCATCTCGTTCCCCTTGGCCGGTATCATTACCGCCGCGGGAAAGACACCAGGCGAGCTGGAGGAAGAAATCGAAAGTCGTTTGCGTGGTCAATATGTCCGCGATCCGCAGGTTACGGTCAATTTGAAAGAGACGGTCAGCCAGGTTGTTACCATTGACGGTCAGGTTCGCGAACCGGGCTTATACCCTGTGATTGGCCGGATGACATTGATGCGCGCAGTTGCCGTTGCAAAGGGCACTGCAGAATTTGCCAAGCTGGACGATGTCGTTATCTTCCGTACGGTAAACGGGCAGAAAATGGCTGCGCTCTACAATCTCAAGGCTATCCGCCGGGGCTATTATAATGACCCGGAAGTGTTCGCAAATGACGTTGTCGTAGTCGGGGATTCGCAGGCCCGTCGCTTGTTCAAGGATGGCTTGCAGCTTGCGCCAACATTGCTGACGCCGCTGGTATATCTGCTGACCAACAATTAGACTCTTCATACTTTGCCCTCGATTTTTTTGGGTCAGGGCAATTTGCGACGAGTTGAAACCTGCTGGGTTGGATTTGGATATATTTGATCTTGCTCTTCAAAATAATATGCTATGGTTGGTCTCTGGTTGGGGTGGCCAGACACTGATTTATCGGGGGCTTTATGGCATTCCACTCCCGCGTCCTTGATGGCGCTGTTGAAAAACCAGTATTGGCGCTGCAGGAACGCATGCTTGGCGTTCCTATAACCGATCGGAATTTCCGCGAAATATCGTTGCGCCATGATAAGGAAGATCGCATCTTCTGGTGCTTTATGGACCAGACCGGCCGTCCGAGCTATACCTATAGTCTCGGCGCAGAAATCCAGCAGGTTCAGGACTGGATTGCGAATAACTACACCATGCCCGCCAATGGCGGCCCCGATGATTTGCGCTATTTTGTGTGCGGTTCAAAAACGCCCGGAATTTATAATCTCGGCGGCGATTTGCGGCATTTCGCGGAATGTATCCGCAACCGCGATCTGGCGGCGATGCGCACCTACGCGGAGACCTGCGTGCGTATGCAATATGCCAATGCAAACAGCTTCGGAGCGCCGATTATTACCATGGCGCTGGTCCAAGGCGATGCTCTTGGTGGCGGGTTCGAACATGCTCTGGCCTTCGATATTCTCGTCGCGGAACGCAGTGCCCGCATGGGTCTTCCCGAGATTATCTTCAACCTGTTCCCGGGAATGGGGGCGTACAGTTTCCTGCTCCGCAGGGTCGGACGCAAGGTTGCCGAAAACTTCATCCTTGAAGGCAAAATCCACACTGCGGAAGAACTGCATGAACTGGGCATTGTCGATATCCTCGTAGAGGATGGACAAGGCGAGGCAGCAATTATCGATTATTGCCAGCGGGGACAGGCGCGGTTCGCCGCCGAGCGGGCTGTTTATCTCGCCCGCCGCGTCGCAAATCCGGTCGAGCTTGAAGAATTGCTCAGGATTACAAACATTTGGGCTGAAACTGCTATGACCTTGTCCGAGGCCGATGTGCGCAAAATGGAGCGGCTTGCCGATGCGCAGGAACGGCGCATTCAGAGGAGCCTGAAAGTCGTTACTTGACCGCTACGAGTGGGGCTTTCGCCGCATAGCCTTCCAGCATCGGCTTTAAAGCTTCGAGCACATTGTCGAGTTCAGCTTCTATCTTCGCTAGATATATAAAGCGGTTTTCGTCAAATTCTGCTTCGGTCACCCGCTCAAGCCGACCACAAATTTCGCCTAATGTTTTGGCACCCATATTGTTGCTCGAACTCTTAATGGCGTGGGCACAAAAGCGGAAATCGCGCACTTTTCCTTCGTGTACTGACACGCGAAGGGGCTCGAGAGTTTGCGCCGCGTCTTCGAAAAATCCTTCGATCATCCCACGTACAAAATCGTCGTCGCCGATGGACATCAAATAGCCGAGCTGGCTCGAATCAATCGCGTCCGCAACGGCGGTCTGCTGCGGGTTCAGAGGCACTACGACCTGTAACGGATCGCTGGCGCTGCCGATGATAGGCATGCTGTCGGAATCCCCCGCGCATAAATGTTCGATGGTCGAAAGGAGCAGCTTTGCGTCAACCGGCTTGGTAATCCGCAGATCCATGCCCGCCGATTTGCAGCGCATTTCCGTTTCGGCAGTCGCATCTGCTGTAACGCCGACAATCGGCAGATGCTGACGGCCACCCTCGATCTGCCGCCACATCATGCAGGCATCAATACCGTTGAGCCGCGGCATATTGATATCCAGCAGCAATATGTCGAATGACCCTGCTTCAAGCGCGTCAAGCGCTTCGTCACCGTCAGTGACCATGGTGACCTCATGCCCCGCCGAGCCCAATATGGCGCCCAGAACATTCCGGTTTGTCCGATTGTCATCGGCCACGAGTATCTTGCGTGGACTATATTCCACCACGACCGGCGTGGCTTCACTTTCACCGGTGCGGAAATGCGATGCGAACGAACAGCCGATCCGGATGGCGCTACGTAGCTCAGCAAAATTGGCGGATGCGGGCAGGATAGAGGCGAATGCAGCGCGCAATGCAACCTCTTCCAAATCGACGTCGCGACCGCTGGATATCAGAACCGGAGCAATTTCAGCCGCAGCAAACTGTTCCCAAATGGCGCTGTCGGGATCGATTTGCCGCGCCAGATCATGCGAAATCAGAGCAACCTTATATCGTTGCAGCCCTTGGTTGGCGAGGATCGACGCAAGTTGGTCTGGCGATTGGCAATTCACATGCTGGAGGATGAAATTATCCGCCGAACGCGCCTCGTTCAACAATTCAGGTGCGATATCGCCAAGGGAAACAATGTGGACGATATCAGTCGTGCTGGTCAGTATGTCGGTTTCTTCGGTCGCGACCATGTTCACGGGAACTTCAATCCGGAAACTACTGCCTTGGCCAACGGTGCTTTTTGCGGAAATCTTTCCGTTCACCTGTTCAACCAGCTGTTTGCAGATCGCAAGGCCCAATCCTGTGCCGCCGAAACGGTTCAATACGGTATCGTCGGCTTGTTGGAAGGGCTGGAATATGCGCTCAATTGCAGCTTCGGCTATGCCGATACCGGTATCCGAAACGGTGAACCAGATGACGTCTTTCCCGCCTTCGCTCGAAAAGCCGCTGTGCACGGAAATGCTGCCAGCTTCGGTGAATTTGAGGGCATTTCCTACCAGATTGAGCAGGATGTTGCGCAATACGTCGGTGGGGCCTTCGACCAGACGGTCTGATAATGGTTCGGCCTGCAGATGGATCGAAAGACCTTTGTCTTCGATCCGGACCGCCATGATGTCCCTGATTTCAGTAAGAAGTTCGGTCGGCCTGAAGGCAGAGGTCTTGATCTGCGCCGAGCCTGCGCCGGTTTTGGCAACTTCGATCAATTGTTCGATCAGATGCAGCAAATGCTCGCCTGCCAATACGCTGGCCTCGACCATTTCCTTTTGGTTGCGGGGCATGTCGGACTGGCGCAGATGGTTGCCATATCCGATAATGGCATTGAGCGGCGTGCGAAGTTCGTGGCTGACGCTCGCCAGAAAGTAGCTTTTTGCCTTACTGGCGAGTTCGGCCTGTTCCTTTGCCAAAGATATTTTGCGGATTAACGTCGAACAATAGGCCGGAATGATCAGCAGGGCGAGGGCGAGGGCACAGCCCAGAAAGATGTTCTGTTGCCAATAATCGGTCGACAGGACGACCACACCGAAAGTTAGCGTTGATAATCCCGCCGCTATAAACAGCCATTTGACGCCGTATCGAAAACCATTGCCCAGGATCATCCACAATATGATGGGGTAGAAGATCGACATATGCTCCGGCTCGCGGAGCATGACGGCGAAGGCCATCATGACATCAAGGATAATGGCCGCTAACCAACGTTCGCCGGGTCGCCAAATTTCCCTCTTCTGCATCGCATATAGGGCGGCGTTGAAAGACAAATAGGTGAAAAACGCCGTGAATATGACAATGTCAAAGGCAAAGAAATAGCAGCCGATCCCGGACGCTCCGCCCATCACCAGACGGTTGCGCAAGATTTCCTGCTCCGGGCTGAGTTCCGCCCGAAGCTTTTTCAGATAGGCAATCATTGCGCACCTGTGTCGGATTGGGCGTTATCGGTGCGGAAAAGCTCGCGCAGTTCGTTGACCGACAGCGGCCGACCCAGCAAGAAGCCTTGCACTTCATCGCAGCCCGATGCGCGCAGAAGCGCATATTGCGCCTCGTTCTCGACGCCTTCGGCGACCACTCGCATGTTGAGCGCGTGGGCCAGATGCGCGATGGTCGAAATGATTGCACGATCCGCAGATGAATTTTCGATACGGGCAATGAAGGTCTGATCGATTTTTAACCGCGTGGCAGGCAGGTCACGAAGATATTGGAGCGACGAATAGCCGGTCCCGAAATCATCAATCGAAATACCGATCCCGCCCAACCGGAGCGTTTCCAGCTGGTCGTGCACTTCCTGATTATGATCGAGCAGAAGTTCTTCAGTGATTTCGATCGAGAGCTTGCCGCGCGTAATATTATATTTGGCGACCTTTTCGAGGATATCAGCGCTCATATTGCTGAACTGGAATTGCTTCGGTGAAACGTTCACTGCGACGGGAGGCAGGGTAATGCCCTGCGCTTCAAATTCCGCAATTTGCGCGCATGCCCGGTTCACGACCCACTGGCCGATATTGCCGATCAAACCTGAGTCGTTCGCGACCCGAATAAAGTCGTGCGGCACAAGCCGCCCGCGAACCGGATGCTGCCAGCGAAGCAGGGCTTCAAGCCCGGCATATTCACCGCTCGCAATGTCGACAATCGGTTGATATTCCAGAAACAGTTGGTCGCTGTGCAGGGCATCGCGCAGGTCGCTTTCGACGCCAGCGTTCAGCTGGGCGATCTGGTTCATCCGTGGCGAGAAGAAGCAGAAGCGGTTGCGACCGGAAGATTTGGCTTCATACATCGCAAGATCTGCCAGACGCAGCAGCTCATCCGACGAGCTGCCGTCCTCGGGAATCAGGGCGATACCAATGCTTGCGCCAATCAATTGTTCCACGCCGCCCACGGAATAGGGCTCGCCAATTTGCGCCAGCAATTTGGAGCAACTTGCCACAACATCTTCCTGGCTATCCAGATTCTGGAGGACGATGGCGAATTCGTCTCCGCCGATGCGCGCGGCAAAGCCGTTGCTATCGAGAGCATTGCTCAGGCGTTCGGCCACCTGACGCAGCAGCATGTCCCCGGCCTGATGCCCGCGTGTGTCGTTGATAACCTTGAAGCGGTCGAGATCGAGTAGCAGCAACGCCGCGCCTTTGCCGGTCGTGTTGCAGTTGTCGATGGCGACACGCATCTTGTCCGACAGAAGTGTGCGGTTCGGAAGACCTGTCAGCATGTCGTGCAGCGCCAGATGGGTGCGGTGTTCCTCCGCAAATTTGCGCGCGGTGATATCGAGACCCGTCGTCAAAATGCCGATGGTCTGATTGTCTTTGTTGAGCAGGGGCGACTTGTTGCAGTGGAAGGTGAGTTCGATATCCTCGCTGAAGAATTTCTCTTCATAGTTCGGTATCGAAATGCCGGTTTCCAATATCACATTGTTGCGGCGCTTTTCGCGTTCAACCAGATCGGGCGGCAATATTTCGGATATCGATTGGCCAACCAGTTCTTCCGGATCGCGGCCGAACAAGGCGGCCTGATAGGAGTTCAGGAACAGGAACTTGCCGTTGCGGTCCGTGGCATTGATCAGGATCGGCGTCGTATCGATAATCTGTTCGAGCATCGACTTTCCGCTCGGCTCGCTGCCTTCTTCGTCTTCTTCCGAGCTGGGGCGGTTATTGGTGGCGAGCGATTGCTTCAGCTCTTGCTGTTTTTGGTACTGGCCAAGCAGCAAAATGGCCCGGTCGCGAAATTCGATATGCGAGACCGGACTTTGCAGGAAGTCGGTGGCACCGGCATCAAGGGCGCTGATGCGGCATTCACGGTCCTGCCGTGCTGTAATGATGATGGCGGGAATATGCGCACCGACTGTCCGGGCCCGGAATTTGGAAATGAACGCGGCGCCGTCCATTTCCGGCATGCGGTAGTCCACGATCAGCAAATCGGCATGTTCGGTTTCAAGCCATTTCAGGGCTTCCACGGCGCTGTGAAAGCAGGTCGCGGAATATTCCGGACCCATCATAGCGACATATTGCGCATAGACGCGCAAATTGGTCGAACGATCATCAACAATGACTATGCGCGCCTGCATACTGCTCGCGATAGTCGGAGAACCTCAAGGATTGGTTAAGGGCGCGTTTGTAATTTGGTTAAAATCACGTTTTCGCTAAAGAAAACTGGTCGGGAAAAGAGGATTCGAACCTCCGGCCCCTGCCTCCCGAAGGCAGTGCTCTACCAGGCTGAGCTATTTCCCGACCGCGACCATTTGGGGCCTAAGACCACCGACCGCAGGCGGTGCCTATAGTCCTGCGATTTTGGCGTTTCAAGCCGAATATTGAACGCCATGCGGCGGTTGCCAGAATCGTTACCGCGCTCTAGCTTCGCATGATGGGAACAACGCCACATTATGAGGAGCAATATCTTGCGCTGATGCGGAAGATATGGACGGAAGGTACGATCCAGCGGGATCGCACAGGGGTCGGAACCCGCGCGCTTTTTGGCGCCATGATGCGTTTTTCGCTGGCGGACGATGCGGTGCCCTTGCTGACAACCAAGCGTGTGTACTGGAAAACAGCGGCCCGCGAGATGCTGTGGTTCCTGACCGGCAACACGAATATCCGGCCCTTGCTCCAGCAAAATGTGCGGATCTGGACCGACTGGCCGCTGGACCGGTACCGACGCGAAACGAGTAGCGATATCACGCAAGAGGATTTCGAAGCGAAAATCGTGGAAAGCGCTGAATTTGCGGAACGGTGGGGCGATTTAGGACCTGTATATGGCGCGCAATGGGTGAATTGGCCGGTGTACAAGCCAGTGGGTGAGGGCCTTTTCCAAAAGATGGATAAGGGGATCGATCAGGTTTCGATGCTGGTCGAGAGCCTGAAAAATAACCCGGGGTCACGGCGTCACATAATCGAAGGCTGGAACGTTGCCGAACTCGATAAAATGGCGCTGCCACCCTGCCACAAAACCTATCAATTCCATGTCGCCGACGGGGTGTTGAGCTGCATCCTGTTCCAGAGATCCTGCGATCTTGGATTAGGCTTTGCTTTCAATGCCTTTTCCGCAGCACTTTTGACACGGATGCTGGCGGCTATTTGCGGATATCAGCCGGGCGAACTGATTTGGCAGGGGGGGGATGTGCACCTTTACCTCAACCACAGCGATCTTGTGGAAGAACAATTGTCGAGGACGCCGTCCGGAGCACCAAAGCTCAAGCTGCTACGGACACCCGACAGTATTTTTGATTTCCGGATTGATGATTTCGAAGTGCTAGATTACGCGCCGCAGGCTCATATATCCGCGCCTGTGGCGGTTTGAATGCTCCGATAGGTCAATACTATTGACCTAAACCAGTGCTTGAAATATTATAACAATCGCAGACAATAAATTACCTGAGTCGGTCAGGAAGACATTTGCGGAGGAACAAGCATGGGGCAGCATAACCGGGACAATCTTGCGCCTTTGCATCTCCATGTTCCTGAACCGAAATTTCGTCCCGGCGACAAGGCTGATTTCAGCGATATTGTTGTTCCCGAGGTGGACGCGGTTACCCGCCCCGATGAGCATGTTGCCCCTGCGGATATCCATCCATTGGCGTACGGTCTGGTACGCGTATTGGGCGACGACAACAGGGCAACAGGCAGTTGGAATCCGGGCCTGAGCGCCGACACGTTGCGGTTGATGCTCCGCAAAATGCTGATGCTGCGCGCATTCGATGATCGCATGTTTCGCGCGCAACGGCAGGGCAAGACAAGTTTCTATATGAAGTCATTTGGTGAGGAGGCGACTTCGGTTGCCACCACTATGGCGTTGCATCGCGATGATATGTGTTTTCCGAGCTATCGCCAGCAAGGTATTCTAATTACACGGGATTATCCGCTGGTCGACATGATGAACCAGATCTATTCCAACCGCGGGGACAGGCTGAAGGGACGGCAGTTGCCGATCATGTATTCGGCCAAAGATTACGGCTTTTTCAGTATCTCGGGTAATCTGACGACCCAATATCCGCAGGCTGTGGGCTGGGCGATGGCGTCGGCTTCACGTGCGGACACACGGATCGCTGCGGTCTGGTGTGGTGACGGGTCGACGGCTGAAGGCGACTTCCACAGCGCGTTGACCTTCGCCGCCGTCTATAATGCGCCGGTCATCTTCCAGGTTGTGAACAACCAATGGGCGATTTCCTCCTTTTCGGGCTTTGCCGGTAGCGAGCGCACCACTTTCGCCGCACGCGCCATTGGCTATGGAATTGCGGGATTGCGGGTCGATGGGAATGATGCGTTGGCGGTCTATGCCGCGATGCAATGGGCGGCGAACCGTGCGCGGACCAACAATGGCCCGACGCTGATTGAATATTTCACCTATCGTGGTGAGGGGCATTCAACTTCGGATGATCCCAGCGCCTATCGCGCCGCTGAAGAATATGCACTTTGGCCACTGGGTGATCCGGTGGAACGGTTGAAGACGCACCTGATTTCATCGGGCGAATGGAGCGAAGAGCAGCATTCTGCGCTGATCGTGGAATTGTCGGACGAAGTTAAGGCGAAGCAAAAGGAAGCCGAGCAAAATGGCATTTTGGGCCATGGTCTCCACCATCCCTTCGAAACCATGTTTGAAGATGTCTTCGAAGAAATGCCGGCGCATTTGAAAGAGCAATGTGCCCAGATGCTGGAGGAGCAGCGCGACAAATTCGGCCCGGAATGGGAGGCGCGCTAATGTCTGAAGACGCGACGAAAACCATGAATATGATCGAGGCGATTAACAGCGCGCTGGACGTGATGTTAGGCCAAGACCCCGATGTCGTCATCATGGGGGAGGACGTCGGCTATTTCGGCGGCGTGTTCCGCGCGACGGCGGGCCTGCAGAAAAAGCACGGCAAAACGCGCGTGTTCGATACACCCATCAGCGAATGTGGCATTATCGGCGTGGGCGTCGGAATGGCGGCCTATGGTTTGCGCCCGGTGCCGGAAATCCAGTTCGCGGATTATATCTACCCCGGCCTCGACCAGTTGGTCAGCGAAGCGGCGCGTATGCGCTACCGCTCGGCGAATGACTTCATTTGCCCGATGACCGTGCGCTCCCCGTTCGGCGGAGGTATATTTGGCGGCCAGACACACAGCCAGAGCCCTGAAAGCCTGTTTACCCATGTGTGCGGGATCAAGACGGTCATCCCTGCGACACCCTATGACGCCAAGGGGTTGCTGATCGCGGCAATCGAGGACAATGACCCGGTTGTATTCTTCGAACCCAAGCGCATTTATAACGGGCCGTTCACCGGCTATTATGATCGTCCGGTCGAGCCCTGGTCCAAGCATGAGGGCAGCGCGGTTCCCGAAGGCTATTACCGTATCGATCTTGGCAAGGCAGCCGTTGTGCGCGAAGGGCAGGCAGTTACCGTGCTGACCTACGGGACGATGGTCCATGTGGTCAAAGCCGTGGTCGCCGAACATGGCATTGATGCCGAGATTATTGACCTCAGGACTTTGCTGCCGCTGGACATTGACACCATTGAGGCGTCCGTCAAAAAAACCGGACGTTGCATGGTGGTGCATGAGGCGACACGGACGAGTGGTTTTGGCGCCGAGCTTTCGGCGCAGGTGCAGGAACGTTGCTTCTATCATCTCGAAGCGCCAGTCGAGCGCGTGACCGGATTCGACACGCCTTACCCCCACAGCCTTGAATGGGCCTATTTCCCCGGACCGGTGCGACTCGCCCGCGCGTTCGACAAGATCATGAAGGATTGAACTGATGGCCAAATTCACATTCAACCTGCCCGACATTGGCGAAGGCATTGCCGAGGCAGAGATCGTGGCGTGGCACGTCAAGGTCGGTGACCAGATTTCGGAAGACCAACCGCTAGCCGACATGATGACCGACAAGGCAACCGTCGAAATGGAAAGTCCGGTTGCAGGAATTGTGACGCGGGTTGCGGGCGAGGCGGGCGATGTCATCGCCATCGGATCGATGCTGGTCGAGATCGAAACCGCGACTGACGTCAATGACGTCAGTCATGTTCCCGAGGTAAAAGCTGAAGAACCGGCAGCGGTCGCGACGGTCGCGGACGAGGTGCCACAGGCGCCTGAACCGGTGGCTGCACCTGTACAGCCTGTGGCGGAAAAGCCCGCAGAAGCTGTGGTTTCTACGCATCGCGACGTTGTAACGGCTTCCCCTGCTGTCCGTGCACGTGCGAAAGATCTCGGGGTTGATTTGACTGACGTCAAGACGGCAGGCGGACATGTCCGTCATGCCGATCTCGATGCCTATTTGAGCTATGGGTCGGGGCAGGGCTATCGTCCTCCGCACAGTTCGGCGAAACGGGACGATGAGGTCATCAAGGTGATCGGCATGCGCCGCCGGATCGCCGATAATATGGCCGCGTCCAAGCGCCACATCCCGCACTTTACCTATGTCGACGAGATTGACGTTACCGCCATCGAGGCCGTGCGTGCCGACTTGAATGACAACCGCGGCACGAAGCCGAAGCTGACTCTTTTGCCGATGCTGATTGTCGCCATTTGCAAGACAATCCCGCAATTTCCGATGCTTAACGCCCGCTTTGATGACGAAGCCGGTGTTGTTACGCGGCATGGATCGGTGCATTTGGGCATGGCAACGCAAACGCAGGCCGGTCTGATGGTTCCGGTTATCCGCGACGCGCAGGACAAGAATATCTGGCAATTAGCGAGTGAAATCAGTCGTTTGGCGGACGCAGCGCGGAACGGTACTGCAAAAAGCGAGGAGCTATCCGGCTCCACATTGACGATCACGTCGCTCGGCCCACTTGGGGGTATCGCGACGACGCCCGTCATCAACCGTCCGGAAGTGGCCATTATCGGGCCAAACAAGATCGTTGAGCGGCCCATGTTCGTGGGTGACACTATCGAGGCCCGCAAGCTGATGAACCTGTCGATCAGTTGCGATCACCGTGTCGTGGATGGCTGGGATGCGGCGAGCTATGTGCAGGCGCTCAAGAAAGTGATTGAGACGCCGGTCCTGCTATTCACCGATTAAAATTTGAAGCCGGCAAGGCTGTTCTGGTCGAACTTCAGCTTGAAGGTGACAAACGGCCCGCTGCGTGTGTAGCGGCTTTCTTCAAAATCGCGGTCTTCAAAGCCGACGACATTGTAGCCCAGCGAGATGTTCGCGTTCTGGAACGGCGTCACGGTCAGTACCGGGCCGCCTGAATAGGCGATATTCTTGCCATTCGTACCGATCCGGACCGTACCGGCGGCACCGATATCAGCGACATCGCTCAGGTCGAATTTCAGATCTGCGCCGAAAACATTGCTCCAGCCTTTGACATCGTCCTGGCCGAAACGGTCAGTGTTATAGCGCGTGCCCCAGAAGAAGGCATATTCGCCACGCTCTATGAAGCTGCCATCTTGTTCGTCGATCGGCGTGTAGTTGACCGACAGGCTATTGATGACCCGGCGCGATTTGGCATCGCCATCGATGTTGAGCAGTGCGCCGCCAATGGGTCCGGCTTCACCGGCCACGGCATCGCGCACGGCGTCATAACGGAACTCGGTCTTGTTGAGGACTGACCACTGGCTGTCGGCAGGGCGGTGCGCCCAGCTGATTTCGGCCTGCGCTGTGGTGGTGGATGCGCCACCCTTTTCGTTGGCACGGAACCAGCTCAAGGCACCACCCACCGCACGACCTTCGCCAATCTGGCGCAGCACGGCAGTGGTAAAGCCATAACGGTTCGTTGTTTCGCCGTCGCGATATTCGGCGCGGCCTGTCCAGCTCCAGCGATCGCCACGGTATGTCGCGCCAGCGGTAATCGCGGTAAAGTCTTCGGTCAGGCTGCTGTCGCTGCCCAGGAAGCCACCTGAAGCAACAGGCTGCAACGGATTGACGACATCAGCGCGGCTGAACCCGCCCAGTGTCTTGTTGCCGTCGAGCGTGACATCAGCCGACCATTTTTCGCTGATACGGAAGGATTGCGCCAAGCCGTAGGCCGCGAAGGTACGGGGGCCGAATTCGGTTATCTGCTGCTGGTTCGCGCTGGCAAGGATGCGGCCGCCTGCCCAGGGTGCAACGTCAAATCCAAGCCGCGCGGTGCGGGCGTCGATATTTTCGCCCTTGGCGATTTCATAACCGGCGACAAGCGCAACATCGGAACGCACGGCATAGCGTGCAGACACGCTGTGGCGGGCAGGGAAGTCGACGCTTTCATCCTGATCGCTCAGCGCGAATTCGGTTTGTCCTGAAAGCTCAAGCTTGCCATCCAGCAAACGCTGCGATGCGCCGAGCTTGACGAGGGTCGACACATTGGTCGTACCATCGGCCAGCTTGTCATTGGCGTGCGTCAATCCGGCGCGCAGTGTCGTGTCGCCGTCGCGATATTCGAGCTCGCTGATCGCGGCGCGGCGGCGGGCGTCGTCACCGAAAAATTCTTCCTGATATGCAAGGAGCGATGCCGAGAGCTTTTCAGTCAGACGCAAGCGACCATCGACACCGAACTTGCGCGTGCCGATTTCCGAACGGTTGATCTGGCCCACGCCAAAGCCTGCCTGCTGTTCGCGGACATAGGCGATGATGTCGAACTTCTCGTCATGATGCTCGGCTTCCACCAGCCATGCCGTTGCACCGCCCGAAGACGCTGCTGCTGTTTTGGCTTCACCGGACGACCCCGCAAATTCGGCGCGGATTTCGGTGCCGTTAGCCGGGCGATAGATCAGGTCCGCGCCCAGCAGGTCTGTTTTGGCGGCGTCGCTTTCGTCGTGAATGCCTGTGGCGGCAATCTGCAGCTTTTCGTCGGCACTCTTCCAGCGGACGCGTCCACCGGCGTTGGCGACGCGCTTGCCGATGCCATCGACCTCATATTCCGCGATGATGAACTGCGGATCGAGCCCGCTGCCGCGCGAAAGAATCGGTTCGCGAAAACGCAGCGTTCCGGCGAGATAATCGATATCATAGTCAATATGGCGGAACAGCGACTTGCGGTCGACAATACGGTCGGAACGCAGGCGGTCGCGTGTTTCCAAGGTAATGCGTTCGCTGTTCGCGATAATGTCGCGTGCACCTAGGGCGTAGGGCCCCGACAGGCCGTTGCCCTGGATCTCGTCACGGCGGTAGCGTGTGGGTGTGTCCGAACCAAAGGCGGTCGCCTGGATGGCATCGTTGCGATATTCCGCCTTCACGCCGTTGAAGGCGCGCTGGTATCGTGCAAGCTCAGGCTCATCGATACCGGTCTGGTAATCGCCGAACAGGGCGTAGAATTGTGGACGCTCCAGTTTCAGGTAGAGACGACGCACCGATGCGGCGTCGTAACGCTGGTCCGTGCGGTCGGCGTAGATGGTGTAATAACGACGCGGATCAATGACGCCGGCAAAGCGGGTCTGATCCTCTTTCTTGTCGGTGTCATAGGCCATGGTCATCAACCATTTGCCCGTGACGCGACCCTTTGCATAAAGCGCGATCCGGCCGTCGACACTGATGGGATCATCATCGCCAACCTGTTCTTCCAGACCTTCTTCCAGCTTGTTGAAGCCGATGGTGCCCGCGGCAAAGCCGACAACAGTCCAAGGGCGATTGCCCGGATCAAGCCAGGTTTCGACGCGTTGTTCGCGACGCACTTCGCCATCGACAAAGTTGAAGCTGATGGCCAGCGATCCCGAGGCTGTTGTGGGTTCCAGTTCGATATAGGCGATACCGTTGTCGCCATGCACACGCCAGACGGGTGCTGCGCGCTCCAGACCGGACAGTTGGCGTGCTTGCTCGGCATCTACCTCGACAGCGGGGCGATAAGGCTCAGTGACGCTGAAATCGCCTACAGCGCCATGTTGGATCGGTTTGCCCAAACGGTCCGTCAGGCGCACGGCGATGCGTGGCCGTGTCACACCGTCGGCGAGTAACACCGACTGGTCTTTCAGGAATTGCGCGCGCATCGGTGCGTGGGCGAAGTAGACATCGCGCTCCAGCGTCTCGACTACGGCGCCCGATGCGTCCTTGATTTTCGCGGTCAGCTTCGTGGTGCCGTCCTCAATACCAACGCCGCGCCAGATGGCGACCTGCACCTGACCATCGGCGCTTTTCTTGGTGCCGTCATAGTTCAGCGCGTCGACTTTCTTGCCGTTGGTGAACAGCTCGATGGTCTGACCGGCACGGTATTTGATGGCGACGCGGATCGATTTGACGCGCGGATTTTGGTCCGTGGCGGGGTAGAGGAAGCCGGTGCCGGGTTCCTGGCCTGTCAGCCAATCGCGGTCTGCACCTGCCGCTTCAGGGTCGCTGAGGACCGGAGGCAGCGGTGTGGCGTTGATACGGCTATCGGCGCGTTCTGCGGTTTCCACAGCGCGGAAATCGGCGCGTTTCAGGCTGCCGCCGCGTCCTTCGACAAAGCGGGAGATGGCGCTACCTGCGCTGCGTGTGTTCTGCGCGCAATCGACCGGAGCCTGATTGGGCGGGAAGCTTGTGGGGTCGACCTGAACGACATGGATGCCGGGGATCAGCCCTTCGAAATGGTACCGGCCGTCAATGTCGGTGACCGTGTAGGTGCCGTCCTGCAACATTACCCGCACGCCGGCAATTCCCTTGGCTTTGCGCGGGTCTATAGTGCATCCGCCCTCGGTCACGCGGCCGACCAGAGTGAAGCGTTCGCTGATACCGTCGCGGATGATCCGAACAGCCGCATCGACTTGGTCACTGGCGGCACCGCGATTGTCGCGCGCAATGGCGAGGTTGATCGCATTTCCGGGCCGTGCATCCTGCCGCACTTCGGCAAGATAGGTGAGCAGGCCCGATCCGCCACCCGTCAAGGGCGGGAGGGCGACCGAGAAACTGCTGCCGTCCGGCGCAATTGTCGGCGTAACTGTAATACCCTGATATCGAACGCTATTTTGTCGCAAACGCATGGCGTTCGGCAATTGGTCGGTAATCGTGACCGGCCCTGTATTCCGGATTCGGTCCGTATTGCGGACCTCGACACGATATTGCACCACGTCGCCCGGCGTCGCAGTGACCGTGGAGGTCGATTTTCGGAGTGACAATATGCCGCCGGGACGATCCAGCGGGATGTCAATGCGCACGGGGGCAGGGTCGGACAAGGTAATTGTCCCCCCATAGGAGCCCGGTGCGATGATGAATTGCCCCCCGTCGGGTCGTGTCAGCGCCGCCAGCTCGGGCGGCGTGGCCTGCGACGGGAATGTATAGGGTCCCGGAGGCGTGACAATGAGCCGGTAGGTTCCTTGTCGCAAGAATGGGAAGCGGTAAAATCCTGAAGTAAAAGGATAAATTCTGCCGCTGCCATCGGTTACGGTGCTCCCCGTCACGATCGTGCTGGGGAAGGTGGAGACGCCATCGTCCCCGAAAACAGGTGCAGGTGCACCTGTGGCTGCATCGACAATTGTCACTGTCGAGCCATCGACAGGCGCGCCATCGCCACTGTCGAATGTCAATCCGAAAGGATCGACCAGAATTTCCACCTCGGCATCGCCCAAGCGATTGCCGGTCGTCGTATCGTCGAATTCGACGTTGACGGTATCGCCCGGATTCACCGAAAGTACGCAATCACCCTGCACCGGAACCGGCGGGATTGCGCGTGTGTTGATGAAACCGAGGAAACGGCCACTATTTGTGGCCGATTCGGTGAGCGTAATACGCTCCCGATCGCCCGCAGGCGTCACGACGACCACTTCGAAGCTGTCGATGGCGGTCGCATTCAGATTTTTGGTCGCTGCGTCCATCTGGATGACCAGAGGTTCGCCGGCGCGAATCGCCGTTGCGGGCACCAGACTTGCTGGTGAAGTGCTCAAACCGGAATAGACGCCCTCAAACCGGATGGGAGTTGCACCATTATTGCCAGTACAGATCGTCGTCGGCAAATTTGTGCTTGATGCGTCGGGTGTATTGGAAAATCGCAACAAAGTGAGCGAAGTTGCCGGAACAGGTGCGGGTTCGACCGCAAATTGCACCGTATTTGACGTCCGTGACAGCCTCTGAGCACCTGCATCCCACTCGACGGTGGCTGTATTGGTGATAATTTGCGGCGTCGTTTGCGCGGACGCAGGTAGGCTGGCGACAGGAAGAGCAAATCCTGTCGCCAGCACACCGGCGGCTTGCATAATGAAGGTGGTTAATGGTCGCATTGGGGAAAAGGGCGACGCCGACAAAAGTCGCACGCCGCCCTCCTCTATCTCTTAGTTGATGGTGGCGCGGAAAATAAGCGCGCTGGAGCTGCCGCCAGCGATGTTATTCAACGTGCCTGCCACTGTGTTGGCTGGAGTGCCGAAGCTGCCCGCATCTGCGTCCGAAGCATCGGTGACAACCGTTCCTGCAGCGCAGGTTTGGCTTGCACCAGGGCTTGTCACCGTGCCATTTACGCGGATCGTACCGGCCTGATAGGTTGTGTTCGTCGGCACAAGGTCAGAAATGCTGATGTTCGTCGCCGTCGCACCGCCAGCGGCGTTTGCCACCGAGATGCAATATTCAACCACAGCGCCAGGAACAGACTTGAAGTTGCTGCTGCTGACGCCATCGCTGATGATCCGGCTCGTTTTGAAGACGCTCAATACGGCCGCCTGGACAGTATAGTCGTCGGTCGCAACATCGATACCGTCACGTGCAGCTGAAGTGCCGCCGTTTCCGGATTTCGCGGTGTCAGCGAAGATGGTTTCCACGGTGCCCGCACCGTTGACTGTCGCGTCGGTCGCGGCGGTAATTGCCGTGCCATTGCTGTTGAGCGCGGCTGCGCTCAACGAAATGCCTGCAACCTGACCATTAGTGGCGGACAAAGGAATGTCACCAACCACCAGAATGGTGGTATTTGCATCAGCAATTAGATCATTGATTGTCAAAGTCGCTGTAGCTGCTGAATCGCAGGTGTTGTCTGCGTTCGCATCAAGGCAAACCAGCAAATTGGTGACGTTGAACGCATCCGTACCGCCATGTGCGGCCGTTCCGCCCACCAGTTGTGATGGTGTGATCGTGAAATCGAGCGTGTCGTTTGACGTGTTAGTCAAAACAAAGGTCGTAATCTGACCTGTTTGGCCCGGGCTGACATTTGTCGTTCCAGTTGGCGCCTTTTCCGCGAGAGAGAAGATGACCTTACGGTCAACGACAAAAACGTCGGAGGCCGACGCTTGTGTTTGTGCAACGCCACCCACCTGGAAATTGACGTTCACATTGTTCGTAATGCTCGTGCCTTGCGTGGTACCCGCGGCAAATGCAGGTGCGGAACACAGCATAGCCAAGGATACGGTCGACGAGGCAACGAGCAGTTTTAGCTTACTGGTCATAGCGTTTACTCCTGTTGCAAATTATGGATCGCGCCCACTCCGCCGCGATCGAAACGGTTTCGGGTGTCATTTTACGACTCCCCGAAATATCAATTTGCCTTCCGCCCCAACGGTCAGCGGTTGATTCAGATTCCACTTCAAGTGGGTGACATCGCTGCGCAGCGCGGGACGGGTCGTACCGTCCGCCTTCGCCACGCGCAGAGTGCCGAGGATTCCCCAGTTTCTGCCGCCATCGACTGAAACAATTTCCAGTCCATCGGACGTGCCATCAAATTTGACGGCAGCGGGCAGGGGGTTGGTGACCACAAAATTGCTCGCGGTCTCGGTGCCGACATTTTTATATTTGACGACAAACACCAGATTGTCGCCCGGCGTCACCATGGTCGGCTTTTCCAGCGTGACTTTCTTGGTCCCGTCCGCACGCTCGATCTGGCGTTCGACATAGACATCGCTGGTCAGTTGCAAAGGCGTTGCCGCAAATGCAGAACTCGCGCCGGTGAGCGCGAGCAATGCGGTGAAGGTGGTTTTGAATGCTTTCATCATGGTATCAGAACCTTGAAGGTGACAGTGCGTGTTTGGCCCGCCGGGACATTGCCCGCCGCGACAGAGATGCTCGTGCCGGTAAAGCGGCCCGCGTCCGCGTCGGCGGCGTCGGTCAAAGCCGCCGCTTCCAGCGTGATGGAAGCAGCCTGATATTGTGATCCGGCAGGGATCGGGTCAGTGATGACCAGATTGTTCATTGTTCCGGTTCCAGAAACCGTCGCGACTAGGCTGTAGGTTATGACAGCGCCCGGAACTGGACGGTTGCCACCAAAGGGATCCAGGATGGTCGCGGATTTCAGCAGCGCGACCGAAGTAGCGCGAACGGCGAGGAAGCCGCTGGCGGTCCCTTGTGCGGTCGTCGAACCGACAACAGCATCGCCGCCACCTTGACCTGCACCGGCAAAGCTGGTGCCCGGCGTGCCGGTTCCGGTGCGCGCAACGGCATTCAGGCTGACATTGGCGCGGTTGGTGTCGACAACGCCGGCTGGCGTCGCTGTGATCACAAATACCGTGACGCTTTGGTCAGGAGCAATGACGGGATCGTTGACGCCCGAGGTATAGACCGTGTCTACGCCAGCATCGTAAACGCCGTTATTATTCGTATCGATAACGATCTGCTGCAAGGTGGGGTCGAAATCATCGCCGCCATTTGCAACATTGGCGGTCAGACCAAATGCTTCATCGCCATTGCCGGTATTGGTGATCCGGAACGTCTGCACATTTCCGGTTGCACCAGGAGACGTCGTGACATCGCCGGGGTCGGTCGATGCAACGGTGACGTCAAGCAGTTCGTCGACCTTGATCACGACCGTGTTGGACTGGATCGTGACAGGCCCACCTGCTGTATCGAACGTTGCAGACGCAATATTCTGGATATCGGTTCCAGCCAACGTACCCGCCGCATAAGCAGGGTTGGCCGACAAAGTGGCGGCGATGATGCATGACGTCAGCAGCGCAGGTGCAATGCTGTGACGGCCCGTATCAAGGCGACGCGAAAGAGGTTTTCTGGTCATCATCACCCATCTTATGCCGCAATAACGTCAAGAAACCGTTAATTGCGCGCGCCTCGGTTAACCACCCTAAAGTATTGAAAAACATATATAATAACATGCTGCAAACGGTAACAATTTGTAAAATCGTAAAAATCTATAACCAAAGATATAGCACAGGACGTCGTGACGTCAAATATGCTTGCAAACTGGCCATTGCTGCCGGTTCCGGGCACGGGAAATAGACATGGTTTTGGATGGGTTAGGGTGTCAAAATTTTGACAAGCGATCACATGAGGCGTGCGCTATTTGGTGCCCATGTGCAGCAATTTTGAGAATAGCGACAAAGGGCGTTGACAGAATCTGTCCTCGCTTCTAGTGCGCCTCCACCGCAAGTTAGCGGGTGTAGCTCAGTTGGTTAGAGCGCCGGCCTGTCACGCCGGAGGTCGCGGGTTCGAGCCCCGTCACTCGCGCCACTTCCCAAGTTTTTTAGACTTCGGGCGGTGCGCTAAATGACCCCGTCTCGATCCAGATCAACAACGGCCTTAGCGGGGCAATCCATACAATTCCGGCGACAAGATAAATCAGCGCCTGCGCCAATATGTGCAGTTGCCCGATATAATCCGACGCGCTGACGACAAGGATCGCCCAGATGAGGATGATCGCCAAAATAGCCAACATTCCAGCAGGTTTGCGCCATGAAGGCGGGGTAATGGGCTTGGTCATAAGCTTATCCAGGATTTTTCGGTCAGAACGGCGTTGAGCGGCATGTCCCATGGGTCGTGGGGCAGGGCCGGAGAATATTGTATGGACCAGGCGAGGCCGACGGCAAAGCTGTTTTCAAGCACGCTGAGCGCGCGGTCATAATGGCCGGCGCCTTGTCCCAGCCGCATCAACTGGTCGTCAAATGCCACCAAAGGCACGAGCAGGACATCCGGGCGCACCGGTTCTGCCTGCGCATCGGGCTGCATAAGCCCGAACGGCCCTTCAATCAGGGCATCGCCCGGGTTCCAGCGCAAGAAACGCATGGGTGAGGCTTTGGAAACTACATGGGGGAGGGCGATGATACATCCCTGCTCATGCGCCTCTACCAGCAAGCGCGACGGATCGGCTTCCGAGCCTATCGCCACATAGCCCGCCAGAACCACACCCGGTGTCAGATGCCCGCTCAACAGGCCGGGGATACGGGAAAAGGACAAGGAACGGTCATTGTCGGACAAATGCCCGACATATTCGTCTCTGATTTTCCTGAAATTTGCGCGCTGTGCTTTTTTGACGTCGATCATGTCCACAGCATCAATGTCCCTTCAAAGGGTTAGCGGAACCACAATGGGTCGTTTCCCGGAATATCCTCTGACGCCAAAACGTCAGGTGGGCGCCGTTTAGTCTGGACCACGGTCCAAACAGGGACAGCTCCCTTAGATAAATAATCGCCTCAGGGATGTTCTCATCAGTTCGTGCCGTGCAGTCCCGCCAAGCACTATATAGGCCTTGTGGACCTATACCTCAAGTCTATCCGCAAGTGCTTCGAGCCGATCGGCTAGTTTATCGAGGGTGGCAAGCGCCTGATCATAACTGTTGCTGTCGTTGGAATCGGCATGAGCCGCCATATTTGATCCGACATTCCGGCTGTCCTGCAATTTGTCGGCGAGCAGTAAGGCTGAAAATAAAAGCAGCCGGCTTTCGTTCAGGCCGCCCGAAGCGCCGCCCGCCTCGCGCGCCATTTCATCGACCATGCTGCCCAATGTCTGCAGCCGGGGTTCTTCGCCATCTTTGCAGGTCACGATATATTCACGGCCAGCGACCATCAAACGAACGTCGGCCATCAGCTTGTACGTCCTGCAAGGATGTCTTCAATCGCGCCAATTGCGGCGCGTGTCTCGGCCTTCAGCTTCTCATGCCGTTCCAGCAGATCCGAATCCCGCGCCGCAGTCTGAACGCCCGATGGAATCCGTTCCAGCCGCGAAAGCGCCCGCTCAATCCGGCCTATGGTCAAAATTAGTTGTTGCTGGGGCATATTTTACTCCCGTTACTTACTGCAATTTAGCAAATTAAAACTATTTAGCAAATGCGCTTCCTATTGAGACAATAGCCCCGTAGTTGCGCAAATCAGCCGCCTATGGCTTGACGCCTGCACCTTCGCTCCGCAAAGGGTGCCCACGCGCGACTCGGAACAGCACGGCCTGCTTCAATATCCGTCGATTTTTTGGAGGCAATCAGGTCGTTAAAGGGGAATGAGATAGATGACTGTCAACCAACGGCAGATGGCCAATGCAATTCGCGCACTGGCTATGGATGCTATTCAAGCTGCCAATAGCGGGCATCCCGGAATGCCGATGGGCATGGCAGACGTTGCGACAGTTCTTTATTCCGACTTTCTAAAATTCGATCCCGCCGACCCGAAATGGCCAGACCGCGACCGTTTTGTGCTGTCGGCAGGACATGGATCTATGCTGGCCTATGCCACGCTGCACCTGACCGGTTATGCGCGGCCGACCATGGATAACATCCGCAATTTCCGCCAATTGCACAGCCCTTGCGCGGGTCACCCGGAGAATTTCGAGCTGGAAGGTGTGGAAGCCACGACCGGGCCCTTGGGGCAGGGTCTGGCGATGGCGGTGGGCATGGCGATTGCCGAGCGGCATTTGAATGCGGTTTTCGGTGACGATCTGGTGGACCATAAAACATGGGTTGTTGCTGGCGACGGCTGCCTGATGGAAGGCATAAACCATGAGGCGATTGGTTTGGCCGGACATCTTGGCCTCGGTCGTTTGAATGTGTTGTGGGACGATAACCGGATCACCATCGACGGTGCAGTCGATCTGTCGTCAAGCGAAGATATCGCGGCCCGCTATGCCGCCACCGGATGGCATGTGGTGAAATGCGACGGTCATGATTTTGACGATATCAAACGTGCGATGGCAGAAGCCGTCGCAGACCCGCGGCCGTCGCTGATCGCCTGCCACACGATTATTGGCTATGGTGCCCCCAATAAGCAGGGCAGTTCCAAGGTCCATGGATCTCCGCTGGGCGACGAAGAGATCGCCGCGACACGCCAGCAACTGGGCTGGGATAGCGCCCCGTTTGAAGTACCCGAGGACATTTTGTCGGCTTGGCGCGCATTGGGTGCCAAAGGTGCATCTGCTAAGAGTGAATGGCAGGATCGTCTTTCAAATAGCTCGAAAAAAACAGAATTCACGCGCCGGATGACAGGCGATGTCGATTCAACAGCGGCGATGTCGACCTATAAGGCGCAACTCGCGGTGGACCTGCCCAAGGCGGCAACGCGCAAATCCTCGGAAATGGCTTTAGGACCGTTGACCGAGGCATTTCCCGAACTGTTGGGTGGTTCTGCCGACTTGACTGGTTCCAATAATACCAAAACATCTTTTACCAAGCCTCTGAATAAAGACGATTATTCGGGCCGCTATATCTATTACGGCATCCGTGAATTCGGCATGGCGGCGGCGATGAACGGTATGGCCTTGCACGGCGGCGTCGTACCTTTTGGCGGTACGTTCATGATCTTCTCGGACTATGCCCGCCCCGCAATTCGCCTGTCGGCATTGCAAGGGCTGCGGGTGGTTTACGTGCTGACCCATGACAGCATCGGGCAGGGCGAAGACGGCCCCACGCATCAGCCGGTCGAGCAGCTGCAGAGCCTGCGGATGATCCCGAACCTCGAGGTTTTCCGCCCCTGCGACGCCATCGAAGTGGCAGAATGCTGGCAACTCGCGCTGGAACGCAAAGATGGGCCGTCTGTTTTGGCACTCTCGCGTCAGGATCTGGCAATGGTGCGCACGTCGGTCGACAGCAATTTGTCGGCCAAGGGCGCTTACCGCATCCAGACTGCCGGAACAGCGCGTAAGGTCGTTTTGATTGCCACCGGATCAGAAGTGGCACTCGCAACCGAAGTTGCGGCGCAACTGGAAGCCAAAGGTATCGGCGCGGACGTCGTGTCCATGCCCAGCATGACGCGTTTTCTGGCGCAAGATGCCGCCTACCGCAACGATGTGCTGCCGGACGATGGCACGCTGCGTGTTTCGATCGAAGCCGGTACGACCTTTGGATGGAGCGATATTACCGGGTCCAACGGTCTCCACATCGGCCTTGATCGCTTTGGCGCATCGGCCCCGGGCAAGGTTCTGATGGACCATTTTGGTTTCTCTGCCGACAAAATTACCCCTCAAATCATCGCCAAATTAGGCTGATAGGAGCATATATGACTGTCAAAGTAGCTATTAACGGATTTGGCCGCATCGGCCGTTTGGTTGCTCGTGCGATACTTGAGCGCGACGACCATGACCTGGAACTGGTCGCCATCAACGATCTGGCGCCGGCAAAGGCGAATGCCCTGCTTTTCAAGCGCGACAGCGTGCATGGCCCGTTCCCCGGCACCGTCGAAGCGGATGGCAATGACATCATCGTCAACGGCAAGCGCATTCATGTGACTGCCGAGCGTGACCCTGCAAATCTGCCGCACGCCGCCAATGGCGTGGATATTGCGCTGGAATGCACCGGTTTCTTCACGGATCGTGCCAGTGCCGAAAAGCATCTGGCTGCGGGCGCCAAGCGCGTGCTGATTTCGGCACCCGGGAAAAATGTCGACAAAACCGTCGTTTTCGGGGTCAACCACGATGTTTTGACCGCTGCAGACGTGATTGTTTCCAACGCAAGCTGCACCACCAACTGCCTTGCGCCGCTCGCGAAAGTTCTGAACGACGCCATCGGTATCGAGCGTGGCCTGATGACCACCATCCACAGCTATACCAATGACCAGAAAATCCTCGACCAGATCCACGACGACATGCGCCGTGCACGTGCCGCCGCCATGTCGATGATCCCCACCACCACCGGCGCTGCCCGTGCGGTGGGTGAGGTTATGCCCGAACTGAAGGGCAAGCTGGACGGTTCGGCAATTCGCGTGCCGACGCCCAATGTCAGCATCGTCGACCTGACCTTCACGCCAAAGCGTGATACCACCAAGGAAGAGGTCAATGAACTGCTAAAGACGGCGTCGGAAGGCGCACTGAAGGGCGTTTTGGCCTATTCTGACGAGCCGCTGGTTTCGATCGACTATAACCATTGCCCGGCGAGCTCGACCATCGATAGCCTGGAAACAGCGGTCATTGACGGCAAACTGGTTCGCGTTTTGAGCTGGTATGACAATGAATGGGGCTTCTCCAACCGCATGGTAGATACAGCCGGCGTCATTGGCAAACTGCTGTAAGGGCTGAAACCATGGCATTTCGCACTTTGGACGATCTTGGGGATATCAAGGGCAAGCGCGCGCTGGTGCGGGTTGACCTGAACGTCCCCATGGCCGACGGCCGTGTCACCGATGACATGCGCCTGCGCGCCTTGCTGCCAACCGTATTGGAACTGAGCAACAAGGGTGCTAAAGTGCTGCTTCTGGCGCATTTTGGTCGTCCAAAGGGCGCAAAGCATAGCGAAATGTCGGTTTCCATGGTGCTCGATGCGCTGCAGGAAGTTGTCGGGCGTGAAATCATGTTTGTCCCCGAAATCGCGGGTGATGTGGTGCGGCAATCGGTTGGTATCCTTGCAGATGGTGACATCGCACTGCTTGAGAACACACGTTTTTGGCCAGGCGAGGAAAAGAACGATCCCGAGCTGGCCAAGGCTGTTGCGGAAAATGGCGATTTCTATGTGAATGACGCGTTCTCTGCAGCCCACCGGGCGCATATGTCGACCGAAGGGCTAGCTCATATATTGCCCGCTTATGCCGGTCGCTCGATGGAGGCCGAACTCAAGGCGCTGGAAGCGGCTTTGGGGAATCCCGAACATCCCGTGGCAGCAGTTGTTGGCGGGGCGAAGGTTTCTACCAAGCTGGACGTGCTCAACAATCTGGTAAAGCAGGTCGATCACCTGATCATCGGTGGCGGAATGGCCAACACCTTTTTGGCGGCGCGCGGTATCGATGTGGGCAAGTCGCTGTGCGAACATGACCTCGCGGACACTGCGAACGCCATTTTGGAAACAGCGGATGCATCGGGATGCACTGTCCATCTGCCTTATGACGTCGTGACGTCAGTCGAATTCCGCAGTAATCCGCCAATCCGTATCGTGAATGTGCATGAAGTTGCAGCCGATGAAATGATTTTGGATGTCGGTCCTGCCGCTGTCGAAGCGCTCGCCGATGTTTTGAAGACCTGCAGGACGCTGGTCTGGAATGGCCCCTTGGGCGCGTTCGAGATTGAACCTTTTGATAAGGCAACCGTGGCGTTGGCAAAGACTGCCGCCGCGTTGACCATAGAAGGTTCGCTTATCTCGGTTGCCGGTGGCGGTGATACCGTCGCAGCTCTGGCGCATGCTGGTGTGTCCGATGATTTCACCTTTATTTCGACCGCTGGTGGTGCGTTTCTCGAATGGATGGAAGGCAAACCCTTACCGGGAGTCGATGCGCTTCAAACGGATTAACCCCACGGGGCGCATTGCCCCGTTTTTTTTATTGTGCTCTTGCATACGTATGCAAACTGGAAAGATTAGGAATTGAGAATGCACGATCCCAAAATGTTCGACAAGATCGCCAATGGCGCCGGCTTTATAGCCGCGCTTGACCAGAGCGGTGGTTCGACCCCAAAGGCGTTGCGTGGCTATGGTATCGAAGAAGATGCCTACGGCAATGACGAGGAAATGTTCGGTCTGATCCACGACATGCGGACCCGCATCATCACATCGCCCAGCTTTGCCAACGGCAAGGTGATTGGCGCGATCCTGTTCGAACGCACTATGGACGGTACAGCAGAAGGCAAGCCTGTTCCGGAAGCCTTGTGGGAACGCGGTGTTGTTCCATTTCTGAAAGTCGACAAGGGCCTGGAAGACGAAGCCGACGGCGTGCAGATGATGAAGCCGATGCCGGAACTCGACAGTTTGTTGGCCCGCGCCCGGGAAAAGGGCGTGTTCGGCACCAAGAAGCGTTCGGTCATCAATAGCGCGTCGCCCACGGGAATCGCGGCTATCGTGAAGCAGCAGTTTGAAGTTGCGGAACAGATTTTAGGTCATGGCCTGATGCCGATCATCGAACCTGAAGTGAACATCAAAAGTGCGGACCGTGCGCAAAGCGACGCGATCCTGCGTGACGAAATCCTGAAGGCTCTCGACAATGTGTCGGGTGACCACAAGGTTATGCTGAAGCTGTCGATCCCGGCCGAAGCCGGACTGTTCGATCCATTGGTACAGCATCCGCGCGTATTGCGTGTCGTTGCGCTGTCCGGCGGATTTGCCCGCCCAGAAGCATGCGTGGAATTGGCGAAGAACCAGGGCATCATTGCAAGCTTCTCGCGCGCGTTGCTGGAAGACCTGCGTCACCAGATGACCGACGCCGAATTCGACGCCTCGCTTGGCGGTGCGATTGACGAGATTGCCGCCGCTTCGGCGACCTGAGGTTGGAGAGGGGCTGGCGGTGATGCGTAAGACATTTGCCGCCAGCCTAAACCCTCGCTAAAGGCGCGGCATGACCGACATTGGATGCCAGCTTTATCTCATTTCCCCGCTCGATGTTAGCGGGGCGTTTTCTGAAAAACTTGAACAGGCCTTGTCGGCCGGACCCGTTGCGGCGTTCCAGTTCCGGGTCAAAGGCATCGACCAGCATGAGGCAGCTGCCTTGGCAGCACCGCTGCAGGAAATCTGCGCACGGCATGACGTCGCCTTCATCGTCAACGACAGCATATCACTGGCCAAACGTTTGAAAGCCGATGGCGTTCATCTGGGGCAGGGTGATGGCGATGCGCGGGATGCCCGTGAACAATTGGGCCGTGACGCCCAGATCGGCGTAACCTGCCACAACAGCCGCCATCTGGCGATGGAAGCGGCTGAGGCCGGTGCGGATTATGTAGCCTTTGGCGCATTCTTCCCGACAAACACCAAAGAGGTCGAGCATATCGCCGAACTCGATACCGTTCAGAAATGGACGCTGGTGACGGAAATCCCATGCGTCGCCATCGGCGGAATTACGCCGGACAATGCAAAGCCGCTTATTGAGGCGGGTGCCGATTTTCTGGCGGTGTCCGGTGCGGTGTGGAATCATCCCCAAGGTCCCGCCGAAGCGGTAAAAGCGTTTAACGCCCTGCTTGCCTAATTCGGTCGCGCCCGTTAAAGGCCGCCACCAACGGCACGCGGCGCGTGTCTGCTCTTTCCATTTGTTAGCGAGTTCGTTCCATGAAAATCAACGCGGTTGAAATCAAGCCGGGTAACATCCTTGAATATGAAAACGGTCTGTGGCGCACGGTAAAGACCGCGCATACCCAGCCGGGCAAGGGCGGTGCCTATATGCAAGTCGAACTCAAAAACCTGCGCGATGGCCGCAAGAACAACGTTCGTTTCCGTTCGGCCGAAAGCGTTGAGCGCGTCCGCCTCGACCAGAAAGATTTCCAGTTCCTCTATGCAGAGGGCGACAATCTCGTGTTCATGGACAAGGAAACCTATGATCAGGTGACACTGCCAAGTGACCTTTTGGGCGATGCTGCCGCCTTTTTGCAGGACGGCATGGATGTCGTCATGGAAATGTATGAGGAAGAGGCGCTTTCGGTGGCCTTGCCCGACCAGATCGAGGCAACCGTTGTGGAGGCCGACGCGGTCGTCAAAGGCCAGACCGCTTCGTCCAGCTACAAGCCTGCCATCCTCGACAATGGTGTGCGCGTCATGGTGCCGCCCTTTATCAGCTCGGGCACGCGGATCGTTGTTGACGTTTACGAACGGGAATATGTCCGGAAGGCCGACTAATGCCAGCATTGACCGGTCTTTTGACCATCATGGAAAAGGCGGCTCGCAAGGCGGGTGGCAAGCTTCGCCGCGATTTCGGTGAAATCGAGCATTTGCAGGTCTCGCAAAAGGGACCGGCTGACTTTGTTTCAAAAGCCGATGAGCGCGCCGAAGATACTATCTTTCGCGAATTGGAAGTTGCCCGTCCGGATTGGGGCTTTCTTTTGGAAGAAGGCGGCGAGATTGCGGGTGCGGATGGAAAGCCGCGCTTCATCGTCGATCCGCTCGACGGCACAAGCAACTTTTTGCACGGTATCCCGCACTTCGCGATTTCCATCGCGGTACAGGATCCCAAGCCGGATGGTTCCGGTTGGGGCGATATCTTTGCAGGTCTGGTCTATAACCCGATCACCGACGAAAGCTTTTGGGCAGAACGTGGCAAGGGCGCATGGCTCGGCCACCGCCGTCTGCGCGTTTCGGCACGCCGGCAACTTAATGAAGCGCTGATCGCCACCGGCACTCCCTATAAGGGCCATGGCGATTTTGACGAATGGGGCAAAATTTACGCTTCTATAGGTCCGCAAGTCGCCGGTATCCGCCGTTTTGGTGCCGCCAGCCTGGATCTGGCATGGCTTGCCGCCGGACGTTATGACGGCTTTTGGGAAAGCGGTCTTTCGGCGTGGGATACGGCGGCTGGGTGTCTGTTGGTGCGCGAAGCAGGGGGCTTTGTAACCGACTATCGGGGACGCAGCCCGCATATCGCGGACACGCAGGTTCTTGCTGCAAATGACATTTTGCACAGCAAGCTGCACAAATTGCTCGTCGGCGCGCTGAAATAGGGTCAGTTCATCTTGTAAATCGTGTCGTGAAACCGGCCGAGCGAGTCTAGCCAGACATATAGGTTATCCTGAAACTGGCAGTCCGCCATGCCGCCATATTCCATGTTAAGGTCCATTTCGAGAACGGCCATCTTGTCTTTGGTTAAATAGGCACGGGTAAAGCGCCGTTTTTCGTTCCACTCGTTAATTTCTTTCATTCCGACTTTGATTTTCTCGAATCTGATGTTGAACGCCAGGCTGTGGAACCCTTCGTCATTTTTGTAAAAATCGATGTAGTAAAACAGTTCGCCATCAAACACTTTGAAAGAGGCATCATCGACTTTTTCGAATTTCAGTCGATAATTGTTCAGTGCATTTTCGGTGGAGGCGGGTGTTCCGGTGTTTGTGCGAACTTTTGAACAGGGCATCATCTCGGATATGGCCGCTTCCGTCGTGGCGGGCGGCGCGGGTGTGTCTTCGGCATGCGCCGTTGCGGTTGCCGCCCCGGCCAACGCAATTATCGTAAAAAACTTTGTAAGCACCTGTTCCTCCCGAGCAGCTTTCATGGCCGGTGTTCCATTCTTTTCCTCCTAAAACAAGGTTGCTGATTCAATGCGTCCATCTTGGATCAAAATCGATACGGCACCGCGCAAAAAATAATTGAAAAAAGCCCACAAAATCTGGCTTTCCGCCCTTGCGGTAGCCGGACCTTGCCCCTAAAAGCGCGGCACGTTTACGGGGGCCAAAGCGAGTCTGTTATGACTGATTTATCGCAATATTTGCCGATCTTATTATTCCTATTTGTGGCGCTTGCCCTGTCGTCGGCCTTTGTATTTTTGCCTATGGGTGTGTCGCGCCTGACCGGTTCGCACCAGCCGACAGAGGCAAAGTTGGCGGAATATGAGTGCGGATTTCCCGCATTCGAAGATTCGCGCAGCCAGTTTGACGTGCGCTTTTACCTTGTCGCCATCCTGTTCATTATCTTCGATCTCGAAGCTGCGTTCCTTTTTCCATGGGCAGTCAGCCTTGGTGAAACAGGTTGGGTTGGCTGGGGCACCATGATGCTGTTCCTTTTCGAACTGGTCATTGGCTTTATTTATGCGTGGAAAGTGGGAGCCCTCGAATGGGAGTAATCGCACAGACACCGGCGGACGCGTCCGTTCCTGATTCCGGTTTCTTCAAGGATATTGAAAGCGAAGTGAACGACAAAGGTTTTGTCGTTTCATCGACAGAAGATCTGTTCAACTGGGCGCGGACCGGTTCGTTGTGGCCGATGACTTTTGGTCTGGCCTGCTGTGCGGTCGAGATGATCCACGGCTATATGCCGCGCTACGACTTTGAACGTTTCGGTATCGCGCCGCGCGCATCCCCGCGTCAGTCCGACGTCATGATTGTTGCTGGTACGCTGTGCAACAAAATGGCGCCTGCATTGCGCAAGGTCTACGATCAGATGTCGGAACCCAAATATGTCATCTCCATGGGCAGCTGTGCCAATGGCGGTGGCTATTATCATTACAGCTATAGCGTCGTGCGCGGTTGCGACCGGATCGTACCTGTAGACATTTATGTCCCCGGATGTCCTCCGACCGCCGAGGCGCTGCTCTATGGTATCATGCAATTGCAACGTAAAATCCGCCGGGTAGGGACGCTGGAACGGTGACACATCCAGCCCCACATATTGAAAAGCCCAAGGGCACGGTTGCTGCAATCAAGAAGCTGCTGGGTAAAGACCTTGTCAGCGTTGATGAGGATAATGGCGAACTCGCGCTGCATGTGAAGCGGGATTCGCTGGTGGGTGTTTTGACCCAATTGCGCGACGAGTGCGAATATCAGCAACTGATGGAAATTGCCGGTGTCGACTGGCCCGACCGCGACCCGCGTTTTGAAGTCGTATATTTCCTGCTCAGCCTGACTAAGAACCACCGCATCCGCGTGCATGTCACGACCAGCGAAGATGTCGCTGTTCCGTCGGTGACCGGCATCTGGCCAGTCGCTGGCTGGCTGGAGCGTGAAGTGTTTGATATGTATGGCGTGCTGTTCTCTGGCAATGAGGATCTCCGCCGCATCCTGACCGATTATGGCTTTACCGGGCATCCGCAACGCAAGGATTTCCCGCTGACCGGTTATGTCGAGTTGCGTTATTCCGAAGAAGAAAAGCGCGTGAAATATGAGCCGGTGCAGCTGGCGCAGGATTTCCGCAGCTTTGACTTCCTCTCGCCATGGGAAGGTGCGGACTATGTACTGCCCGGCGATGAGAAGGTGATCAAATCAAACGAACCGCCGCGTGGCACACCGCCGCAGGTGAATGATCCCAAAACGACAGAAAAGCCATCGCAGACCGGCGCCGGAGCGGCAGCCAATGTGGAAGCTAAAAAGCGTACGGTGCGGAAACCGAAGGCGGTGAAAGAATGAACCTTCAACAGGATCTGGCCCCCACCACCGGTGACGAGGTCATTGAAAATTACACGATTAACTTCGGTCCGCAGCATCCTGCAGCGCACGGCGTTTTGCGTCTGGTCATGGAACTGGACGGTGAAATCGTGGAGCGGCTTGATCCGCATATCGGCCTGCTGCACCGCGGCACCGAAAAGCTGATCGAATATAAGACCTATTTGCAGGCGCTGCCCTATTTCGACCGGCTCGACTATGCTTCGCCTCTGGCGATGGAGCATAGCTATGTGCTGGCGATCGAAAAGCTGCTGAACCTCGAAGTGCCGTTGCGCGCGCAGTATCTGCGGGTGCTTTTCGCGGAAATGACTCGCATTTCCAACCATCTGCTCAACATCGCGCACCATGCGCTCGACGTCGGCGCGATGACTCCGGGCCTTTGGCTTTACGAAGCACGCGAAGATTGCATGGGCTTTTTTGAACGCGCCAGTGGCGCGCGTATGCACACCGCATGGTTCCGTCCCGGCGGCGTGCATCAGGATGTGCCGTTGAAGCTATTGACCGATGTTGGCGAATGGCTCGACGACCGTCTGCCGCGCCTGTTCGAAGACGCGATGAAGCTTGTCGTCGACAACCGCATTTTCAAACAGCGCAACGTCGATATTGCCATCGTCTCCAGAGAAGACTCCATCAAATGGGGCTTTTCCGGTCCGATGATCCGCGCGGCGGGCATCCCCTGGGATATCCGCAAAAGCCAGCCTTATGATGTCTATGCCAAGATGGACTTCGACATTCCCGTCGGCACACGCGGCGATTGCTACGACCGCTTCATGGTCCGCGTCGAGGAAGTGCGCCAGTCGATCCGCATCATGAAACAATGCCTCCAGCAAATGCCCGAAGGCCCTGTGTGCAGCGACGACCGCAAGATCGTCCCGCCCAAGCGCGCCGAAATGAAGCAGAGCATGGAAGCGCTGATCCACCATTTCAAACTTTATACCGAAGGCTTCAAGGTTCCGGCGGGCAGCGTCTATGTCGCCACCGAAAGCCCCAAGGGAGAGTTTGGCGTCTATCTGGTGTCGGATGGCACCAACAAGCCCTATCGCTGCAAAATCCGCCCGACGGCTTTCTCGCATCTGCAAGCCATGGACTTCATGTCGCGTGGGCACATGCTGGCCGACACGACCGCGATTTTGGGCGCGCTCGACATTGTGTTCGGGGAGTGTGACCGGTGATCTTGAGAGAAGTCCTGTTCATCGCGGCTGCCCTTTTCGGGTCATTTGCACTGGTGGCGACCTATCTTTGGCTGTTTCATAGCCACGTAAATGTGAAAGAACTCGGTTCGACCGGGGCGGCAATGGCCTTTGGCGCTTATGCCGGACGAATTTGGGGACGTAAGGAACGACATGGCTGACGCAGCACATATCCCTGACGAAGCAGAAACCCGCGCAAAGTGGGGCAATTTTGCTTTCTCGCCCGACTATAAGAAGAAAGCTGATATCTATATCGGCCGCTACCCTGCTGGGCGTCAGCAATCGGCGGTTATGGCGCTGCTGGACCTTGCCCAGCGGCAGGTCGGGGAAGAAACGAAGACGCAGGGCTGGCTGCCGGTCCCGGTCATTGAATATGTCGCCCAATATCTCGGCATGCCCTATATGCGCGCCTATGAGGTTGCGACCTTCTACACGATGTACAATCTCGCGCCGGTTGGCCGCTATCATGTACAGGTGTGCGGAACGACGCCGTGCATGCTGCGCGGGTCGGACGATATCATGGCGGCGTGCAAAAACCGCGGCCTTGTCAAAGGCGCGACCACGCCTGACGGCCTGTTCACGCTGACCGAGGTCGAGTGCATGGGCAACTGCTCTTCCGCACCGATGGTCCAGATCAACGATGATAATTTCGAAGATCTCGATTATGACAGCATGACCGCAATTCTGGGCGACCTTGCCGACGGCAAGCAGCCCAAAATTGGGACGCAATTGCCCGGACGGCATACGGTGGAGCCCTATGGCGGTCCGACGACATTGAAGGCGATGGTCGACAAGAACCATGATTATCGGGGTGAGTGGTAATGGAATGGCTCCCCTTGGTCGGCGTTCTGGTCGCCGCATTCGTCGCTTGGAAACTGCTGACGGGCATCATTAAGCTGGCGGTAATCGGTCTGATTATTGCGGGCGGTGCCTGGTTCATGCTCGGAGGATTGGGTTGATGCTCCACGATAAAGACCGTATTTTTACGAACCTCTATGGCTATCAGGATTTCGGCCTGAAAGCAGCGCAGAAGCGTGGGGATTGGGACAAGACTGCCGCCCTGATGAAGGTCGGGCAGGATGCGATTATCGAAGAAGTGAAAGCTTCCGGCCTGCGTGGGCGCGGCGGGGCAGGGTTCCCTACGGGGATGAAGTGGAGCTTCATGCCCAAAGCCCCGACGCCCGAGCGTCCCAACTTCCTCGTCATCAACGCCGATGAATCCGAGCCCGGTTCGTGCAAGGACCGCGAAATCATCCGCCACGATCCGCACAAGCTAGTCGAAGGTGCGCTGATCGCCGGTTTCGCAATGCGCGCACGCGCCGCCTATATCTACATTCGTGGCGAGTATATTTTCGAAGCCAAGGTTCTCGAAAAGGCTGTGGCCGAGGCGTATGCCGCCGGTCTGCTTGGCAAAAATGCCGCCAAATCGGGCTATGATTTTGACGTCTTCGTCCATCGCGGCGCGGGCGCCTATATTTGCGGCGAAGAAACCGCCATGATCGAAAGTCTGGAAGGCAAAAAAGGCCAGCCGCGCCTGAAACCGCCATTCCCGGCAGGCGCCGGTCTTTATGGCTGCCCGACGACCGTGAATAATGTGGAGAGCATCGCGGTGGTTCCGACCATCCTGCGGCGCGGTGCCGCGTGGTTCAAAAGCTTTGGCCGTGAAAACAACCATGGCACGAAACTTTTCCAGATTTCGGGCCATGTCGAAAAACCCTGCGTCGTCGAAGAGTCGATGAGCATTCCTTTCCGTGAGCTGATCGAAAAGCATTGCGGCGGCGTGCGCGGCGGGTGGGACAATCTGCTCGCGGTGATCCCCGGCGGATCTTCGGTTCCGCTGGTTCCGGCGGCCATGATGATGGACGTGCCGATGGATTTCGACGGCTGCAAGGAAGTTGGCTCCGGCCTTGGTACTGCGGCCGTCATCGTAATGGACAAGTCCACCGACATCGTCCGCGCCATTTCGCGCTTGTCCTATTTCTACAAGCATGAAAGCTGCGGCCAGTGCACACCGTGCCGTGAAGGCACAGGCTGGATGTGGCGTGTGATGGAACGTATGCGCACCGGTGATGCGGCGGCGTCCGAGATCGACATGCTATATGAAGTTACCAAACAGGTCGAAGGCCACACCATTTGCGCGCTCGGCGACGCAGCAGCTTGGCCGATCCAGGGCCTCATCAAGCATTTCCGCCCAGAGATGGAGCGTCGGATTGCGGAGAAGCATGGTGACAATATGTTGGAGGCGGCGGAGTAGTTATGCCTAAAGTCACTGTAGACGGCCTCGAAATCGAAGTCCCCGCTGGCGCGACCGTGCTGCAGGCGTGCGAGCTTGCGGGCAAGGAAATCCCGCGCTTCTGTTATCATGAGCGGCTGTCCATTGCGGGCAATTGCCGCATGTGTCTGGTGGAGGTTGCTCCCGGTCCGCCCAAGCCGCAGGCAAGCTGCGCACTGCCCGCGACCGAGGGGCAGATTATTAAGACCGACAGTGCGATGGTCAAAAAGGCACGGGAAGGGGTGATGGAATTCCTCCTGATCAACCACCCGCTCGATTGCCCGATTTGCGACCAGGGCGGTGAATGCGATTTGCAGGACCAGTCTGTGGCCTATGGCCGGGGTGCCTCGCGCTATGACGAAAACAAGCGTGCGGTGACTGAGAAATATATGGGCCCTATCGTCAAGACGGTGATGACCCGCTGCATCCAGTGCACGCGCTGCGTCCGCTTTGCCGAAGAAGTCGCCGGCATTGAGGAAATCGGCGCGATTGGTCGCGGCGAGAATATGCAGATCACCAGCTATCTTGAGCGTGCGGTGACCAGCGAATTGTCCGGCAATGTGGTCGACCTATGCCCCGTGGGCGCGCTGACATCGAAACCCTATGCGTTCGAAGCCCGTCCTTGGGAACTCAAGAAAACACCGAGCATCGACGTCATGGATGCGGTCGGCACGAACATTCGTCTCGACAGCCGTGGCCGCGCCGTGCTGCGCGCTTTGCCGCGGATCAACGATGATGTGAATGAAGAATGGGCGTCGGATAAAACCCGTCACGCTGTCGATGGCCTAACCCATCGTCGCCTCGACAAGCCTTATGTCCGCAAGGACGGTAAGCTGGTCGCCGTAAGCTGGGCCGAGGCGTTCGACGCCGTGAAGGCACATTGGTCGGGCGAAGCCGCAGTGCTTGCCGGTGATCAGGTCGATTGCGAAACGATGTTCGCAGCACGTGAACTGGCAGGTGCAGCGATGCTCGAAGGGCGTCAGACCGGTCTTGCCTATGACACTTCGTCACTGAGCGCTGTCAATTTCAATACAACCATCGCCGGCATTGAAAATGCCGACATCATCCTGCTCGTGGGCAGCGACCTGCGCCGCGAAGCCGCGCTAGTGAACACTCGCGTGCAGAAGGCCGTCCGCAAAAAAGGCGCGAAGGTTTTTGCGATCGGTCCGGTGACCGACCTGACCTATAAGGTCGAGTGGCTGGGTGACGATCTATCGACACTTACCAAAGCGCCAAAGGCGTTGGCCGATGCATTGAAGGCGGCTGAGCGTCCTGCGATCATCGTCGGCGGTGGCGCGTTGCGGTATGAGGGCGTGCATGGCGCAGCGTTGGCTTTTGCCAAGAAATACAAGTTGGTGCGCGATGGCTGGAATGGCTTCAACGTCCTCCATTTCGCGGCAGCCCGCATGGGCGGCCTGATGCTGGGCTACGCCTATGAAGGTGGCATCAAGGCTTTGGCCGCGAAAGCGCCAAAACTGGCTTTCTTCCTCGGCGCGGATGAAGTCGACTATAGCCTCTTTGCCAAAACGTTCAAAGTCTATGTGGGCCACCATGGCGACCAGGGCGCGCGGCATGCCGACGTTATCCTACCCGGTGCAGCCTATAGCGAGAAGTCCGGCACTTATGTGAACCTCGAAGGTCGCGTCCAACGCGGCGAACGTGCGGTATTCCCGCCCGGCGATGCCCGTGAGGATTGGGCGATTTTCCGCGCGCTTTCCGATGTGCTCGGCAAGCGTTTGCCGTTCGATAGCCTCGACGCGTTGCGCGCCGAAATGGCAAAAGCCGCTCCCGCTCTCGGCGTCGAAGGTCTGGCCAATTATGGCTGGAGCGAACCCAAGCTGTCCGCCACCGTCAGCGGCAAGATCGCCGACTATCCCGTGAAGGATTTCTACCTGACCAATGCCATCTGCCGCGCGTCGGAGACGATGCAACGTTGCTCGGCCGAATTGGTGCATGGTGAAGAGTTTCTGGAGGCTGCGGAATGACCTCTTTCTTCCAATCTCTCGGCATGTCCTATGAAGGTGCGTGGTTTACCGCGACCATCGCGGGAATTTTGCTAATTGCATTTCCGTTGATGCTCGCTGTGGCGTTGATCATTTATGGCGAACGCAAGCTTTGGGCTGCCTTTGCGCTGCGTCGTGGTCCAAACGTAGTCGGTCCCTTCGGAATTTTGCAGTCCTTCGCCGACGGTTTGAAGGTGTTCCTGCAGGAAACGATCATTCCAAGCGCGTCGAACCGGGGCCTGTTCCTGATCGCGCCGATCATCACCTTCACTGTGGCGTTGATGGCCTGGGCGGTTATTCCCTTTGGCGATGGCGTCGTGCTTGCGGATATCAATGTCGGTCTGCTCTACATCCTCGCTATCAGCAGTCTGGGCGTCTACGGCGTCGTGATTTCGGGTTGGGCATCCAACTCCAAATATCCCTTCTATTCCGCGATGCGCGCCGCCGCGCAGATGATTTCCTATGAAGTCTCCATTGGTTTTATCCTGATCTGCGTTGTTCTGTGGGCGGGCACATTTAACATGGGCGGCATCATTGCAGGGCAGAAGGGCCATGTGCTTGGCTTCATCAACGCTTATGCCCTGAACCCGCTCCTGTTCCCTATTGCGGTCATGTTCCTTATCAGTGCGATGGCCGAAACCGCGCGCGCGCCATTCGATCTGACTGAGGCGGAAAGCGAACTGGTCGCCGGTTACCAGACCGAATATTCGTCGATGGCCTTCGCGCTTTTCTGGCTCGGCGAATATGCCAATGTACTGCTGATGTGCGCGCTGAACGCGATCCTCTTCTGGGGCGGATGGCTGCCACCGGTCGATTGGGCGCCCCTCTATATGGTACCAGGTATCATCTGGTTCTTCGCCAAAATCCTCGTGATGTTCTTCATCTTCGCCTGGGTAAAGGCCACTGTTCCCCGCTACCGCTATGACCAACTGATGCGTCTGGGTTGGAAAATATTCCTACCGATCTCGCTGTTCTGGATGTTTCTGGTGAGCGGATATTTGATGCTGACACGATATGACTGCAAAGACAGTGAACGCATGTACATCAGCCAAGTGACTGACGTTGAGAAGGGCAAAACCTACACGGCGGAAAAGCCTGCCAACCGTTGGGATGGCATCTGCAGAAGCGAACTGAATGTGGCTGGAAAGGCCAGTAAATGACCACCATTGCCCATCTCATCAAATCCTTCACCCTGTGGGAGTTCGTCAAGGCGCATTGGCTGACCTTGCAATATTTCTTCAAGCCCAAGGCAACAGTGAACTATCCGTTTGAAAAGAACCCGCTTAGCCCACGTTTCCGAGGCGAACATGCGCTGCGGCGTTATCCCAATGGTGAAGAGCGTTGCATCGCGTGCAAGCTGTGCGAGGCAGTGTGTCCGGCGCAAGCAATCACTATCGAGGCCGAACCGCGTGAAGACGGCAGCCGCCGGACCACGCGCTACGACATCGATATGACGAAATGCATCTATTGCGGTTTCTGTCAGGAAGCCTGCCCCGTCGATGCCATCGTTGAAGGGCCGAATTTTGAATATGCCACCGAAACGCGTGAGGAGCTTCTCTATGACAAGAACAAGCTGCTCGCCAACGGCGACAAATGGGAACGCGCGATTGCTGCGAACCTTGCCGCCGATGCGGCCTATCGATAAGGGGCGCGGATTGTGATTCAGGTCATCTCATTTTACCTCTTCGCCAGCATCCTCATCGCGTCCGCTGCGATGGTGATCTTTGCACGCAATCCGGTGCACAGCGTGCTGTGGCTGATTGTCGCCTTTTTCAACGCGGCGGGACTGATGGTTCTGATCGGCGCGGAATTTATCGCGATGCTGCTTGTCATTGTTTATGTCGGCGCGGTTGCTGTGCTGTTCCTCTTTGTCGTGATGATGCTCGACATTGATTTTGCCGAATTGCGGGCCGGTTTTGTCAAAAACGTACCGCTTGGGCTACTGCTGGCGGTGGTGCTGGTGGCGGAACTCATTCTCGGCGTCGGTGCCTATCGCGCCGGTGCGGTCAAACTTGGCATTCCAGAAGCTGGACCGGCAACGGTGTCCGACCGCGTACCGAATATCGAGGCGATCGGGAATCTGCTCTACAGCAAATATATCTTCCTGTTCGAAAGTGCCGGTTTGATCCTGCTCGTCGCCATGGTGGGCGCGATTGTTCTGACCCACCGCCGTAGTCACGGAACAAAGGGCCAGAATATCAACAGCCAGAATATGCGCCGTCCACAGGATGCTACGCGCAACGTGAATCAACCGGTCGGGCAGGGGGTCGAACTGTGATAGGCATCGAACATTATCTGGTGGTCAGCTCCATCCTGTTTGTGATGGGCGTGCTCGGCATTTTCCTGAACCGCAAGAATGTCATCATCATCTTGATGGCGATCGAGTTGATCTTGCTCGCTGTGAATATCAACCTTGTGGCGTTCAGCGCTTTCTTGGGCGATCTGACCGGGCAGATTTTCGCGATGTTCGTGCTGACCGTCGCGGCCAGCGAGGCGGCCATCGGGCTTGCCATTCTGGTTATCTATTTCCGTGGTCGCGGCACCATTGCCGTTGACGATGTCAACCGGATGAAGGGGTAAACATCCAGTGACTTCGATACATATCATCGTTTTCCTGCCGCTCTTGGCAGCGCTGATCGCGGGTCTTGGCCAGCGTTTTATCGGTGCGGTTGCGGCCAAGACGATCACGACCGCCGGCCTGTTTACAGCCTGCCTTTTGAGCTGGCCGATCTTTATCGGCTTCCTGACGGGTGATGAAAAGGCATATGTCCAACCGGTCATGACCTGGGTCCAGTCCGGTGCGCTTGCCTTTGACTGGGAATTGCGCGTCGATGCGCTCACCGCGGTCATGCTTGTGGTTATCACCACCGTATCCGCGCTCGTCCACCTGTATAGCTGGGGCTATATGGAGGAAGATCCAGACCAGCCGCGTTTCTTTGCCTATCTGTCGCTCTTTACGTTCGCCATGCTCATGCTGGTCACCGCGAATAATCTGGTGCAGATGTTCTTCGGGTGGGAAGGCGTCGGCCTTGCGTCCTATTTGCTGATTGGTTTCTGGTACAAGAAACCCAGCGCCAATGCGGCTGCGATCAAGGCGTTTGTAGTCAACCGCGTTGGTGACTTGGGCTTCATGCTCGGTATCTTTGGCGTTTTCTGGCTATTCGGCACGGTTTCGATCCCCGATATCCTCGCAGATGCGCCGGACAAAGTAGGGTCGAGCATAGGTTTCCTCGGCTACCGCGTGGACACGATGAGCCTGCTCTGCGTTCTTCTGTTCATCGGCGCGATGGGTAAATCGGCACAGTTGGGCCTGCACACATGGCTCCCCGACGCGATGGAAGGCCCGACACCTGTGTCGGCGCTGATCCACGCCGCGACGATGGTGACCGCTGGCGTGTTCATGGTTTGCCGCTTGTCGCCGCTGTTTGAAACAAGCCAGTTTGCGCTGAACGTCGTCACGATTGTCGGTGCAACGACCGCGATTTTTGCCGCGACAGTGGGTCTGGTCCAGACCGACATCAAACGCGTTATCGCCTATTCGACCTGCTCACAGCTCGGCTATATGTTTTTCGCCGCCGGCACCGGTGCCTATGGCGCCGCGATGTTCCATCTGTTTACCCATGCATTCTTCAAGGCGTTGCTATTCTTGGGCGCAGGTTCGGTGATCCATGCGATGCACCATGAACAGGATATGCGCTATTATGGCGGCCTGCGGAAACATATCCCGCTGACCTTTTGGGCAATGATGGCGGGAACGCTCGCCATTACCGGGGTGGGCATAGTCGGTGTCGGTGGATTTGCGGGCTTCTATTCCAAGGACGCCATTATTGAGGCTGCCTTTGCCAGCGGATCGACTTACCATATGTATGGCTTTGCCATTGGCGTTATCGCCGCATTGTTGACCAGCTTCTACAGTTGGCGCCTGATGTTCCTGACCTTCTTCGGAAAGCCGCGCTGGGCAGGCTCGGAGCATATCCAGCACGCCGTTCATGACGATCACCATCATGGAGACGATCACGCCCATCATGGCGGACATGGGGACCATGGAGACGGCACCGCTGGATATCATCCGCACGAAAGCCCGCTGCCTATGCTTATTCCGTTGGGTGTCTTGACCCTCGGCGCTCTTTTTGCAGGCTTTCTGTTCCACGGTGGCTTTATTGAAGCGGAAACGGGCAAGGAATTCTGGGCCAACAGCACGCTCTATTTCAACGAGCATTTGATGCATGCGATGCATGAAGTGCCGCTATGGGTGAAATTGTCGTCAACGGTGGCGATGCTGACCGGTCTTGCCATTGCGTATCTGATGTACCAGCGCTCCGACGATGCACCGCACAAGGTGGCAACCATGTTCGCTCCTCTCTACCGTTTCTTCCTCAACAAATGGTATTTTGACGAGCTCTATAACCTGATTTTCGTCCGTCCGGCCTTTTGGTTCGGCCGCCTTTTCTGGCAGCAGGGGGACATTGGTATCATTGATAAATATGGTCCCAATGGTTCCGCCGCGTTGGTGAACTTCAGCAGCCGCATGGCTGTGCGGATGCAGTCGGGATATCTTTACACCTATGCACTGGTCATGCTTTTGGGCCTTGTCGCGGCGGTTAGCTGGATGATGGTGAAAGCATAATGAACGCCTCAGCACTCCCAATTCTTTCGATCATGCTAGCTATCCCGATGGTGGCCGCAATCGCCTGTCTGTTTGCGCGCGCCGAAACCGCCCGTCTGCTGGCGCTAGGCGCAACTCTATTCAATCTTGCATTGGGCGCTTGGTTGTGGGTCAGCTATGATCCCGCAGGTGCGCAGTGGCAGTTTGTGGAAAGCCTTCAGTTGTTTGGCCCCATAGGCTGGAAACTGGGCATTGATGGCATTTCCCTGACGCTCATCATGCTGTCGGTATTCCTGATGCCGATCTGCATCGGGGCTAGCTGGCACGCCATACAAAAGCGTGTTGGTGAGTATATGGCCGCGTTTCTCCTGATGGAAACGCTCATGATTGGCGTATTTGCGGCCCAGGATCTGCTGTTATTCTACATCTTCTTTGAAGCCGGCCTGATCCCGATGTATCTGATCATCGGCATCTGGGGCGGGGCAGAGCGGATTTACGCCTCTTATAAATTCTTCCTCTACACGCTTCTCGGCTCGGTCGTAATGCTGATCGCCATGTTGTGGATGATCCAGACCGCCGGAACCGCGGACATACCGACGTTGCTTAATACCGATTTTCCGGTCGAGGCGCAGAAATGGCTCTGGCTGGCGTTCTTTGCGAGCTTTGCCGTAAAGATGCCGATGTGGCCGGTCCACACATGGTTGCCGGATGCCCACGTTCAGGCGCCGACCGCCGGTTCGGTGATCTTGGCGGGCGTCCTGCTGAAAATGGGCGGATATGGCTTCCTGCGTTTCTCGCTTCCGATGTTCCCGGAAGCGAGCGCGGACTTCATTCCGTTGGTTTTCGGCCTGTCGATGGTCGCCGTGGTGTACACGTCGCTCGTTGCGCTTGTTCAAAACGATATGAAGAAGCTGATCGCCTATTCGTCCGTCGCCCATATGGCAATTGTGACCGTGGGTCTGTTCACTTTCAACCAGCAAGGTATTGAAGGCGCGATTATCGTTATGTTGAGCCATGGTCTGGTCTCGGGCGCGTTGTTCCTGTGCGTCGGGGTGATCTATGACCGGCTGCATACCCGCGAAATCAACCGTTATGGTGGGTTGAGCATCAATATGCCCAAATATGCACTGCTCTTCATGCTCTTCACAATGGCGAGCGTAGGGCTTCCAGGAACCAGTGGCTTTGTGGGCGAGTTCCTGTCGCTGGCGGGGGCTTATAAGGTTTCGACCTGGGCGACCTTGATCGCAACAACAGGCATCATTTTGGGTGCGGGCTATATGCTGTATCTCTATCGCCGGATTGCCTTTGGCGAACAGAAAAACGCCGATGCGGCGGCAATGTCTGACATTGATGGTCGGGAGATGTGGTTGCTCGCGCCGATCGCTGCGGCTGTGCTCTGGATGGGCGTCTATCCCGAAAGTTTCCTGGCTCCGATCCGCCGCGATGTTGCAACGATTGTCGCTCGCATTGAACGTGCGGCACCTGCTGGGGACAGCAAATTGAAGGCCAATGATCCTACCACGGCCAAATATCGGGTCGGGGGCCATGGCGAAGAAAAGAACAAGGCTGAGGGGAGCCACCACTAATGGACCTTAATGCTTCACTTTTCCTCGTTCGTCCCGAGGTTATTCTCAGCTTTTCCGCTCTGGTCTTGCTGCTTCTTTCTGCATGGCGGAGCGAAGCTGGCCGGTTGGCGAGTATCTTGGCCGTTGCTGCGCTGGTTGGCGCTGGTGCCTATGTAGTCCAGTTTATGGCGGCAGGTACCGATGCCTTGGCGTTTGACGGTCTGATCGGCAACGATGCCTTTGGCAATTTTGCCAAAATATTGATCTACTTCGCCGCCGCCATCTCGCTGATGATCGCCCCGCGTTTCCTAGAAAAAATGGGTGCGATGCGTGCGGAATATCCCGTACTGATCCTGCTTGCTGCCACTGGCATGGGCATCATGGTGTCGGCGACGGATCTGGTGACGCTCTACATCGGGCTCGAACTCAACAGTTTGGCTGCTTATGTCCTGGCGAGTTTTGCGCGCTATGACGGACGTTCGGCCGAAGCAGGTTTGAAATATTTCGTACTCGGCGCCTTGGCGAGCGGGATTTTGCTCTTTGGTATGTCGTTGCTGTATGGCTTTGCCGGCTCTACCAGCTTTAGCGCGATCGGTTCAGCCCTGAATGGCGACATCAGCCTTGGAATGATATTCGGCATCGTATTTGTTCTGTCCGGCTTGGCCTTCAAGATTAGCGCCGCGCCTTTCCACATGTGGACACCGGATGTGTACGAAGGTGCACCGACCCCGGTAACCGCCTTCTTCGCGAGCGCCCCGAAGGTCGCGGCGAGCGCATTGCTGATCCGGATTGTCATTGAGGCGTTCGGAAACGAAGCAATGGTCTGGCAGCAGATTGTCATCGTCGTGGCTCTGATGTCGATCATCATCGGTGCCGTCGGCGCAATTGGGCAGCAGAATTTGAAACGCCTTCTGGCTTACAGTTCTATCAACAATATCGGCTTCATCCTCATCGGCTTGGCTGCCGGGACGGAGCAGGGTGTTGCAGGGATGCTCGTCTATCTTGCGATCTATGTCGCCATGACATTGGGTAGCTTCATAGTGCTGATGCAGTTGAAAGCGCATGACGGATCATATCGGGAAACATTTGACGACATCGCTGGACTTTCGAAAACCCGTCCCGCTTTAGCTGCCGTCTTCGCCATCTTCATGTTCAGCCTTGCGGGTATTCCTCCGTTGTTCGGTTTTTGGGGGAAGCTGGTGGTGTTTCAGGCCGCTGTGGCTGCAAACTTGCTTCCGCTTGCCGTGGTCGGGATTGCGGCGTCAGTAATCGGAGCGTTCTACTATCTGAAGGTCGTCAAGGTCATGTATTTTGACGAGCCGGCAGATGTGATCGCACCGTCCGACGATGCGGTCTTGAGCTGGACCGGCGGCATTATGGCTGCGGCGGTGTCGCCGCTAGGCTATCTCGCCATTCCTATTCTGGCGGCTCTGTCGGCACAAGCGGCAAGGGCGCTCTTCTGAACCCCATTTTCGAAGAAGTTGCATTAACCGGGTCGACCAACGCCGACCTGCTGCAACGTGCAGCTGTTGGCGCGCCGGAAGGTCTTTGGCTTCGCGCTGATGCACAGGACGGCGGTCGTGGCCGTATGGGACGCAGTTGGGAAAGCCCCGCTGGCAATCTGTTCGCCAGCACCATCGTACGCCTGCAACCGACCGATCCGCAGGCGCCGTCTTTGGCGTTTGTTGCTGCCTTGGCGGTGCGCGACACGTTGCACCAAATTGCACCAGAATGCGTCGTGCAGATCAAATGGCCAAATGACGTTTTGTCGGCAGACGGTGCCAAATTATGCGGTATCTTACTCGAACGGACGGGTGACGCGGTTGTTGTTGGTATCGGTATCAATTTAACCTCGTCACCCGAGATTCCGGGGCGTGCGACATCCAATCTGAAAGCACTTGGCGTCCTGCCACCGCATCCGCAAGCCGTCGTCGAGATTTTGGCGTCTAGCATGGCAATCTGGTTGGCGCGCTGGCGACAATATGGCCTGCAGGCATTGACCGCCGAATGGCAAAAGGCGGCCCATCCCATCGGAACGGCGTTATCGGTGCAGTTACCCGATGGTGCCCGTGAAGATGGACTTTACGCAGGGTTGACCGCAGAAGGTGCACTTCAGCTTCGCTTGGCGGATGGGTCGATCCATGCCATTCATGCCGCCGATGTTTTTCTAGTTTAAGCAGAGGACCGACTATGCTTCTCGCCATTGATACCGGCAACACCAACGTGAAATTCGCGCTGGTCGACGACAGTGGAGAAATTGTAAAGCGTTGGCGCATCGCCACCGACGCACGGCGCACGGCGGATGAGTATGCGGTGTGGCTGGATCAACTGATCCAGATGGCCGGTTTCCGCCGAAGCGACATCAAGGCCGTGATTGTCGCAACGGTAGTGCCCCGCGCGCTGCATAATTTGCAGTTGCTTGCCTCCCATTATTTCGATTGTGAGGCGTTAATAGCAGGTCGGGGGTCGGTTGGCTGGGGCATCCAGTTGAAGGTGGATGAACCCCAATCGGTTGGCGCCGATCGCGCGGTAAATGCCATTGCCGCACAATCCTTGGCCGACGGCGACAAGCTGGTTATCAGCTTCGGCACGGCGACCACGTTCGACTATATCGGTCCCGACGGTTCCTATCGGGGGGGCAGTATTGCGCCGGGCGTTAATCTTAGCCTTGATGCACTTTACGCCGCAGCGGCCATGTTGCCGCGTATTGCAATCGAGCCGCCGCCAAATGAAAGTGTCATTGGTACGACAACAGTTGGACAAATGCAGATTGGTATCTATTGGGGCTATGTGGCGATGATCGAAGGAATGATCGCCCGTATGAAGGCTGAAATTGGCAAACCGGTCACGGTCATCGCGACTGGCGGTCTTGCTATCCTTTTTCAGCAACATGGCCATTTATTTGACCGGGTAGAACCGGATTTGACGCTGCGGGGGCTGGCGCATTTGTACAGGAATCGAGAAACATAATCATGACTACCCCAAAGAATGAGTTACTTTTCCTCGCACTGGGCGGGTCGAACGAGATTGGCATGAACGTCAATCTTTACGGTTGCCAGGGCAAATGGGTCATGGTTGATCTTGGGCTGACATTCGCCAATGCGGAATATCCTGGGGTCGAACTGATCCTGCCCGATCTGGAATTTATCGAGCAGCGCAAGGATGACCTTTTGGGTATCGTGCTGACGCATGGTCATGAAGATCATATTGGCGCGGTTGCTTATTTCGCCGCCGATCTCGGCGTTCCACTCTACGCCACGCCCTTTACCGCGACCCTGATACGCGGAAAGCTGGAAGAAGAAGGCATCGCCGATAGCGTCGAATTGAACATCATTCCGATGGAAGGTAGCTTTGATTTGGGACCATTCGGGTTCCAGTTCGTGACGCTCGCCCACTCGATCCTCGAAATGAGCGCCTGTCTCATTACAACACCCTATGGCAAGATATTCCATACCGGCGACTGGAAGTTGGATGAGCGGCCCGTTATCGGAACGCCGTCCACGGCGGATCAGTTAAAGGCCATCGGAGAAGAAGGCATTTTAGCGCTGGTGTGCGATTCCACCAACGCGTTCAATGCAGATGATAGCGGCAGCGAAGGCAGCGTGAAAGCGGACCTGTTGAAATCCGTGAAAGAAGCAAAGGGCAGGGTGCTGCTCACCACCTTTGCATCCAACGCAGCGCGTCTGCAGACCATGGGCGAAGTTGCGCGCGAGACAGGCAGGACCCTTTGCTTCGCCGGTCGTTCCTTGCACCGGATTATCGATGCTGCACAGGCCAATGGCTATTTGAAAGATATGCCCAAGACGGTGGATATGGAGGCTGTCGACGGCCTTGCCCGCCATGAGGTGATGGTTGTGGCCACAGGTGGTCAGGGCGAAGCACGTGCGGCTTTAGCCCGTATTGCGGAAGGAAATCATCCGGTTAAGCTGGAGGAGGGCGATACAGTCATCTTCTCGTCCAAACAGATTCCAGGGAACGAAATCGCTATCGGTGTAATCATGAATAAGCTTGCCGAGCGTAATATTCTGACCGTTACCGAAAAGCAGGCGCATGTCCATGTGTCGGGACACCCCGGCCAACCGGAACTGGCGTTGCTTTACGACTGGATCAAGCCGTCGGTACTGGTACCGGTTCATGGCGAGCGCCGCCATATGGCCGAACAGGCCCGCTTTGCAAAAGCACATGGCGTCAAGAACACTCTCGTTCAGTCCAATGGCGATGTGGTGCGTCTGGCCCCCGGAAAGCCAGAGATCATCGGGCAAGAGCGTACAGGCCGGTTGATATTGGACGGCGATACGATCATTTCAGCCGATGGGGCCACCATAAACGAACGCCGCCGTCTGTCATGGTATGGGCTGATTAACGTCGCCTTCGCCCTAGATGAGCGCGACCGCCTTCTGGGTGAGCCACAAATCCGTTTACACGGCGTGCCTATTGAAGAGGATATGGAGGATTTTCTGGAAGAGGCTTCGGCCGCAGCCGTAAAGGCCATCAGGGAGAATAAGGGCGATTTCGAGAAACTTCGTGAATCGGTTCGCCTTGCTGTGCGCCGCGTGGCGACCAGCTGGACGGGCAAGAAGCCCATCGTTGACGTCATGATATTGGAAACCGCATGAACTGGACATCGATTGTTGCAATTTACGTGCTTTTCTGGGTTTTAAGCGCCTTTGTAATCTTGCCAATAGGCGTCAGGACCCACGACGAACTGGGGTTGGAGAAAACGCCTGGTCAAGCCGACAGCGCGCCAGGTAATTTCCGGCCATGGGTGATTATATTGCGGACCACGTTGTTGTCTGCGGCGCTATTCGGGCTCTATTATGCTAATTACACCCAAGGTTGGGTTGACCGGCACAGCTTTGACTTTTTGGTTACGCCACCAACGGCAAGCTAGTTCCGAAGCCGCTCAATTGCTTGGGCCAAAGCTACGTACAATTTGCCGACGTCGGATGACAGGAGTGTAACGCAAATCGCGTTGCCATCACGTGTGCTCAGCAAAATCCGCATCATCGCCTCAAAGTCATGAATGTAGCGGTTCACATGTTCACGGAATTCCGCGTCTTGACCGTAATGCGTCGCGATCGCGCGTGACTCGCCTGCATCAAGGAGGCGCACGGCACGGCGAGTGAAGACCCCGCGGTCGCCCTTCAGATAAGCTGCCCATGCGGTGTCGGTGACTTCGTTCGAGAGTATCTTTGCCACATCGATTGACGTGGAGTTCAACGATTCGGTGAGCAGGACCATCCGCCGTGCGAAGCTGTCATCATCGATACCGTCAAAGCTGTTCCGGCTTTCGGCAATCCGCTTTTCAAGATTATCGGCGAGTTCATCCAATTCCTTCAACTGCGTTGTCAGTTGCGCTGTTGAGCTTTCAGACAGGCTGATATTGCGTTCAATGGCATTTTGAACTTGTTCGTTCATTGCCTTCAATTGGTTCTCGACGGCGCCTTCAAGTGCAATGCGGTTCTGATCCGCCAACCGGTCCGCCACATGCGTGAGTTCATTCTCCACGATCTTGCGGCTGTCCTGCACCGCGCCTTCGGTTACTTCCCGAACGCGCAAGAGAGACGATACCAGCGCACCTTCGGTCACTTGCGTGATCGACTCAATTAGCGTGCGGGTTTCGTTCAAAGTTGCCGAAAGGGCGTCGGCTTGCTCATGACGCGCGGCGAAATGCTCATCGCTGTCCTGCATGATTATGCCAATTTTTGCGCTTTGCTCATCAATCAAAGCACTCAGTGAAGACGCGACTTTCAGCAATTCGCTGCTTTGCGCGTTCAGATCACGGGCACTCCCCGTCGCTGACGCTAGCTGATCCGTTGTTCCGGAAATCTGCAATCCAACTTGCCCGATAGATGCAGGGATGTTCTCGGCGATCTCGGCGTTGATCCTGTTGAGCGATGACAATAGACCGTCAGCTCTCTCCAGCAGTTGCTCGGTGCGGCTATGGCTGCCGTCCAATTCGGAATTCACCTCTTTCGCACTCACGCCAAGTGCGGAAACGGCGAAAGCGAGCTTGGCTGTCTGATCGGTTGCGGCCTTGTCGATTTCCGATATCGTAGCCGCGCTGGCGCTCAGGTGGTTCTCGATATCACCAATGATCGACGCAATGCGGTTTTTCTCTTCCTGCGATTGCAGCGCAATTTCACCCATGGCTTTTTTCAGCAAGCCGACATTTTCTTCAATCTTTGCTCTGTTGTCCGAAAGGAGTTGGCTAAGCTCGGACGTCACATTGCCGACCTGCGAAGACATATTCTGCGCCGCTACATCGAGAAGCTTCGCTGCGGCCGACGCACGCTTTTCGGCAAGCAAACTTGCTTCATTCAATGAATCGGCGGTTTCGCGGGAAATATTTCCAAGCTGTTCAGAGACCGCATCGGCGCGATTGCCGACGTCATCAATATAGGCACGGGTCGACGTTCCAACCTCGCCAATACGGGCAAGTCCGGCAATCAACGACTTTATCTGCAATTGCGCATTATTCCCTGCGCTACCAATTTGGTTTGTAACGTCTTTGGCAGCGCTAGTTACGACGGGCAAATGCTTGCGGAGTTGTTCTAGATTGGTGGTGGCGGCATTGCTTACCGTTTCGAGCGTTTTTGCTTTTTCATCGCTGTCCAACAATGCAGCGGTCAAAATTTGCGCGGCTTCCATCAAACTTTGTGAAGATTGCTTTCCGACTGTTTCCAGTTCCCGAGCATTCTGGGCCAGAAAGCTGCGCGCCATGGATATTTCTTCATTCACCGTGCGCATGCGCATTTCGAGCGCTTCGCTTTCCTTGCGCAGCGAGAGCGCTACATCGCGAAACCTGAACGCTTCAGCACGACTGGATCGCATAACCAAGAGCCATAAAATTGCCAGAAACATAGCAGGAGTAGCCCAGATGCTGATCAGGGTGATCAGATACTCACCCTTGAGCCCGTCCTTGATCAGCGGTAGATAGGTCCACACAAAATAGGCGGTCCAACCGATCGTCAGCGTGACGATCGCAAAAGGTAAAAGATAGCTCGTCCAACGGACAGATTTTTCTGAATATTCTTCAGCTACATCCTCCGGCTGATCATAATCGGGACTCGCGTCCGGCATGGGAGATGGTTCCGCGCCGGACACCAAATCATGTTCAGAGATATGGATTTCCATTTCGTCAACGGAACCATTTTCAATCTGCCGAGTTAGGCCAACAATTTTAGAGCGTGCAGTCATAGAACTTTGTTAACCATATTTTATCCACAGGGGAAACGCAAACTTAACACTAAGTGGCGTATGACTGTGGAATGTCTATGGATTATGGCTCTTTTGACACAGCGATAAAAGCCGCTTCAGGCGATGATTATGCCTTGATGGCGGAGTTGCGCCATTCTTTCGTAGAGAGTGCCCGCCGGCAATTAAGCTTGCTTTCCCGGTCGCGTTGCGACGCCAATTGGCAGTACACAAGCTGGCGATTAAAGGGTCTCGCCGCAAGTTTTGGGGCAACACGCCTCATGGAACTGGCAGATATGGCCAGCGTCGGAGCACCCGGTGACCCGGTTGTAATTCGTGACATCGAGGCCGCAATTATCGAAATCGAAACGCACGAAATTTCCTAGAACAGGGACGATGCCAACAAAATAGTTGGAAATGAGGTAATATCGTCCATATCGGGCGGATGTTATCTGCCGACAATATCCAAGGTCCACCAGCGGCACTTTTGTCCGTTGTTTCTACAATAGAAACTCCCAATTTTGCTGAGCATCAGTCGCAATCTCTTACAATTGCTGGCCAGTCGGTTCTGGAATGGCAGCTGGCTGCTCTCCAAAAGTCCGGAATTACAACCTGCTTCGTTGAAGTGGACAACGTGTCCGGCGCTCTGCTCAAAATGTCAGATGCTGGCGAACGCTTTGGGCTTACCATCCACTTTGTGCGGACGCTTGAGGATCTGCAGAAGTCCAGCGATCTTAAATCCCGCCTCGTTATCCTCGCCGAAGGCCTGTATTTTTCTGAAGACATTTTGCATCGGCTGATCGGGTCGGGAACGCCTTGCGTAGCGACCTGCGATATTGGAAATGAAAGTGCCGATTTCGAGCGGATTGATCTCACGCGATGCTGGGCAGGATTTACGCTGCTCGAAACGGGAAAGCTGGGGTCGATTCACGACATTCCTGAAGGATGGAGCATAGCATCAACTTTGCTCCGCTTTGCCATCCAGATCGGTACGCCATTCCATCCACTGCCACAGAGCGCCATTCAAAATGCTGAAATCGCGAAGATAAGCAGCGCCGCAGACGCTCAAGCTATTGGCGCGAAAAAAATGCAGGCACGGGTCGACGTCGTGAAAGGGTGGATCGAGCGGAATATTTTTGGCGCCATTGCGGAGCGGCTTGCGCCCGTTGCTTGGGGCAATGCCAGTTTTTCCAAATTTGCACATCTTCCGGCCGCAGTTGCCGTTGGCTTGAGCCTGGTTCTTACGGCCGTGAATCAGGCCGTATTCGCATTGCTTTTCATTTTCTTGGGTCTGATGCTGAACCAGATCCAGACGTTGATTGACATCAAGTCCCATAGAGGACGGAGTCCTATCCATGGCACGGTTTTCTGGGTGGTTTCAATTATATCCGCGCTTTATGTGGCATTTAGCGAGGCTACAGTCGGGTCAAATGCGGTGGAATTCACGACCATCATGCTGGGATTGGCGGCATTGGCGCTGCCAATTCCCGCAAAACGTTGGACTGCGAACTTTTTATGCTCGCCGGCGCTCTTGGTCCTTGGGATGGCGATGTCAGCCTATTTCTCGGAATATGCGTTTGGGCTAAAAATTATTGTTTTTGCGCAACTTGCGCTTCTCTTGACGGAACAGTATCTAGCCAGGCGCGTGGTTGCTGCTCAGAAACAGCCTTAAAGCCGTGTAAACCTTTATTTGATAGGCTATTCGCTGTTCTCAGCATGGAAATTCCGTTGGATCACGGTGTCGATGATATTAATGTTTTGATGAAAGTCGGCGCCGAGCATGCGCACGACATCGACGCTCTGTGTACAGATATCGCTTCTGTTATTTTCCCAACCGCCGTCAATCCGCCGACTGAGGCAACGATTAGCGCCGTTTCGGCGAAGCTGATCCAGTTGGTCTCCGATTTGGAAGCGCGGCTTTTGTCGAAACGCAACCCGCATTTCCCCTTAACTTGGGACATATTATCCAAATCCGGATTTTTGCGTGAACCGGATTTAATCGATTTTATCTTGGCGCGCGTCGCTGAAGACCGTCTTGGCGCGTGTATCGCCCAAGATAAGGTCAAGTCGGCATCGGCATATCTTGACCATCAAAACGGGATGTTGGCGGATGCTGCGCAAACCTTATTGGCTGCAGAAAGCTTACATCGGAGCGGGGCAGGGAATACCTATCTGGGTCTCACGTCCGAATTGCTCTATAAGCTAACTTGGCAGATTGTGGCTGCCATCGAAATATTTGAAGGCGCGCGGCAGCCCGCCATAATTGCTTCAGCAAAATCCCTTCTCTCCAGCTTTTGCGAAGCTGATCGTGCACAGGATGCAGCGCGAAAAATCGTGCACTTTTCGGACGATCCGACCCATACGCTGGTCGGGAATCCTGAGATTTATGGTCTGCATTTGCATGTGGCTGCGCTTTCTGCCGATCTGGAACTCGACCATGACCATATTCTGCGTCTCATCGACGCGTCATCGTCGGCACCCTATGCCGTCATGCTGGCAGCGTGCGGCGTGTCCAAGACACATGCGCTCAAGAACATCTTTCTTTTCCGTGGCGACCTGATCACACCCAGAGAGGCGGGAATATTCGAGTACGGCTACGCAAATCTGCAAGCTGATGAAGCCTTAACCCAGATCGGATATTGGGCATCTGCGCGCGCGCAGTTTCTGTCGGGCGGAAAACTGCCATGAGTGGTGCGCAGCTTATTAATCCCATTTCGGGTGAAGTAGATGCTGACGGCCGTCTAGTTTCGGCCGACGATGCACTGGTGCGTCTCAACGAGCGCGCCGGGGGACGCAAGAATGAATTGCTGGCTGTTCCGGCAATCAAGACGTTGGCGTTATTGGCGATAAAGCTGCAGATGAAATTATCGCGCGCGGTTCGCGTGGCTGACGATGCCGAACATCTGGAGCTCTGGATCGAGATCGATCCTACACCGGATAAGGCAAGGCTCTCTATTATAAGCTGGCGCGTGTTGCCCGAGGTCCGGCGCACCGGCTCAACCAGTGCACCGGCCCCAATTGTCCACGAAAATGTGATGAAGTTTGATCCGGTCGGTCGACTGGTCAGGGCGACCGGGGACGCGTCCCACGGCCTGATGCCGTCCGATTTTGGCCGTGATGGCAGGGCGTTGTTAGCGTCGGTATTTGAGGGCGGGGCCGCTCTGGATTCATTGCTATCGTCAATGTCCGCCAGCATTGCGGTTACGTCATGTAGTTTGACGCGTGTGAGCGATGGCTTGGTTTTCCATGTCAACGGCGGATCCGTTGCGAACGGATTTGAACTGCAGTTTGAACGGGTCGAAGAACCAAGCACTCCTATTGCTGCGCCGAAGGAAAGCGTAGCAGCAGGCGCACTATTCGGGAAAAATCTGGCTCCTGTGCTGCGTCAGCCTTTGGGGCGCATCATTGCCAATGCCGAAACCATAGGCAGTGAATTGCAAGGCCCAATCCGAGAGAATTATGCCCTATATGCGCGTGATATTGCGAATGCTGCCCGCCACTTGTCGGCCCTAGTTGACGATCTGGGTGATTTGGAGGCGGTAGAACGTCCGGACTTCAAAGCCGCGCGGGACAATATCGAACTGGGTGACGTTGCGCGACGCGTGGCGGGGTTGCTTGCACTCAAGGCGGCCGACCACCGCATATCGGTCCACACCCCGCCAGAAGACATGCTGGTACCAGCGGTGGCAGAGTTCCGGCGTACGCTTCAGATCATTCTGAATTTGGTCAATAACGCCATTCGCTATTCACCGGACGGCACGAACATTTTTATCGACATCGCCACAGTGGACGCAGAGGCGGTTATTTCGGTGCGTGACCAAGGTAAGGGTATTGACCCTGCCGACCGGGAAAAGATATTCGAGAAATTCGAACGTCTGGGACGGTCCGGCGATGGCGGTAGCGGCCTGGGTCTGTATATTTCCCGCCGACTTGCCCGTGCGATGGGCGGCGAACTGCATGTTGAAAATGCAGAAGACGGAGGTGCGATTTTCACCCTCCGCCTTCCGAATAGCTAATCCAACAGCAATTAACGCTCGTCAAATCCGGGGTAGGGCCGATGCTTTGGGCCGGTGTAAAGCTGACGCGGGCGGCCGATCTTCTGGCCAGGGTCCGAAATCATTTCGTTCCACTGTGCAACCCAGCCTACGGTCCGGGACAGGGCGAACAACACGGTAAACATTTCAGTCGGGAAGCCGATGGCTGAAAGAATGATACCTGAATAGAAGTCGACGTTCGGGAACAGCTTCTTTTCGATGAAATAAGGATCGTTCAACGCCATGTCCTCCAACTGGAGGGCCACATCAAATATTGGATCGTTGACCTTCAGTTCGCTCAAAACTTCACGAACCGTCTTTTGCATCACAGAAGCGCGAGGGTCGTAGTTTTTGTAAACACGATGTCCAAAGCCCATCAGGCGGAACGGATCATTCTTGTCCTTTGCGCGCTCAATATAGTGCGGGATTTTGTCGGGCGTGCCGATTTCGCGAAGCATGTTGAGCGCCGCTTCATTGGCACCGCCATGCGCCGGACCCCACAGGCAGGCAATGCCGGCTGCAATACATGCAAAGGGGTTGGCCCCCGATGAACCGGCGAGACGCACGGTCGATGTCGAGGCATTTTGTTCGTGATCCGCATGCAGGATGAAAATGCGATCCATCGCACGTTCAATGACGGGATTTACCACATAAGGCTCAGCCGGGACGCCGAACGTCATGCGCAGGAAGTTTCCAGTGTAGGACAGGCTGTTGTCGGGGTACAAGAAGGGCTGCCCGATCGAATATTTATACGCCATCGCTGCAATGGTCGGCATCTTGGCGATCAACCGATGGCTGGAAATCATCCGGTGGGTCGGATCGCTGATGTCTGTGGAGTCGTGATAGAATGCGGAAAGAGCCCCCACGACGCCGCACATGATCGCCATGGGATGCGCATCGCGGCGGAAGCCACGATAAAAGGTCGCCAGCTGTTCGTGTAGCATGGTGTGCCGCGAAATTGTCTGGCTGAACTCGACCAACTGCGTCTTCGACGGCAATTCGCCGTTGAGCAGCAAATAGGACACTTCCATGAAGCTCGACTTTTCGGAGAGTTCTTCGATGGAATAGCCACGATGGAGAAGGATACCTTCATCGCCGTCAATGAATGTCAGGGCCGACTCGCAACTGGCGGTAGAGGTGAAACCCGGGTCGAACGTGAAATGGTCGGATGCGCCATATAATTTACGGATATCCAAAACATCGGGGCCTTCATTGCCCTTCATGATTGGCAAATCGTAGCTGGTATCTCCGATTGTCAGCGTTGCATTATTTTCCGCCATTTTTACACTCCATAACTTCGAACCCGATAATTGGGCGCCCCTTTTCAGGCTATGTTCCATGTCCGACAAAAGGCGCCGAAACGCCAGATGCGTTTGCTTTAGGCCCCTCAACTGCCATTATTTCTTGGGGAGAAGTTGGCATTATCGTTTTGTCGGCAATGGTGCCAAAATACACGGTCGTCAAGGCAAAGCATTTAGATTGACCGACGATATAATTGTTATTTGTGGCAAAGATGCTACACCGCTGACATGATTAGTTTTTTTGGAAGTTTGCCGCGGCAATATGCCCGTCCAAATTTCCAAATAGCGTCCATAAGCATGGCGATAGACCGCAGGTTGGAACGCGAACGCGAGCAACTCCCACTCTGGTTGCCGGTCGGGATCGGTTCGGGAATAGGCATTTGGCAGGTGACCGGGGATAGCGGATTGGTTCCGTTGTTGATTATGTCCGTATCTTTAGTCCTTTTCAGCGTCGCCATTGGCCTTCGAAGGCGTTTGGCAAGATTGCTCGTCATCGCTGCCATTACTCTGATAGTTGGTTTTGCAGCGATTTCATTGAAGTCTGCATCCGTAGCCGGGCCAGTAATGCAAAAAGTTTGGACGGGCTCGCTTTACGGGCGCGTCGATAAGATCGAATATATGGGCGCACGCGGAGTTATCCGCTTGGAAATCGCAACAGGCGAGGGTCAAAATTTACCTCCCAAAATCAGGCTGAATCTAACGCAGGAGCAGATTGGAACAGCATCACTCAATGTGGGTGCCATTATTCAGGTGCGGGCACGATTGATGCCGCCAAATGGCCCAATTCTACCGGGTAGTTATGATTTTGCACGCAGGGCATGGTTTCAGCAATTAGGTGCTACGGGCCGCGCATTAGGTCCTGTAGCTATCGTTAAATCCACTGCAGCTTCCAACTCAATTCCGGAAGTTCGTAATTTCCTAACGCAGCATATCATCGCGCAAATGCCTAAGGGCACGGGCGAGATCGGTGCTGCGCTTATTACGGGTGATCAGGCGAATATTGACCCCGTCGACGCGCAGGCGATGCGCGATAGTGGTATGGCGCATTTGTTATCCATTAGCGGACTGCATGTTACGGCCGTCGTCGGCTTTCTGTTTTTCCTGGCGGGCAGGGTTTTTGCACTATTTCCGATGGTCGCGCTCCGTTACCCGGTTCCTCTATTGGCAGCCGGTTTCTCAGCGTTAGGGGCTGTCGCATACACATTGTTAGCTGGGGCTGAAGTCCCCACCGTCAGGTCGTGTATTGCCGCGTTGCTCATTCTTTTGGCTATGGCGCTCGGGCGCGAAGCGTTAACGTTGCGCCTCGTTTCGGCAGGAGCGATCATTGTATTGCTCTTCTGGCCCGAGGCTATGGCAGGACCAAGTTTCCAACTCAGCTTTGCGGCTGTGGCAACGATCGTGATTCTGCACGAAGCAGGCTGGATGAAGCGCTGGACCGAGCGCCGCGATGAAGCCCTGATCGCACGGGCATTGCGGGCGATTGTCGCGTTGATTGTTACGGGCATAGCCATCGAATTCATTCTAGCGCCTATCACGCTGTATCACTTTCATCGCACCGGGATGTACAGCGCCTTTGCCAACGTTATGGCGATCCCGCTCACAACCTTTCTCGTGATGCCGGCACAAGCCTTAGCGCTGATGCTCGACTTGGCGGGAATTGGTGCTCCGGCCTGGTGGATAGCCGGGCAGGGGATCGAGGCCATTCTCACCTTGGCCCGTTCCGTCAGTTCGTTGCAGGGCGCTGTGATGATGATGCCCGCCATGCCACTATGGGCATTTGTCATGATGGTTTTCGGAGGGCTGTGGATCGGCCTGCTCAAGAGCCCTGCTCGTGTTGGGGGGCTGCTCCCCGTTGCGATTGGCATGTGGGCAATGCTGTCCGCACCAAGACCTGATGTGTTGGTAACGTCGGACGGCAAGCATTTGGCTGTGTCGGAGCCCGACGGACGTGTTGCGTTGCTACGTGCGCGAACGGGTGAGTATATTCAGGACATGATGCTCGAAAGCGTCGGTACATTGTCCGAACCCGTGAATATTGAGCAATGGCCTGGGACACACTGCTCGCCCGATGTGTGTGTAATTAGCATGCGGAGGGGGAGCAGAGAGTGGAGCATTATGGCGACGCGGACAGCCTATGCCATACCGGAGCTTGAAATGGCCGCTGCCTGTCGCCGGGCAGATATCGTTGTGAGTGATCGCTGGCTACCGGTATCCTGTCAGCCCAAATGGATCAAAGCAGATAGGGGAATGCTTGCCGAAAGCGGCGGGCTGGCGTTCTTCCTTCCGAGCGGCACCGTCGTTAGTGTCAACGATGAAAATGCGCACTATCCTTGGGTAAAAGCCGCCCGAACCGAACCGCCGATAAATCAGTGATAGCGACGTAATAGCCCAGCCAGCTTTCCTTGCACCTCGACTTCATGGGACTCGAAATATTGCGGTTCATAAAGCGAGTTTGCCGGATCGAGACGAATTCGCTGACCTTCGCGGCGCAGATATTTCAGTGTAGCCTCTTCACCCCGTACAAGAGCAACGACGATTTCGCCGTCACGCGCTGTGCTCGCCTTTTTAATCAAGGCATAATCGCCATCCAATATCCCGGCTTCCACCATGGAGTCTCCAGATACTTCAAGCGCATAATGTTCACCGCTGCCGAGCAAAGCCATCGGTACAGAGAGCGAGTTTTGTCCCTCAAGCGCTTCGATAGGAACACCCGCAGCAATCTTGCCGTGCAGAGGAATTTCGAGAACATCGTTGGCAGCGACGGGTAGATTAACCTGCGCTTTGTTCGACGCGATGGCAGGGGTTAGCTTGGTGATATTGGAAGGTCGGCTCGTCCCACCTTCCGGCATTTTTACAACCTCAAGTGCGCGGGCGCGGTTGACGAGGCGGCGGATAAACCCGCGTTCCTCTAACGCACCAATCAGCCGGTGGACACCGGATTTGCTTTTCAAATCGAGAGCTTCCTTCATTTCTTCAAATGAAGGTGAAATACCGCTTTCTTCCAGATGCTTATGGATAAAAAGAAGCAATTCATGTTGTTTTGCGGTGAGCATGTGACGTTCCCGATATGTTGAACATGAATGGAACGATTAGAGAACAAATGCGGTTAAGTCAACACTTGGTAATCCGAACACAGTTTCCGTCAGTCGATCCGCAAAAACTGGGCAGGTTCCCCCGCTACCCGTGCGGGCGCGTCAACGGGGTTGATTAGCAGAGCATTTGCCATGGAAAGCGGTGTCAGCATTCCGCTATCTTGCCTTGAAAATATTGAGATCACGCCATTTTCTTCAAGGGCGCGGAACAACTCTGTTCTTTTGCCACCCGCGGCGATCGCATGGTTTAGTGTGCCATTATTGACCTTAGGTAGCGGTGCTGTGCAACCCGCCAGAAATCGCACTAAGGGCAAAAGAAAGAGTGTTGCTGTGACATATGCCGATGACGGATTTCCGGGCAATCCAAGGATGATAGTCTTACCGATTCGTCCTACAATGAGGGGCTTTCCAGGTCGGATGGCTACTTTCCAGAAGTCGATTTGGGCACCCAATTTACGGAGCACCGGTTCCACCAGATCATGATCGCCGACAGAGGCGCCACCTGTAGTGACGATGATATCGGATTGCATGCAGTTCTGGATTGCAGTTTCAAGCGCTTCCATCGTGTCTTCTACAATTCCGCAATCCGTTACATCACATGGTAACCCTGATAGCATAGCGACAAGCATTGGGGTGTTACTGGAAGGTATATGGGCATCATCGCAAAGCTCGCCGGGCGCACGTAATTCGTCTCCCGATGCCAAAATGCTTACATGCGGGCGGCCACCGACATTTAACGTTCCATAACCGGCCATCGCCGCGACCGCGATGGCGCCGGGGGTAAGTTTGATCCCCGTATCCAGCAAAGTGGAGCCTTCGAGGAAGTCGCCACCGGCACGTCTGATATGCGCCGCTGGTTTCAGGAGTTCCGATCCATTCAGTTTTAGTGTCGCGCCATCGCGGATCGCATCTTCTTGAATAAGCACCGTGTCGCAGCCTGCCGGCACATGTGCGCCAGTAAAAATACGGACCGCTTCGCCTGCGCCGACTTCGTTCCCAAAAGGTCGACCTGCTGCGCTTTCACCAATGACGCGCCAAGGGCCAGGTTGGGTGAAACTGCTGAGGGCATAACCATCCATCGCCGAAAGATCCGCAGCGGGCTGGGTGCGTTTCGCGATAACGGGTTCAGCCAGATAGTGGCCGGAACAAGCGGAAAGCGGCTTTGATTGGGAAGGTAAGCGGGTAGCCAAAGCCAGTAGCTGCGATTGGGCCTCGTCCAAGCTCAGCATGCGGGACGCACCCAATCACCTGATTTGCCGCCACTTTTGGTTAAAAGACGAATTTCTGTAATCGTCATGCCTTTGTCGAGAGCTTTTGCCATGTCGTAAATGGTCAGGAGCGCGACAGACACCGCCGTCATCGCTTCCATTTCTACGCCTGTTTGCCCGGTAAGACGCACACGCGACGTTGCGCGAATGCCATCGGATTCAAAGGTGAAATCTACTGCTATTTTCGAAAGCAGCAACGGATGGCATAGTGGTATGAGTTCGCTCGTTTTCTTCGCAGCCATTATCCCGGCGATGCGTGCGGTGGCGAGGACATCGCCTTTCTTGGCGCTGCCTTCAACGATAGCCTGCAATGCGTTCGCCGACATTTGAATCCGGCCCTCGGCCACCGCCTCGCGAACAGTGTCGGCTTTAGCCGATACATCCACCATATGCGCAGCACCGCTTTCATCGAGATGGGTCAGTTTCGTCATGCACCCGTCAATAGCATATGCGTTGCTTTTTCGACATCCTTCTGCCGCATCAAGCTTTCGCCGACCAGAAATGTGCGGACCCCGGCTTGCGCCATCCGTGTGCAATCGGCGTGGGTCGAAATACCACTTTCGCACACCAACAATACGTCTGACGGAGCCATTTTGGCCAGACGCTCGGTCGTCGACAGGTCGACATCAAATGTCTTCAAATTGCGGTTGTTTACGCCGATCAGCTTCGACTTTAAATGTTGAAGCGCGCGCTCCATTTCACTCTCGTCGTGCACTTCGACAAGTATATCGAGGCTTTGGGCGAGTGCCGCGTCTTCAATCTCGCACATTTGGCTGTCTTCTAATGCGGCGACAATGATCAGGATCGCATCAGCACCCATGGCCCGCGCTTCGTCACATTGCCAAGGGTCGACGATGAAATCTTTGCGGATAACAGGCAAGTCGCATGCTGCCCGTGCGGCGACCAGATAATCTTCATGTCCCTGGAAATAGGGAGCGTCGGTAAGAACCGACAGGCATGCTGCACCACCGGCCTGATAAGACCTCGCATGGGCCGCAGGATCGAAATCGGCACGGATGAGGCCTTTGGAGGGGCTGGCTTTTTTAATCTCTGCGATCAGGGCAAAACCGGTTTGCGCACGCGCGCGTAGAGCCGCTTCAAAGCCGCGGACTGGCGACGGCGAAGGCCAATGTGCCAAGCCTTTCGGCTTTCGAGTGGCAACTTCGCCCATTTTCGTGGCGCAGATTTCGGCAAGTTTGTCGGACATTAATAAGCTACCCAGCAGTTTAACAGAGCCTTGGCCAAGCCCTTGTCAATGGCTTCGGCCGCTTCTTCGACACCGGAATGCCAATCATGCACATGCCCTGCCACCATGAGCGCCGCCGAAGCATTCAGGAGGACGGCGTCGCGATAGGCACCGGCTTCCCCATCAAGGAGTCGCATCAATGCCGCGGCATTATAAGCCGCATCGCCACCCCGAAGTTCCTCCGAAGGGTGTTGCGCCAATCCGGCGCTTTCAGGTGTAATCCGGGTCGATGACTGGCCAAGCCGATGGACGCTACTGGGACCCGAGATCGAAAGTTCATCCAAGGGTTCGTCTCCGGCGACCAACATCGCATCTTCATAGTCGAGGAGTTCCAAGGCACCCGCATATACCGGCAGGAAATCGGGCCGCGCTACGCCGATCAACTGGCGCTTTACTCTCGCCGGGTTAGCAGCGGGTCCGGTCAGGTTGAATATGGTGCGTTTGCCAATCGCCTTGCGGATCGGAGCAAGCGGCGCAAGCGCGGGATGATGCTTCTGCGCAAACAGAAAGCATATTCCAAGATCGGCTAGCGTGGCTTCCGCCGTTTCGCTCGCCCGGTCGAGATTGAGACCCAGCGCCTCCAACGTGTCCGCAGCACCCGCTTTGGATGAGGCGGCACGGTTACCATGTTTCGCAACGGGCACCTCACAGGCAGCGACAACGATCGCGACTGCGGTTGAAATATTCAGACTATGGCTTCCGTCGCCGCCGGTGCCGCATACATCGATGGCGCCCTCAGGAGCCGAAATTGTCTTCATCCTTTTGCGCATCTCGCGCACGGCGGCGGTGATTTCGATACTGGTTTCGTCGCGGTCCGACATGACAGTCAGAAAATGCTGGATGTCGTCCGGCGCGACCGCGCCATCGAGGATCGCAGCAAAGGCTTCAGCCGCCAATTCCGCAGTAAGCGGCTGAGACGCATCGGGCAGAAGTTTCACACCCGTTCCTTTACCGGAATCCCCGCGATGTGCATGAAATTGGCCAGCATGGCATGTCCGTGCTCAGTGGCGATGCTTTCCGGATGGAACTGCACACTATGGATAGGCAGCGTCGCATGCCGGAACCCCATGACATGGCCGTCATCACTCGTCGCGTTGACGACCAGTTGCGGCGGGATGTTTTCAACAATCAGCGAATGGTATCGTGTTGCCGTAAAGGGCGAGGGAAGGCCGGCGAACAAACCAGACCCGTCATGTGTAACCGGAGATGTCTTGCCATGCATCAAGCCGCCACGGGAAACAGTTCCGCCGAAATGCTGGCCGATTGTCTGATGCCCAAGGCAAACCCCCAACAGCGGCTTCCCGGCATCGGCGCAGGCCGCCACCAGATCCAGGCTGACCCCGGCTTCATTGGGTGTTTTTGGACCTGGGGAAATCAGAAATGCCTGTGCCCCTGAAGACAAAGCTTGACTCGCCGACATGGCGTCGTTGCGGACGACATCCACTTCTGCGCCCAGTTCCATCAGATAATGGACAAGGTTCCAGGTAAAGCTGTCATAATTGTCGATGACGAGGATCATGCGCGTGGCCCTAGCGCCTTTATATCGCGGGTGGAAGAGGCACTATTGCGCTAATAATCGGGCCAAATCGTCTTTCCAGAATTTGGCCCAAGTATGGGTGCCGTGGCCTTTCGTTTCAGGGCTAGCCGGAATGAGAATGAATTTGGCGGTGGGCATACGCTTCATGGCGAGTACGGTGATGCCATAGTTGGACGGGTTGATGAAATCGTCCGCCGAATTGATCCAAAGCATGGGTGTCCGGATCTTCTCGAGATGTGGCCATGGATTATAGGTGCGCGAGGAATCGAGCTGGTAGATGATATCGTTAGCATCGTTCCGCAAGGCGATCCGCTGAAAAGCCTCATCGGTAAATTTCTCTGCCGCATCGCGAGACGGGAACTGCGCCTGCAGCGCCAAGGGGTTTGCACCGGCTATCATTGACAGCGATGCTGCAGTGCGCAGCCCAGCTAATGGGGGCGAGGTGTAATTACCGTTGTGCCACGCCGGGTCCGCCTTGATCGCATCCATCGACAATTTGCGCCACATACGGTTCTGGCCGGCAATCTCGACAGGCAGGCAGGCAAAGGGCGCAAGTTTTTCGACCGCTTCGGGATATCGCGTCGCCCAGACGAACCCGTGCATGCAACCCATTGAGGTGCCCAATATCAGTTTCAGTTTCTTGATGCCGAGCTTTTCCGTCACCAACCGGTATTGGGCAGTGACCATGTCGTCATAGTCATATTTCGGGAAGGCCATCCGCAACCCGTCGCTTGGTTTGGATGATTGGCCATGGCCGATATTGTCCGGCAAGATGATGAAGTAGCGGGTGGTGTCGAGAACCTGGCCTGGGCCGAACAGTTCGTTGGCGAACTGGGGTTGAAAGAACTGTTTTCCGGTTCCGCCCGTCCCGTGCAATATCATCACGGCATTGGAGATGTTTCCGTCTTTATCACGGTGCGGGGTGCCTAGGCTGGTATAATGGATTTTGAGATCGGATAACTTCGCACCGCTGCCAAAGGCGAATTCCGAAAAAACGGCATCGCCTTCCTTCGCATCGGGTGTTTGCGCCTGAACAGGCGAAGAATGCATTGCGAGAATGCCAAGCGAAGCGAGTAATAATTTGCGCATCGGGATATGCTAACGGGCTATCCCATCAGGTCAAGCTATTGCCCGAATTGGGCTTCCCCTGCGACGCGTAATGCTTCGCGTGCCGCGGCGATCAGGGCACCTGCCTTTGCTTCACATTCTTTCTGCTCATATTCAGGGTTGCTGTCGGCGACGATTCCAGCGCCGGCCTGCACATGCATGACGCCGTCTTTAACAACCGCCGTTCGCAACACGATGCAGCTATCCATATCGCCATTGGGAGAGAAATAGCCCACCCCGCCTGCATAAGCGCCACGCGTTTCCGGTTCCAGTTCTGCGATGATTTCGCATGCGCGCACCTTGGGCGCGCCACTAACGGTACCTGCGGGGAATCCGGCAAACAAAGCGTCGATCGCATCCTTATCGTCCGCGAGTTCCCCCACCACGTTGGACACGATGTGCATCACATGGCTGTAGAATTCGACCATATAGCTGTCTGTCACCGTTACGCTGCCGCCCTTTGTGACACGGCCGACGTCGTTGCGGCCCAGGTCTAGCAACATTAGATGTTCCGCCCGTTCTTTGGGATCCGCCAGCAGGGACGCCTTGTTTTCCGCATCCTCCATGCTGTTTTTCCCGCGGGGCCGAGTTCCGGCAATCGGGCGAATAGTCACTTCGCCATCGCGCGCACGCACCAGAATTTCGGGGCTAGAGCCGATTAGGGCAAAGCCCGGAAGGTCGATGAAATAGAGAAATGGCGACGGATTAATCCGGCGTAAGGCGCGGTATAGGTCAATTGGCGGCAGCGAAAATGGAGCAGTAAAGCGCTGCGCCAGAACAACCTGAAAGATATCGCCCGCCTCGATATACTCTTTGGCTTTGGCAACCATCGTCCCATATTGACCTTCAGGCAGTACCGGGTTGAGTTGAATCGATTGTGGGTCAAAATGCTCTGCACCCGCAACGTTTTTAGATACAGCCGCTTCAAGCAGCCGTTCGGTCTCATCAAGACGCTCATGTGCCAGGGCGACAGCTTTTGCATCGTCGGCACCCGTCCAAACGGGCGATACAAGAAACATCTCATCTTTCAGGCGGTCGAATACCAAGATGACCGTTGGCCGGACGAAAAGCATATCCGGCAGTTCCAATTGGGACTGCGCTGCGCGCGGCAGTTTTTCGACAAGACCGATGGTTTCATAGCCGAAATAACCCACCAGACATGCCAGAGCAGGAGGTAGTTCGGCAGGAACATCCATACGGCATCGAGTTGCCAGCGCGCGTAAGGCGTCCAACGCAGGCAGGGCTTCCTGCTCAAACGCATCCCGCTTCGTCAACCATTCCCTATTGATCTCGGCTTTCTGTCCCTGCGCACGAAACACCAAGTCGGGCGCTAAACCGATGAGGCTATGACGGCCACGCGTCTCTCCCCCTTCGACCGATTCAAGGATGAAATCACCACGTTCGGGTTCAAAAAGCTTGAGCGCGGCAGATACCGGCGTTTCGGTATCTGCAATGCGTTTACGCCAGACGAGGGCGGGTTTAGTTGCCGTCACGGTTGGTCAGGCGCGCTCGTAGTTCTGCGATGCCATCGTCATTTTTCGTGACACCGACGTCCTTGGCCGCAGCCGCAATCAATTGAGCGCCATATTCGGTTTGCAGCAGCCCGGAGATTTCTTGCTTACGTGCAAGCAACATTTCCGTGTTTCCGCGCGCATCGCCTTTTACGACATCGGTTAGATATACAATGTACCAGCCACGGTTTCCTCCACCCTGCAACGTTTTCGCCGTTCCTTTTTTCATGGCGAACATCATCGCAACAGGGGGAGCAATCTGTTGTCCTTGGCGTGACAAATCGGCCCGTGTACCTTTGATGGATTCAATCTGCGCGCCCTGAATATTGGCCGCGGATAGGGCGGTCTGAAGAGGCTGTCCGCCATCTACCGCCTTGCGAATCCGTTCGGCTGCAGCACGCGCGGCCTTTGCACCTTCGGCAAGAGCCCATTGCTGTTGCACGATCGGACGTACATCCGCGAGGGGCGGGGGAGCAGCTTCGTCGAAGTCGGCTACCGCGATCATCGCGAATTTTTCGCCGGGAACGAGCTCAACCAATTGGGCTTCACCATTTGTATCCAACTGGAAAGCTGCAGGCAGAATGACCTGCATTTCCGGAATTGGCTTATAGCCAGGATTGGCCGTGTTTTGGCCGTTTGCCAGCAACTTGGGCGACGTTTCGACCTTCAATCCATTTTGCTTTGCCATATCGGTAATGGTCGAGCCGTCCGCGAAGGAATCTTCAATCTCGGCCGTCATTTCGGTGAGCATTTCTTCGCCACGGGTCTTGGTCAATTCGGTTTCAATTTCGGCACGCGCGGCTGCGAGCGATTTTGCCGCCACCTGGTTAATCGCATCGACGCGAACAACCGCCCAACCCAGTTTCCCACGCGCAGGTTTTGCTACGGTGCCCTTGGCGGCTGCAAAGACTGCATCTGCAATTGCGGGAGACGCGGTTCCGGCAAGGTTCGCCTTGGCAACGTTATTCATTGTCGTCACGGCCAAGCCCAAGCCATTGGCTACTTCGGCAAGCGATTTGCCTGCGGTCACTTGCGCAACGACCGATTTGGCGGCGGCTTCGGTTGGAACAATAACCTGGCTGATGTTGCGGGTTTGTGAGGCCGCATATTTCGCTGCATTGGCTTTGTAGTAAGCCGCAATATCTGCCTCAGAAGGCTTCGCCCGGGCAGCGATAATGGATTTATCGAAGATTGCGTAACTGATTGCCCGTTTTTCAGGAATCGTGAACTTGGCCGCATTGTCATTGTAATATTTGGCCAGAACCGTTTCGCTCGGGGGGTTCGGAGGGAAAAATGCGGTCGAAGGAATGGACGCTACCTGACCGGAACGCTGCTCCAAAACCAGCGATGCATAGGGCAATACCATGCTGTCCGGCGCAGCTGGTCCGCTGGCGGCCGCAGGGATGATCTGTTGTGCAAAAAGATTCTGGGTGATGTCGTCCCGGATTGCTTGCTCGCTCACGCCGATTTGTTGCGCGAATGCGCGGAAAGCTTCGGCACTGAATTTCCCGTCGAGACCCATAGCACCGGGAAGCTTGCGAATTTCCGATCCTATAAGACGATCGCTCACCGCCACGCCATATCGTGTGCCGAATTCGGCTAGAGCATAACGGTTGATAAGCTGTTCGAGGGTAGAATCGAGACCGCCGCCTTCAACGAAATTCGCCATATCCAAGGTGGGGTTGTTTTGGCGTTCGGCGCGCAGTCTGTTGTCGAGCGCGTCGTTCAATTCGCCCAATGTGATGTTGCGATCGCCAACACGAGCGACGTTTCCGCCGCTCAAACCACCAAAGCTGCCTGATCCTGTTACATCACCCAATGCAAAGGCAATGGCGATCATTCCGACAAAGAGGAGCGCAATCACCGCTCCGAATTTTGAATTTATAAGCGAACGGATGGAACTGATCATGAACTGCGTTTTCCAGACAAATGGCGCGGATGCGTTGAATTTGGTGTCGCTTTAGGCGGCAAGGCATCCGCAATCAAGGGATAGACTTGCAGGAAATGCGGAAACGAGGGCATAGCGCGCTCAGATTCGGGAATATGCCAAATGGGAGCAGGGCTATGCGCAAATTTATCGTCGGTAATTGGAAGATGAACGGAACATCGGCAGATCTGGCAGAAATTGAAGCCATTGCGGCAATGGCAACATCCTATGCCGCGTCCGTCGATAGCGCATTGTGTATTCCAGCCACTCTGATTGATCGCGCAACGTCGCGGCTTCTCGAGTACACCCTGGGTGGTCAGGATTGCCACATGCAGGTGTCCGGGGCGCATACTGGATGTGTATCTGCCGAGATGTTGGCCGATGCAGGGGCAGCTTTGACGTTAGTGGGGCATAGCGAACGTCGTGCAGGGCAGAATGAGACCGATGCGGATATCCGTGGTAAGGCACAGGCAGCTCAAAATGCGGGACTGAAGGTCATCATTTGCGTCGGTGAAACTTTGGAAGAGCGCGATGCCGGCCAGGCGTTGGAAATCGTTCTCGGTCAGGTTCAAAAGTCGGTACCGGATGAAGCGGGCTCAGACTGGCTCAGCATCGCCTATGAACCTGTATGGGCCATTGGGACGGGGCGCATACCTGAAGACTCGGATGTCGCGGAGATGCATTGGGCTATTCGGGAACAACTCGTCGCACGCTTTGGTCCAGACGGAAAAAACATATCAATATTGTACGGCGGCTCCATGAATGGAGATAATGCACCGATGCTTTTAGCCATTCCCAATGTCGACGGTGGTTTGATTGGAGGGGCTAGTCTGACCGCAACGAAATTCGAACCCATTTTGGCCGCAGCAGCAAAATCCTCTTAAGAGCATTGAAGATTGCGGGTGCGGTCGCTATGTGGGCCGCATCAACGGCGGACCGCCACATTTAATCGTTCGGAATTTTTCATGGGTATTTTCCATTTCCTCATTGTTGTGCAAGCCATCATCGCGGCTTCACTGGTTGGCGTTATCCTGATGCAGCGTTCCGAAGGTGGTGGTCTTGGCATGGGCGGAAGCCCCTCGGGCCTTATGTCGGCACGCGGTGCGGCAGATTTCATGACCCGCCTGACCACGATATTGGCGACCCTTTTCATTTTGCTGTCAATTTCGCTCGCTTTCGTGGCCGCTCGCGAAGGTGGAACGGCAAAGATCGATACCTCGCTTGAGCGTACCGAAGTTCCGGCAGCGCCTGCGGCTCCTGCGGCGGCAACGCCTGCACCTGTCGAGAAGACCGCTCCCGCAACCGAGGTTCCACTCGACAAATAATTGGGTTGAGTGCGTAAAATCGTTTTTTGCACATATTTATTTGTGCAGGATAGATTCGCCCGCTTGTCTTTTCCGCTAAAGGCGTCTTAGGCCTTTACCCCCATGGCACGGTTCATTTTTATCACCGGTGGCGTGGTCTCCTCGCTTGGCAAAGGTCTTATGGCGGCTTCGCTCGCCGCGCTTTTGCAGGCGCGTGGGTACCGCGTACGCATCCGCAAATTCGATCCCTATCTCAATGTCGATCCGGGCACGATGTCGCCCTATCAGCATGGGGAAGTTTACGTCACCGATGACGGTGCGGAGACCGACCTTGATCTGGGGCATTATGAACGTTTTACGGGCGTATCTGCGCGGCAGTCGGACAACATAACCTCGGGTCGGATTTACCAGAACATCATCCAGAAAGAACGACGCGGCGATTATCTGGGTGCGACGGTGCAGGTGATTCCGCACGTTACGGATGCGATCAAAGAATTTGCCAAAGCGGAAACCGATGATCTGGATTTCGTTCTGTGCGAAATTGGCGGCACCGTAGGCGATATCGAATCGCTGCCTTTCATCGAAGCGATCCGCCAGCTCCGTAACGAATTGGGTCGCGAACTTACATTATCGGTTCATGTAACACTGGTTCCCTATATTGCCGCGGCAGGCGAACTGAAGACAAAGCCAACGCAACATAGTGTGCGCGAATTGACATCACTGGGAATCCAGCCCGATGTGCTATTGTGCCGGTGTGAGCATCCCTTGCCCGAAAATGAGCGTGCGAAGATCGCGGCCTTTTGTAACGTGCGCAAGGAAGCCGTTATCCCGGCATTGGATGCGAAGAGCATCTATGCCGTCCCGCTACAATATCATGCAGAGGGGCTTGATAATGAAGTTCTGCGTGCCTTCGGTCTCGATTATTCCGGAGAGCCGGACTTGTCCCGTTGGGAAGATATTATCGAGCGGCAGTCCAACCCCGAAGGTGAAGTCACCATTGGGGTCGTCGGGAAATATGTCGGCTTGGCCGATGCCTATAAATCCTTGAACGAAGCGCTTGTCCATGGCGGGTTGGCCAATCGGGTAAAGGTCAATATCAAGTGGATTGATGCGGAGCTATTCGCACAGTCTGAGGCCGAGATTGCCGCCGCTCTGGAACCTATGCACGCTATTCTGGTGCCAGGTGGATTTGGTGAACGCGGCTCGGAAGGCAAGATTGCGTCCGTGAAATTCGCGCGGGAACGGCAAGTGCCGTTCTTCGGGATATGCCTAGGCATGCAGATGGCCTGTATAGAAGGCGCGCGTAACACCGCGGGAATTGCCGAAGCTTCAAGCACGGAATTTGGGCCTACTGAAGAACCTGTGGTCGGCATAATCACCGAATGGATGGCCGAAGAAGGCTTGCAAAAGCGTGAGGCTGGCGGGGATTTGGGCGGTACGATGCGGCTTGGTGCCTATGACGCCAAGTTGAGCGGTAACAGCCATGTGGCGAACATTTACGGCGCAAATGACATCTCGGAACGCCATCGTCATCGTTATGAAGTAAACGTCCATTATAAGGACGCACTGGAATCAGGGGGACTTGTCTTCAGTGGGATGTCACCGGATGGCGAACTGCCTGAAATTGTTGAACGACCGGAACATCCGTGGTTTATCGGGGTTCAGTTTCATCCGGAGCTTAAGTCGAAACCTTTTGCTCCACATCCTTTATTCGCGAGCTTTGTCGAGGCCGCAGTGAAACAAAGCCGTTTGGTCTGATAACAAAATATTGACATATTGCCGTTAACCCATGTTGTTGTAACGGGGTGTCAATTCAGTTTCATATCCAGTGGGCCCAATTGCGACCCGGGCTGATTGGATGGGAAGGGCGCATATGTGCCCGGGGCGGTCGAGAAGTCGACCGCCCCGAACCATTTTCCTAAATTAGGCGACTTTGCTGCCCTTTTTCTTCGAATCGTCATGCTCAATGACGGTAGGGGCCGTCTGGCCGCCGATTTCGATCTTGCGCGGCTTCAGCGCTTCCGGAACCTCGCGCACCAAGGAAATCAACAACAGACCGTCGGCCATGTCGGCATTGGTCACATGGATGTGATCAGCCAATTGGAAGCGCCGTTCGAAATTGCGACTTGCAATGCCCATGTGGAGAAAGTCACGATTGTCGTTGCTATCGGCATTCTTGCTGCCAGTCACGACTAGCAAATTCTGCTGGGCGGTGATTTCAATTTCATCCGGCTTGAAACCGGCGACAGCGACAGTGACCTGGTAGTCATTCTCACCGGTCCGCTCGATATTGAACGGCGGATAATTTTCGTTCTGGGCGATACGACCTGTGTTCTCAAGCAGTTCAAACAGGCGATCAAAGCCAACAGTGTTGCGGCGATAGGGGGTAAAATCAAAACGGTTCATGTCAAATTCTCCATCAAGCAATTTGGTTTTTTTGCAGGCCCGTTGTGGCACCTGCGGTCATGTTTGGACCCTTTTGGGCGTCCGGATGACAAGATGGTAAAGTCGGGGCATATTTCAAGAGGGCAAAAAACAAGGCCGCCCGAAATATCGGACGGCCTCGCTCTGCAGCTTTGCTAGCGCAATATTTTCAGTCCTCTACCGATCCCCATCGGCGGGTCTGATTTTTTCCCCCTGAACCCTCGGCCACATGGCGGTCGACGAATTCACATGCCTTTTCCGCCCTAGACCGATTCTTTGCAAACGGAACCGGACGTCGGGCCGCGCTTTTTCAAAAGCTGTTGCAAGGCTGCAACAACGCTTGCCAGCGGCTTTGGCGACTCCTAAGAGCGCAACATGCCTGAAATGCTGAATAAAGACGCTTTATGATCCTCTCGCGATACGAACGGATGGTCACCCGCCGATATCTTTTGCCGAATAAGGGTGAGGGATTCATCTTTCTGGTGGCGAGCATCAGTCTGGTCGCCGTCGCGTTGGGTGTTGCCGCGCTGATTATCGTCATGAGCGTAATGAACGGATTTCGCGCCGAGCTGTTTGACAAGATTGTTGGCCTGAACGGGCATGCAGTCGTCCAAGGATATGGCGGGCGACTACAAGATTGGCGGCAAGTTCTGAAAGATGTACGTGAAACGCCCGGCGTCACAGGTGCGACGGCTTTAATCGAACAGCCTCTGCTGACAACCTACGAAGGCCGGGTCGAAGCTATACTTGCGCGCGGGATGTCGGTGCAGGATATTCGGAATAACGAGACGCTCAACGGCAAAACGGTTGCTGGTGACTTGGGCGCGCTTCGTGCCGATGAAGACAAGGTAGCAATCGGATCGCGCCTTGCCCAAAATTTAGGTGTGCAGGTTGGCCAGAGCATCACGATTATCAATCCCTCCGGCCGAACCACACCGTTTGGAACTGTGCCGCGCGAGATTTCATATGAGGTTGCCGCCATTTTCGAAGTTGGCGTCTATGATTATGACAAGGCCTTTGTCATTATGCCGATTGAACGCGCACAGATATTGATGCTGCTCGGCGATGAAGTTGGCATGATCGAAATCAAAACCAACGACCCCGACAAGGTAAATGAAATTTTGCGGCCACTGCTGCCGAAAATCGAAAACAAAGCCATGATTGTGGATTGGAAAAGTATGAACGCATCATTGTTCGAGGCGTTGGCGGTCGAACGGGTGGCGATGTTCGTGGTCCTGTCCATCATTGTCTTGGTTGCTGTGTTCAATATCCTGTCGTCGCTCATCATGCTGGTCCGGGCGAAAACACGGGACATCGCGATATTACGAACCATGGGTGCATCCCGGAAGTCTCTCTTGCGCATATTCATGATGGTCGGACTGCTCATCGGGTCCGCGGGCATCGTCCTGGGTCTGATATTGGGCGCTATATTTCTGTATTTCCGTCAATCCGTTGTTAATTTTGTGCAATTCGTCACAGGCCAGAACCTGTGGGATCCGTCCATCCGCTTTCTGACGGAGTTGCCTTCGCGCACGGATCCTATGGAGGTTCTTGCAATTTGCGGTCTGGCTTTGCTGTTCAGCTTCTTGGCGACGTTGTACCCAGCTCTGAAGGCCGCAAGCACCGATCCGGTACAGGTGTTGCGTTATGAGTAAGATTGTCGAAATATCCGATGTCCGCCGCACATTTGTGCAGGGCGACGTCACCATCGAAGTCCTTCGGGGCATCAATTTGTCCGTGGGTGACGGAGAACTTGTTGCGCTATTGGGCCCGTCTGGATCCGGAAAATCAACGCTGTTGCAGGCAATTGGCCTTCTCGAAGGTGGATTTGCCGGATCTATTAAGTTGGACGGTGAAGAGGTCAGTTCGAGCAGTGTGGATCGGCAGACGGAGATACGGCGCGAAAAATTGGGCTTTGTGTACCAGTTCCATCACCTGCTTCCAGACTTCGACGCCTTGGAGAATGTTATTCTACCGCAGTTGATTGCGGACGCAGCGCCAGATGAGGCAGAAGACCGTGCAAAGCATTTGCTCAGCAAACTAGGATTAGCCGAACGTCTGCACCACAGGCCATCAAAGCTATCGGGTGGTGAGCAACAACGTGTAGCTGTCGCGCGTGCGTTGGCAAACCGACCGAAATTGGTTCTTGCCGATGAGCCAACCGGTAATCTCGACGAGCATACTGCAGATATTGTACTGGGTGAATTCATGGCACTTGTCCGGGGTGAGGGATCGGCCGCCATTGTGGCCACCCATAATGAACGATTGGCCGCAAAAATGGATCGCGTGTTCCGGTTGCACGAAGGCGTACTTACATAGATCAAATGTTGGTCATAATATCAGTTTGAGAGGAATGGATATGGGCGTTTATGATTACCGTGTAAAAATGCCTGGGGGACGCGAAGAGGCCATGTCGGAACATGCCGGCAAAGTTCTGCTCATCGTAAATACCGCGTCTAAATGTGGATTTACGCCGCAATATGCAGGCCTTGAAAAGCTTTTCAAAAAATATGGTGACCAAGGGTTCGAAGTCCTGGCATTCCCGTGCAATCAATTTGGGGAGCAGGAACCCGGTGACGAAGAAGAGATCAAGAATTTCTGCTCGCTGACCTATGATGTGTCGTTTCCGCTTGCCGCAAAAATCGATGTGAACGGCAAAGACGAAGACCCGCTTTGGCATTATCTGAAACAGCAGCAGGCCGGCCTTATGGGGTCGCGCGGAATTAAATGGAATTTCACGAAATTTCTGGTTGATCGCAAAGGCAATGTGGTCGCGCGGCATGGGCCGCAGGTCAAGCCGGAAGCTTTGGCGAAAGATATTGAGCGGCTATTACAGGAACCAGTCTGATCACCAAGTGGATCCGCTGCACTATCGCACATTTGTCCACAACGAACCGCTGGTCTGAAATTGCCAAAAGGGGCCAGTCCATATTAAGTTCTGTAGCATGAGCTATGTGCCCTTTGTCCCTTTGCGCGTTTTTTCCGCTTACACCATGTTGGAAGGCGCGATTGAACCTAAGGCGATTGGCGAAGCAGCCAAAAAGCTCGGTTTTCCGGCAATCGCGATTTGCGACCGAAACGGGCTTTATGGCGTCATGCCCTTTCAGGATGGTGCAAAAGCCAAGGGAGTTCAGCCCTTAATCGGGACTTTGCTGGGCGTTGGACGGCCCGGAAGCGATGGTCACTTCATTCGCGACTGGTTGGCGCTCTACGCACAGAACGAACGGGGATATCATAATCTGTGTCGGCTTGTCTCGATGGCGCATCTCGATCGTCCCGAAGATTTTGATGCCCATGTCACATTAGAACAATTGGCTGATTTTACCGAGGGGTTGATTGCCCTAACTGCCGGCAGCGAAGGTGCTTTGGCTCAACTGCTCGCAGACGGACAAGTTAGCGCTGCCGTTGAATATACCGAAAATTTGCAGGCCCTCTTTCCCGGTCGACTATATATCGAGTTGTCCAGACGAAATAATCCGATTGAGGATGCGGCAGAGGATGCCTTAATCGATCTCGCATATCAGCATGACATCCCGCTGGTCGCAACGAATCCTGCCTTTTTTGCCGAACCCGAATTTTTCGACGCCCATGATGCGATGCTTTGCATTTCGGATGGCGAATATGTCGAAAACATGGATCGTCGGCGCAGTAGCCGCGACACATGGATCAAAACCGGCAGGCAAATGGGCGAGCTATTCGCCGATATCCCCGAAGCCATCGCAAACACCCTGGTCATTGCGCGCCGTTGCGCAGCCTTGGCGCCCTACCGCAACCCAATTCTACCAAGCTTGGCCGGAAACAAGGAAGCTGAAGAATTGCAGCTGCGCGAGGATTCGCGGATTGGTCTGGAAAAGCGCCTAGAGACGGCGGGCATAACGGATGAGGCAGCGCGAAAGGTATATTTTGACCGGCTGAAATTTGAAGCCGATGTTATTTGTTCGATGGGCTTTTCGGGCTACTTCCTGATCGTTGCCGACTTTATTAAATGGGCAAAAGAGCAGGATATTGCGGTAGGTCCGGGCCGTGGTTCGGGGGCAGGCTCGCTTGTCGCTTGGTCACTGACCATTACCGATCTCGATCCAATCAAGCTTGGCCTTCTGTTCGAACGCTTTTTGAACCCCGACCGTGTATCGATGCCTGACTTCGATATCGACTTTTGTGAAACGCGTCGTGGCGAAGTCATTCGCTATGTTCAAAAGAAATACGGCCACCGGCAAGTGGCGCAGATCATCACATTCGGTAAGTTAAAGGCGCGAGCCGTATTGCGCGATACCGGACGTGTGCTCCAGATGAGTTACGGGCAGGTGGACCGGCTGTGCAAGCAGGTTCCCAATCATCCGACCGACCCATGGGATTTGAAACGCGCGTTGAGCGGTGTCGCAGAACTTCGCGAAGAATATCGGCGCGATGAACAGGTCAAACGGCTGTTTGATCTCGCCATGAAATTGGAAGGATTGCCGCGCCATAGCTCAACACACGCTGCAGGTGTTGTTATTGGGGACCGCGAGCTTTCCGAACTGGCGCCGCTCTATCGTGACCCACGTTCCGACATGCCTGTTACGCAATTCGACATGAAATATGTCGAAAGCGCAGGGTTGGTGAAGTTCGACTTTTTGGGACTGAAAACGCTTTCCGTGCTGCAGAAGGCGAGCAAAATGCTGGCCAAGCGGGGTGTGCACATAAACCTCGACCTGCTGCCCCACGACGACCCTGAAGTATATGAGTTGCTACAACGTGGCGATACGGTGGGCGTGTTCCAGCTTGAATCGGAAGGCATGCGCCGCACTCTTGCCGCGGTTAAGCCTACAAATTTTGGCGACATCATCGCACTTGTTTCGTTGTACCGACCTGGCCCGATGGACAACATTCCCATGTTTGGCCGCCGGAAAAACGGCGAAGAGACGATAGAATATCCGCATCCGCTGCTTGAGCCCGTGTTGAACGAAACTTACGGGATATTCGTTTATCAGGAACAGGTCATGCAGGCGGCACAGATCTTGGCCGGCTACAGTCTGGGTGAAGCAGATTTGCTCCGCCGCGCAATGGGTAAGAAAATCCAGGCAGAGATGGATGCGCAGCGGCAAAGGTTCGTAACTGGGTGCGCAACACATGACATCCCGCCCAACCGCGCGAATGAGTTGTTCGACTTGATCGACAAATTTGCGGGCTACGGCTTCAACAAGAGCCATGCGGCCGCCTATGCGGTGCTCGCCTACCAGACCGCGTGGCTGAAAACACATCATCCGCAGGAGTTTTTTGCTGCATCAATGTGTTTCGATATGCACCAGACCGACAAGTTGGGCATCTTCATCGATGATATGCGGCGCCTGGAGGTCAGTTGCTTGCCGCCAGACATCAACCAAAGCGAAGCCGAATATACAGTTGAAAGTGACCATGAAGGTGGCCTGGCGGTCCGCTATGCATTGGGCGGCATCAAGAATGTCGGCGAAAAGGCAATGGAGGGCATCGTTGCCGAACGCGAAAAAAGCGGACCATTTGCCAGTCTCGATGACTTTGCCAACCGCGCCGATCCAGCGCAGTTAAACAGGCGTAGCCTCGAAAATCTGGCCGCTGCTGGAGCGTTTGATAGCCTTGAACCCAATCGTGCCGCCGTGCACGCTGCCGCCGAAACATTGCTCGCGGCCGCGCAGTCGGCCCGTGATTCACGCGAAAGCGGTCAGGGCGGGCTATTCGGCGAAGGTGGTTCCGATATAGCCAAATTACGCATCGATCAAGATATCGAGTGGGCTCTGGGTGAACAGATGAACCGCGAGAAGGAGGCGTTCGGATTCTATTTCTCGGCGCATCCCTGTTCGCAATATGATGCGATCGCCGCGAGCCATGGTGCCAAAAGCTATGTAACATGGCTCGAAAGCGGGCCAATACCGGAAGGCGTAAGGCGCTCTGCTACGATTTCAGCTTTGATCGAAGGCGTGCGTTGGCGGGAGTCGCGAAAGGGCAAACGGTTCATGGTTGCCGACTTTTCGGATCAAAGCGGCCAATTTTCGGTGCGCTGCTTTGACGAGGCTGTCGGCTTGATGTTGTCCGAATGGGCAAAGGAAGCAGCATGTCTGTTGCTACATTGCGAGATGGATATGCGTGCTGGGGACGAGGTCCCCAGTTTTACTGTGAAAAGCGCCAAGCCGCTGAGCAGTCTGACGGGTGTTTCACGGTTGAAAATGCAGCTCGATGTTACCAGCGAACAGGCATTTGCGCATTTGGCGGAGATTGTGACACCGCTGCAAGGTGGCAAAAGCGAGTTGATCATCAAGACGCGGACAGCAGATGGGCATTGGACCCGTATAGCCTTGGGCAGACGTTACCAATTGGACGCATCATTGCTGGACAAATTAAAGGCAATCGACGGTATCGCAAATGTAGAGCTTGCGCCCTTGGGTCCAGTTTTGGCATTGGTGCACTAAGAACTTAAAAATCAGAGGAGAGAGCCATGCGCGGCACCATGCAGGATTGGGATTTAAGGGTAACGCACCTGATCGATTATGCAGCGCGGGAGCATGGAACGCGGGAAATCGTGACACGCTGGGCCGACGGGAGCATTGAGCGTTCCAACTGGGCAAGTGTTGCGACCGAGGCGCGCAAGCTATCGCAGGCGTTTGCCGGTTTCGGACTGCAAAAAGGTGACCGGATCGCGACTTTTGCCATGAACCACCACCGTCATCTGGCGGCCTGGTACGGGGCAATCGGTTTTGGCGGCGTTATTCATACTGTAAATATCCGCTTGTTCGATGAAGACCTGATCTACATCATGAACCATGCCGAAGACAAAGTCCTGATGTACGACGCTGCGTTCCAGCCTATCGTCGACAGGCTGAAGCCGCACTTGAAAACAGTGGAGCATTACATCGTTTTTGATGATGCTTCGAGCTATGGCGCATTGCTGGCAGCGCAGGATGGCAATTATGGATGGGCCACCGGTGACGAACGCGACCCGTGCATGCTGTGCTATACAAGCGGCACGACAGGTAACCCGAAGGGTGTTCTTTACCAACACCGATCGACGATGTTGCATGCGATGGCCGAAATCGCGCCATCGGTTTTCGATTTGAGCCCGCAGGCCACGCTTCTTCCTATTGTACCGATGTTCCATGCAGCGAGTTGGGGATTACCCTTTGCCGGCGCAGCCGCGGGCGTTAAATTTGTGTTCTCGACGACTAATGAAGCCCCGATCCTCCATAAATTGATGTTGGAGGAAGGTGTCACACACAGCGCGGGCGTTCCAACGGTTTGGTTGGCCATGTTTGGCCATCTGGATGCTGAGGCGGCCGCTGGACGTTCCGCTTCTCTTGGCAAGCTGAGATTGGTCACAATCGGTGGCTCTGCCGCACCGCGTGCGATGATCGAACGCCTGATGAAGTCCGGCGTGCGCGTTAGCCACGCATGGGGCATGACCGAAACGTCGCCGATCGGGACAATGGGTTCGCCAACGCCCAATTGGGATGAGTTGACTCTTGATGAGCAGATTGATGTCGTGTGCAAGCAGGGCAGGGTGCCCTTCGGCGTAGAATTGCGCGTGATCGACAAGGACGGCAACGTCGCCCCGCGTGATGGCGTCACCTCGGGCGCGCTGCAAATACGCGGTCCTTGGGTCATCAAACGCTACTTCAAGGCTGAGGATGATGCTGTCGATCCGGATCAATGGTTCGATACCGGCGATGTTTCAGTCCTGCACCCTGATGGCACCATGCAAATTACCGACCGCGTAAAGGATGTCATCAAATCGGGCGGTGAATGGATCAGCTCGGTCGAACTTGAGAATATTGCCGTTGGGTGCCCCGGTATCGCTGAGGCGGGTGCTATTGGCGTACCGCATCCAAAATGGGACGAGCGTCCGGTTCTGATCGCCGTGAAGAAGCTCGGAGCTGAGGTGGATGAGGAGACAGTGAAATCCTATCTCGCCGAACGGATCGTGAAATGGTGGATGCCCGACCGCGTTTTGTTCGTTGATGAACTGCCGCACACAGGAACAGGCAAAATTCAAAAAGTTGCCTTGCGCCAGCAATTCAAAGATTTTGTGTTGGAGGATTGAGCATGGCCGACAGCTATATCGATCCGACACGCGAAGCATTTGACCTGTTCAAACAGCTTCCGCGCGATGAACCCATCAACATGCTCAATCTACTGCGCTTTAATGAAAATGCCGTCTATCCCGAAGATCACCCGAATGCAGGTCAGGGTTGGAGCGGCGCGCGGGCCTATGAAGAATATGGAAAAACTAGCGGTCCTATTTTCCAGCGTGTAGGCGGAAAGATTATTTGGCGTGGCAAAATGGAGGTCATGGTAACCGGGCCGCAGGAAAATCAGTGGGACTCCGTATTCATTGCTTACTATCCCAATAGCGCCGCGTTTCTGGAAATGGTGACCGACCCCGACTATCGCAAAGCCGTCATAAACCGCCAGGCTGCCGTGCAGACCAGTCGGCTTATTCGTTTTAAGCCACTTGAAGGCGACGACACGACCTTCGGTTAAAAGAGGTTGAGTTGTCCGCTCACATTGGGCGGCGTAAACAGGTCGCTTCGTACCGACCATTTAGACGAACCCAATCCGTGTCTGCTTTTGGCGATACGCATCCGCGCCCGGATCAATTCCGCCCAAGAACCTGACCCGCGCATACGGCTAAAAAAAGCGGGATCATTATCTTTGCCGCCGCGCAAGTCACGGATGATGTTCATGACCTTTGATGCGCGATCCGGGAAATGGGTGTCGAGCCACTTGCGGAACAGGGGTGCCACTTCGTGCGGTAACCGGATCGGTATCCAGGATACGCTTTGTGCGCCATATTCCGCAGCAGCCGCCACGAGCGCTTCAATTTCGGTGTCGGTAATCCCTGGAATAATTGGCGCTATGTTCACATGAACATATATACCCGCATCTGCGAGAAGCCGTACTGCTTCGAGCCGCTTTTGCGGAGTCGATGCCCTGGGCTCCAATATTCGGGCAAGTTTCCCGTCCAACGTTGTCACCGATAACGCAACACCAGTCAGATTGTCTTTCGCCAAATCGGCGAGTAGCGGAATGTCTTCCACAACCTTGGCCGATTTTGTGGTTATCACAATCGGATGCCGTGTTTCGACCATGACCTCCAATATCTGGCGCGTGATCCGGTATGTCCGCTCGATGGGTTGGTACGGATCAGTATTTGTTCCAATAGCTATTGGGGCAGGGCGATAGCCCTGTTTGGCGAGCGTCTTGCGCAGTAATGAGGCTGCTTGTGGCTTTGCAAATAGCCGGCTTTCAAAATCCAACCCAGGCGACAGATCGTGAAACGCATGGCTTGGCCTAGCATAACAGTAGATGCATCCATGTTCGCAGCCACGATAGGCGTTCACCGAACGATCAAAGGGTATATCCGGCGATGCGTTGAAACTGAGGATGGATTTGGGATGTTCTTCGGTAACGGTAGTGCGCAAGCGTGGAACGCCACCGTCCTGCCACTCCCGTTCGTCGAGCCAATCGCCATCCGGTTGTCGGTCCGGTAAGTTGAACCTGACGGGAACCCGGTTTTCACCTGCGCCTCTGCCGGAGACAGGACTAGAAGATATGGGCTTTGACACTCCGCTGTCATGGCAGAATGCATAGAACAAATAAAGAACAAATAGCGCGAATTTTTAAATTTCGCGCAACCTCGGCATTAGTTCCACAAAATTGCATGGCCGGTGGCGGCTGTCGAGTTGATGGACCAAAATCTGGTCCCAGCCATCTTTAACCGCGCCATTGGAACCAGGCAGCGCGAAGATGTAGGTGCCTCGTGCCAAGACCGCACAGGCCCGCGATTGAACTGTAGACGTTCCGATCGAGGCGAAACTGAGCCAGCGAAATAGTTCGCCAAAGCCCGGTATATCTTTCGACTTTACGCGATCCAGCGCCTCAGGCGTAACGTCGCGCCCTGTAAGCCCGGTTCCCCCGGTCGAGATGACAACATCGATGCGGTCATCATCGATCCAGTTGTGCAAACGAGCGGTCAATAGTGCGACATCATCGCGCAGGATCGCGCGTTCAACAATTTTGTGTCCAGCGGCTGTGATGCGCTCGGCCAAAATGTTTCCGCTTGTATCGTCTTCTGTTGTGCGGGTGTCCGATACCGTCAACAACGCAATGTTGACTGGTTTGAAAAGCCGGCTTTCATCGAGAGGCAATGGAGCCTCCCGTCATACGCCGGGCCAGAACATTGCCATTACCATCCGGAAAATTCGGCCAGAGATATTGGGCTAGACCTTTGAGGCTTCCGGATGCCTTGTTTTCGCGCATTTCGTAAATCCAGTAGTTGCGCAAAATAATCGCAACATAACCGCGCGTCTCCCAATAGGGGATGGATTCAACGAAAAGCAGCGGATCGCCATTGTCACGTATCTCCATATTCCAACGGGCGAGCGGCGTTGGCCCGGCATTATAGGCTGCGATTACCTTGGGCAGTAAGCCGCCTGTCGAGGGCATGTCGCGCAGTTTTTCGAGATAAGATTGCCCATATTCCAGATTGACCGAAGGACGGTCGAGTTCCGAAGCAACAAAGCTATTGCCGCGTGCGCGCGCGATGTCTTGCGCAGTTCCGAGACGAACTTGCATCAATCCCCGTGCACCTGCCGGGCTTACGACATCGGTTCGGAACGTGGATTCCTGAAGAGCATGGGCATAGACGAGTGAAGGCGTCACGCGCCAGCCACCTGTTGGCTCCCAATTGGGCATAGGATAGCGGGCCATCGCATTGCTTTGGTCGCGTGACGGGCCGTAATGTCCCATCCAATATTGGGTTGATGCCAGATTGAGCGAACCGGCGAGTTGCGCAAGATTGGCATGTTGGCGAGCATCGCCGATTTTCGCCTGATGCCGAAGGGCTTCATCCGCCAGCTTGGTTTGGCCGACTTCGGTAAGTGCCACGGCAAGGAGGGCATTTTGCTGGTCTTTGAGGGCATTCCAGTCGAGTTTGGAAATCTTAGCTGCTTTCCTGGCGATGGGCTCCATCCCGAGGGATTCGCTCGCCAACAGGCCGTAAAAAGTTTCTGGCAATTTAGCGGCATATTGCATGCGCGGCTGAACCTGTTGTGGCTGTTTTGCCGCCATGGCCGCCCGCGCACTCCAAAAAAGTCCAGCGGCTTTCAGATCATCGTTCGAGGCTAGCCGTGCGACGCTGTCAAAAGCTTCAAAGGCCGCGGCATAATCTTTGAGCCTCCAGGATGCCAAGCCATAAGCCCATGACGCTTGTGTCGCCCACTCACCTCCGGCAGCGCGTGCGACACCAGCAAGGCGTTTGGCCGACTGGTCATCATTTTCGATATAGTAGGACCACGCCACGCGGTAGCGCAATTCTGTCAGCGCATCGGTTGTGAGATCGTTTGCCTTGCTTTCCAATATCCGTTCGGCGGACGCAGGATCATCATTCTTGATAAAAACCTGCAGTTCGCTGCGCAAGGAATCGCTGGCTGCATTCGCGGGAAGGTCCCTCTTGGGTGCTCCACCGAGCCAAGAGAAACGGCGAATCCCGGGGCGATCCGGCAAGGCGTCCGCTCCCCGCTTTTTCGCCATCGCAGCCAGTTGTTCAGCCTGCGGCAAATACGGTGCGCTTTGCAATAGTGCTTGTAAGCGTTCGGCGTCGACCTTCGGACTGTTGGGAGCCAGATAATATTCAGCCCGTGCCATTGCGGCCATCGGACCTTGCGGCGCTTTATCGATCAGCTTTTCGGCTTCGTCCCATTTCTGGGCTTTGATAGCTTGATAAATAGCAGTGAAGGCTTGTCTCTCACTGCTGTTTAAAACGGTCGGGGCTGGCTGAGCGGAAACGATCGCACGAAAGCCTTCACTCGTATTCGCGTGAGCAGCGGATAAAGGAATTAGCGTCGTTGCAAAAATTGCCAGTCGGATTTTTTTCACACTTGGGACCTTTTTGCGAACATCTGCAAATCCCGCCACGCCTGCGCTTTCAAGGCAGGTCTTGCGATAAGGGTCCGCGGATGAAATGTCGTCAGTACCGGCAAGGTGATGCCGCCATGGTTAATATTTCCTAAATTTTGCCGGGCTTTCATCAGTTCTTCGCCGAGCAGAGCATAACTTGCCGTTGAACCGAGCAGGATGACCGACTTCGGTCTCACAAGCTGAAGCTGATGCAGCATGAACTTGGCCAGGCCCGCAAATTCGGTTTCCGGAATTTCACCGGTTGATGGTCGCGTCGTCGCGAGAATGGCCCAATGGCATTTATCAATATCTACGCCGATGGCATGCATCATACGCCTCAGTAATTGCCCGTTGGCGCCGTTCAGCAGCGAGCCTAGATCCAAATCATCCGGATCCGGTACATCGGACACAATCATCACATCCGGGTGGGAAGGACCAACGGAAGGCATATATCTGGAGCCAAAACTGTTGCCCGGCAATGGAGCGCCGGAGACAACCTTCTGTCGCACGCCTTCGATATCATTCGGCCATTCAATAGCTGGTTCGCTTGGCGCAGCTTTAGCGACGACTTGAGTGGCCTGCGTCGGGGGCTGCTGGTTCCCAACAGATTCGTTGCGTGCCCCGACCTCCAGCCAGTTAACCGGCAATTCGTCTACCGCACTGTCTACACCCGCTAGTTTCCACCACCCATTAAGCGATTCAAACATGCGGGATGCGTTAAATTGCCCCTGTTGCTCCATATTTCCCTTCAGTCACCGGTTGACGGCGGGGTCAATTGCTTGGCATGGCAATATTCCACAAGCTGTTCGGTAATCAGGATGGCCTGAATAGATGATGGGGTAAAGGAAAAAGGCGATGAGTGAACGGGAATCGATGCCTTATGACGTGGTCATAGTCGGGGCAGGGCCAGCGGGTCTTTCCGCAGCGATCAGGATAAAGCAGAAATCCCCCGATACCAGCGTTTGCATCCTGGAAAAAGGTTCCGAAGTCGGCGCTCATATCCTGTCTGGTGCCGTCATTGACCCCAAGGCTTTGGACGAACTAATTCCGGATTGGCGCGATCAAGGCTGCCCTCTTGCCGAAGTGCCGGTTAACGATAACCAGCATTGGGTGATGACCAAAACGGGCAAGTTCAATGTGCCGCACTTCCTGACTCCGGGGTTCATGCATAACAAGGGGACCTATACCGGTTCGCTCGGCAATCTTTGCCGTTGGCTGGCAGGGCAAGCCGAAAATATGGGCGTGGAAATCTTCCCGGGATTTTCGGCCGCCGAAATCCTCTACAATGATGATGGATCGGTTAAGGGCGTGGCCACCGGTGACATGGGCATCGCCCGTGATGGTAGCCACAAGGCCGATTATATGCCGGGCATGGAATTGCATGCGAAATATACGTTTTTTGCTGAAGGTGTGCGGGGGCATCTAACGAAGCAACTAAAGCCGAAATTTGCGCTTGATGCCAATTCGGACCCGCAGGTTTACGGCATCGGGATCAAGGAACTGTGGGACATCCCGCCTGAGCAGCATCATGCGGGCCGTGTCATCCACAGTCAGGGCTGGCCCCTGAGCGACGCCAATGGCGGAGCGTTTCTATATCATCAGGCGAATAATCAGGTCGCATTGGGCTTTGTTGTCTGGCTGAATTATTCCAATCCCTATCTGTCGCCATTTGAAGAACTACAGCGCTGGAAAACCCACCCGGAGATTAAGAAGATCCTGACAGGTGGAAAGCGTGTTTCCTATGGCGCACGCGCGATCAGCGACGGCGGCTTCCAGTCAGTACCAAAGCTGACATTCCCGGGCGGCGCATTGATCGGATGCACCGCGGGTTTCCTGAACGTGCCCCGCATCAAGGGTACGCATACCTCGATGAAATCCGGCATGCTGGCGGCCGATGCTGCGATTGAGGCGTTATCGGCAGGACGGGAGCATGACGAACTTGTTGCCTATCAGAGCGGTTATGAAAATAGCTGGATCTACAAGGAATTGAGCATTGTGCGTAACGTTCTCCCGCTGGTAGAAAAATATGGCAATTTCTGGGGAACGATGTTGTCGGGCATGAATATGTGGCTCGAGAATTTCGGGATCAAAATGCCGTTTACGATGAAGCATCATCCCGATCACAAAGCGTTGAAAAAGAAGGCTGCGGCTACACCTATTGAATATCCCAAGCCCGATGGTGTGTTCAGTTTTGACCGGCTGTCATCCGTATTTTTGTCAAACACTAACCATGCAGAAGATCAGCCGGTGCACTTGCAGGTCAAGAACCTTGAACTGCAAAAGAGCAGCGAATTTGACGAATTTGCAGGACCTTCAACACGTTATTGCCCCGCGGGCGTTTATGAGTGGATCGAAGAAGCCGGAAAAGAACCGCGCTACCAGATCAATTCACAAAATTGCGTCCATTGCAAAACCTGCGACATCAAAGACCCGAACCAGAATATCAATTGGGTATCTCCGGAGGGTGGCGGTGGGCCAAATTATCCAAATATGTAAAACTTCGCTGGGCGTCGCATTATTGGCTTTGCCAATCGTCGCCCAGGCGAAAACCGAAAGTTTCGCCGACCAATATGTCGCGGCGCGTGTTGCCGAAATCGGGGAGCAGGATCGCCTTGCGGTGCAAGGCTATCTTAAGCTTCAGGCGCGAATTCCCGAAAGCGATATTCTCGCAGACCGTCTGTTTGACGCCTCTATTCGTGCAGGTGATATGCCGGCGGCCGTCCGGGCGGCGCGAGCGCGGTCGCTGGCCAAACAAGGGACTGCAGAAACCGCGCTCTTGTTATTTGCCGATGCGTGGCGGCAACGTAATCATGATATGGCGGATTTGGCAGCCGACGAGTTGGCTTCGCGCGGAAGTCTGGCGTTCATGTCGCCTGTATTGAAGCAGTGGGTATTGATCCGGCGGGGTGATGCGCCGGAATTTGCCGAAGTCGACCCTGCGGTAAATGGCGTGCTTGCCTATTATTCAACCGATCAGCGTATCTATTTTGATCTGGCAACAGGTCGATTGGCGAAAGCAAAGCTGGGATTGCGGTCAATCGCATCTCAGTCCGGCGATTATGTCCGCAACGTCCTGTTGGCAGGTGCGGAAACCTTGTCGGGACCCAAGGGTGATCCGGTCTTCGCGCAAGCCCTCATGCGCGCAGCCGCTGGCTCTTCTGCCATGACGCCATCAGCGCCCAAAACAGGGACGGCGCTGTCGCCAGACATCGGTCTTGCTGCTTTCTATGCCCGCATATCCGCAGCTCTGGCCGAACAGAACCAGCCAGAAGAAGGGCTTGTGTTGGCGCGCATCGCGACATGGCTGGCCCCGGATCGTGCGGAAATGAAATTGGCGCTTACGCATGCTTTACATGCCAATGGATTGTTGTCTGAGGCATTGCAGTTGCTCGCAACCGTTCCGGTCGAATCGCCTCTATATTTTTCAGCGTTTGAAAAGCGCGTCGATTACTTGATCGGTGCGGGCCAGGTCGAAAATGCTCTCAGCCTGACCAAATCGGAAATGGATCGGAACCCGAAATCGGTTGCCACACAATTGCTGCGCGCGCGCGCGTTGCAGGCACAAGGAAGCACGGCGGAGGTCGTTTCGATTTATAGGTCGATGACGCAGTCCGATGATTTTGCCGCGTTACCACCGCGCCAACAAGCCAGTTACCGGCTGCTGCTCGCCTCTGCGCTGGATCAGGCAAATGATTGGCCTGCAGCGAAAGTTGAACTGGAAAAGCTTCTGATTGCCGACCCCAATAATGCGCAAGGATTGAATTATCTGGGGTATGCCTTGCTGGAACGGGGCGGAGACAAGGCAAAGGCCTTTACGCTGGTGAAGCGCGCCTATGAAATCAATCCGGATTCGAGCGCGATTATCGATTCGCTTGGTTGGGCCTATTATCTTCAGGGAAATACGGCACTGGCACTTCCGTTGCTCGAAAAGGCGGCAAAAGCGGCAGGACCGGACATTGCGATCAATGAACATCTCGGGGATGTATATTGGGCGGTCGGCCGTCGCCGCGACGCCCGCTATGCGTGGCGGATTGCAAGCTACGGCACGGAAGGTGAAACCGCGGAACGGCTGTCGCGCAAAATTGACATTGGATTGAATGGGCGCAAGCCATAATGGGGACTTCCCATGCGACGGCATTTGCCAAGATAAATTTGGCGCTGCATGTCCGTAAACGGCGTGCGGATGGCTATCATGAACTGGAAACGGTTTTTGCGTTTCTGGATCAGGGCGACTCCCTTTGGATGGAGCCGTCAGAGCAGTTCTCACTCGATCTTGAAGGGCCATTTGGACGCAATCTGGCCGACGAAGATTATGAGACTAATCTGATCTATCGTGCAGCGAAACTGCATCGCAATGGAGTAGTGCCGCCTGTGGCCTTCCGGTTGAACAAAAGGCTACCCATTGCTGCCGGATTGGGCGGAGGGTCAGCAGATGCCGCCGCGGCACTTCGGCTTTTGAACGACAAGTGTGAAGTACCGCTAAGTACAGATGAGCTGCATGCGATCGCTGCCCAATTGGGGGCAGATGTGCCGGCCTGTATCGACAGTCTGCCCGTCGTTGGCCGCGGAACAGGCACGTTGCTTGAACCAATCGAGAATGATGTCAGCGGATTGCACTGTCTGCTCGTAAATCCCAATATCTCCGTGGCTACCGGACCAGTATTCAAGGCCTGGGATGGTGTCGACCGCGGACCGATGCCGGAGGGTTCAGCGCGATCCATATTGCAGGATGGACGAAACGATCTTGAGCCGATGGCGCTGAAAATCTGTCCGCAAATCGGAATTATCTTGCAGGAACTTAGAGAAGCTAAGCCGCTTGTCGCGCGTATGTCCGGATCGGGCGCGACCTGCTTCGGGCTATTTGATGATGCCGAAACCCTTCAGCGTTCCGCTGCTGAAGTTGCTAGTCGGCATCCCGACTGGTGGACAATGACAGGACGTTTGCGATGAGCGAACTGCCTTTTCGGATATTGGGTCAACCCGAACGAAACCGTCTTCTAATTATCGGGGACCACGCGTCCAATCATGTTCCGCACGACGTCGATCTCGGAATCGCGGCGCCGGAGCTAAGACGACATATCGCCTGGGACATCGGCGTTGCCGAAGTGGCAGAGCTCATCGTTTCCCATTACCCGTGCGCCGCATTTCTGGGGAATGTATCGCGCTTGGTCACGGACCTTAACCGGTATCCCACTGATACCGATGTTGTACCTGCGCAAAGCGATGGCCTTGTCATTCCAGGAAATGATTTGTCGCCCGAGAAGAGAGACGAGCGGATTTGGCGGCATTTTACGCCTTATCATGACCGACTATCATCAATTTTACAGGAACAGCGTCCGGCGCTGATATTGTCGCTACACAGCTTTACGCCGTCGTTGGCTAGTCGTCCTGAGGAACTCCGTCCGTGGGAGGTCGGGGTATTGTATAATGAAACTGAACTACCCTCCAAACATGCGATCGCATTTCTGGAAGCGGCCGGCATCTGCGTCGGTGATCAATTGCCCTATTCTGGCAAGGTTTTGAATGCGACGATGAACCGGCATGCGGAAGCCAATGGCATACCCTATATCGGTATCGAACTACGCCAGAACGAGGTGAACCATCCATCAGGGCAGGAAAGATTCGCACGCGTTCTGATCGAAATGTGCCATTATGTTTCAGAAAAGCTTGGCTTGGGGCTGCAAAAGCCATAGAGGCGCGCCTGTATCAGGAGTTCAAAATGCCGCATCAATTTGACAAATCGAAATTGCCCAGCCGTCATGTCTCGGTAGGGCCCGAGCGCGCGCCGCACCGCAGCTATTATTATGCCATGGGTCTGACCGCGGAGGAAATCGCGCGTCCGTTCGTTGGCGTCGTTTCTGCAGGCAATGATAGTGCGCCATGCAACACAACACTTGATGCGCAGGCGGATATCGCCCGCAAGGGTGTCGAGCAGGGCGGGGGTATGCCCCGCCGGTTTAACACGATCACCGTCACCGACGGCATTGCGATGGGCCATCAGGGTATGAAGTCGTCCTTGATCAGCCGCGAAGTCATCGCGGATTCGGTCGAGCTTTCCGTTCGCGGTCATTGCTACGACGCGCTGGTGGGTTTTGCAGGCTGCGACAAATCGCTTCCCGGCATGATGATGGCCATGTTGCGGCTGAATGTGCCATCCATCTTTGTCTATGGCGGCTCCATCCTTCCCGGGCGCTACCGGGACAAGGACGTCACAGTAAAAGACGTTTTTGAGGTCGTCGGAAAATATGCAGCCGGTGCTTGTCCCTTATCCGAGGTCGAGGAACTGGAGCGTGTTGCTTGCCCAGGGCATGGCGCATGTGGAGGGCAGTATACGGCCAACACAATGGCATGCGTAGGGGAGGCGATTGGCCTTTCTTTGCCCAATAGCAACATGGCCCCCGCACCTTACTCAACCCGCGACCAAATTGCCCATGCCGCTGGCGTGCAGGTTATGGACTTGCTCGCCAAAAATATCCGGCCGCGCGATATCTGCACACGTGAAGCGTTCGTAAACGCGGCGCGCATTGTTGCGGCGACGGGCGGTTCGACAAATGGTGCTCTTCATCTGCCCGCTATGGCGCATGAGGCTGGTATTTCGTTTGACCTGTTTGACGTCGCCGAGATTTTCAAGACCACACCTTATATGGCCGACCTGCAACCGGGCGGCCAGTTTGTAGCGCGTGATATGTATGATGCAGGCGGCGTGTATATGCTGATGAAATCGCTGCTCGATGAAGGGTTGCTGCACGGCGAATGCATGACGGTGACCGGCAAGACGCTTGGCGAAAATATCGCCGAGATTACATGGAACCCGAGCCAGAAGGTGATCTACCCCGCCAATGCTCCTATCACGCCAACCGGCGGGGTTGTAGGTCTGCGTGGATCGCTGGCACCTGAAGGTGCGATTGTGAAGGTCGCAGGGATGGAGCGCCTTAAATTCACCGGGCCTGCGCAGGTTTTCGATTGCGAGGAAGATTGCTTCGCAGCCGTGGAAGCGCGCCAGATACGTGAAGGCTCCGTCATCGTGATCCGCTACGAAGGACCAAAGGGCGGTCCCGGCATGCGCGAGATGCTGTCGACGACGGCTGCGCTCTACGGGCAGGGCATGGGTGAAAAAGTTGCCCTGATTACAGATGGACGTTTCTCAGGGGCTACCCGTGGTTTCTGCATCGGCCATGTTGGGCCTGAAGCTGCCGACTGTGGTCCCATTGCCCTTATTGAAGATGGCGATGAAATCGTGATCGACGCAGATTTGGGTGTCATTGATCTGAACGTAGCGCCAGAAATCCTCGAAGAGCGCCGCAAAAACTGGAAGCCACGGTCAACAGACTACGCATCCGGCGCTTTGTGGCGCTATGCCCAGAATGTTGGCCCTGCATATCAGGGTGCCGTGACACATCCGGGCGGCAGCGCAGAGACCCATGTTTATGCAGACATTTAAGTCGGCACTATTCCTGGCCGTGGCCCTTACACTCGCCGCCTGTAACGGCGGCGATGACCTTAGTCAGGCTGAACGCGAGGCCGCCGAGCAGGCCGCCCAAGCCGGCAAAGTCGAATGCGCCCTTGCAGGTTCCGATTCTTTCGAGCGTGTTTGCACGACCGAGCAGATCGTGAGCGATGAAGGTAAGATACTCGTTATCCGTCATCCGGACGGTGGCTTCCGCCGTTTTGATATTTTGACCGATGGCCGGGGGCTTGCCCCTGCGGACGGGTTTGATGAGACACGTATTACGCTGCTGGATAGCGGGATGATCGAGGTGCGCTCTGGCGACGACAAATACCGGCTTCCTGCACTGATAAAGGGAACTGAAGCCAGTCAGGATAAAGACGCAGGTTGATTGCCGACGCCTTCACGGGCATGGGGCGCTATGACCGTTAGCGAAGAAATTATCAGAGTAGCTGCACGTGGCGATGGCGTGACCGCCGATGGCCGTTATGTCGCGCATGCCGCACCGGGCGATATACTTGATCCCATGGGTGGATTGATCCATGGACCACATCATGCCACGCCGCCGTGCCAGCATTTTCCGTTATGCGGCGGATGCCAGTTGCAGCATCTCGACGAAGAAAGTCTCCGGACATTTATTGCGGATAGGGTGTCGCATGCCCTTGCCACGCAGCAAGTCGATATCGGCGAAATAATGCCGGTTCATCTGTCACCGCCCTCGACGCGGCGTCGCGTTGCTGTGCGATCGGCATGGGCCGGAAAACAACTGCAGCTCGGATTCAGTACGGAAAAAAGCCATCGTATCATTGACCTGCGCCAGTGTGACGTCATGGCGCCGCAGTTGTTTGCGCTGCTCAAGCCACTGCGGGAATTGCTTGCCCCCCGGCTGAACCGTGCGCGGCAAGTCCAGATCAAGTTGGCCATTGTTGACCAGGGTATCGATGTGCTCATCGAAAACTGGATCGCAAATGACCTTGATACACATGAGGCGCTTTCAGAATTTGCTAAGGCAAACGGTCTCGCCCGTGTGTCGCTCGATGAAGGTTATGGCCCGGTGCCTTTCTGGGAACCTGAGCCCGTTACCGTTACTTTAGGCGGCGTCGCTGTCGCCTATCCACCTTATGGGTTTCTGCAAGCGACGCCGGATGGAGAAACGACACTGATTGCGGCCGTCCATCACGTTGTCGGCGCAAAGAACATCATCGCGGATCTGTTTGCCGGCTTGGGGACATTTGCGCTTTCATTCGATGCCCGCCGAAAAATATATGCGGGCGAAGCTGATCGTGAAGCAATTGCGGGCTTGAAAGCAGCTGCGGGTCGGGCGGGTAGATCGGTGTTTGCCGAACACCGCGATCTGTTCCGGAGACCGTTGAGCAATGAGGAGTTGAACAAATTCGAGGCTGTAATCCTCGATCCTCCGCGTGCGGGTGCCAAAGAGCAGGTTGCCCAATTAGCGGCCTCAAAGGTTCCCGACATAGCTTATGTAAGCTGCAATCCTGCGAGCTTTGCACGCGACGCCAAAACCTTGGTGTCTGCCGGATATGGATTGCAGCGGATTTGGCCCGTGGGACAATTCCGCTGGTCAACCCATATCGAGCTTGTTGGCCATTTCAGCCGGTCAGCCTGACTTAATGCAGCAAGACTGCCATCGCGGCATGTGTCACCAGCATCATCAGCGCCAAAGTAGACAACACAAATAGCAGGAACCGCACGACAACGCGGTTGACCAATATCTGCACCAAGCTGTGCGCAACGCGTAAGCCGACATAAGCCCAGGCGATGGTTGCGTTCAGGCCGTCACCCTGTCCTATGAACGCAAGGACAATAGATATCGCGTAAAAGACTGTGGGAGCCTCATGAAGATGGTTGTAGTTATCGGCCACCCAAGATGCCTTGACCTCGCCCTTTGCGGTCAAATCGCTTCGAAGGCCGCCACCTGTAGACCCGACCATGTTCACGCCGTCGATACCTGCGCGGTTCATGGCAGGGATTCGCGTTGCGTACATCCATATCCAGACAATCATTGTCCATACGGCCAGCGCGACCACTGGTTCTAAAATTGCACTTGTCATTGTTTCCCCCCCCTAAATGGTTGCGAGTACAGCGTGCACCGCCAGAAACAGCAGGCACAATGTTGATGCTAAAAAGATCGCAAAACGGACCATCACCTTGTTTACCGTCGATTGATAGACGGAATGGATGATGCGTAAGATCACATAAGCCCATGCCATGATGACGGTGACCGGCGTGGCAGTGCCCGTCAAAAACAGGATGAAAACAGTCGGATAGAATATTGTCGGCTGTTCCATCAAATGTGCATAGTTATGCGACTTCCATGCGGCCGACGGGGGAAGCTTGGGGTCAATATCCTGACCGCGGAGCCCTGGTGCCACAGGCTCTGAATTGCCGAGCTTTGCGGCCGCGCTGAATCGCGCATAGGCCAGCCAGAACAACATGATCAACGACCATAGAACCAACACCGCAGCCGGTGTTAATATTGACATGTCCATAGATTTCCCTCCTCAATTACGAACATTGAGGAGGGTGCGTCACAGCCATTCAATTGTCAATTGCAACCTATTTTTTGGAGGCCCGAGCTTGGCGGTTTGTAAGGCCGACATCATTGGCAGCCGACCTGGAATAAAGAGTTGCCATAGGCTCATCTTCTACCACCACGGTTTCGGTTTCTCCAAAGCCGTTGAATTCTGTACGCATGGCACAACCATAAGCACCCAGCATGCCGACTTCGATATAGTCGCCCGCCTGAATGTCATCAGGGAGGACGAAAGGTCCTGCCATATGGTCCATGTCGTCGCATGTGGGGCCATAGAAGCTGAACTCTGCCATCTGCGTACCGATCGAGGTATCCGAACGCTGCAATTGGACAGGGAAGCGCCAGCCAACATGGGCGGCGTCAAACAGCGAGCCATATGCACCGTCATTGATGTAAAGCTCACTTCCGCGACGCTTTTCCACGCGCACCAACAGTGAAGCATATTCAGCGCACAAAGCCCGACCCGGTTCACACCATAATTCAGCCGAATAGCTGATGGGAAGATCTTCGAATGCGTCGTGGATGACGTCAAAATAGGATTCGAGCGGGGGAGGCTCCATGCCCGGATACACGGAGGGGAACCCGCCCCCTACGTCGACGATATCGACCGTTACGGATGCCTGCACAATTGCCGCGCGCACGTGCTCCATCGCCTCGGAAAAAGCCGCGGGGGTCATGGCTTGGCTACCAACGTGGAAGCAAATGCCGAGCGCATCCGCAACCTGACGGGTTGCGACAAGCAGGTCAGCGACTTCCGACGGATCAGCGCCAAATTTGGAAGCAAGACTCAGCTTGGCATGTTCGGACGAAACGCGGATACGAACGCACAATTCCAGGTCTGTTGCGCCATTGGTGGCCCGAACGATCTTTTCGAGCTCGTCATGGCTGTCGAGGCTGAATGTCCGCACGCCATGGTTGTGGTACGCCTGCGCAATGGCACGCTCCGACTTCACGGGATGCATGAAGCAGAGTTTAGCGTCGGGCAGGAATTTGTTCACCAAGCGGACTTCGCCCAGCGATGCGACATCAAAATGGGTGATGCCGGCATTCCACAGCAACTCAAGGAGCGCAGGTGAGGGATTGGCCTTTACCGCATAGAGCGACTTCCCCTGAAACTTCTCAACGAAGAAACGGGCAGCGCGCGTTGCAGCGTGCGGGCGAAGGAGCGTGATTGGTTCGTCCGGGCGAAGCGCGCGGACTACAGCAAGTGCGTCAGTGTTCTCGTACAACTCAAGGGACCCCCAAAAAATAAACGGAAACAACAAGGCTGCCTTGCGGTTATTGGAAGTCCCCCTGGGGCAGCGGATGAGCGCATTATGAAAAACAGGGGGGGTTGTAAAGCGATTCGTGTAGTTTTTTAGCTGAGCCGGTCCCGGAACTCGGTCCAATCGAATTGCTTGACGCATTTCAGCTCGTCTGTCGCGCTGTTCCAGAGCCAGATGGAGGGCAAAGGTACGCCATTGAAGGTGTTTGTCTTCACCATGGAATAATGCGCCTGATCAAGGAAGGCGAACCGTGCTCCGGGTTCAGCAGATACGGGCAGACGGTAATCGCCGATGATATCGCCTGCCAAACAGGACGGGCCGCCAAGGCGGATCGCAGGGCCGTCATCCCGTTCGCCAAGCATCGCCGGGCGATAGGGCGCTTCGATGACATCGGGCATGTGGCATGTGGCGCTGATGTCCGTAATCCCGACGCCTATACCATTTTCAAACACGTCGAGCAGTTCGCCGACCAATATCCCTGCATCTAGGGCAATTGCTTCACCAGGCTCCAAATAAATGTCGAGGCCGGTTTCGGCCCGAACCGATTGTAGGAAAGTGATCAATTCCTCGCGCTGATAATCCGCACGGGTGATGTGGTGGCCGCCGCCGAAATTAAGCCATTTGATCTGGCTGAAATAGGGCGCGATCTTCGGCTTCAGGGCATCCCATGTCCGTTTGAGTGGAGTAAAATCCTGTTCGCACAGCGTGTGAAAATGCAGGCCGGACACGCCTTGGAGATGTTCCGCGTTCAACTGACTGACAGGAAAACCGAGGCGTGAGCCAGGAGAGCAAGGGTCATATTTGGCGACCTCGCCCTCGGCATGTTCGGGGTTGATTCGCAAACCGACATCGGTGCTGTCGTTCAGGAAAGAGGCAAAGCGGCGGTGCTGGTTCGGACTGTTGAAGATCACATGGTCCGAGATGTCGACAATCTCCGCCATGTCGGCTTCTTTATAGCCCGCGCAATAGGTCGCAATTTCGCCGCGATATTTCTCACTCGCCAAACGCGCTTCCCATAGGCCGCTCGTACAGACACCGTCGAGATATTCGGCGATCACCGGGGCGAGTTCCCACATGGAGAACGCCTTCATGGCAGCCAAAATCTTGGCTCCCGATCGCGCCTTCACATCGGCCAGAATAGCAAGATTCCGCCGGATCGCCATTTCGTCCACGACAAAGGCGGGCGATGGCACCCGATGTAGGTCGAAATGCGCAAAAGCACCGGGATCGCCCGCTTTGGTCTCCATTAGAACTGCAAAGGTCCGTCGAGTTCCTTCACCTGCCAAGGCAAGCCATGAGCGTTCAGCATGTCCATGAAGGGATCGGGATCGAACTGTTCCATGTTCCAGACACCCGCGCCTGACCATTTACCAGTCACCAGCATCGCTGCGCCAATCATGGCGGGGACGCCTGTCGTATAGCTGACGGCCTGGTTGCCGGTCTCGGCATAGGCGTCTTCATGGTCGCAGATATTGTAGATGTAGAGCGTCTTTTCCTGGCCATCCTTGCCAAGGCCGGTCGCAATGCAACCGATATTGGTCTTGCCTTTGGTCGTTGGACCAAGGCTGGCAGGCTCAGGCAAAACTGCCTTCAAAAACTGCAACGGAATGATTTCCTTGCCTTCATACATCACGGGGTCAATCCGCGTCATACCCACGGCCTGAAGCACATTGAGATGTGTGATGTAAGCATCGCCGAAGGTCATCCAGAACCGGATGCGCTTGATTTCGGGCAAATGGGTTTTGAGGCTTTCGATTTCCTCATGATACATGAGGTACATGTTTTTGGGGCCGACCGCCTCGAAATCAAAGCTCTGCTTTACGGCCATGGGCGGGGTTTCGACCCACTCACCATTTTCCCAGTGCCGCGCAACCGCCGTTACTTCGCGGATGTTGATTTCCGGATTGAAATTGGTGGCAAAGGCCTGGCCGTGATCACCGCCATTGCAATCCAAAATGTCGAGCGTGTCGATCCGGTCGAAATGATGCTTTTTCAGATAGGTGGTGAACACGCTGGTCACCCCAGGGTCGAAACCGGACCCGAGCAGCGCGGTCAGGCCTGCGTCTTTGAAGCGGTCCTGATAGGCCCATTGCCAATGATATTCGAACTTGGCGACATCCAAAGGTTCGTAATTGGCGGTGTCCATATAATGCACACCAGCCGCAAGGCAGGCCTCCATGATGTTGAGATCCTGATACGGCAGGGCGAGGTTCACTACCAAGGCAGGCTTGATATTGTTCAGCAGCGCGGTGGTTGCCGCGATGTCATCCGCATCCAATCCATAGGTATCGATGACAACACCGGTGCGGGTCTTTACCGAATCCGCAATTGCATCGCACTTCGATTTGGTGCGGCTCGCAAGGCTGATATGGCTGAAAATTTCGGGGTTCATTGCCATCTTGTGGACCGCTACCGAACCAACGCCGCCTGCGCCAATTACCAACACCTTGCTCATTCGCCCGTTCCTTTTATCAGGGATTCGTTAGCGCACGCATATAGGGGCCTTTTATGACAGAACAAGAATTGCTCTCGCCAAATCGCAAGCCAACCCATGCGGGTGTCCAGCGTGCAATGGATAAAGTGGCTGCAATCCTGCCGCAAACGCCACTTTTGCCGCTGGAGGTCGATGGTGTAACGATATGGTGTAAAGCCGAGATGCTCCAGCCGATCGGTGCCTTTAAGATTCGCGGTGCATGGCATCGTTTGACGGATTTGACGGACGATCAGCGTCGCAAAGGCGTGGTCGGCGTTTCCAGTGGAAACCATGCGCAAGGTTTGGCCTGGGCTGCAAAGCGCTTGGGTGTCGCGGCGACCATTGTCATGCCGTCCAACGCTCCTAAGATGAAATTGGCCGCCACGCGCGCATTAGGCGCATCGGTCGTGCTTTATGACCGCGCAACCGAGTCCCGCGACGCCGTTGCCTCCGAACTAATCGACCGCAATGGTGGGACATTGGTGCATGCCTTTGGCGATCCGTGGGTTATCGAAGGGCAGGGCAGCGCAGGATTGGAAATCGCCGCCCAATTGCGTGCCATAGGCCTAGATGGTCCTGACCAGATTGTTGCCTGCTGCGGTGGCGGCGGTCTTGCCGCCGGGCTTTCCTTGGCGTGCCCCGATACGGAGATGGTAATTGTAGAGCCGGAAGGTTGGGATGATATCATCCGTTCCTTGGAAGCCGGCAAGATACTACCCGTCGAGGACCTGACCTATCCAACGCAATGCGACGCACTGCAAACGCCGCAGACATATCCGATCAACTTTGAAGTCCTTCAGCGCCGGGTTTCGAAGGGTGTGTCGGTTTCCACACAAGAGGTCGCGGCCGCCATGCGTCTGGCATTTGAAAAACTGCACCTTGTGGTCGAACCCGGGGGTGCCGTTGCGTTGGCTGCTGTTTTGGCTGGAAAGGTATCGCTAAAGCCCGTCACCGCCGTGACACTGTCCGGCGGGAATGTGGATCGCGAAACCTTTATTCAGATGATCGGCTAGGCCGCCTGCGCGATACGCAATTCAAAGCGTTCCCAGATTTCCACCAAGGCATCGGTCAACTCGCGCATCATGGTTTCATCATGCTGTGGACCCGGTGTAAAACGCAGACGCTCGGTACCGCGCGGCACCGTCGGGTAATTGATCGGCTGAACATAGACGCCATATTCCGCCAGCAAGGTGTCGCTGATTTTCTTTGCCTTGACCGGGTCACCGACCATCAACGGGACGATGTGCGTGTTGCTCATCATCACCGGAAGGCCTGCATCGGCAAATAGAGTTTTCAGCATGGCCGCATTTGCTTGCTGGGCATCACGCTCTTCGCTGGACGCTTTCAGATGTTTTACGGCCGCTAATACACCAGCAACCAAAACAGGTGAAAGCGACGTGGTGAAGATGAAGCCTGGTGCGTAGCTGCGGATGACATCGACGATTTTCTGGTCGGCGGCGATATAACCACCCATCACGCCAAAGGCCTTGCCCAATGTGCCTTCGATGATGGTAACGCGGTCCGCTACCCCGTCGCGCTCGGTAATGCCGCCGCCGCGTGCGCCATACATGCCAACGGCATGGACTTCGTCACAATAGGTGAGGGCGTTATACTTGTCGGCCAAATCGCAGATGGCTTCGATAGGGGCAACGTCGCCATCCATCGAATAGACGCTTTCAAAAGCGATCAGTTTCGGCGCTTCGGGATCGTCGGCGGCCAACAGCTCTTCAAGATGAGCCAGATCATTATGGCGCCACACGCGCTTTTCGCATCCTGCATTGCGGATACCGGCAATCATCGATGCGTGATTGAGTTCGTCGGAATAGATAATGCAGCCCGGCAAAACCTTCGCCAAGGTCGACAAGGTCGCGTCGTTCGACACATAGCCCGAGGTGAACAGCAACGCGCTGCCCTTGCCGTGCAGGTCGGCGAGTTCCTGTTCCAATTCGATATGGTAGTGGGTGTTGCCGCCGATATTCCGTGTGCCGCCCGATCCGGCACCTACGTCGTGCAAAGCCTCTTCCATTGCGGTAATCACCTTAGGGTGCTGACCCATGCAGAGATAGTCATTGGAGCACCATACGGTGATTGGCTTGGGGCCATTATGTCCGGCAAAGCAGCGCGCATTCGGATAAGCGCCTTTATTGCGCAGAATGTCTATGAAAACGCGATAGCGGCCCTCGGCATGGAGACGATCGATAGCTTTTTCGAAAACAGCATCATAATTCACGGAACATAACCCCGATTTGCACTGCCGCGGCAGCATTTAGTCGCCCATAATCGCCGAAAATCCAAAAATCCAGCGCGAACGACTTGCAATAACGGTCGTTCTGATAGTCGCAATGCGAAATTATCGCTCACAGTGATTTGATCTGCGTCAAACCATAGGAATGTAACGCAGTTTGCAGACCCTCCACATCTGCCAACGATCCTGTGGTGACGAAAACACCTTCGGAAGACTCGGCGGGCCACTCCTGTCCTGCGGTCAAATAGCGTATCCGGCGCGCAATTCCGGCGGAGCCATCCACGAAACGCATTCGTGGGCATGCCGCAGACAGTTCGTCCTGGACCAGTGGAAAGTGGGTGCAGCCCAAAGCAGTGACATCCAAACGGTCACCGTCGGGAAGCAGCGTCAGACCCTGCATCGCCCGGGAAAAAATGGAAGGATCCGGAGCTTCGCCCCGTAACTTGCTTTCCGCCGCATGCACCAACTCAGGCGCGGCATGACGCAGCAGGGTCATTCCGGGCGCATGTGCCGTTTGCAACCGGTCAACATAGGCCTGCCTTATGGTTGCGGCTGTCCCCAGCAGCCCGATAACTCCCGTACGCGTTGATTCTGCTGCTGGTTTGATTGCCGGAACCGTACCCACGACTGGAACATCCAACGCGGCGCGGACATGGGATAGTGCGATCGTGCAGGCGGTGTTGCAGGCGATGGTGACTAGTCGTGGCCTGTATCGTTCAACCAGTCGTCCCAGCAGTGCTGGTACACGCGCCATAATTTCGGCTTCACTTTTGGTTCCATAGGGTAAACCGGCATAATCGGCGGCATATACAATCGGCGCAGTCGGCAGACTTTTCCGCACAGCCTGAAGCACCGACAGGCCGCCAATCCCGGAATCAAAAAATAATAACGGGGCGTCTGTGTCGATTGCAGGCATTAAAGTGTGTTATCGAGGGCAAGAGATTAAGGCAACCCATGCTCCCTTGAGCCGGCAGAACAAAACAGCTACATAATACAGTAAGTTAGAGGATTCGGCACATGACAGCCTTTTGGCTCAATATGATATTTGCGTTGGGTTTGGGCTATGGGCTTGGTTCCATTCCTTTCGGGCTTTTGCTGACCAAAGCAGCCGGTGGAGGCGATATCCGGTCCATCGGTTCGGGTAATATCGGCGCGACCAATGTGCTTCGGACAGGCCGAAAGGGCCTAGCCGCCCTGACTTTGCTTCTGGATTTACTCAAAGGCTTTGCCGCGGTGTGGATTGCCGGGCACTTTTTCCCAGGCGCCGAACTGGCTGCGGCCGCGGGGGCATTTTTTGGTCACCTCTACCCTGTTTGGCTCAAATTCAAGGGCGGCAAGGGCGTCGCCACCTACGCAGGTATCATGTTCGGCCTGTTCTGGCAGGGAGGGGTCGTTTACGCGATTACATGGATTGGAGCATTGCTCATCTTCCGAATATCATCGGTAGGTGGGTTGCTCGCTGCCTTGATGGCGCCAGTCGCGGCCGCTTATTTTGAACGTTACGACCTGGTTCCGCTTCTGTGCGCATGCACATTGATCATATTCTGGAAACATCAGGCAAATATCAGTAATTTGATCAACGGAACAGAACCCAAGATCGGTAAAAGCAAAGACTGATCTTGTCCTATGCCGTTTGGCGAAGAAACCATTGATAAACTGCGCCTGATCCGCACTCCGCACATAGGACCTGTATCGTACCGGCAGCTTATGGCCCGGGTCGGCAGTGCCAGGGCGGCGCTGGACGCGTTACCCGACCTGGTTATGCGTGGCGGAGGCAAACAACTGAAAGTTGCAAGCCGTGAATCGGTCGAAACGGAGATGAAGGCGGTTGCGACCTTGGGTGCCCGTTATCTGTTTATGGATGATGCAGACTATCCTCAGTGGTTGTTGCATATCGATAATGCTCCGCCGGTTTTGACAATCAAGGGCAGAATGGAACTGCTGGATCATCCTTTGGTGGCGATGGTGGGGGCACGTAATGCCTCGGCGGGTGCGTGCAGATTTTCACGGACGCTTGCATATGATCTGGGGCAGGGCGGGATAATGGTCGTTTCGGGATTAGCCCGCGGGATAGACACCGCGGCGCATATCGGGTCGCTGGATAGCGGGACGGTCGCGGTGATCGCAGGCGGAATGGATATCTATTACCCTCCGGAAAACCGGGAATTGCAGGGGGCTATCGCAGACCGTGGACTGTTAATTGCAGAACAGCCGCCGGGCACCGAACCACGTGCCCGGCATTTTCCATATCGTAATCGCATAATCGCCGGTTTAGCCAAAGCTACGGTCGTGGTCGAAGCCGCCCCGAAGTCGGGCTCACTGATCACGGCGCGGTTGGCAGCGGAAGCAGGGCGGGAGGTCATGGCTGTTCCAGGTTCGCCACTCGACCCCCGATCACAGGGCTGTAACCAGCTGATACGGGAAGGCGCGACCTTGGTGCAGAACGCGTCCGAGATTGCGGAGCTTCTTGGTCCGATTGATTCCCGCATGGCATTTCCGGCCTCGCCCCCGCAACCGATGCAGCTTTCCTTTGAAGGTGAAAGCGAACCGGCACGACGGGCGATCACGGACCTATTGGGTATGAGTTATGTTGCTGTGGATGAACTCGTCCGTCAGTCTGGCGGAAGCCAGGCCGTGGTCCAGACCGTTTTGCTCGAACTAGAATTGTCTGGACGATTGGAACGTGGAGCGGGTGGAAAAGTGCGTTTGACAGCATGAATTTTTTGGCTTGACGGCACAGTGTTAACCCCATCAGCCTATACGCGTACGCGAGAGATTTTGGAAAAGTTCATATTATCATGCAATTAGTCATCGTTGAATCACCTGCAAAAGCCAAGACAATCGAGAAGTATCTGGGCCCTGGCTACAAGGTGCTTGCTTCCTATGGACATATTCGGGATCTGCCGCCGAAAGATGGATCGGTTGACCCGGACAACGGCTTTGAAATGCTGTGGGACAATTATGCCGACAAGGCGAAGCAGTTAAAGGCGATCACCGATGAAGCCAAAAAAGCGGACGGCCTGATACTCGCAACTGACCCCGATCGCGAAGGTGAAGCCATCAGTTGGCATGTTCAGGAAGTGTTGGCGAAGAAAAAGGCGCTTCCCAAAAATGTAGGGCGCGTGACGTTCAACGCCATTACCAAGGCGGCAGTCACCGAAGCCATGGCGCGCCCGCGCGAACTCGATATCGACCTGATCGACGCCTATCGCGCCCGACGCGCGCTTGATTATCTGGTCGGCTTCACGCTTTCACCCGTGTTATGGCGCAAACTGCCCGGCGCAAAATCCGCCGGTCGTGTGCAGTCCGTTGCGCTCCGCCTTATTGTTGAACGTGACCGGGAAATAGAGGCTTTTCGTCCGCAGGAATATTGGTCGGTTAAGGCCAATATGGAGCATAAGGGCCAGAAATTCGAAGCCCGTTTAACTCGGCATCTGGGCGTAAAGCTCGACAAGATGGATTTGAAAACAGAAAGCGATGCAGAGGTAGCGCGTCTGGCAGTAGAGACGGGTAATTTCCGGATCGAGACCGTCGAAACGAAGCCGGTAACCCGCAACCCACAACCTCCGTTCACAACGTCTACCTTACAGCAAGAAGCTGCGCGGAAGCTTGGCTTCTCCGCAAGTCACACCATGCGCATTGCGCAGGGTCTCTACGAAGATGGCGCCATCACCTATATGCGGACCGACGGTGTGCAGATGGACGGCAGCGCCATTTCGGCGGCCCGAAAAACAATCTCTGATCGTTTCGACAGCGGTTATCTTCCGGAAAAACCACGCATCTACCAAACCAAGGCCAAAAATGCCCAGGAAGCGCACGAAGCGATCCGGCCGACTGACTTTTCGAAAGACAAGGCCGGGTCGGGGGATCATGGCCGTCTTTATGACCTGATCTACAAACGTGCGATGGCGAGCCAGATGGCGTCAGCACGCTTGGAACGCACTACCGTGGATATGCTGGACGGCACTGGACAAACCGGACTGCGCGCGACGGGCCAGGTGATGAAATTCCCCGGATTTCTTGCTGTTTATGAAGAAGGTCTGGACGATAGCGAGGGCGAAGACAGCGCGATTTTGCCGCCGATGACTGCAGGTGATGCGCCAGCAAAACATGCCGTCGAAAAGACCCAGCATTTCACTCAACCCCCGCCCCGTTTCTCCGAAGCGACCTTGGTCAAGCGGTTGGAAGAGCTCGGTATTGGTCGGCCTTCAACCTATGCGTCGACCATTCAGGTATTGAAAGACCGGGCCTATGTCCGTGTCGAGAAAAACCGTTTCTTTGCAGAGGAATCGGGGCGTCTTCTCACGGCATTTCTGGAACGGTTTTTCGAACGCTACGTCGCCTATGATTACACGGCGGGGCTGGAAGACCAGCTGGACGACATCAGTGGGGGACGGGCCCAGTGGCAGGCATTTCTGGAAACGTTCTGGCGTGATTTCAAGCCCAAGACCGTCGAGGTGATGGACCAGAAGCCGTCGGATATTACCGCTGAACTCGACAAATTCCTGTCCCCCTATCTCTTCCCGGAACGCGAAGACGGCAGTGATCCACGCCTATGTCCAAAGTGCGGTGAAGGACGCCTTGCATTGCGCGGCGGTAAGTTCGGCGCTTTTGTGGCGTGCTCCAACTATCCGGATTGCAAATATACACGGAAATTCGCGCAACCTGGCGGCGAAAATGGCGAGGATACCGGTCCCGAAGTCCTCGGTGTTCATCCGGAAACCCAGTTGGAAGTTAGCCGCAAGTCAGGTCGTTTTGGCCCTTATGTGGAAATTGGAGAAGGAAAAGAGGCCAAACGCGCTTCGATCCCCAAGGATGTGCCTGCAGAAGATTTTGGTTTGGAGTGGGCCGTTAAACTGCTTTCGCTTCCACGCACAGTCGGGCTTCATCCTGAGAGCGGAGAGCCGGTTACGGCGTCCATTGGACGCTATGGCCCCTATCTTGCGCACGCCGGTAAATATGCGCGTTTAACGTCGACCGCCGAAGTGTTCGAGACAGGCATGAACAGCGCAGTCGTCAAATTGGCAGAGGCGGCTGCGAACCCCGGGCGTGGTCGCGGTGCAGCGCGGGCTCCCTTGAAGGAACTGGGCAAGCACCCGCGTACGGAAGCTGAAATAAAGCTGATGGAAGGTCGCTTCGGTCCCTATGTCACCGACGGAACGACCAACGCGACACTGCCCAAATCAATTGCACCCGATGCCCTAACTTTGGAAGAAGCCGCGCAACTCATTGATACGCGCGCCGCCATGCCGTCGAAGGGCAAGCCTAAAAAGAAAGCCGCGCCGAAGAAAAAGGCACCGGCCAAAAAAGCAAAGAAAGCTGCGGCCAAGGCGGAGTGAATTGGAGTAGCCTAAGCGCTACTCCACCCATTCCAGTCCGATATCGCGGTACAGGCTGCGGTCCTCGTCCCATTTGGCATGCACTTTCACGTGCAGGTAAAGATGCACCCGCACGCCCATCAATTTGGCGAGTTCGGTACGCGCAGCTTCACCGATCGCTTTAATGCGGGTTCCGCCTTTGCCGAGCACGATGGCGCGTTGGGTCGGACGAGCCACCAATATTTGCTGGTGGATTTCCAGCGAGCCGTCGTCCCGCTCGACATATTTTTCGGTTTCAACTGCGCTTGCATAGGGCAACTCTTCATGGAGTTGCAGATAAAGTTGTTCCCGCGTGATTTCCGATGCGATCAAGCGATCGGTGGCGTCTGAAACCTGATCCTCCGGAAAATGCCATTCGCCCTCGGGCATGGCATCGGCCAAAGCGGTTTTGAACTCGTCAAGCCCATCGCCGGTAGCTGCGCTGATGAAATAGATTTGCTCAAAAGCACAGATATCGGTGATCTTGGAGGTCAGCGACAGGAGCTTTTCCTTCGCCGCAATATCGACCTTGTTCAGAACCAGCCATTTGCGTTCGGGACGGTCTTTCAGGCCTTGCAGAATTTTTTCGACCTTTGGCCCTGCACCGGCCCGCCCGTCAACGATCAGGGCGATGAGATCGGCATCACCAGCACCGTCCCAAGCGGCCGCCACCATCGCGCGGTCAAGACGGCGTTGGGCGGCGAAAATGCCTGGTGTGTCCACCAATATAATCTGCGTGTCACCCTGCAGGGCGACACCCAACATACGGGTTCGGGTGGTCTGCGCCTTCGGACTGACAATGGCGACCTTTTGCCCGACCAACGCGTTTACGAGCGTCGATTTACCCGCATTTGGTGCGCCGATAATGGCGACATGCCCGCATCTTTTTGTCATGCGTAGGCCTCCAGAAAGGCGAGGGCAGCGGCCGTTTCGGCGGCCTGTTTGCTGTTCGCCGACGCGCTGACCGGATCGAAGCCTTTCACGGTAACAGTAATTTCAAAGCGCATGGCGTGGGGTGGGCCTTCCTTTTTTGTGATTTGGTAATCGGGTACTTTACGACCATTGGCCGCACACCATTCCTGTAGTGCAGATTTCGGATGCTTGGGCGCACCTTGTGCGGTTTCGATCATCGTGCCCCAAAGCCGTTCGATAAAACCGCGTGCTGCCTCCAGACCTTGATCGAGATAGAGCGCGCCAATGATAGCTTCCATGGCATCGCCCAGCACATTGTCGCTCTGCTGCGCGCCATCGTCGCGTGCCTGTTTGCCCAGCCGTATATAAGTGTTGAGATTGATCTGCCGTGCAATTTCGGCGCATGTGCTGCCTGCAACGAGTGCGTTTAACCGATGGGATAAACGGCCCTCGGCCTCATCCGGATAGCGCCGGTACAGCATTTCCGAAATGACGAGGCCCAGAATCCGGTCCCCCAAAAACTCAAGGCGCTGGTAATCCGGCTGCCCTGTGCTTCCATGCGTGAGCGCACGGTTGTAAAGTTCAATGTCGGTTGGTTTTTCTGGCAGTAAATCAGCCAGCCAGTCGGCTTGGGACTTCTCGGTCAAAATCCCTGTCCAATCCGTTCCGGCCGTGCCGCGCTGAACCATGTCCATGGCAACAGCCAACGCGAAGAGCCATCGGTCGAGAACACCGTCACAAGTGCGCGTCCGACAAGATATTCCTGCGGCACGATGCCGATTGCCTTGCCATCGGCAGGAAAGCGGCTGTCTGCGCTCCGGTCGCGGTTGTCACCCATCAGGAACAGTTTGCCCTCACCAACAACAAAGGCTTCGGTATCGTCGCCGGGCAACGCATCATCTAAGTCCAATATCTCGTAGGATTTACCCTCGGGAAGCGTTTCTTTGTAACGTGGATAACGACATTGGGTGCCGCCATTCTTTGCAGGCTCTTCAAAATCCTGACGCCAGCAGGGGAACTGTGTTCCTTCGAGCGACGCGGCCTCTTTCATATTGTCCGTGACCGGAATGACCAGATCGGCAATCCGTTCTTTCTTCACAGCCACGCCGTTAATTTCGAGCACGCCTGCGCGCATCTGGATAACGTCACCGGGCAGGCCGATAACACGTTTGATATAGTCGTCCTTCAATGATGGCGGCGCTTTGAACACCACCACATCACCCCGTTTGGGCTCAGATGCGAAGACTCTGTCGGGGATAAGCGGGAGGGAGAATGGAAGGCTGTATTTGGAATAGCCATAGGGCCATTTGGCCACCAGCAGATAATCGCCGATTAACAATCTGGGTTGCATGGATTCCGAAGGAATATTGAAAGGCGAGACAATGAAACTGCGTAAGATAAACACAAACAGAGCGAGTTTCAGAAGAAACGTACCATATTCGCGCCATTCGGACGCTGACTTGCCGCTGATATCGGCACTATTCCCCTGAACAGAAGCAGCTTCGGGTTGTTCGGTCGTTGATGTCACATAAACTCGCAAATTAACTGTCATTTTCGGACGTAAGGACTGGCCTTCTAATGCCAAGCCGCGCTATTGGCCAGTGCCGAGATTCCAACATGATTTAAGCTAGGACCGCAAATGACCGACAGCAACTGGGCGCAACTGGAAAACCACAAGGCGCCAGCTCTTCTTTCTCTCTTTGAAAGTGATGCGGAACGTGTTGCCAAACTGACGGTAGAACTGGCGGGGATATATTTTGATCTGTCCAAAACCCATCTCGATGATGCCCTTCTGTCGGAATTTTCGGCAATGGCTGAAAATGTCCAGTTAGGCGCCGCGAAAGAAGCCCTATTTAGCGGGGCTATTGTCAATCCGACCGAAGGCCGTGCAGCAGAACATACGGCGGAACGTGGCACCGGTAACCCCGATGCCGTCGCCCATGCGCGGGAATTACACAACCGGATGCGCAGTCTGATCGACGCGATAGATGCGGGTGCGCTGGGTGAAGTTGAGCATGTTCTGCATATCGGTATCGGCGGTTCGGCCCTAGGTCCGAAACTGTTAATCGATGCTTTGGGCCGCGAAGATGCGCGCTACAATGTAAAGGTCGTCTCCAACGTCGATGGCGCGGCATTGACCGAAGCCATTGCCACCATGGATCCGCACAAAACCATTGTCGCGGTGGCATCAAAGACCTTCACAACCACGGAAACATTGCTCAACGCCAGCAGCGCGATGGAGTGGATGCGCAAGGGCGGCGTTGCGGACCCCTATGCCCAGTTCGTCGCGCTTACGGCCTATCCCGAGAAAGCTATCGAATGGGGCATCGATGAAAGCCGTGTCTTGCCCTTTAACGAAGCTGTAGGTGGACGTTATTCGCTGTGGTGCTCAATCGGCTTTCCCGTCGCGCTTGGGCTGGGATGGGGAGCCTATGAAGAACTGCTGGAGGGCGCGGCGGCGATGGACCGGCACTTCCGTACAGCGCCAACGTTGGAAAATGCGCCCACAATGGCCGCATTTGCTGACCTCTATTACGCCCAATGTCGGGGCTGCGAGACCCGCGCGGTATTCGCCTATGACGAGCGTCTGCGTTTGCTTCCCGACTATCTCCAGCAATTGGAAATGGAATCGAACGGCAAATCAGTCACTGCGCAGGGCGCTCGGCTTGGTCGTCATAGTTCACCCGTAACATGGGGTGGCGTCGGTACGGATGCGCAGCATGCCGTGTTTCAACTCTTGCATCAGGGCACGCATCTCATCCCTGTCGAATTTATCGCCAGCAAAACACCCGGGCATGATTTTGATACAGCTCATCACGAGGCCTTGCTGGTCAATTGCTTCGCGCAAGGGGCGGCGTTGATGACCGGTCGTTCCTCCGACGATCTGGCCCGCAACTATGAAGGAAATCGTCCATCAACAACATTGTTGCTCGACGATGTGACGCCGGGCACGGTGGGCGCGCTGATTGCATTTTATGAGCACCGGACTTTTGCAAATGCGGTGATGCTCGGTATTAATCCATTTGACCAATTTGGCGTCGAGCTTGGCAAGCAAATTGCCAAGGATATCGGCGAAAATGGTCCGAGCGGTTTTGATCCGTCAACCACCGCGCTGATCGAGGCGGCATTGGGCGAGTTGTAACCTTGATTGCTTGTGTCGATAACTGTGGTGAACAAAAGCTATTGGTGACAATCCTTCCGGCACCCCACATGGTCTCGTAAACTGAAAGAAATTTCCCATGTCCGACTTTGACTATGATCTCTTCGTTATTGGTGCTGGATCCGGCGGCGTCCGCGCTTCGCGAATAGCTGCTTCTCATGGCGCGCGCGTAGCCGTCGCGGAGGAATATCGCGTCGGCGGGACCTGTGTCATTCGTGGGTGTGTTCCCAAGAAACTATTGGTTTATGGTTCGCATTTTGCCGAAGATTTGTCCGATGCCCGCCGTTTTGGGTGGGATACGAAAGGCGCAACTTTCGACTGGCCAACGTTGCGTGACAATGTCGCTGCCGAAGTTGACCGCCTCGAAGGTCTTTACGGACAGACCTTTGCGAACAACAAGGTCGAAGTGTTCCATGAGCGGGCGACATTGTCCGGCCCGCAGAGCATCAAACTCGCCAGTGGCAAGGAAATTACCGCGCGCACCATTTTGGTTGCGACAGGTGCCTGGCCCTCCGTACCCCCGATTCCGGGAGCTGATTTGGGCATCACATCCAACGAAGTCTTTCATTTGCCGGCACTGCCAAAAAGGGCGGTAATTGCTGGCGCAGGTTATATTGCCAATGAATTTGCCGGCATCTTCAACGAACTCGGCGTCGAGGTCACATTGGTCACCCGCGGCGATAAGATGTTACGCAGCTATGATCAGGAGATAGTCGAGAAGCTCGTCGGGATCAGCCGGGAAAAGGGCATCGATATCCGCATGAACTTCCCGTTCAAAGGCGCGCAAAAGCAAGCTGATGGATCTATCTTGATCGACGGTGGCGACGCAGGAATGATTGAAACCGATCTGTTGATGTGGGCGATCGGGCGGGTTCCTAATACGGCCAATCTGGGCCTAGAAGAGGTGGGGGTTAGTCTTGACGCGACTGGCGCGGTTGTAGTTGGCGCGGATAATCGTACCAATATTGAGAGCATTTACGCGGTGGGCGACGTAACGAACCGCGTTCAGCTGACACCCGTCGCCATTCGGGAGGGTCATGCCTTTGCGGATTCCGTCTTCGGCAATAATCCGCAGACCATTGATTATGGATGTATTCCGACGGCTGTTTTCTCCAACCCCCCGATAGCAGGGGTCGGACTGACGGAAGAAGAAGCGCGGGCAAAGCTCGCTGATGTCAAAATCTACCGGAGCGATTTCCGGGCGATGAAGAATGTGCTCGCCGGCCGAAACGAGCGCGCTCTTTATAAAATGATCGTAGACGGGGCTACCGACAAGGTTGTCGGCCTACACCTTATTGGACCCGACAGTGGCGAAATTCTGCAGGCTGCCGCAATCGCCGTTAAGGCCGGACTAACGAAGCAGGCATTTGACGACACGGTTGCGCTACACCCCAGTATGGCGGAAGAACTTGTTCTGATGAAATGATCAGGGAAAATATGTCGGCTCATCGCCCGCACGCCATTGCGGATATCGCTTCATAATGGCGTCGAACAACGAAGATGTGACGAGATTGTCGAGCCAATGATGCAGTGGCTTCAAGGGCAAGGCTTCGAACCAGTTTGGATCGGTCGCGGCAAACTGGCGGACAAACGGAAAAAGGGCGATATCGGTAAAGCCCGCTTGGCCAGTCCCAAGGTAGCCGCTGGCGGCAACCTTATCGTTCAATATTCTTAAATGGGGCAATGCCGCGTCGCGGTGTTCCGTTCCATCCGCCAAATCGTAACGGCTCGGATATTTGTATCGGTCCAAATGCTGTTTGAACGGACCATCATTCGCGGCGATCAGGTCTTCATCAACATGTTGAAGCCACTTTAGCGGATCATTTTGCCGCAGTGCCCAGCCCATGATGTCGACGCTCTCTTCCAAAACGCTCTGACCATGAACTAAAACGGGTACGGTAGCCTTTGGCGAGACTTCGAGCATCTCTGGAGGTTTATCGCGTAGCACAACCTCCCGGATTTCAACGGTTACCCCGCTGACGGCGATGGCCATACGCGCCCGCATTGCATAGGGGCAGCGACGAAAACTATAGAGAAGGGGAGGGGTGGTCACCGCCTACAGCGCGCGCGGGTTGACGCCGATATGCTGTTTACCCCGCTTCGACGCGAGCGCGATTTGCTTTTGCCGTTCGGCATAACGCTGACGATCGGCTTCGCTGCGTTCGTTGAAGCAGGCGGGGCAGGACACGCCTTCCTGATAGGATGGCGATTGCTTGTCCTCGTCCGAAATGGGGTGACGGCAAGCGCGGCAAAGCTCTTTAGTTCCAAGTTCAAGGCCATGTTTGACCGAAACACGGTCATCAAACACGAAGCATTCGCCCTGCCACTTGCTCTCCTCCGCGGGGACGGTTTCGAGATATTTCAATATCCCGCCTTCGAGATGATAGACCTCGTCTATCCCCTCAGCCTTCAGAAAAGCCGTCGATTTTTCGCAACGGATCCCGCCCGTGCAGAACATGGCGAATTTGGTTTTTCCTTCCGCCAAACTGTCCCTATTTTCACGGAACCATTGCGGAAAGTCGCGGAACGCCTTGGTGCGCGGGTCAATGGCGCCTTCGAAGGTTCCAATCGCCACCTCATAATCGTTCCGTGTGTCGATCAGCACCGTATCGGGATCGGAAATAAGCGCGTTCCAATCCTCCGGTTGTACATAAGTGCCAACTTCGCGCTTGGGATCGATCCCGTCCACACCCAGCGTTACAATCTCCTTTTTCAGGCGTACCTTCATCCGGTAAAAAGGCATTTCCTTGGCGTGGGAGTATTTCACATCCAAATCGGCGCAGCCGGGCAGGGTTTTCAGGAAAGCCACTACTGAGTCGATACCTTCCGCACTGCCCGCAATTGTGCCGTTAACGCCTTCATGCGCGATCAGGATCGTGCCCTTAATACCGTGCGCAATGCACAAATCCGCAATCTGCGGTTGGAGCCGGGCAGGCTCGTCAAAGGCCGCAAAACGATAGAGCGCGGCCACTTTGATGGGATGGGGCTGGGACATGCCGCGCCTATAGGCAATCTAGCCTTTTCAGGCAATGCGGTAAGGCACCACATCGCGCAGATTGGGGTCAACGATAATCGCCCGGTCGCTGGGCGGGAAAGCGCGCTGGTCGCAATCGCTGCGTGGGCAGATGCGGCAGGATGCGCCTATCGGTGTTGCCGCTTGGGGGGAAGCGAGGTCGAGGCCATCTGCATAAATGAAATCCCGCGCATGTTCGATCTCGCACCCTAATGCCACAGCATAACGTCGCGGCGCGCGGGCATAGCTTCCCGAGGGTTTTACCAGTCCTTTTGCCATCGAAACATAACGGACGCCGTCAGGTGTTTCGGCGAGCTGGACCAGAATACGGTCAGGAATGGCGACTGCCTCATGCACAATCCATAACGGGCAGGCACCCCCAAAACGCGCGAATTGAAGGCGCGTCGCACTATGACGCTTGGTGATATTCCCGGCCATGTCGACGCGGCAGAAAAAGAATGGCAATCCGCGCGCGCCCGACCGTTGCAGGGTCGAAAGCCGGTGGCAGGCCTGTTCGAAGCTGACCCCGAAAACCTGCCGCAACCGGTCGATATCGTGGCGTAGGTTCCGTGCCTCTTGCCGGAAACGGTTGTACGGCATCAACAGCGCGCCCGCGGCATAATTGGCGAGGCCGACGAAGAGCAGTTGTTGCGACGACCGGTTACGAAGACCTGCACCTTCGACGATGGCGGAGATGTCATCCTGCAATGCCAGGGCGACCAACTGATGCGCGAGTTGGAATCTTTGGCTTTCTGCCGGTTGGCTCTGGTCGATCTGCAATTCACCGGCTCCGCTGTCATATTGGCGTAAGCCCGAATGCGCAGTGTAGATAAGCGAGATAGCCAATGCATCGCGCAAATAACGTTCGATCGCTTCGGCCGTTGGAGAGACAGTTTTGCTCGTCAGTTTCTCCGCCAATTCTTCCGCCGCTCGGTCAAGCCGGTCGACATAGTTTCCTTCCATATGAAACCAGTCGCGCACCTCTTCCCAGGGCAAACGACTTCCGCCCGCATTTTCGCTAGCCAGCGCCTCATCGACAATCTGCAGTCGTTCGCCGGTCCGGCGGTAAGCAGCGTGGAGGGCCACAAACTGATCCGCCAAAGCGGGCTGTTGTTCGGCGATACGCGTCAATTGGTCCACGGATAAGGGCGCAGGAAAAAGCGGATCGCTTGCCGCCTCGCGCAATGCGGCAAAGCGGCGGGTTGTCGCGTCCTCCTCGACATCCTGCCAATCCATCGGGAAATCGCGCGACAGCAGCTCGATTAGCGCAGGGGTAAGCGGTCGGTCGTCATGTTCGAGCTGCGACAGATAGGAAACCGAAATCCCCAACAGACCCGCCATTTCCGACTGTTTATGACCCCGCGCGTTGCGGAGATTTCGCAATTGTGTTCCGGCAAAAACGCGGCGCTTCGCCATAATGTCCCCAATGCTGCTCAAGCCATAAGTTCTGAGGCCCAGCATAGTTTGCAAAATGACACTTCGCAACTTTGCAAATTCACATTGGACTTTGCACTATAACTGAAGCAAGAAGCCCACTTGGATTTTGGGGGATTGCCATGTCGGCAAACATTGCTGAACTTGAAAAAAGACGTGCTGCTTCGAAAATGGGCGGTGGTCAAAAGCGCATCGATGCGCAGCATGCGAAAGGTCGCCTGACAGCGCGCGAGCGGATCGACATCCTGCTGGACGAAGGTTCGTTTGAAGAACTGGACGCCTATGTCGAGCATAATTGCACCGACTTCGGCATGGCTGAGCAGAAAATTCCGGGCGACGGCGTCGTAACCGGTAGCGGCACGATCAACGGCCGCCTTGTCTATGTCTACAGCCAGGATTTTACCGTATTCGGCGGGTCGCTTTCCGAAGCGCATGCGATGAAAATCTGCAAGGTGATGGACAACGCCATGAAGGTTGGCGCGCCGGTCATCGGTCTTAACGACAGCGGCGGCGCGCGTATTCAGGAAGGCGTGGCAAGCCTTGGTGGCTATGCCGAAGTGTTCCAGCGCAATGTGCTCGCATCCGGTGTCGTGCCGCAGATCAGCCTCATCATGGGCCCCTGTGCAGGTGGCGCGGTTTATTCCCCCGCCATGACCGACTTCATCTTCATGGTGAAGGACAGCAGTTATATGTTCGTGACCGGCCCCGATGTGGTCAAGACAGTGACCAACGAAGTGGTGACGCAGGAGGAGCTTGGCGGAGCCGTGTCGCACACCACCAAATCCGGTGTGGCGGACAATGCGTTCGAGAATGATATTGAAGCACTGCTCTCGGTACGCGACTTTTTCGATTATCTGCCGGAAAATAACCGCACTGGCGTGCCGGAGCGACCAACGGAAGATCCATGGGACCGGATGGAGCCAAGCCTGGACACGCTCATCCCGCCAAGCGCGAACCAACCCTATGATATGCACGAACTCATCCGCAAGACAGTGGATGAAGGTGACTTCTTTGAAGTGCAGCCCACCCATGCGGCGAACATCATCATCGGATTTGGGCGGATCGAAGGCCGCACGGTCGGTATCGTCGCCAACCAACCTATGGTGCTCGCGGGTGTACTTGACATCAACAGCAGCCGGAAGGCCGCACGCTTCGTGCGTTTCTGCGATGCTTTTGAAATTCCGATCTTAACTTTCGTTGATGTTCCCGGCTTCTTGCCCGGTACGGCGCAGGAATATGGTGGCATTATCAAACATGGTGCCAAACTGCTCTTCGCCTATGCGGAGGCAACCGTGCCGAAGATCACCGTCATCACACGCAAAGCCTATGGCGGTGCGTATGACGTGATGGCGTCAAAGCATCTGCGCGGTGATTTGAATTATGCGTGGCCGACCGCGGAAATCGCGGTGATGGGCGCGAAGGGCGCGGTGGAAATCATCTTCCGTGGGCTGGGGCCTGAAGAAATCGCCGAGAAAACCAAGGAATATGAAGACCGCTTCGCCAATCCTTTCGTTGCGGCCAGCAAGGGCTTTATCGACGAGGTGATCTATCCCCATTCCACACGCAAGCGCATTGCGTTGGGCTTGCGCAAACTGCGGAACAAGGGGCTGGAGAATCCTTGGAAGAAGCATGACAATATTCCGCTCTAGCACTGCTGCTCTTGCGGTCTGCTTTTCAATGCTCGCCGTCGCTGATGCTGGGCATAGCCAGCCACGTAGCCATGTGGAAGAAATGCTCATGCTTGATGTCGATACCGCAAAACAGAAGCTGGAAAATTGGATCGGCGCAAACAGGGGAGGCGAAGCAGCGGTGTCGCAGGACTTGCTGGACGCCGGGTTTGCGCCGGACAAGGGATCGCCGCAATGCCGTTTTTACAGCTATTATCGAAAAACCGGTGAAGATGGGTCGGCCCGCACCTCTTCGATCGCTCTGTGCGATGCTCCCCGTGACGCGATGGTGTTGGTGCTGGATATGCTTCCTCATGCGAAACGGCAGTGGACAGGCCAGATGAGTAAAGAGAAAGTGCGGAAATGAAACTAGGTCGTCTTAACCATATCGGTGTCGCAACGCCGTCTATCGCCGATAGCATCGTCTTCTATCGCGATGTGATGGGCGCGACGAAAATCCACGACCCGTTTGATTTGCCCGAACAGGGTGTGAAGGTCTGCTTTGTCGACACGCCGGGATCGGATGGCGCGCTGAACGGAACACAGATAGAATTGATCGAGCCGCTGCCCGGTAACGCGTCTATCGCGGCTTTTCTCGAAAAGAACCCCGCCGGCGGACAGCATCATGTTTGTTATGAAGTACCCGATATCCACGCCGCCAAGTCTGAATTTGAGGCATTGGGCAAACGCGTATTGGGCGAACCGCGTATCGGTGCGCATGGAACGCTGATTTTCTTTGTACACCCCAAGGATATGGGCGGTGTGCTGACCGAGATTATGGAAACACCGAAAAACCATTAAAGACCCGTCCCATATACGGGAGAGGGAAGGGAGCAGGAATGACTTATTCTACGATTAATTTGGACATCGCGGACCAGATCGCAACGATCACGCTGAACCGACCGGAGCGGCTTAACGCCTGTTCGCTGGATATGGCGGACGAAATTTCCGATGCGCTGGACCGATTGGAAGACGCCCGCGTGCTCGTCATCACCGGCGCGGGTCGTGCCTTTTGTTCCGGCGCTGATCTGGCTGCGCGCAGAGACCGTCCAGTCACCGGTGGGCAGGGCAGCTATATCGCACTGACCGAGAAATATAATCCGATGATCGTCAAGTTGCTGCGGCTCAATATCCCCGTAATCACCGCGGTGAACGGGCCTGCCGCAGGCGTGGGCTGTTCCATCGGTCTGGTTGGTGATTTCGTGCTTGCGGGCAAGAGCGGATATTTCCTGCAGGCTTTCGTCAATATCGGTCTGGTGCCAGATGGTGGTTCCACATGGATGCTGCCGAGGCTTGTCGGAAAAGCACGCGCTACACAGATGATGATGCTGGGTGAAAAGATTTTCGGTGAGCAGGCCGAAGATTGGGGCCTCATTTATAAATGCGTAGCGGACGAAGCGCTTTTGGAAGAAACCAAGGCTCTCGCGACACGGCTCGCAACCGGCCCCACGCTTGCCTATGCGACAATGCGCAAGAACATTTTGACCTCGCTTGAACATGGTCTCGCCGACACCTTGCAGGCCGAAGCCGAAGGCCAACGTATTGCAGGTTCCAGCGCGGATGCACGAGAAGGTGGAATTGCATTCCTTCAGAAACGCAAAGCAGAGTTTAAGGGAGCATAACCCCCTCTCTTCTTTAGGGGAGAGGGAATTGGGAAGATCGAATGACAAATTACGACGATTGGAAAAAGGCAGCGGATAAAGAGGTCAAGGGCAAGGACCTGACCTGGCGTACGCCAGAGGGTATCGCTGTCAAACCCCTTTACACATCCGATGACGCAGGCGATCCGGGGCTTCCCGGTTTTGCGCCGTTCACGCGGGGCGTTCGGGCGTCGATGTATGCGGGCCGGCCGTGGACTATTCGCCAATATGCAGGCTTTTCAACTGCGGAGGAATCCAACGCCTTTTACCGCCGGAACCTGGCCGCAGGGCAAAAAGGTCTGTCTGTTGCCTTCGACCTAGCGACGCACCGCGGTTATGACAGCGACCATCCCCGTGTCGTCGGCGATGTCGGCAAAGCGGGTGTCGCTATCGACAGTGTCGAGGACATGAAAATCCTGTTTGACGGTATTCCTTTGGACCAGATGTCGGTCAGCATGACCATGAACGGCGCGGTTATACCAATCCTCGCCTTCTTCATCGTCGCTGGTGAAGAACAGGGCGTTTCACAAGCGCAACTGGACGGGACCATTCAGAACGATATTCTGAAAGAGTTCATGGTCCGCAACACTTACATCTATCCGCCCGAACCTTCGATGCGGATCGTTTCGGACATCATAGCCTATACCAGCGCGAATATGCCGAAGTTTAACAGCATTTCGATTTCCGGCTACCATATGCATGAAGCCGGCGCGACGGCGGTGCAGGAACTGGCGTTCACCATCGCAGACGGCAAGGAATATGTGCAGCGTGCCATGGCAAGCGGCCTCGATATCGACGCCTTTGCCGGTCGGCTATCCTTCTTCTTCGGCATCGGCATGAACTTCTTCATGGAAGTGTCGAAGCTGCGTGCCGCACGTACGCTCTGGCATCGCGTCATGGATGGTCTTGGTGCCAAAGATGAGCGCTCCAAAATGTTGCGCACCCATTGCCAGACATCGGGCGTGTCGTTGCAAGAGCAAGACCCCTATAACAATGTTATCCGCACCACGATCGAAGCGATGGCCGCGACCTTGGGTGGAACGCAATCCTTGCACACCAATGCGCTTGATGAAGCCATAGCATTGCCGACTGACTTTTCGGCGCGGATTGCCCGCAACACGCAGATCGTTTTGGCGGAAGAAAGCGGAATTACGAAGGTCGTCGATCCGTTGGGCGGTTCCTATTATGTCGAGGCACTGACCGCAGAATTGGTCGATCAGGCGTGGAAAATCATCAGCGAGGTAGATGCATTGGGCGGCATGACCAAAGCCGTGGCATCCGGCATGCCCAAGCGCCTGATCGAAGAGGCGGCTGCGGCACGTCAGGCGCGTGTCGACAAGGGCGAGGATGTCATTGTCGGGGTCAACAAATATAAACTCGCCACCGAGGAACAACTCGATACGCTCGAAGTCGATAATGACTTTGTTCGGCAGGGCCAGATCGCCCGCCTCGCGAAGACCCGTGCGGCCCGCGATGAAAGCGGATGTCAGGCGGCACTCAAAGCGTTGACGGAAGGCGCGAAGGTGAATGAGAATCTCTTGGCTCTCGCCGTCGATGCAGCGCGTGCGCGCGCGACATTGGGTGAAATTTCAGACGCGATGGAGGCTGTTTTCGGCCGCTATGCGACAACGCCGGTACCGGTTCAGGGAATCTATGGCAGCGCGCATGAATTCGACACTCGCTGGGCGCAAGTGCTGGACGGCGTGCAAGCCGTCGAGCGGCGTTTGGGGCGCAAGCCGAAATTACTGGTCGCCAAAATGGGCCAGGACGGACATGACCGGGGCGCCAATGTCATTGCCTCAGCCTTTACCGATATGGGCTTTGAAGTAATCAGTGGTCCCCTTTTCCAGACACCACAGGAAACCGTTGTTCTGGCTTTGCAGCATGACGTGGACGCCGTAGGTGCATCAAGCCTTGCCGCCGGACATAAGACGCTTATTCCCGAACTGGTGAAGGGACTGCGCGAAGCAGGTCGCGGAGACATCAAGGTGATCGCAGGCGGCGTCATTCCGCCGCAGGATTATGACTTTCTGCGGGAGGCGGGTGTTCAGGGCATTTATGGTCCCGGCAGCAATATTGTCGAATGTGCCGTAGATGTGCTGACTCTGCTGGGGCACAATATGCCGCCTATAGGAGAAGCTGCGTGATTGCCCTGTTTCTCGTTCTCCAAGCGGCACCACTGGCCGAAATGAAATCATCAATGCAACCGGTGCCGCTGGACGAGGGCGTCGGTCTATTTCGCCAAATTTGCTTTGAAACTATGCCTGATCCCAAGGCAGCGATGAATGTCATCAATAGTCCGGAATTGGAACTAGCTAAGCTTCCTGAAACGCCGACACAGGCGATGCAACCTGGTGATGCCTGGGCTTCACCAAAAATGTCCGTGACCTATGTCGATACCCAATGGCTGCCGATGGATTTTGGTTCTCCACAATGCTCGGTAACGGTCGTTCTCGAAGGAGGCGACACGCATAACGCACTCGCCACAGCGATGCAGTCGAAATTGCAATTACCTTCGGTCAAATTTGGAAAAGAGGCGGAAAGTGCCCGTACAATGTGGGATGTCCCGCAAACCAATGGCGATAAATGGCGACTATTCCTTACAAGCACCAAAACACCCAGTGGTACGCAAATGACCGCCACCATCATGAATTTACGAGGGAAGAAAAAGAAATGACCGTCCGCACTGATTGGACCCGCGAACAAATCGCTGCACTGTTCGACCTGCCCTTTGACGAGCTGGTTTATCAGGCCGCGACGGTTCATCGCGCCCATCATGCTGTTGGGGAAATCCAACTGTGCACATTGCTCAGCATTAAAACTGGCGGATGTCCCGAAGATTGCGGCTATTGCAGCCAGTCGGTGAAGGCCGACAGCGGTGTTGAGGCAACCAAGTTGATGGATGTCCAGGCTGTGTTGCAGAAGGCCGCACAAGCGGCCGATGCGGGCTCTCGCCGTTTTTGCATGGGTGCGGCTTGGCGTAACCCCAAAGACCGCGACATGCCCGCGATTGTTGAAATCGTGAAGGGCGTGCGGGACATGGGCATGGAAACCTGCATGACCCTGGGCATGCTGACGCCAAAGCAAGCCGGAATGTTGGCAGAGGCCGGGCTCGATTATTACAACCATAACATCGATACCTCGCCCGAGCGTTATAACGAAATCATCACAACGCGCACCATGGAGGACCGTCTCGAAACGCTGGATCATGTGCGCAAGGCCGGCATCAATGTATGCAGCGGTGGGATTGTGGGCATGGGTGAAACCCGCGCCGATCGTGTGGGCTTTGTCCATACCTTGGCGACGTTGGAGCAGCATCCTGAGAGCGTTCCGGTCAACGCACTGGTTCCGGTTAAAGGCACCGTATTGGGCGATATGCTCGCCGACACGCCGCTCGCCAAGATCGACGACATTGAATTCGTCCGCACGATTGCGGTTGCACGCATCACCATGCCGATGAGCATGGTGCGCCTGAGTGCGGGACGCGAGAGCATGTCGGAAGCGACACAAGCGCTATGCTTTATGGCGGGTGCGAATAGCATCTTCACCGGCGACAAGCTGCTGACCGCGGCCAATGCCGGTGATGACAAGGATGCTGCGATGCTCGCGAAATTGGGGCTGGTTCCGATGGAGGCCGAAGAGCCTTTGCGGGCGTGCAAGGCGTTGGAGGCGGCGGAGTGAGTGGGCGTGGACTAGCCGCCTGTCTTTTCATGGTGCTAATTCTATTCGGCCTAATGTTCTATTCCGGCATGTTCATGCACGGCGATCCAGTGGAGGAACCCACCGTTGTTCAATAAAATTCTCATAGCAAACCGTGGCGAAATTGCTTGCCGCATCATTAAGACCGCGCGCCGGATGGGGATCGCGACCGTTGCCGTCTATTCCGACGCCGATGCGCGCGCGCCTTTTGTGCAGATGGCCGATGAGGCGGTGCATATCGGGCCTTCGCCTGCTGCGCAATCTTATCTGATCGCGGACAAGATCATCGCTGCGTGTAAACAAACAGGTGCGGAGGCGGTGCATCCGGGCTATGGTTTCCTGTCCGAACGCACCAGCTTTGCTGAAGCCTTGGAGGCAGAGGGCATCGCCTTCATTGGCCCGCCAGTAAACGCGATTGCCGCGATGGGCGACAAGATCGAGTCCAAGAAACTTGCGATGCAGGCGGGCGTCAATGTCGTTCCCGGCTTTGTCGGCGAGATTGACGACACAGAGCATGCTGTGCGGATTTCAGAAGAAATCGGCTATCCCGTGATGATGAAAGCCTCCGCAGGCGGCGGTGGTAAGGGCATGCGGCTTGCCTATAGCGAGCAGGATGTCCGCGAAGGATTCGAGGCGGTCAAGCGTGAGGGGCTCAACAGCTTCGGCGACGACCGCGTCTTTATCGAGAAATTCATCCTCAATCCCCGCCATATCGAAATCCAGATATTGGGCGATAAGCACGGCAACATTCTCTATCTGAACGAGCGCGAATGTTCGATCCAGCGGCGCCACCAAAAGGTCGTCGAAGAAGCACCGTCGCCCTTTGTCACGCCGAAGATGCGCAAGGCCATGGGTGAGCAGTGCGTCGCGCTTTCCAAGGCCGTTGGTTATTATTCCGCCGGCACTGTAGAGCTTATCGTGTCGGGCGCTGACCCCAGCGGAGAAAGCTTCTACTTCCTCGAAATGAACACCCGTTTGCAGGTGGAGCATCCGGTGACCGAATGCATCACTGGGATCGATCTTGTCGAGCAGATGATCCGCGTGGCCTATGGCGAAAAGCTGGCCATGACGCAGGATGATATCAAGATCGACGGTTGGGCTATCGAGAACCGTGTCTATGCCGAAGACCCCTATCGCGGATTTCTTCCTTCGACAGGTCGTTTGACCCGCTATCGCCCGCCTGTTGCAGGTTGGACCGATGACGGCGCCGAAAATGGCCGTCGTGGCGTCGATGGCATTCGGGTGGATGACGGCGTTTATGACGGCGGCGAAGTGAGCATGTTCTATGACCCGATGATCGCCAAACTGATCACCTGGGGACCGAACCGTGATGTCGCTGCGGACTTGCAAATTGCCGCCTTGGACCGTTTTGAAATTGAAGGTCTTGGCCACAATATCGATTTCGTCAGCGCGATCATGCAGCATCCCCGGTTCCGTTCGGGCGAATTGACCACGGGCTTCATCGCCGAAGAATATCCCGATGGTTTCCACGGCGCATCGGCAGAAGCAGGCCTCATTAAATCGCTCGCGGCGATTGCCGGATTTCTCGCAACTGCTGAAGCCGACCGCGCCCGTCAGGTGGATGGCCAATTGGGCGGTACACTCCCACCGCCATCGCGTTGGCAGGTCAAAATCGGCGATACGGTGCACGACATCGAAATGGATGATGGTGCCATCCTGGTGGATGGTGAGGAATTCGCGTTATCGATGGAATATGTCCCGGGTGACCGTCTTGTTGAAGCCGAAGTCGGGGATGAGGAATTGGCGGTCAAAATCGCCAAAACCCGCACTGGATTCAAGCTGACCACCCGCGGCGCGAGCCATAGTGCCCGCGTCCTGCCCGGACACATTGCCCATCTCGCATCGCATATGATCGAAAAAATCCCACCTGATCTTTCGAAATATTTGATTTGCCCTATGCCGGGCCTCATCACTGCGGTCCATGTATCGGTCGGCGACAAGGTTGAAGCGGGGCAGCCACTCGCTATCGTGGAAGCCATGAAGATGGAAAATATCCTGCGCGCCGAAAAAGCGGGTGTGGTAAAGAGCGTAAATGCCAGTGCAGGCGAAAGCCTTGCCGTGGACGCGGTTATATTGGAGATGGAGTAACCGACAATGACGCTACCTGTAACTGCCTTTGTTGCCGCCATTTGCGCGATTATGTTGCTGATTACCGCCATCGATACCGTGCGGCATCGTATGCGAGCGAAGGTAGCTTTCGGCGATAATGCGGATCAGGGGATTATCAGCGCAAGCCGCAGCCATGGCAATTTGGCGGAACATGCGCCGATCGTTATCTTGCTGCTGGCCTTTTTGGAGATGAGCCGGGCCAATCATATGGCGTTGATGGCGATAGGCGCGCTGTTTCTCGCAGGGCGCGTCGCTCATATCATCGGTCTGTACGCCAAAGTGGAGCCGGGCAAGCCGCCTTTGCCCCGCAGCATCGGGGTAATATTGACCTGGCTGACATTGGCGCTGTTAAGCGGATGGACGATCGGCCTTTTGGCCGTCAGCAACTAGGCTTCGTCCAATATCGCAACGGCGCGTATCCAGCCTGCACTGGCGCGCTCAATCTTCACGGGAAAGCAGCTCAGCGTCCAGCCAAAGGCGGGCAGGGACGCCAGATTGGTCAGTTTCTCAATCTGGTAATAGGGCATGATACGTCCGGCCTTATGCCCTTCCCAGATGATATCCGGGTCACGCGTTTCCACCCAGCGACGGGCGGTATGGCTGAAAGGTGCGTCCCAACTCCATGCATCGGTGCCGACGACTTGTACGCCATGTTGGGTAAGATACAGCGTTGCTTCTGCCCCCATGCCACAACCCTGGTCGGTGAAGTTGTCGGTTCCGTATACGGCGCCTGACTGGACGAGTACGATATCATTCGGCTGCAGCGTGTAGCCGATACGCTCAAGTTCATTTTCCACTTCCTGCGCGGTAACGACATGACCGGCGGGCAGGTGTGAAAAGTCGAGTTTCACCCCTGGCCGGAAAAACAGGTCAAGCGGCGCTTCGTCGATAGACGGGGCAGGGGTAGCGCCACTGTCTGTGGTCGAATGAAAATGCCAAGGGGCATCCATATGCGTCCCATTATGTGTGCTCAACGTCAGGCTTTCGACGGCCCATCCTTCGCCATCGGGCAAGTCCTCTCGCGTCAGACCCGGAAAGAACATCGCGATCTGCTCCCATGTGTTGTCATGGGTCATATAGGTGATCTGCGGCCGCATGACGGGCGGGTCAGAAACGACATCATTGGTGATGGGGATGGATAGGTCAATGAAGCGGGGCATAGGTCTCTCCTCAAGCGGAAAGCTAAGGGCGGTTGTGGATAAACGCAACAAGCTGCTTGAACCGCGCCTCGTTCGCGATAAGACAGGGCCAAGAGCTAGAGGGGAAAATCATGGCGGATGCCGCTGAAACCGAAGTCGCGCTTGATCCGAAACGGGATCGGCTCGTTATTACCGCATCGTCCTTGGGGACTGTGTTCGAATGGTATGATTTCTTCGTCTATGGCATATTGGCCGCGCTGATAGGAAAACTGTTCTTTCCGGCAGACAATCCCACAGCAGCAACACTGGCTTCACTTGCAATTTTTGGGGCAGGTTTCGGGGTCCGTCCTTTCGGTGCCATCCTGTTCGGCTATTTTGGCGACAAGATCGGCCGCAAATATACCTTCCTGGTCACCATCACCTTGATGGGCCTCGCGACCGCTGCAATCGGCATATTGCCGACGTTTGAGACCGCGGGTCTGTGGGCGGCAGGAATGCTGTTACTGCTTCGCTGTTTGCAAGGTCTTGCCCTTGGCGGGGAATATGGCGGGGCAGCGATTTACGTTGCTGAACATGCGCCTGACGGCAAGCGTGGGCAGTATACGAGCTGGATCCAGGCTTCGGTTGCCGGCGGGTTCTTGCTGGCGGTTATCGTGGTTTTGGCAACGCGCCAGTCGATGAGCCCGGAAGCGTTTGATGCATGGGGTTGGCGCGTTCCTTTCCTCACCTCAATCCTGCTTCTCGCCATTTCGCTCTATATGCGGTTGAAGTTATCCGAAAGCCCGGTGTTCAAGGCGATGAAGGAAGCGGGCACAACGTCCAAAAATCCCTTTGTCGACAGCTTCAAATATCCCGGAAACATCAAACGGATTTTCGTGGCGATGTTCGGTGTCGCAGCCGGATTGACGGTGATCTACTACACTTCGCAATTCGGTACGCTCTACTTCCTGACCGGAACCGCGCGCGTACCGGAAACCGACGCTTTGTTATATATGGCGGTGGGTGCAGCTTTGGCGGCGCCGACTTATGTGGCATGCGGATGGTTGTCCGACAAATGGGGTCGCAAACGTCTGCTGCTGCTGGGGTATGCCTTGGCGATTGTCGGCGTGTTTCCCATTTTCTGGATGATGGCCGATGCAGCCAATCCGGCGCTGGAACGGGCAACCAAAAGCAACCCTGTCACCCTGTCGCTTCCCGCATGCGATTTTAACGCGCTCAACCGCGTTCATGAAAGCGAGTGTGCGAAAGCACTGAACTTCCTGACCAAGCGCGGCATTGCGTATAGCAAGGTCGAAAGCGAAAGCGTTGCGTTGAAAGTCGGGTCGACCGAATTGAAGGGCTTTGACGAAAAAGCCTATGTCGCAACACTTGAAAAAGCGGGCTACCCTGACAAATCCGATCCGGCAGAACGGCAACCGTGGAAGATTATCTTGTCGGTGTTCCTGATGGTCGCCTTGTCGGGGATGACCTATGGTCAGGTCGCCGCCATCATGGTCGAGATGTTTCCGGCAAAAATCCGCTACACCTCCATGTCGATACCCTATCATATCGGGACGGGTTATTTCGGAGGGTTCCTGCCCTATATATCGCAATATATCGTAGCGCAGACGGGGCAGCCTTTCTCGGGACTCTGGTATACAGTAGCGGTAACTGCGATGGCGTTTATCGTGGCGCTGATCTGGTTGCCGGAAACGTCGGGCAAAACCGAGCTGGATTGACAGGACCGCCGGTGCACGCAATGGGCGGATATGACTGATTTTCAGCCCCCGTTGCGCCTCACCCTGGATGGAGAAGCGTTGGTGTCCAACTGGCGTTATCTGAAAGCGCAGGGACAGGCGAGTTGCGGTGCGGCCGTAAAGGCAAACGGTTATGGCTTGGGTGCGGTCGACGTTGTGCGCCGCTTGCGGGACGCTGGGTGCCGCGACTTTTTCGTTGCCCATTGGGGCGAGGCGGCGGCCATTTCACACTTGGTGACGCCGGAATGGATATCGGTTCTCAACGGCATCACGGCGGACGACATCCCTCACATTCGACAGATTGGTGCCATTCCCGTCCTGAATACGCCAAAGCAGATCGCCTTGTGGCGCGCGGCAGGTGGCGGGCGGTGCCACGTCATGCTTGATAGCGGGATCAACCGCTTGGGTATCGGTTCCGAGCAATTCGCAGCGCCTTTGTTTGAAGGGCTGGATATCGATATCCTCCTGTCCCATCTGGCCTCCGCCGATGAAGACAGTCCGCAAAATAGCGCACAGCTCAATCTGTTTCGCCAACAGGCCAAGCTGGTCAAAGCCAAGCGGCTCAGTTTGGCAAATAGCGCCGGAATTATGTTGGGGCGGGATTTCCATTTTGACCTGACTCGCCCGGGGCTTGCCCTTTATGGGGGCGTGCCACGGACAGAAATGGCCTCATCGATAAAGCCGGTGGTGTCGCTATCGTCACGCGTGCTGCAGGTGCGGACTTTGATGGCGGGGGATGCGGTAGGGTACAACGCCACCCATATATGCACGTCCCCGACAAAGGTCGCTACGATTTCACTCGGCTACGCTGATGGCTATCTGCGGAGTTTTGCGGGCAAGGGTAAATTGCGTGCGGACGGTGTTTCCATTGCCATCATCGGGCGTGTATCAATGGATCTGGTCACTGCGGATGTCTCGGCGCTTGTCGATGTGGGCGAGGGCGATTGGATCAATGTGGACTATGACTTATCCCGAACGGCGGAATTAACCGGTTTGTCGCAGTATGAGTTGCTGACAAATTTAGGGCAGAGGTTTGAGCGGCAGTGGGTCTGACTTAGGGGTCGAGTGTAAAAAGAAGGGCGCCCCGAGAGGCGCCCTTTTCGTTTGCAGTTTCTGCTTCGCTTAGAAGTTGGCTTCAAGACCAAAGAAGAAGTTACGGCCGAAGCTGTCGAACGGATCACCGCCGGCGGTGCCAAGCAGGCCGAGTGGTGGCTGACGGTCGAGAAGATTGTTGACGCCTGCGTAGAAGCGGAAGTCTGTATTGATATCAAATCCGACGCGGATATCGTGATACAATACATCGGGGAAGAATATCTGCGGGAACTGGTCAGCATTTTGGGGAGCTAGGAGAACGATATTCCCCACGACCGGATCGCAGGTGCCTCCGTTTAACCCTGTTTGGCCCCGGAAAGCGCCAGCCAGCGGGCATTGACCCAAGAAATTATTCTGTGCCTCAAAAGTACCAATGGTCTGCTTCCCGATATATCGCGCGGCATAGAGTATATCGAAGTCGCCAAAATCATAGTTGAATGAAAAGCTGGCCGACCAGGCAGGGTCACCCAATTCACTCAATTGCCGGTTAGGCGCAGCAGGGTTGGTTGGGTCCGTAAAATTGTTAAGCGCCAAAACCTTGGTTGCGATGAGCCGGGTAGTCATGCGGTGCCCATTATCGAATGATTTGCGGTAAGCCAGATCGAAATCTATCCCCTTTGTCTTCTGGGCCGCAAAGTTAATCCCGCCCGAAATGACTGCGGGTTCGACAAACAATCCCGTTGCCGGATCGCGCGAGACCGTGGCGCAGAACGGATTATTGATACCAGTTGCATTGCTGTAGCAAAGGTTGATGATCTGCTGTGCACCGAGAGCAGCAATCAGATCTTCCACCTTGATCCGGTAAAAGTCGACTGTCAGGCTTAAGCCGGGCACGAAGCTTGGTTCAACCACTACGCCCAACGTCAAGCTCTTGCCCTTTTCTTCGATTAGGGTGGGATTGCCGCCGGAAAGGAAACCGGTGGAAGACGTACGCGCAGTGCAGTTCACGAACGGTGCCCCCAAAGCCACAGGAAAGGCGGTGCTGGCACAGGCGGCTACCAACGCGGCATTCGCGGTCACCGGTACGCCGTCTGCCGCGCAATTGGCGGCTGTAATGCTGCCCGGAGCGGGCAGGTCACAGGGATCGGCAATCTGTGCGAAGTTTTCAGATGCCGTCGCAAACAAATCGCCTTGGGTCGGCGCACGCACCGAGGTCGCATAGGCCGCACGCAGCCGTATATCGTCTATGGGTGCATAGACACCCTGGATATTATAGGCATAAACCGTCCCTGTTGCGGTATTATAATCGGAGATACGGCCAGCAAGATTTACCGATAGTTCCTTGGCAAAAGGTGCGTCTTTCAGCAGCGGTATTTGTAGTTCGCCATACACCTCTTTGACAGTCAGCGCAGGGGGGCGAAAATCCTGCAACGCATTCAGGAAGGTCGCGCCGCTGGAAGTGACATCGTCGAAATCAACAACAGCTTTTTCTTTTCGATATTCAGCACCTAGCGCGAAGGAAACGGGACCCCCGGGCAATTCAAATATCTGGGACAAATCACCGCCGATGAAGGCGGAAGCGACGAACTGGCTTGCAAATTCGTCTGTACGACCTTCGGTGTTTACAAAATCCAAAGCCCTTGGATCGGCATTGCCTTGGCCGAAAATGTTGATGGGAACACATGCTTGATTGACATTTGTTACCGCGTTCATGGCGCAGATAACTTTTTGTCCGGCACTGTTCAGGACAAAGTTTGATCCGGTGAATGAAGCGGGGGCCAATACCGCCTGCACAGCCTGATTAAACCCATCAAGGTCATTTCCATCTTGGGTCAGCAAAAGCAGATTGTTTGTATTGAAGCCGACAGCTTCAAACCGACCATAGTTAAGCGCAACCTCATATTTCCAATCGTCGTTAAAGCTGCCTTCAACGCCACCTACAAAGCGAAAGGTTTCGCGCGTCCCCTCAAAACTCCGGCCTCCTAAATCGATATTGAACCTCGACAGCGGTAATACGGCATTCGGGTCAAACACGCGGTTTCCGGCAGCATCCAGAACAAATCCAGTAGCAGCTCCAGCTGCATTTCGTGTCTTTGCGGCGCACGCCGTTCCGGCACTTGTCAGGCTGCTGTCGCCGTTGACAAGAAGATTGCGGTTTTGATCTGACAAAAAGGCGTTGTTGCACCGGAGTGCTTGTCCGCCAAGCGTTGACGGAATGCTGTTAAAGAAGCTCGGTTGCCCTTCGCCCGCAACATCGACGCGGACATATTTCCCTTCAAAGAAGGGCTTAAAAGCTTCAGAAAAGTCATAATGAGCGAGAACATTGAACGCGTAACGATTAACGGAAGAGAGCAGGCTGCCGGTATTCCGCAACGTAGAACCAAGTCCGCCTTGCACATTTCCTGAGCCAAAGGCTGCGAAGTTTTGGGTTGGTGTATCCACAACCAAGTCGCCCGCGTCATTGAACCGAAGGAACCGCCCTCCGGTCAATGCACCCACCGTGCCAGCATCCGATATAGCCGCGTTACGGATTCCGCACAGGAAACTGTTATCAGGAATACCGTCTGTCGCGCTAAACCCGACTTCACCGCCTGCAGCGCCTTGGATGTCAGTCAACTGGAACTGGCACCGGCCGCTTGCCGCGCCGGTCAAGCTGTCACGGTCACGCAAAAGAAGTGGCTCTTGCCGTGAATACTCGGCGGATATCGCAAAGTTACCGCGACCATCGCTGAAATTTTGCCCGGCGAGTATGCTTGCGAAATAGTTTCCACGATCACCACGCGAAGAGATGCCACCCTGGGCACGCAGCGCAATCCCCTCATAATCGCGCTTCATGATAAAATTGACGACACCTGCGACCGCATCGGAGCCATAGACTGCAGAATTACCGCCGGTAACGATGTCGATACGATCTACCAGGTCAGTTGGAACGGTGTTGACGTCAAACCCATTGTCGCCCGGCGTGGAAGTTACGTGGCGACGACCATTGACCAATACGAGTGTACGGTCGGTTCCCAATCCGCGCAAGTCGAGTAGGCTAAGTCCTGCGGTCCCAATGAAGCGGCTCGAATTTCCCGAACTAAAGGTGGAACGGAGCGAAGGCAGGTCATTCAGCGCATCGCCAAGTGAAACTTCGCCCGTGCCTGTGAGATCCTCTACCGTAACCGAAGTTAAGGGAACAGCCGATTGCAGTGTAGGACGCGCAATACGTGTTCCTGTAACCAAAATGGGCTCGTCTGTGGTTTCTTCCGCACCCGCTTCCGTTTCACTTTGCGTTGAAACTTCTGCACTTTCCGGTTGATCAACCTCTTGTGCAAAAGAGGGTAGGGCGCCGAAAAGCGTAAAACTGAGCGCGGACCCTGTAACAAATAGGCGTGACTTTTTCATTTCTTATGCTCCCTGACCGACATTAGACTATATCGTTGGATATATCTAAAGTTATAGTTTGAGGAAGTGCAAGAGATATTTTGCCAAACGAAAGCCTATTGATTCAGCTTTCTAGGAAGCAAGGGAGCCCAAACGCCACATCCAGAATCAAAAAGGGCGCCCCGAGAGGCGCCCTTTCCGTTTGCAGTTTCTGCTACGCTTAGAAGTTGGCTTCAAGACCGAAGAAGAAGTTACGGCCAAAGCTGTCGAACGGATCACCACCGGCGGTACCAAGCAGGCCGAGTGGCGGTTGCTTGTCGAGGAGGTTGTTGACGCCTGCGTAGAAGCGGAAGTCATTACCTACGTCGAAGCCCAGACGGATGTCGTGGTACAGAACATCAGGATAGTTCTTTTGAGGGAACTGGTCGGCGTTCTGAGGTGCCAACTGGACGATGTTGCCCAGAACTGGATCGCAGGTTCCGCCATTCAGACCGGTCTGTCCACGGAAAGTACCCGCCAATGGGCACTGACCGAAGTAGTTGTTCTGCGCTTCATAAGCACCGATGGTCTGCTTGCCGATGTAACGTGCGGCATACAGGATGTCGAAGTCACCAAAGTCGTAGCTCAGCGAGAAGCTAGCCGACCATGCAGGGTCGCCCAGTTCGCTCAACTGACGGTTCGGGTTCGCAGGGTTGGTCGGGTCGGTGAAGTTATTCAGCGACAATACCTTGGTAGCGATCAAGCGTGCGGCCAGACGATCGCCATTGTCGAAGGTCTTCCGATAGGCGAGGTCGAAGTCGATACCCTTGGTCTTCTGTGCTGCGAAGTTCACGCCGCCCGAGATAACGGCAGGTTCAGCAAACAGGCCGGTTGCAGGGTCACGCGATACAGTGGCGCAGAACGGGTTGTTGATGCCGCCAGCGTTGGTGTAGCAGAGGTTGATGATCTGCTGCGCGCCCAATGCGGCGATCAGGTCTTCCACCTTGATGCGGTAGAAGTCGACCGTCAGGCTGAGGCCAGGAACGAAGCTTGGCTCAACAACAACGCCCAAGGTCAAGCTCTTGCCCTTTTCTTCGATCAGGGTGGGGTTACCGCCCGAAAGGAAGCCGGTCGAAGCGGTACGTGCCGTACAGTTGATGAACGGTGCGCCCAAAGCGACAGGGAAGGCCGTGCTTGCGCATGCAGCAACCAATGCCGCGTTAGCGGTCGTTGGAACGCCGGCAGCAACGCAGTTTGTGGCTGCTGTGCTTCCGGGTGCCGGCAAATCGCAAGGGTCAGCGATGAAGGCAAAGTTTTCCGACGCGGTCGAGAACAGGTCGCCCTGTGTCGGTGCACGTACCGAAGTTGCATAGGCTGCACGGAAACGGATGTCTTCGATCGGTGCGTAAACGCCCTGGATGTTGTAGGCGTAAACGGTACCCGTCGAATTGTTATAGTCGGATACACGACCTGCGAGGTTGACCGACAGTTCCTTGGCGAAAGGCATATCCTTAAGCAGCGGGATCTGAAGTTCGCCGTACAGTTCCTTGACGGTCAATGCGGGCGGACGGAAATCCTGAAGTGCGTTCAAGAAGGTCGCGCCGCTCGATGTCAGATCGTCATAATCGATCGAAGCCTTTTCCTTGCGGTATTCAGCGCCGATAGCGAATGCGATTGGACCGCCGGGCAGTTCAAAGATCTGCGACAGGTCGCCGCCGACAAATGCGGATGCGACAAACTGGCTTGCGAATTCGTCGGTCCGGCCTTCGGTGTTGATGAAGTCCAGAGCGCGCGGATCAGCATTACCCTGACCAAATACGTTGATCGGAACGCAAGCCTGGTTGACGTTCGTTACTGCGTTCATGGCGCAGATAACGCGCTGACCAGCGCTGTTCAAAACAAAGTTTGTGCCGGTGAACGACGCAGGAGCAATAACTGCCTGAACAGCTTGGTTGAAGCCGTCATAATCGCTGCCGTCTTCTGTGAACAGGATCAGGTTGTTGGTGTTGAAGCCCTTGGCTTTGAAACGGCCGTAGTTGATGGCCAGTTCATATTTCCAATCTTCATTGAAGTTACCTTCAATGCCGCCAACAACGCGGTAGGTTTCACGTGTACCTTCGAAACGACGACCGCCGAAGTCGATGTTGAAACGTGCCAGCGGGAATGTTCCGGTCGCAGGCGTTGCGCACAGGCCAACGCTTTGCAAGGTTGCAAGGTTTGCGGCCGTCAAGAAGCCGTTATTGCAGCGGAAAGGTTCGCCGCCCAGAGTTCCGGGAACGCTGGTGAAGAAGCTTGGCTGGCCTTCGCCCGATACGTCGGTGCGGACATATTTGGCTTCGATGAACGGCTTGAATGCGTCGGACACGTCATAATGTGCCAGAACGTTGAACGCATAACGGTCAACAGCAGCAAGCAAGCTGCCGGTGTTACGCAGGGTCGAACCGAAGCCGCCCTGGCTGTTGCCCGAACCTACGCTCGCGAAGTTCTGCGTCGGGGTGTCGATGAAGAGGTTGCCGGCGTCGTCGAAACGCAGGAAGCGTCCGCCGCTAAGGCCACCGATCGTACCGGCGTCGGAAATCGTGCTGTTGCGGATGCCGCACAGGAACGAGTTGTCGGGAATACCGTCGGTTGCGCTGAAGCCGACTTCGCCGCCTGCTGCACCCTGTGCGTCGGTAAGCTGGAACTGGCAACGGCCGCTTGCGGCACCGGTCAGGGCGTCACGATCGCGGAAGTACAGAGGTTGCTGACGGGTATATTCTGCGGAAACGGCAACGTTACCACGGCCATCAGCGAAATTTTCACCGGCGAGAATGCTGGCGAAATAGGTACCACGGTCACCGCGCGACGAAATGCCGCCCTGTGCACGGGCAACGATACCGTCATAGTCGCGCTTCATGATGAAGTTGACAACACCGGCCACAGCGTCGGAACCGTAAATAGCCGAGTTACCGCCGGTGACGATGTCGATACGGTCAACCAGATCGGTTGGGATCGTGTTGACGTCGAAGCCGTTGTCGCCTGGTGTCGAGGTGACGTGACGACGACCGTTTACGAGAACCAGCGTACGGTCCGTACCCAGACCGCGAAGGTCGAGAAGGCTAAGACCGGCGGTGCCGATGAAGCGGCTCGAGTTACCCGAGCTGAAGGTTGAACGCAGCGAAGGAAGATCGTTCAACGCGTCACCCAGCGAAACTTCGCCGGTGCCGGTCAGATCTTCAACGGTAACCGAAGTCAGCGGAACGGCGGACTGCAGGGTAGGGCGCGCAATACGCGAACCGGTAACCAGAATAGGTTGCGACGGGCCTTCTTCTTCGGCTTCGTCTTCACTTTCTGCTGCAGCTTCATCGCTTTGCGAATCCTGCGCGAACGACGGCATGGCCGCGAACAACGCAAGGCTGATTGCCGAACCCGCAATCATCAGGCGTGACTTCTTCATATATATAGCTCCCCAGCTAGTTTGTTCATTTAGAATTAATGCGCCGGTTAAGCGCACGGACTTTAGATGCGCAAGAGGTAAGGAAGCATATTTTGCATTTTTGGAATTTTGTTGCCGCATTGCAACAATGTCACAGAAGCGCCAGCATTCGATATACGCAATTATTAAGCCAAATATTGCAGTTCAATGTAATATAGTTGCACTCTTCCTGAGTAATTTGTCGCTTAAGTTCCACTAACGGCGTAATCCAGCCGTTGTCGATTTTATACAATTTTAGAAGCTGTGATTGGTAAACCACACTGTTTCGAGGGGCGGGAGCAGCGCTTTTGCACGTGAATAGCGCTTCGATCGATCGAAGTGATTCGCGCTTCGTCCGACCTGCAATGTGCGAAATGTTGCAGTGCAGGATAAACTAGTGCTACGGGGTCAAAGACTATCCCGAAAGGAACACAGTTCATGGCACGCGCAGCCAGCAAAAATGGTGACGGCCCGGTCATCATCAAAAAATATGCCAACCGGCGGCTTTATAATACGCAGTCATCCAAATATATTACGTTGGATTTCCTGGCCGATCTGACGCGAAAAGAAATCGATTTCAAGGTTCTGGACGCGAAGACTAATGAAGATATCACCCATGGCGTTCTGACCCAGATCATCATGGAGGAAGAGAATAGTGGCCAGCAAATGTTGCCGGTCGGCTTCCTTCGGCAGTTGATCGCAATGTATGGGGATTCGATGCAGGGGATGGTCCCCCAGTTCCTCGAAAGCTCGATGGACAATTTCCGCAAGAACCAGAAACAGGTTCAGGAAGTCATCGAAACCGCCATCACGTCGGGCCCGTTTGGGCATATCGCAAAGCAGAATATCGAATTCATGCGGTCTGCGCGGGAGGCGTTGATGCCTAACCTCGCCGGTAAAAAACCGGAAAAGGCGGAAAGCATTGATGATCTGAAAAAGCAGATGGCCGACCTTCAGGCAAAGATCGACAAACTGTCGGCTGACTAATATTATAATCTATAACATATATCGCGGATAAGAACTTGATAAAGCATGCATTAAATGTCACCCGGACCCAGAATTTTGCGGGCTGGTACCAGGAGGTTATTTCCGAAGGCGATCTCGCCGAGGAATCAGGTGTCCGCGGATGCATGGTCATACGTCCTTGGGGTTACGGCATTTGGGAGCGCATCCAGAAACTGATGGATGCCGAAATCAAGGCTGCAGGCGTCGATAACTGCTATTTCCCGTTGTTTATTCCCTTGTCTTTCTTTGAAAAAGAAGCCGACCATGTGGACGGCTTTGCCAAGGAAATGGCGGTTGTTACCCATCATCGGCTAGTGGGTGACGGCAAGGGGAAGCTGATCCCGGATCCTGAATCCAAGCTGGAAGAGCCGTTGGTCGTGCGCCCGACATCGGAAACGGTAATCGGTGCCGCCATGAGCCGTTGGGTTCAAAGCTGGCGCGATTTGCCTTTGATGGTCAACCAATGGGCCAACGTGGTGCGCTGGGAAATGCGTACGCGCATGTTTTTGCGTACGAGCGAGTTCCTGTGGCAGGAAGGGCACACGGCCCATGTCGACAGGGAAGATGCGCTCAAGGAAACCATGCGCGCACTCGAAATGTACCGTGCTTTTGCGGAAGGTCCGCTCGCGATGCCGGTCGTTGCCGGTGAAAAGCCGGAAAATGAACGTTTCCCGGGTGCTGTAGCGACCTATTCCATCGAAGCGATGATGCAGGACGGCAAAGCCCTGCAAGCTGGAACGTCGCATTATCTCGGCACCGGTTTTGCGGAGTCTTCTGGGATCCGGTATCAGGACAAAGAGGGCAGTCAGCAATACGCACACACCACCAGCTGGGGCGTATCGACGCGTTTGATTGGCGGGGTCATCATGACCCATGGCGACGATGACGGCTTGCGCTGCCCGCCCCAGATTGCACCGCACCAAATTATCATCATTCCGATGCTGCGCGACAATGACGATGACGAGGTGGTTTTAGAATATTGCCGCACCCTGCGTACCGAATTGCTGGCGCTTTCGGCGTTCGGTGAGCCTCTTCGTGTATTGCTCGACACCAAAGCGACAAAGGCGTCTAACAAACGCTGGTCCTGGGTCAAAAAGGGTGCACCGATCATTGTCGAAGTCGGCCCCCGGGATGTTTCCGAAGGGAAAGCTGCCGTTTTACGGCGTGACCGTTTGTACAAGGACGATGGCAAGCTCGCCACAGCCTTCACGCCACGAGCCGAATTCGTCAGCGGCGCTGTTGCAATGATCGAAGATATCCAGGCGACACTTTATGCAGAAGCGAAGGCCCGCATGGACGCGAATATCCGCCGCGATGTGACGGACCTTGCGACCCATTTTGCGGGTGACGAAGCAGGCTTTGCAGGCTGGGTCGAAGTGCAATGGGCACGTCCTACGGGTGCTGCTCTCGATAAGATTGTCGAGCAGTTGAAGGCCCTGAAACTGACCATGCGCAACAGTCCGCTTGAAGCCGCTGCCGTGGATGGAGCTTGTTTCTTTACCGGAGAGCCTGCGGTCGAGCGGATATTGATCGGGCGGACTTATTAGGGGTTCGCACAAAGACACAAAGGCACAAAGAGGGTAGAATGGAGATTGAACATATCTGCTCTATCATCGTGGATGCGGCCTTCAAGATTCACAAAGATATCGGATCGGGGTTGCTTGAAAGTGCCTATGAGGTGATCTTGGCAGCCAAGTTGCAAAGCAAAGGGCTTACAGTGGATCGGCAAGTGCCGATCGATATTGAATATGATGCTATTCGACTACCTTCGGCATTCCGGGTAGATTTACTTGTTGAAAAACGTATCATCCTTGAAATCAAATCGGTCGGGAAGACGCTACCGGTCCATGCGAAGCAAGTCATAACCTATCTACGCCTCACCAATTTGACCCACGGGTTTGTCCTCAATTTTGGCACATCACTGTTCAAGGATGGAATAAAACGCTTGTTAAATGACCGCCCGTCTTCTGTGTCTTCGTGTCTTCGTGCGAACCAAAATTGTCTCGGCGCGACATGACAAAAAAACACCCTGTTGGTCTCCCTAACCGCGAACAAATTCTCCAGTTTATCCAGACGTCCAATGAACCCGCCGGAAAGCGCGAAATTGCGCGTGAATTCGGGTTGCGTGGGAATGAGAAGATAGCGCTCAAGGCACTGCTGAAAGATATGACCGATGAGGGGCTGATCGACATGGCTCCCGGTCGCGCATTTCATAAGATGGGCGGCGTTCCCAAGGTTACGGTTCTCAAAATCGTCGGCATTGATGGCAACCAGCCTGTTGCTGTTCCCGAACATTGGGAAGCGGAAGGCATCCCGATCCCCAAAATCCGTGTTGTAGAGGCCAAGGGAAAGCGCGGGGCGCTTGGAATAGGCGACCGTATCCTGGCCCGCACCGAAGAGCGCGGCAATGGCTGGACGGCGCATGTCATGAAAAAGCTCGCCAAGGGAAGCGAGCAGATATTGGGCGTGGTCGAAGGCGGCGACAATGGACGCTTCTGGCTGAAATCCGTCGACAAGAAGGCGCGTTTCGACACGCCCATTGGTGACGTAGGCGACGCAAAGGCAGGCGATCTGGTCTTGGCGGAACTAACCGGCAACGCACAACGCAAGTCGGCGCGGGTGACCCAAGTGCTCGGTGATCCTTTTGCGCCGAAAAGCTTCAGCCTGATTGCGATCCACAAATATGGCATTCCTTTTGAAATGCCGGAAAATGCGGAAGTGGAGGCCGCTTTGGTCAGCCGCTTGCCGGTCACTGCCGACCATCGCGAAGATTTGCGGCATTTGCCGATCATTGCGATCGACCCACGCGATGCCCGTGATTTCGATGATGCCATTTGGGCAGCGCCCAATGCGGAGACGGGTGGCTTTGATGCGATCGTCGCCATTGCCGATGTCAGCTATTATGTCCGCCCTGGCAGCGCGCTCGACCGCGAAGCCGTGAAGCGCGGCAATAGTGTTTACTTCCCGGACCTCGTGGTCCCGATGCTCCCCCACGCCTTGTCCTCCGACAAATGCTCTTTGCGCGCTGGCGAGGATCGGGCGGTCATTGCCTGCCATCTGGCGATCGGCAAGTCCGGACAAGTGACGTCATGGCGTTTCGCCCGCGCTGTGGCCCGGATTTCCGCCAATATTCCCTATCCCGACGCGCAGGCTGCGATTGACGGAAAGATGGAAAGTCCCCTGCTGGAGACCGCGCTCAAGCCGCTTTGGGCGTGCTGGCGGTTGCTGGCGCGGGCAAGGAGCAAGCGCGCGCCGCTGGAACTGAACTTGCCAGAAAAGCGGATCACATTGGACGAGCAGGGGCGTGTCACGGGCGTTGCGGAGCGTGAACAACTGGAAGCACACCGGCTGGTCGAGGATTTCATGATTGCCGCAAATGTCGCGGCTGCAAAAGCCCTGGAGGCAAAGAAATCGCCGCTCATCTACCGCGCGCACGAACCACCGAGCCGAGAAAAGCTGGTCGCTCTGAAGGAATATCTGCAGACCTTCGACATTGATTTCGCGTTGGGCCAAGTCATCAAGCCCGAGACATTCAATACGATCCTGAGCAAGGTCATTGACGAAGAAATCCGTCCGCAAATCATGGAAGCTGTGCTTAGGAGCCAGACCCAGGCTTATTATGGCCCCACAAATGTCGGCCATTTCGGACTATCGCTGGGCAGTTACGCCCACTTTACCTCGCCCATTCGTCGCTATGCCGACCTGATCGTCCACCGCGCACTTGTCAGCGCCTATGGCCTGGAAATGCCGAAGCCGAAGCTGAATGATGTGGAGCCGATGACTGGCCTGACCGAGGTTGCTGTCGCAAAGCTCGCCGCCACGGCCGAAGCAATCAGCCGCACCGAACGCCGCGCCATGGAAGCGGAGCGCGAGACGACCGACCGCTACATCGCCGTCTATCTGTCGGCGCATGTCGGAGAAATCGTGCAAGCGCGCATTACTGGCGTGCAGAATTTCGGATTTTTCGCTACAGTTGAAGGGGTTGGCGGCGATGGCTTGGTGCCTGTGTCAACTCTCGGGAAAGACTATTTCCATTATGACGAAGCAAGCCAGACGCTGATCGGCGAAAAGACGCGGCAGGAATTCCGGCCTGGTATGCGGCTCGAACTCAGGTTGGCAGAGGCCAATCCCGTGTCGGGGTCGTTGCGCTTCGAATTACCCGATGGCGCAACATATCCATCAGACCGGCCAAAGCATAAGCATAAGGCGGGCAAGTTTGACGTCGGCAAGCGCGGGCGACCGAAAAATATCCGGCATCAGGGAAAACGACGCTAAATAGGCCGACCTCAGCTCAATTCGTCGAGCGCCTCATCGCTCAAGGACCCCGGAATCACCATGACGGGGCAGGGAAGCGTCCCCGCATTTATCCCGGTAAAGTGCGCAATCAGCGGTCCCGGCGCACCCTGCGCAGCTGCGCCAAGTACCAGCGCGGCGATTTCAGGCTGTTCCGCCAACATCACTTTGACGACTTCAATCGCATCGCCTGATTTAACGGTAATGGCAGGCCGAACGCCCATTTCTTCGAAAATAGATCCCGCAGCGCCCGTCACCAACTCTTCGGCCCGAACCCGGGCTTCTTCTTCCATTGTAGCTTGAACGCCGCCCCAGGCGACGAAATCGGCCTGTTCGACCAATGCCAATATGTGCACGGCGCCGTCGGTCTTTGCCGCACGGCGCGAAGCAAAACGTAAGGCCAGCCTGGCTTCTTCCGTTTCGTCTATAACAACCAGATAAGTCCGCATGTGCTCCCCCAGACCGGTCTCTTATGGTCCGGCCATTATGAATTCGTATAGCCTGCGCGATATTTGCAGCCTTGGCAACCTTATCGCGCTTGACGCTGGGGAAAGCTTGGCTATTCGATGAACGGAAATCTTGTCCCAGAAAAGGCCTTTAGGATGCCCATCGAACTCAAAATGCCCGCGTTGTCCCCGACCATGGAGGAGGGCACGCTCGCAAAGTGGCTGGTGAAGGAGGGGGATAGCGTGTCTTCCGGCGATTTACTCGCCGAGATCGAGACCGACAAGGCCACCATGGAATTTGAAGCCGTGGATGAAGGGGTTATCACCAAATTGCTCGTTGCCGAGGGTACGGATGGCGTAAAAGTGGGCACGGTGATCGCCATGATCGCCGGCGATGATGACGACGCGGCCCCCGCGCCCAAGGCAGCGCCCGCCGCGCCAAAGGTCGAAGCCGCCGCACCACCGCCTCCTCCGCCTCCAGCAGCCGTTCCGGTAATAGCAGCACCTGCACCGGTGGCGTCATCGAGCGACGAACGCGTCAAGGCCAGCCCGCTCGCCCGCCGCATCGCCGCCGAAAGGTCGGTTGACCTGTCACAGCTTTCCGGCACCGGCCCCAATGGCCGTATCGTCAAATATGATGTCGAGGCCGCCATGGGTGGCGCACCGGCTGCGCCCGCAACCGCTTCGGCAGCTCCACAAGCGGCAGCTGCGCCTAAACCGGCTCCTGTCGCGGCAATTGAAACCGATATCCCGCACGAGGTCGTCAAACTCAGCAATATGCGCAAGACCATTGCGCGTCGCCTGACCGAGAGCAAACAGCAGGTTCCGCACATCTACCTGACGGTCGATGTCCGGCTCGACGCCTTGCTGAAGCTGCGTTCCGAACTGAATGCCAGCCTTGAAAGCCGCGGTGTGAAGCTTTCGGTCAACGATATGCTGGTCAAGGCACTGGCCCTGTCGCTGATTCAGGTTCCCAAATGCAATGTCAGCTTCGCCGGCGACACCATGCTGCAATATAGCCGCGCCGATATCAGCGTCGCCGTATCGGTGCCCACAGGCCTGATCACGCCCATCGTGAAGGGCGCAGATGGCAAGACTTTGTCGGCCATTTCGACCGAAATTGGCGAGTTGGCGGGCAGGGCAAAGGAAGGCAAGCTTCAGCCCCATGAATATCAGGGCGGCACGGCCTCCATCTCCAACATGGGCATGATGGGCATCAAGCAATTCGAAGCCGTCATCAACCCGCCGCAGGGCATGATCCTAGCCATTGGGGCAGGTGAAAAGCGCCCCTATATCGTCGATGACGCCCTCGCGATCGCTACGGTCATGAGCGCAACCGGCTCGTTCGACCACCGCGCTATCGACGGTGCGGATGGGGCTGAATTGATGAAGGTGTTCAAGGAATTGGTAGAGAAGCCATTGGGGCTAGTTGCCTGATCGTACCGTCGAATAGCGACGGAATTCGTTCGAAATCTGGAGTAAATCTGTGAGCAATTACGACCTTATCGTCCTCGGTTCCGGCCCCGGCGGCTATGTGGCCGCTATCCGTGCCGCACAGCTTGGTCTGAAGACAGCGATTGTCGAGCGTGAAAATCTGGGCGGGATTTGTCTCAATTGGGGATGCATTCCCACCAAGGCATTGCTGCGGTCGGCGGAAATCTACCATTATATGCAGCATGCGGGTGATTATGGCCTGACGGCGGCGAATATCAGCGCGGATATCGATGCGGTTGTGAAGCGTTCGCGCGGTGTAGCCAAGCAACTCAATCAGGGCGTCACGCATCTGATGAAAAAGAACAAGATTTCCGTACATATGGGCGACGGCAAACTGACCGCGCCGGGTAAGCTGAGCGTGACCAAAGACGGCAAGGTGGAAGAACTCACCGCCAAGAATATCATCATCGCCACCGGTGCACGCGCACGCGACTTGCCCTTTGCGCCTGCCGACGGAAAGCGCATCTGGACCTATCGCCATGCTATGGTGCCGCCGGCAATGCCGAAGAAGCTGCTGGTTATAGGTTCCGGCGCCATCGGCATCGAATTTGCGAGCTTCTATAATGACATGGGCGCCGAGGTGACCGTTGTCGAAATGATGGACCGCATTGTTCCCGTTGAAGACGCCGATGTCTCAACTTTCCTTGAAAAGTCTCTGAAAAAGCAGGGAATGACGATCATGACCGGTGCAGGTGTCGAAAGCCTGAAGGCGACGGCTACCGGCGTGTCTGCCGCGATCAAGGGCAAGGACGGCGCGATCGTGAATGGCGAATACTCACATTGTATCGTCGCCATCGGCATTGTCCCCAATACCGAGAATATTGGTCTCGAAACGCTGGGCATCACAACCACCAAGGGGCATATCGATACCGATCCCATGTGCCGCACCAATGTTCCCGGCGTCTGGGCGATCGGCGATGTGACCGCGCCGCCTTGGTTGGCGCATAAGGCCAGCCATGAAGGCGTTATCGCCGTCGAAGCCATTGCCGGAGGGCATCCGCATGCCATGGACCCGAAAAACATCCCGGGCTGCACCTATTGCCACCCGCAGATTGCCAGCGTTGGCTTGACCGAAGCCAAGGCCAAGGAAGCCGGCTATGACGTGAAGGTCGGCAACTTCCCCTTCATCGGCAATGGCAAAGCCATCGCGCTGGGTGAAGCAGAGGGCTTCATCAAGACCGTTTTCGACGCCAAGACCGGCGAATTGCTGGGGGCCCATATGGTCGGCGCGGAAGTGACCGAGCTGATCCAGGGCTATACCATCGGCAAAACAGCTGAACTGGTCGAAGCCGACTTCATGCACACCGTCTTCCCCCATCCGACTTTGAGCGAGATGATGCACGAAAGCGTGCTGGGGGCCTATGGCAAGATGTTGCATATGTGATGGCCAAGGGCACGCAGGATTTCACGCCCGATCCACGCAATGAGCGGATTCTGATCAACGTCAACGGCGTGCTTACCCCGCGTGCACAGGCCGTTGTCTCGGTATTCGACAGCGGTTTCATGCTGGGCGATGGCGTGTGGGAAGGTATCCGCGTCTACAAGGGGCGGATGGCATTTCTGAAAGAGCATCTCGACCGGCTTTGGGAAGGGGCAAAGGCGATCGCGATGGATATCGGGATCAGCCGTGATGAAATGATCCAACGCCTTGAGGCTACGGTCGCGGCAAATGCCATGGACGCGTGCCATATTCGCCTGATGGTCACACGCGGCGTCCGTTCCACACCCTATCAGGACCCGCGCGTCGTGGTCAGCCCGGCCACCATCGTCATCATTGCCGAGCATAAAGAACCCCATGCCGAAGTCATCGAGAAGGGCATCAGCCTGTTCACCGTACACGTTCGTCGGGGCGGTCCTGCGGTTCAGGACCCGAAGCTGAATTCCCACAGCAAGTTGAACTGCATCACCGCCTGTATCCAGGCGACCGAGGCGGGTGCAAATGAAGGCTTGATGCTCGATCCGCACGGTTTTGTCGCCACCTGCAATTCGACGCATTTCTTCATCGTGCGAAAAGGCGAAGTCTGGACCTCCACCGGTGATTATTGCCTTGGCGGAATTACGCGCGGCAACGTAATCAAAATCTGCCGAGAGCAGGGCATTCCGGTGTTCGAAAAGAATTTCTCGCTGACCGAAGTCTATAGCGCCGAGGAAGCCTTTGTGACCGGAACATTTGCCGGGGTTTGTCCTGTACATACAATCGACGGCCGCAAGATAAGCGAGAGCAGGGGCCCGATGGTCGAACGGCTGCAGTCGCTTTATAAAACGCTGGTGGAACGGGACATCGCCGGATGAGTGTCCGTATTGCGATGTGGTCCGGCCCGCGCAATATTTCCACCGCGATGATGCGAAGCTTTTCCGCGCGCAGTGACTGCCATGTCACGGACGAGCCCTTTTATGGTGCCTATCTGAAGACCACGGGCGAACCGCATGCGATGGCCGCCGAGATCATGTCGGATATGGATGTCGACTGGCAATCCGTTGCCGCCACCATGCGCGGACCAATTCCCGATGAAAAGACGCTTTGGTACCAGAAACATATGTCGCACCATATGGAAGGGCCGATCAGCGTTGATGATTTTCCGGACCATAGCCATGTATTTCTTGTACGCGACCCCGACCTGATGGTCGCGAGTTACCGGCAGAAGAATGATCTTCGGGATGCCAAGCAGTTGGGTTTTGAGCGTCTGGTCGAATATCATGGTCGTGTATCCGAAAAGATGGGCCGCCCGGCTCCGGTCGTTGACAGCAACCGCTTGCTTGCCAACCCCGAGCGCGGGTTGCGCGCTTTGTGTCAGGCGATTGGCATCGTCTGGGACCCTGCAATGCTGAGTTGGCAAAAGGGGCCGCATCCCTCCGACGGTATCTGGGCGTCACACTGGTATAATGCTGTCTGGAACAGCACCGGCTTTGGAAAACCTACAGCGCCGTCGGAATTGACCTTGCACGAACAGCAAATCGCCGATGAGTGCCGCCCGCATTATGATGATCTGACGCGGTATTGTATAAACGAGAAATTCTTCTGATAAGGCGTGCTGGATGAAGGAATTACGCATATCATTTCCAGAGCCGTGCGGCGAGAAATGGGAAGACATGCCCGTAAGCGGGTGCAATCGACATTGCACAAGTTGTGACAACATCATTTACGACCTATCGCAAATGGCGTTTGACGACGTGGAAACACTTTTGACCGTGAAGCCTGATGTATGCGTCCGCGCCGCCGTCGACGTCAATGGTAGCGTCCGGCTCAAGGAAAAATTTGGAAAGAAAAGCGGAAAAATGGTCGTCGCGATGGGTGCATCGCTGGGACTTATGCTGGCGGCCGCGCCTGCGGCCGCAAGTCCGGCTGGCTCCCGAGGAACGATCAGCGGCAAGTTCGAGGGCTATTTTGCGGACGGATGGGTAACCGCCACCGATGCTCAAGGCAAAGAATATCGAACCAAAGTGTCGCGCTACGGTCATTACAAATTCAAGAAATTGCCGGACGGCATCTATGTTTTGCGATTTGACACCGACTGTGGCTTGCCATGGGTGAGCGAACCTGTGGTAGTACACATGGGTTCGAAGTCCAAACTGCCATCTGTTTTTCCAGACGACAGCGACTGTATAATCATCGGCTCAATGAAGCTGGACCAAAATGCCGGCTGACAAAAGCATCGCCTTTAGGTTGGCGATAACATCTTGCACTTTCTCAATTCTGGTCGTTGCCCTCGGCTACGCAGTTAACGTAGGCTATTTCCGTTCGTTCGATCTCGCCATTTCCCACGCGCTAAATATGCAGCGTGGCGTTACACCGGAATGGCTGATCCTTTTCATGCAGGGCGTCAGCTGGATCGGCGGCGGGGTGCAGCGTTATGTGATTGTGACGATCCTGACTTTGGCCCTGTGGCGCTGGTGGGGATGGGGCGCGGCGCTGGCTATGGGGCTTACAACCTTGGTTTCGGCCTTTACGTCTGACGTCATGAAGGCATTTTTTGGTCGCGTGCGTCCGGATTTGGTGCCGCAATTGGATATCATCCACAGCCCTGCCTTTCCCAGTGGTCATTCGAACAACGCCGCCGTGGTCTACATCCTGTTTATCATGCTGGTAGCCCAGGCACGCCATCCCCTATGGCAGGTGGCAGCGGCCATCATGATCGTTCTTACCGGTGTGTCGCGCATCATGCTGGGTGTCCATTGGCCTACCGATGTGCTGGGTGGCTGGATGCTCGGCGCGTCCTTTGCCATGGCGGCCGCTGCGGTCATTGCGTATCGCCAGCACCAGCGCACGGCCCATTTCCCATCGGTCCTCTCGCCTTAATCGGCGGGATCGCGTTTTTCTCTGTCCAGCAGGCTGGCTTTTTGCCATCGTGAAGCAATTGGGATTCTATAGGATATCGAACATGAAAAAGACGGGGAACTTCGGGAGAAACGCGCGCATTTTGGCTCTTTGTGGCGCCGCACTTTTTGCAACGGCAGCGGATGCGCAAAACACAGTGATCACCGCGGACAAAATGATCGATGTGCTGACCGGCAAGGTCGTCGAGTTTCCAGCCATTTTCGTGGGCGAAGACGGCCGTATTACCAGCATAGCCGACGCGCGCACCGTGCGGTGGGGCAGCGATGTCAAACATATCAACTTGTCTGGTAAAACCCTGCTTCCCGGGCTGATCGACATGCATGTCCATCTGGACGGGCCTGCCGATATTGGCGGCTATCGCGGACTGGAGTTTACCGACAGCTTCTGGGGCATGACGGCGGTGGGCAATGCGAATGCCATGTTAAAGGCCGGCTTTACCACCGTGCGCAATGTGGGGTCCGGCAATCGCAATGATATCGGTCTGAAGCAGGCGATTGAAAACGGATATGCAACCGGGCCACGTATCGTTCCGGCGGGCTATGCACTGGGTGCGACCGGTGGCCACTGCGACTCGACCTTCTTGCCGCCCAGCCTTGAAAAGGCCGAAAAGGAAGAAGGCATTGCCGACAGCCTGGATGAACTGCGCTATCAGGTTCGGCGTCAACGCAAATATGGCGCTGAGGTCATCAAGGTTTGTGCGACGGGCGGCGTATTTTCCCGGAACACAGAGCCAGGGCAACAGCAGCTTTCCGAGAGCGAACTGCGCGTGATTGCCGATGAAGCGCATCAATGGGGTCTGCGCGTCGCGGCGCACGCCCATGGTGGCGATGGCATTAAAGCGGCTGTCAAGGCGGGGATCGATACCATCGAGCATGCCAGCCTTGTCGATGATGAAGGCATCAAGCTTGCGGCAGCGCGGGTCCGTCCGGTCTGGTTCTCGATGGATATCTACAACACGGAATATACCCAGTCCGAAGGCGCGAAGAATGGCGTGCTCGAAGATAATCTCAGAAAAGACCGCGAAGTTGCTCAAATACAACGCGATAATTTCCGCAAAGCGCACAAGGCAGGGGTCAAGATGGTCTTCGGATCCGACGCCGGCGTGATGCCGCATGGCGAGATCGGCAAGCAATTCCGCGTCATGGTCGAATATGGCATGACCCCGTTGGAAGCTATCCAGGCCGCGACCCGCAACGGCGCGCAGGCGCTTGGCCGGGAAAAGGATGTGGGCGCCATTGCGGTGGGCCGCTTTGCCGACATCATCGCGGTCGATGGCGATCCCTTGACCAATGTGCGCGAACTTGAGTCGGTCGACGCCGTTGTAAAAAGTGGCAAACTGATCGATTAAATTGCACACATTCAGCTTACCTGCAGCGATGTAAGTGCATTGATTGCAGGGCGGCGATTGTGGTAATCATGCGGGGCAAGGTTCACAGAACCGCAATGGAAATGTAGCTGGGGGTTACGAATATGTTGACTTTGGTCGCAGCAACAATGCTGAGCATGGCCGCCATGAAGGCCGATCCGATGGACAACGCCCGCAAGGCGTTCAACAATTGCATGATCGAAACGCATAATAAGGGCATCACCGAGAAAATGTCGCCGAGCAGCTTTACCAAGGCTGCGGATGAGGCGTGCATGACCGAACGTACGGTGTACCGCGATATCCTTATCAAGTCCGAGCGTTCCTATGGATCGAGCCAGAAGGATGCGGAGAAATTCGCGAGCGAGGAAGTCCAGATGATCGTCGACTCGGTGGTCAGCAGCTTCAACGAAAATGTCGAAAACGGCGCCAAACTGACGCCCGAGAAATAAGGGAAGGGGCGGTTGCTATTCCGCCCGTTTCGCTTCACTCCGAATGACCGGTTAGACATATATGCTTGCCGGTCACAGTCGGGGCCCCTTAGATCCCATGCTAAAGATAAATTAATGTCGTGCGATTAATTCGTCGCCCGATGGTGGATTGGTACGAAAAATTTCGGGATACATATGACGATGGCCTGTCGGAAGCATCGATAGGGAATATCAGCACAAAGTTCTTTGCCCCCGATGTTCCCGGTGAACGCTTGGAAATGGGGCCAGATACCGATCCCAAAACCGGAACAACATTGATCAAATTCCGGGCACGCTGGTTTTTGGTTCCCATCATTTTATGGTTGCTCGCCTATATCTCGGCAGCATTTCCATATATCGGAACCTATGCATATAACAAAGGACATGGTGAGATTACCTATGCCCTGCAAACCCCAAGCCCACGCGTCATGCCGTTATTCAAGGGGCAGGTTGCCTTCATCGATTATAAGCTGGATTCAAACCCGAATAAGGAAAGCAGAGTATATCTCGACATCAAACCCTGGCCGGGTTTTGCACCATCCAAGAATAGACTGGTTATTACGGGGAAGACTGAAGGTCGCCTCGCGGTTCCAATTACCGAGACAGATCTTTATCAGTTCACATTTTCATCGGCTTCTTCAACAAAAAATGCGGAAATATATTATTCTGCAACATGGGGCGCGCGTTGACCCTTAATGCTGAGAGCAGTTTAGACGAGCCGAAGTTTTGGAATAATATGGCGGACAGGGTGGGATTCGAACCCACGGTAAGCTTACACCTACGACGGTTTTCAAGACCGTTGCCTTAAACCACTCGGCCACCTGTCCGCGAAGAAATTGCCCCTAGCCAGCAATGCCTGCGCTGGCAAGTGCTTCGCGCGTTCCTCCGTACCGAGGTCGGTTTCCTCATGGATCCAGTGGCGGAACGCCTGCCAAATGCGGCAAAGCGTATCGGATTGTGACGCAAAGCAATTCCCATATCCTCCGCACTATGGCACACTGACGTCAAGACGGCTCACAGGGGATAGATTTTGGTCACGCGTAAGATTCTGTATTCATTGGGCATCTGCGTGATTGCCTTTCAGGTGCCGCAAAGTTCCGAAGCACAAGAGACGATCATGCCGTCGCAGCCTGCGATTGCAATGGAAACAGGCTTTCGCGCCTATCTTGCCGAAGTCCGCCAAAAGGCGCTTGCAGATGGTGTTACCGCCGCAACGCTGGACAGGGTGCTACCCTCGATAAGCTATAATGAACGGGTGGTTAGGCTCGATCGCGCACAACCGGAAGGGCCATCGGACGCGCCTATCCCCAATTTCGCCCCCTATAAGGCCCGCCATGTCGATACATCGCGGATAACACGGGGTCGCGCCAAATATACCGAGTTGCGTCCCTTGCTGGGCAAGATCGAGGCCGAAACCGGCGTTCCGGAAGAAATGATGATTGCCATTTACGGGCATGAAACAAATTACGGCACCGTCACCGGCAATTACAACGCACCCGAAGCGCTCGCATCGCTCGCCTATGAAGGTCGCCGCCGTGCCTTGTTCGAAGCAGAACTGATCGCTGTCCTGAAGATGATCGACCGTGGCGTTCCCCAATATGCCATCACCGGAAGCTGGGCGGGGGCGTTGGGCAAGCCCCAGTTTTTGCCATCTGTCTACCTCCGGTTGGCGCGCGATGGAGATGGGGACGGTTATGCCGATATCTGGAAAAGCGAAGTCGATGCGATGACCTCCATCGCCAATTACTTCGTCAATGCCGGTTGGCGTCGTGGTGAAGAATGGGGGTTTGCGGTCAATGTCCCGGCAGCCCTTGATCGCCGTGCGATTCAATCCCGCATGACCGCCCCGCGCTGCCCAAGAGTATTTGCCCGCCATAGCCAGTGGAAAACAATCGCGGAATGGCGCCAGCTTGGCGTCGTGCCGCAGCGCGGATACTGGCCAAAAGACACTATGCTCGCCACATTAATCGAGCCCGACGGGCAGGGGCAGACCGGATATTTACTCGGTGGCAACTACCGCGTGATATTGGACTATAATTGTTCCAATTTTTACGCGCTTTCCGTGGGGTTATTAGCTGATGAGGTTCGCAACTGAGACATTTGGCGCAGTCGCAAGTCTGGCTTTGCTCACCGCCTGCGGTGCGGGAGGAGGCGAACGTCCAACGTCCGCAATTGGCTCGACCGCCGTGGCACCCGAAACCGTTGTGGATGGTCCGGCTGTGCTGGGTGCGCCCTATACCGAGTCTGGCGTAACCTATACCCCGCAAGACAACCCGCTTTATGACGAGGTTGGCTACGCAGGGATCGTGGTTGCCGATCGCATCGGCAAATCCACTGTCACAGGCGAAATCTATAGCGCGGCCAGCATTTCTGCTGCCCATCGGACATTGCCTGTTCCAAGCTATGTCGAAGTAACGGCGCTTGACAGCGGACGCACGATATTGGTGCGCGTGAACGACCGTGGTCCGGTACCGAAAGACAATGTGGTCCAAATCTCTGAAGGCGCAGCCCAGCAACTGGGCCTGACCGGAACCGCTACCACTGCTGTACGCGTGCGCCGCGTCAATCCGCCCGAACAGGAAAAGGCCGTGTTGCGCATCGGCGCGCGCGCCACTGAACGTATTGAGACGCCGGAGCAGTTGCTCAAGGTTTTACGCACGAAAATCGCCAAACCGCCGCAACTGGCTGTAGAGATTGCTGAACCCGCGAAGCCAGTGGAGGTTGTGGCGAAACCGGAGGTTAAGGCAAAGGACGTAAAAGCCAAGGCACCGGTTGCTGTAAAAGCGGCACCTGTTGCCAAGAAGGCGCCCGAAGTCGCGAAGCCGAAGCCGGTGTCCCCCGTTGCAGGATCCTATTTCGTTCAGGTCGCAGCTTTTTCGTCCCGCGCCCGCGCCGATGCGTTGGCCCAAAAGCTGGGCGGTATCGTTTCAGCTCAATCGAGTTCCGGCCTGTTTCGTGTGCGGATTGGGCCATTACCGACCAAGGCCGAAGCAGACCAGAAACTGGCTGCGGTCCAGAAGAATGGCCACCCTACTGCGCGGATTTATCGCGAATAATTTACTAGCCGACCCTATGTCTCGCGCTCTATGAGGGGCTCTGGCGTCACTTTAATCGCTGCTGTTCTGTTCCATGAAGCACTGGTAATCGCCCGTGCAACGTGTGACGTTATACGTGAACACGACGATAAAGCGAAGCTGGCAAAATATCAGGCATAAAGGGACGTCGATTGGCCGAGCGTGTTGCAAAACTTAGAAATCGGGCGAGTGGATATGCGCCGTCCGCCACCGATACATCCCTGAACAGACAGGCGATATGCGGATGACGCGGGGACGCTTTATATCGGTTGAGGGCGGCGAGGGCGTTGGAAAGACGACCCAGATTATCGCCCTTGCCGATGCGATCCGGAATGCCGGGTTTGAAGTCATCATCACCCGCGAGCCAGGAGGTACGCCGGGAGCGGAAACCATACGCCAGCTACTGTTGGGTGGAAGCGACGAGCGTTGGCTGCCCCGCGCTGAAGCCCTGTTGTTCGCAGCCGCGCGCAGCGATCATGTCGAACGCCTGATTGAGCCGGCGCTTGAAAAAGGCAAATGGGTGATATCGGACCGCTTCATCGACAGCAGCCGCGCGTATCAGGGAACCGGATCGGGTCTCTCCGACGCCGATATCATGGCGCTTCATGCCATCGGCAGCCGCGGGCTTTTACCCGACCGCACATTGGTCCTGCGCCTTGACCCGATCGAAGCAGGTCGACGGGCAGATTTACGGGATCAAGGACAAGCCGACCGCATCCAAAGCCGCGATCCGTCTTTCCATGCCGAAGTCGACATTGCCTTTGTCGGTTTTGCGGAGAATGACGCACGGGTAAGACTAGTCGACGCCTCGGGCGATGCCGCTACGGTGACCGCGCGTTTGCTGGCCGAAATCGACGATTTGCTTGTTCGCCCATGACCCATTTGATCGGACATGATGCGGTTTGGCGCCATTTCACGTCCGCACTGGAGTCGGGCAAACTGCATCACGGCTGGATATTGGCCGGCCCGCGTGGCTTGGGGAAGGCCAGCTTTGCCTTGCGGGCGGCCGCGTCACTTGTGGATGCCGAAGACCGCTACTCCAATTTGATAGCACGCGGCACGCATCCCGATATCCTGACAATCAAGCGCCTCCCCAAGGAAGCCGCAAAGGATGATGACGAACCCGATACAAATGCCGAACTAAAACGTAGCATTACCATCGAACAGATCCGCAATTTGCAAGCGAGCCTGACGACGCGGCCTGGCTTGGCCGACAAGCGGGTTATCATCATCGATTCCGCTGATGATCTGGAACGCGGCGGGGCGAACGCGCTTCTCAAATCGTTGGAAGAACCGCCTGCGGACACCTATTTCCTGCTGATCAGCCATGCGAGCGACCGGTTATTGCCGACAATAAGATCGCGGTGCCAGATGCTCCGCTTTGAACCGCTCAATCATGATCAAATGACCGCAGCGCTGTCGGATGCTGCGCCGGAAATAGACCCAGCAGATCTGGATGCCCTGATCCGCGCAGGGAAGGGGTCACCCGGGCAGGCCATCGATTTTATGGGGTTGGATCTGGGTAAGCTGGATCACGCCATGCACGCAATTATCCAGTCAGGTGATCCGGGCAATGATCTGCGCGTTGCGCTTGCCGAACAGTTATCGCTGAAAGCAGCGCAGCAACGATATGAAGCCTTTTTGCGTCTTGCCCCTGCGCTCATCGCCGAACGGGCACGCCGGATGGATGCGGCACATGTTCTCGCCGCGACCGAAGTCTGGACCGCGGCCTCTGCCCTTGCTAACCGGGCGATAGCGCTCAGTCTCGATAAGCAGAGCGTCATTTTTCAAATGGGAAGCTTGCTGGCTTCGCTTCAAACCCATAGGGCCTCTTGAGCCCCAAACATTAAGAGTATCCATGTCTGAGCCCTTCTATATTACCACGGCCATCGCCTATCCAAATGGCAAGCCCCATATCGGCCACGCCTATGAGGCCATCGCGACCGATGCAATTGCGCGGTTTCAGCGGTTGCAGGGGCGCGATGTGCGCTTTGTCACCGGGACAGACGAGCATGGACTGAAAATGGTGCAGACAGCGCGCGCCGCAGGACGCGAGACGCTGGAGTTCGCTGATGAAATGTCGTCTTATTTCAGGGATATGTGCGACAAACTGAATATTTCATATACAGCCTTCATGCGCACCAGCGAGGAACGCCACCATCAGGCGAGCCAGGCGCTGTGGACCGCCATGCAGGAGCGGGGGGACCTGTATCTTGATCGCTATGAAGGCTGGTATTCTGTCCGGGACGAAGCCTTTTACGACGAAAGCGAGTTGGTCGAAGGGGAAGGGGGCGTCAAATTGTCTCCCCAAGGCACGCCTGTTGAATGGACGGTCGAAGAAACATGGTTTTTCCGCCTGTCGCGCTATCAGGATGCGTTGCTTGAACTGTACGCACAAAATCCCGAATTCATTCAGCCCGAAAGCCGCCGGAATGAGGTCCTTCGCTTTGTCGAAGGCGGACTGCGCGATTTAAGCGTGTCGCGGACCAGTTTCGACTGGGGCGTTAAGGTTCCGGGATCGCCGGATCATGTGATGTATGTCTGGGTAGACGCCCTGACGACCTATATGTCGGGAATTGGCTATCCTGACACGAGCGGCGACTTTGCGCGCTTCTGGCCTGCGGATGTGCATATCATCGGCAAAGACATTGTGCGCTTCCACGCCGTCTATTGGCCGGCCTTCCTGATGTCCGCCGGTCTTCCTTTGCCCAAGCGGGTGTTCGGGCATGGTTTCCTGCTGTCGCGAGGCGAAAAAATGTCGAAGTCGCTGGGCAATGTAGTTGATCCCATGGAGCTGGCGGACCTGTTCGGCGTTGATGCGCTGCGCTATTTCTTCCTGCGTGAGGTCAGCTTCGGGCAGGATGGCAGCTATAGCGCCGAAGCAATTGTCACCCGCGTCAATGCCGACTTGGCCAACAGTTTCGGCAATCTGGCACAGCGTACCTTGTCGTTGATCTTCAAAAATTGCGATGCCTATTTACCGGCCATTCGGGGCCATGCCGACGAAGATGCCGCCTTATTTCAACTGGTGGGCTCGGTTGTGGCGACCGAAATTCCGGCGCATTTCGAAAATCTGGCGATGTCGCAGGCGCTGGAAAGCTGGATGAAGGCCGTTTTTGCCTGCAACGCCTATATCGACGCGCAGGCGCCCTGGGCGCTCAAAAAGACCGATCCCGAGCGGATGGAAACGGTGTTGGCGACGCTGTTCATCTGCATCGCGCAGCTCGCAATGGCGGCCCTGCCCATCATTCCGGAGGCAGCAACGAAGCTGCTCGATCAAATGGGCGTGCCAGAATCGGTCCGTAACTTCGCGCAAATCGGCTCGCACTGGTACTCGCCCCTGGCCGAGAGCGATTTCCGTATAGAACAGCCAAAAGGCCTGTTCCCGAGGCTCGAATTGGACCTCGAAAGTGGCGGAAATCCTTGATGTACATCGATTCCCACTGCCACCTCAACTATAAGGGCCTGGTCGAACAACAAGCCGACGTCCTAAGCCGCGCAAGGTTCAGCGGAGTTAACAAAATGCTGAACATCGCAACCCGGGAAAGCGAGTGGGACGACGTTCTGCACCTCGCCGAACAGGAACCGGACGTCTGGGCAACCGTAGGTATCCATCCCCACGAAGCAGACAGCCATACCGGTGTCGACAGCGCGAAATTAATTGCCAGAGCGGAACATCCCCGGGTTATCGGAATCGGCGAAACGGGGCTCGATTATTATTACGACCACAGCGACCGCGCCCAACAACGTGCTTCATTCTCCGAACATATCGTTGCTGCACGCGAAACGGGACTCCCCCTGATCGTCCACACCCGCGATGCCGAAGAGGACACCGCAGCCATCTTGACCGCGGAAATGCGGGCTGGTGCCTTTCCCGGCGTTATCCATTGTTTCACCGCCAGTGCGGATTTCGCCCGGATAGCATTGGATCTTGGCCTTTACATTTCGCTTTCGGGCATTGTAACTTTTAAAAATGCGAAGGATTTACAGGAGGTTGCCCGGTGGCTTCCAGAAGATCGGCTGTTGCTGGAAACAGATTCACCGTTCCTGGCCCCCGTGCCTCACCGCGGCAAGACGGGCGAACCCGCTTTTGTTGCCGATACAGGTAAATTCGTGGCAAATTTGCGTGGGGTAGGGGAGGAGTCCCTCGCCCATCAAACCACGGAGAACTTCTACCGGCTCTTCAAAAAGGCCAAGCCATGAACGTGATGGAAGACGGACCGTCCATTATCTGGGGCGTAACATGTTTGGTTTTGCTCATTGCGTCGTTGGCTGCGCGCCGTTTGCCTTTGGGACAAGTGGCCAAAATGAGTTTGGCTTGGGTCGCCATTTTTGCTGCGCTTTTTGCGGTGTTTAGCTTTCGGTTCGAATTCCAGTCCATTTGGGAGCGCGTTAAGGCGGATTTCAGCGGCACGGCAGGTCAGAATGTATCGGGTGAAGCTATCACGCTACGTCGCCAGGATGATGGACATTATTGGCTGCAGGTGCTCGTCAACGGCAACGACGTGCGGTTCATGATCGACAGCGGCGCCACGACGACGGCGGTGAACGCAAACACGGCCGCAGCGACCGATGTAGATGTCGATAGCAGCGGTTTTCCAGTGATTCTAGATACGGCAAACGGTCGCGTCACAGCAAAACGCGGTTCGATAAAGACGTTACAGATTGGACCGCATAAGATTTCCGACCATCATGTCGTTGTGTCGGAGAATTTCGGGGAAACAAATGTCCTTGGTATGAACTTTCTGGATTCGATGCAGAGCTGGAAGGTCGAGGGCAATGTGATGACGTTGCAACCTTGATAACAGATATTACTTAACATAATATATATTATCGAACTTATTTTAGGCCAAATGTGAAACCGACCGACATAACCCCTCTCACCGAAATCATGGCTCGTTTACGCGATCCGGATGACGGCTGCCCGTGGGACGTCACGCAAACATTTCAGACAATCGCACCCTATACGATCGAAGAAGCCTATGAAGTTGCCGACGCTATCGAACGTAACGATATGGACGATCTTAAGGACGAACTTGGCGATCTACTGCTTCAAGTAGTGTTTCATAGCCAGATGGCTGCGGAAGCCGGAAGTTTTAATCTACAAGATGTTATTGCCGGCATCTGTGACAAAATGACCCGTCGTCATCCGCACATATTTGGTGACGTCGATGCCAAAGAAGCGGCGCAAGTGACCCAAAATTGGGAAACAATCAAAGCTCAGGAGCGTAGCACACATTCCGATGGCAGCGCATTGGCAGGTGTAGCGAAGGCTCTGCCCGCCCTGCTCCGCGCGCAAAAAATTCAAAAGCGTGCCGCCCGGACGGGTTTTGATTGGCCTGATGTGGATGGTGCCAAATCAAAAATATTCGAAGAGCTGGATGAGATCTCATCTGCAAATACACAAGACGAGCGAGCGGATGAAGTCGGCGATTTACTGTTCGCCGCTGTCAACTTGGCCCGTTTTTATGATGTAGATGCAGAAAATGCCCTGAAAAACGCAACGGCAAAATTCGACCGCCGGTTTCGTGCCATGGAAGATATGGCCGGTACAAACTTCCCTGCTCTATCGCTCGACGAGAAAGAAGCGCTGTGGAGCCGTGCAAAAGAGCAAGAAATCAAGAAAGTTTAGACGCCTAGCGCACCTTTTTCCTCAAATTTGAACTTCTTCTCAAACTGCCCCCAAAACTGACGGCTCAGCGAGACATCCAGATGCAGCAGTTCCTTTGTTTCGCGCTTCACATCAACCTTCCCTCGTGCATGCAGCCAAGCGAAAGCCGCACCATCACTTGAGGGCAATGTTATCGCGCGCGTGACGTTCTTTTTCGCAATCAGATCGGACAGAAGGTTTTTGAAATCTTCAATCCCCTCACCTGTGACGGCAGACAGTAACAATATATCCGAATTACGCTGGGCTATGCCGCGCATTTCAGATAATTTATCCTCATCGAGGAGGTCGATCTTGTTCCAAATCTCGACCATCTCCGGTTGGACACTTCCCTCCACATCGTTCCCGATTCCCAAATCGCGCAAAATCGAGAGGACATCGTTGCGCTGCGCGTCTGTTTCTTCATGCGCAATATCCCGCACATGAACGATGATGTCCGCGGAGATAACTTCTTCCAAGGTCGCACGAAACGCCGCGACCAATTGGGTGGGCAAATCAGATACGAAACCCACAGTATCCGAGAAAATGGCCTTTTCGACACCCGGCAATGAGATTTCCCGCATCGTGGGGTCAAGAGTTGCAAAAAGCATGTCTTCCGCGAGCACCGTTGCACTCGTTAAGCGATTGAATAGCGTCGATTTTCCGGCATTCGTATAGCCGACTAACGCGATAACGGGCCATGGAGCTCGCTTGCGACGTGCACGGTGAAGCGAACGGGTCCGTTTGACCTCTTCCAGTTCCCGCCGCAATCGCGCCATCCGGTCGCGGATCATCCGGCGGTCGGCTTCAATTTGGGTTTCGCCTGGCCCGCCCAGAAAACCGAAGCCACCACGTTGACGTTCCAAATGGGTCCAACTGCGTACCAACCGTCCTGCTTGGTAGTCGAGATGCGCAAGTTCCACCTGCAAACGTCCCTCGGCCGTAGCAGCACGCTCGCCGAAAATTTCGAGGATCAAACCCGTACGATCAATTGTCTTGAGACCCGTTTTTTCTTCGAGGTTTCGCTGCTGAATGGCGGTCAGTGTCGCATCGACTACAAGCAAATCGACTTCGAGCGCTTGCCCGGTCGCCGCTATGTCCTCGACCTGTCCACCACCCAAGAGCGTGGATGCACGCGGATTCCGCACGCGGTAGTGGGTTTTTTGCACAACATCCAAACCGATAGCCAAGGCAAGGCCTTCAGCTTCTGCAAGCCGCGCAGCAGGGCCAACCGATGCCTTACCCGGAAGTTCGGGATAAATTATGAGAGCGCGGTCGCCACGGGCGAACTCGTCGGCGTCGCTCCTGTCAAAAACGCTCAAACATCGCCCTCGTCTAAGCCCTGATTATACTCTGCCAAATTGACCGGATGAGCGGGCTGCACAGTCGAGACAGCATGTTTATAGACAAGTTGCGTTGTTCCATCGCGCTCAAGCAACAAAGAGAACAAATCATAGGCAGCAATCGCGCCCTGCAACATCACTCCATTCACCAGGAATGTGGTGACCGATTCGCGTTTGTCACACATGGCGTGCAGAAAAACGTCTTGCAGCATCCCTGCCCTGTGGCTGGTCCGCGACATTAATTCTTCAAATAATGAACGGTCAGGCGAGGTCGAAGGCATGATCGTTGAAATGGAGTGCTTGTATACAAGCTGGGACATTCCATCCCGTCGCAGTAAAACGGAGAAATTGTCAAACCACGTAACAACGCCCTGTAGTTTAACCCCTTTTACAAGGAACATTGTGACAGGTGTTTTTGACTTTCGCAGGGAGTTTAGAAAGAGGTCCTGAAGACCGTTATTCTTTTCAGTCATTGTCATTATCCGATTATTTTATGTTTTTGCGAATATGCACCTGCACTTCGAAGAAGACGCCGATGCACGTACTCGGTGTAACTTACTTACATCATCGGCACTGTTTTCGCAATTGTAGGATTCAATCCTCCTCATCCCCGCCTTCATCACCATTTTTGCGCACCGATATCCCGAGAAGTTTAAGCTTACGGTGTAATGCCGATCGTTCCATTCCCACAAATGCCGCCGTCTTGGAAATGTTGCCGGAAAAGCGTTTGATTTGAACCCGCAGATATTCGCGCTCAAACGCTTCACGTGCTTCACGCAGCGGGGCTCCCATCAACGAGGTTACATTATGTTCCGAACCTTCATAGCTGTTGATGATTTCCGAAGGGAGCATATCTGCCTCGATCCGGTGTATGCGGTTTGACGGCGCCAGTATAATCGTGCGCTCGATGATGTTTCTTAGCTGTCTGACGTTGCCGGGCCACTCACATGCTTGAAGTGCGGCCATTGCGTCATCGGAAATGACCGGCGGGGCAATCCGATGCTCGGACGCAAACCGCGCCGCATAATGATTGGCAAGATCCGGAATATCTTCACGGCGGCTTGCAAGGGGTGGAATCTCGACGGGGACAACGTTCAGTCGATAGAATAAATCCTCCCGGAATCGCCCTTCCGCAATCTCTGTAGCCAGATCGCGTGCGGTTGCAGAAACAAACCGTACATCGACCCTGATTTGACGGTCGCCGCCTACGCGCATGAAACTTTGATCGGTAAGAACGCGCAGAATCTTGCCCTGCGTCGTCCAAGGCATGTCGGCGACTTCGTCGAGGAACAGCGTTCCACCATGGGCCTTTTCAAGCATCCCAGCTTGAACCAGACGACCGTCCTGTTCGATACCGAACAGTTCCTCATCAAAGCGTTCAGGTGACAATCGTGCCGCACTCACGGAAACGAATGCAGACTCGGCGCGTGGGCTCCAACTGTGCAAAAGACGCGCGGCAACTTCTTTCCCGACACCTGCAGGACCGGTAATCAGCATCCGGCTTCCCGTACCAGACACTTTTTTCAGCGTTGCCCGTACGGTGTTAATCGCCCCCGACGAGCCGTTCAGTTCTTCAGCGTGCCCTACCCTTGCACGTAGCGATGCATTTTCAGCCCTAAGCCGTTCCGTTTCGGTCGCTTTAGCAACCAGATGTAATAGCTTGCCGGCTTCAAATGGCTTTTCAATAAAGTCGACGGCACCCTGCGAGATTGCGGCAACGGCCGTGTCGATATTCCCATGTCCGGAAAAGACGATCACGGGTATTTGAGGATCTCGGCTTTTGATGGCCTTTAAAAGCTCGATGCCGTCCATTGAAGAGCCGCGCAGCCATACATCGAGCAATATCAAAGACGGGAGGCGTTCATCCAGAGCGGCGAGTGCTTCGTCGGCTGTGGCCGCTGTGCGCGTCCCATATCCGTCATCGTCCAGCACGCCGGAAACTAGATCCCGGATGTCCTGCTCGTCGTCTACAATTAAAATATCCAGAGCCATGTCTAAGCTAAGTCCTCTGCCAATTTATCCGGGCCACCTGTTTTTAAGTCGGTGCCAACTTTTTCTTCCACCAAAAGCGGTGCAAATTTGAGTGTAACGATTGCCCCTCCCCCAGGCGCATCCCGCAAGGAAATTTCGCCGAAATGCTCCTCAACGATCTTTTTGACGATTGCTAAGCCTAAACCGGAGCCTGTCGCACGGTTTGTGATATATGGCTCCATGATGCGGTCGCGATCTTCGGGTAGGCCGATACCGTTATCGCCAATTTCAACTGTGATGCGCCCGTCCGATTCCACGATTTCCACAGTGATGGCACCTTCGCCGGGGTCGTTCTTTTTCCGCTCCTGAATCGATTCCACAGCATTCTTAAGGATGTTGGTGACCGCCTGCCCAAGTTGGCGGCGATCAGATATAAGCATGGGGGCTTTTTTGGGCTGGTGGAATCCGAACTGAATATCAGGATGTGCCACTTCAAACATAAACACGGCGTGCCCAACGATATCCTGTAAGTTTTCATTTCGGAAAACAGGTTTTGGCATACGGGCGAAAGACGAGAATTCATCAACGATATTTCGCAAATCACCTACCTGACGAACGATCGTGCTGGTGAGTTGTTCGAAGATACCGCTATCCTGTTCAACTTGCTTCCCAAAACGTCGCTGCAAACGCTCCGCCGCCAGTTGGATTGGTGTCAGGGGGTTTTTGATTTCATGCGCAATGCGACGTGCAACGTCAGACCAGGCAGCACGTCTTTGATCTGCGAGCTGCTGGCTTATATCTTCGAAGGTGACAACAATCCCCCTTTCACGCTGCGTGGCTTTCACCGCCACGGTCAGGGGTTCGGGACCGTCACCAAGTTGAACGACGCCGCGAGACCTGTCCTCGGTTAACTCAGCAAGTGCGGGTGCTACTGTTTTGAAATTAAGTCCGACAATCGTCTGCTCTTTCCCCCGAAGCATCTTTTCGGCGGTCGAGTTTGCAAGTTCGATCTCGCCACTTTCATTGACCGACACGACCCCTGCCGAAACGGATTCAAGGACGGTTTCGATAAACACCCTTCGCTCACCCAATTGGTGATTAGTCGCCAATAGCGCCCCGGTTTGCCGTTCAAGACGTTCCGTCATACGGTTGAAAGACTTGGAGAGGAAGCCAACCTCATCGGCCCGATACTGGTCTTCACTAACCCGTGCGGAAAGGTCGCCATCGGCAATCCTCTGCGCTGCATCAACGAGATTGTTCACCGGGCGGACCAGGCGGTCAGCAACACGCAACGCAATCCAGAGTGTAATGCCGATAATCAGGAGCGAAACAACATAGAGGGCGATGTTAAACTGTAATTGCAATGCCCGGGATCGCGCGACCATCTTGTCGTAATCCTGGAGCACGGACTGCGCCTTCTCGCCCAACTGAAAAGACGGTACCGACAAAGCACGGCTGGCAAAAAGATAGCTGCGTGGTGAATCAAACAGCACTGTCACAACCTCAATGCGGTCAGTGCGGTTAGTAACTATAGTGCCCTCGCCCGCCTGAAGTTTGCTTAGAATATCGGGTGCAATCCAATCTTGTGTACGATTTTGGTTTTCCGTGGCCACGGCTTCGGTGCGTTGAATTCCGTCTGCGCCAACAGAGACGATCGCAGATTCGCTCAAACGACGACGGAATACCTGTTCGAAATAGTAACTTAAAAACGCAGGGTCATCAGGACGGGTCTGGCTCAATGCGTTGCGAAAATCGCCCGCCATGGTCAGCGTTTCGTCACCTACGTCGCGCGCATTTACCTCATAATATCCCTTGGCCAGTTCGCCCGCATTTTCCAGCATGCCGCGTGCAGAACCTGAAAACCAGAATTGTACGCCGCTTTGGAAAAGCAACGAAGCAAAGACGACCAGAAGCAGCGTGGGAACAGCGGTGATCGCCGAGAAAATGGCAACTAACCGTACATGCAGCAACTGTTGGCTATCGATATTGCTGCCAACCGCGCGACGTAAAGCGATGCGTCGGCCAAAAAGTACCAAGAGCAACGTCGCAGGCAAAAGATTTGCTACAAGCATCGTTGCAGAGGCTGCAGGAGATAGCGGTTCCGATTGCGGTCCCTGATCCAGCAAAATGTAGGCCGTGGCGCCGGTGATCAACAGCAGCAATATCGCGCTGGCTATCTCGAGGAACTTGATCGACTGGCTATTTCCAAGGGCATGTACGATGAATTGGAAGAACCGTTTGGCAAGCGACTGCCCTTGTCCTTCATCAATCATCGGGGTTGTTGCCATATTGCCACTGTGGCATTGTAAGCGTTGCCTGAAAAGCACAAAATTGTGACTGAAAAATCACATTATCGTGCAGGCGGGTCGCTTCACCCCCCGTTGCCGGTGCCAATTCCGTAGTCGGTCAGTTTCTTGCGAAGGGTGTTCCGATTTATCCCGAGTAGCGCAGCTGCCTTGAGCTGATTGCCTTTCACCTGCCGCATGACATGTTGGAGCAACGGCGTCTCGAACTGCGCTAGGGCCTTTGGATAGAGTTTATCGCGCGATGTGCCCCGCAATTTGTGGTCTCGCAGGAATTGCACCACAGCAGCTTCAAAACTGGCTCCCTGAATAGGTGCATCTGATTCCGGAGCGCTTTCGACATTCTGGACAATTGTAGCTTCCGTTATCGTGTCTTCGCGACACACCAAGGCCAAGCGATAGATTAGGTTACGTAATTCCCGGATATTCCCCCGCCAAGGCATCGTCATCAGTGCTGCAATGGCGCTGTCGTCGATCTTTCGTAAGGGTAACCCGTCTTTCGCGGCCAATAACAAGAAGTGTTGCGCTAGGAGCCCGATATCGTCTGTCCTGTCGCGCAATGGTGGCATATGGATTGGAACCACATTCAGCCGGTAGAAAAGGTCCTCGCGGAACTTGCCGCTGGCGATCAATTCCTCCAGCTTTTGGTTGGTTGCCGCAACGATGCGGACATCAAGGCGAATGCTCGCCTTACCGCCGATCCTGCTAATCACGCCGCTTTGCAGCGCGCGCAACAAGCGGGTTTGTGCGTGCTTGGGCATGTCGCCTATTTCATCGAGAAAGAGCGTGCCACCTTGCGCCTGCTCGAACCGACCAATGGCCTGCCCCACTGCGCCGGTAAAAGAGCCTTTTTCATGACCGAATAATTCAGCCTCGATAAGCTCGCTCGGGATCGCGGCCATGTTTACCGCAACAAACGGCCCTGTTTTGCGGTGCCCCAGACTGTGAATAGCTTCCGCCACCAACTCCTTACCGGTTCCGCTTTCGCCGGAAATCAGAACGGAAAGGTCGTTACGCAAAAGCCGCGCGACCATGCGGTACACATCCTGCATCGCAACACTTCGGCCGATCATTGGTAGATTGGCCTCTGACAACGTATCGGTCACGCTGTCCGGAGCGGAGCGGCGCTTGTCGATTCCCTGTTTTACCGCCAGAACCAGATCGTTGAGATCAAAGGGTTTGGGAAAATATTCAAACGCATTAATTTCACTCGCCCGTACCGCTGTCTCCAAGGTATTTTGGGCGGACATAATGATCACCGGCATATCCGGTGTCGTCGCCATAACCTCTTTCAGCGTAGCCAAGCCATCACTGTCTTTCAGGACTACGTCCGTCAGCATCAAATCGAAATGGCCGTTGGCGAGAGCCGCGTCCCGTGCGCTGACGGAATCACAAATCTGGGTCTCGATATTTTCGGCGGTCAGCGCGGCGCTGACAACCAAACCGATCGATGCATCGTCCTCTACAATAAGGACTTTGGGAACAGTCATGATTCACCCTTCTTTGGTGCCACCGGCAGAAACAGCCTGAACACAGTCCGTTGCTTTTGCACGTCGCGCTCGAACACGATGCGGCTGTTCATTTGCTGCACAAGGTTGCGCACGATCGCGAGACCGAGGCCCTGCCCATCTCGTTTGGTCGTGACGAACGGTGAAAACAGCTCGTCCTCGATATGTTGCGGCACTCCAGGCCCGTTGTCGGATATAGCTATTTCGACAGGTAGCTTGACCGTACGCCGTTCCATATCTGCCTCACGGAGTGCGCCGCTCATGACGAAACGCGTCGATATTCCGATGACTCCATCCAATCGACCTTTGAGCGCATCGACCGCATTTTGAAGCAGGTTGATCAAAATCTGGACCATCCCGTCCGCATCAATCAAAACCTCGGGTAAGGATGGATCATAATTGATCGAAAGTTCGGGCATCGCGCGGTTTGCGGCGCGCAACGAACGGATCGCTCTTTCGATCAACAAATGGACGTTGGCGGGCGCGAGCTCCGGCTCTTCCGACCGGCTGAGTTTCTGCATCTGGTCTAACAATCGGGCAATCCGGTCGACCTCGTTTACAATCAACTCGGTCAGAGGCTGGTTTTTCTCATCGACATGGCGGGCGAGAAGTTGGGCCGCACCTTTTATCCCCGCGAGCGGATTTTTGATTTCATGCCCCAATATCGCCGGCGCACCCATCGCTTGCTGTTGGCCGCTATCCTTTTGCTCTCCAATATGTTCACGTCCGCCATGTCTTGGGGAAATGATCGCGATCCGCCAATCGGTTTCGCCTGGAAGAAGGGAGATATTGATGTCGACAGTAATGCTGCCATGGGCCGACTTCAGTTCCATGTCCTGCGCCGAAATATCGTTTTCCGACGATATGAGCGCAAAGTTCATGCGCTCGCTTTCGAAGCGGAGGACGGCGGCGGTCGGCTGCCCTTCCAAACGCTTGCGGCTCCGCCCGAAAAACGCCTCACTTGCATCATTTGCATAGGCAATGCTGTTATCCGGACCGATCAAGAGGACGGGAATGGGGATATTGGCCAACACATGGCCGTTATCCGGTCTATTCCCCTCCGAATTGACCATCAGGCTGCCGTACGTGTCAGGAAAGGTTCGTAGAAGCGCGTCAACTCGTCGATCACAACTTCCGCATCGTCAATTCGGTTGACGAAGTTACGGAACTCAGCCGACCCTGTAAGACCTTTTGTGTACCAGCCGATATGTTTGCGTGCACAACGCAGGCCGACGTCACTTCCATAGTGATCAAGCATCGCCCGGTAATGCTCGATGATGAGTTCATATTGCGCGTCGATGCTCGGGTCAGGCAAGTTGGCGCCTGTGCGGAACCAATGCATCATCTGTCCCAAGAGCCACGGTTTGCCATAGGCGCCCCGCCCCACCATGACGCCGTCTGCTCCGCTCCGTTGCAACGCTGTTTCCGCGTCGGCAATCGTGCAAATATCTCCGTTTACGATCACGGGAATTGAAACGGCATCTTTGACTTTTCGAACAAAGCCCCAATCGGCGGATCCCTTGTACATTTGATTACGCGTGCGGCCATGCACAGTGACCAATTTGGCCCCTAGATCTTCCGCTATGTGCGCAAGTTCAGGGGCATTCAGGCTCGCATGATCCCAACCCATCCGCATTTTGACCGTAACCGGGACCGAAACGGCTTCGACTGTTGCTTCAATCAGGCTCGCAGCAAGGGGCAGATCGCGCATCAAAGCGGAGCCTGCATCCCCGTTCACCACCTTTTTGACGGGGCAGCCCATGTTGATGTCGATGATTGCCGCGCCCCGGTCTTCATTCAGCTTCGCCGCTTCACCCATTTCATAAGGGGTGCACCCTGCCAACTGCATGGAAACAGGCTCTTCAATGGCATCCCATTCGCATTTCTGCAGAGACTGACGTGTTTCGCGAATCATGGCCTGACTTGCGATCATTTCGGTAACATTCAGGCCAGACCCGAAACTCCGGACTATTTTGCGAAACGGCATATCGGTTACGCCCGTCATCGGTGCCAATATGACGGGGCATGCAATCTCTATATTGCCAATATTTATGGGTGCGAGTTTCATTGTGCCAACATTGCCTAAAATTTAGGCAGGCCGTTACTCGGTTTCGGCTTGGCGTGCAACAGTGGGATGGCTAAGGCGCGGCTATGGCCTCACGTCCGCATATTGTTGCCCTCATTGTAGCCGCAGGTTCTGGCAGCCGCGTCGGAGGCGATATCCCCAAGCAGTTCCGGTTGGTTGAGGGGCGTCCGATGCTCGCCCATAGCTATTCTTCCCTCGTGGATCATGCCGACATCCGCACGGTGTTCGTTGCTGTGGGCGACGGACAAGAGAGTTTGGCGTCCGATGCCCTAGCAGGCCTAGCTGCTCCTGTTTTGGTGCCGGGCGGCGCAACCCGACGGGAAAGTGTTCATCAAGGGCTGGAGGCGATAGCCCTGCAGGGTGGAGCGGATATTGTTCTGATCCATGATGCGGCACGGCCTTTTCTTCCTGAATCGGTGATCGACGGTCTGATAGACGCATTGCAAACATCGCCCGGCGCAGTTCCGGCATTGCCGGTTGTCGACAGTCTTTCGCGCGGAGCCGACATTTTGACCGAAACCGTGGATCGTTCTCAGCTTTGGCGGGTTCAGACACCGCAGGCTTTCCATTATGACGCTATTCTGGACGCACACAGGTCTTGGTCGGGCGAAGAACCAACCGACGATGCGCGGATGCTGATGGCGAAAGGTGGAGACGTCCGGATCGTACCGGGTTCGGAACGCTTATCAAAATTTACGTTTTCGTCCGATTTTGCAGGAAATGATATGACCCCCTCTATACGCAGCGGCTCAGGCTTTGACGTCCATCGCCTCGTCGCAGGTGAAGAGTTGTGGCTATGCGGTATCCGTATTCCGCATGACAAGGGTCTCGCCGGCCATAGTGACGCCGATGTTGCGATGCACGCCCTGACCGATGCCATATTGGGTGCATTGGCATTTGGCGATATCGGCGATCATTTCCCGCCTTCGGATCCCCAATGGAAAGGGGCATCTTCGGATCGGTTTCTGGTGCACGCGCTGACGCTCGCCGCACAAGAGGGCTACAGTCTGGCAAATGCGGATATCACAATCATTTGCGAAGCTCCAAAGATCGGGCCACACCGTCAGGCAATGCGCTCTCGGCTTTCGGAAATCATGGACACTGAAGTGTCACGTATCTCCGTCAAAGCCACAACCACCGAATTGCTTGGCTTTACCGGTCGTGGAGAAGGTATAGCCGCCCAAGCAATTGTCACTTTCGAGAAAACCAACCGATGAAATCCGTCCTACCCCAGAAAATTGCCAAACTAGCGGAACAAGTTGTAGCAGAAAACAAGGCTGCAGGCCGCGTTATCGCGACCGCAGAGAGCTGCACCGGAGGCTTGGTTGCTGCGGCGATTACCGAGGTTCCAGGCAGCAGCGCTGTATTGGGAAGTGGCTTTGTAACCTATTCGAACGAAGCCAAGATGAAGATGCTCGATGTCAACTCAGACATTCTCGATACCTTTGGGGCCGTATCGGTTGCCGTCGCATGGGCAATGGCGCAAGGCGCGCTTAAGAAGAGCGGGGCCGATATTGCCGTAGCCATCAGCGGCATCGCCGGTCCGGATGGTGGTACCGAGAAGAAGCCTGTCGGGACTGTGGTTTTTGCAGTCGCGGAGAAGGGCAAGGATGCCGAAGATATGGTCGGCGATAAAATCCAGTTCGGATCGGACAAAAGCCGTGCCGATATCCGCGCCTATGCAACGCTTCACGCGCTTGGGTTGCTGCTCCCACCCGCACCATAAAGATTATCAGCGCGTTCGATAAAGGCGGACGTCATCTTTCTTAAGGCGGAGTCAAAAAACTGGCCTGCAAGCGCTTCGAACACTCGGTTTCGAAATGAGAAATCGACCGTGAAATCCACTGAAGATCCCCCTTCCGGGAGGTCCGCAAACTGCCAAGCATTGTGCAAATGCTTCATCGGGCCGTCGAGATAATCTACGACAATTGACGACTTGGGAGTTTTAACAACCCGGCTGCTGAAGGTTTCGCGCAACGATTTAAAACCAACGACCATGTCGGCCAGCATTTCCTGTTCGTCATTTTTGCGGATGCGGATGGCACTTACCCAAGGCAAAAACTCAGGATAGCTTTTAACATCCGCGACCAGATCAAACATCTGCGCTGCGCTGTGTGGCAAAATACGCTGTTCGTGATGATGCGGCATGCCCCTGCCCCTCTTCGTTACCCAGCCTTGGCCAACTGCGCCGCACGCGCGTCACGCATTTTCGCGAAATCTTCCCCCGCGTGGTAGCTTGAGCGTGTAAGCGGACTCGATGCGACCAAAAGGAAACCTTTGGCGCGTGCAATAGCCGCATAGGCGTCGAATGCCTGCGGCGTTACAAAGTCCATCACCTTGGTATGTTTAGGTGTGGGTTGCAGATACTGACCCATTGTCAGAAAATCGATATCGGCGCTGCGCATGTCATCCATGACCTGATGAACTTCAAGACGCTGCTCGCCCAATCCCAGCATCACCCCTGATTTTGTAAAAATAGATGGGTCATGCTTCTTGACCGATTCAAGCAGGCGGAGCGACGCGTAGTAGCGTGCACCGGGGCGTATCGTGGGGTACAGGCGCGGCACGGTCTCAAGGTTATGGTTATACACATCGGGCCGCGCCGTCACAATCGCTTCGACGGCAGCGTCTGCCTTGTTCCGGAAATCTGGAGTCAGGATTTCAATCGTCGTGTTGGGCGTGTTACGCCGCAACGCTTCAATAACCTTCACAAACTGGCTAGCGCCGCCATCCGGCAAATCATCACGGTCAACGGATGTGATGACGATATGCTCCAGTCCCATTTTGGCCGCTGCAATCGCGACATGTTCAGGCTCCAGCGGATCGACCGCCTTTGGCATCCCCGTTTTTACGTTACAAAAGGCGCATGCTCTGGTGCACACATCACCCAAAATCATCACAGTTGCGTGCTTTTTGGTCCAGCATTCCCCGATATTCGGACATGCAGCCTCTTCACACACCGTGTTCAGATTTAGATCGCGCATCAGGCGGCGGGTTTCGTTAAAACCGGCACTTGTCGGTGCCTTTACGCGGATCCAGTCGGGTTTGCGTTCGCGCGGCGCGCGTTCTGGCGGTAAAACGGGTGCATTCATGGGGTCCAGATAGCGGCGCAACACCCACTTGCCAACTGCAACTTCGCTGCTATCGGAGGCATGTTTTTGCAATCGGGAGACGGTATGATCATCGATACACTAACATCTCCCGTGATTTTGTTCTTCGTTTTGGGCTTTCTGGCCGCGCTTGCAAAATCGGACCTTTCCATTCCGGAAGCCTTTGCAAAGGCGATGTCGATATATCTTATGGCAGCCATCGGCCTAAAAGGTGGTGTCGAAGTTGCATCAAGCGGGATAACGGCAGACCTTGTGGCTGCGGCTTTGGCAGGGATTGCGTTAAGCTTCCTGTTGCCCGTCATCGCCTTCGCTCTTCTCCGCAGGGTCGGGGGACTTTCTCAGGTCGATGCGGGGGCTGTTGCAGCCCATTATGGCTCTGTCAGCGTCGTTACATTTGTGACGGCAAAGGAGATACTGACCGGTCAAGGACTGGGTCCTGCGGGGTATATGGTTGCAGTTTTGGCGCTCATGGAGACACCGGCCATTATCAGCGGTTTGGTGCTGGCGAGACGAGGACAAACCGCAGGAAGCAATGCGGTCCCATGGCACGAAGTATTGACGAACGCGTCGGTGGTGCTGCTGATTGGAAGTTTTCTGATCGGCGTGATCGCGGGCAAAGATGGTTTTGCGCCGGTGAAACCGCTCTTCGACACCGGTTTCCGGGGTGTGTTATGCCTTTTCCTCTTGGACATGGGTCTGATTGCAGCACGGCGATTGGTCCAATCGCGAAAAATTACATATAAGCTGGTTATACTGGCTGTCGCACTCCCCATATTGAACGGCGCTATTGGAACGGCACTTGGCACAGCGATTGGATTGGACGTGGCATCTGCGGCCGCGCTGGGAATTTTGGCCGCGAGTGCTTCTTATATCGCTGTTCCTGCCGCCATGCGCCTCGCCCTTCCAGAAGCAGACCCCGGGATTTATCTGAGTATGTCGCTCGGCATTACGTTTCCGTTCAACATCATATTCGGCATTTCGCTTATGGCCGCTTTCGCTCAGATGATAGGATAAACCATGGTTGAGACCGTCACCCGGAAACGCATAGAAATTCTCGTCGACACACCGCTGGTCCCCAGGATTACGAGCCATATCAAGGCAGTCGATATTTCCGGCTGGAGCGTGATCCATGTTGATTCCGGCGGCGGCCGGGCGGGCCAGTGGCAGCATGATGATGTTACTGGCGCCGCTGCAAAAACCATTGTTCTGGTTGTTGCATCAACAGAAAAAGCAGATCGGCTAGTGGACGCGCTTGCACCTTTGCTTGATAGCTATCGGTTGCTGCTCACAATCGGTGAGGTGCAAGTCGTACGTGGAGAACGTTTTTAAATGCCAGAATTTGCTTCGTTAATTGAGGGATATAAGCGGTTTCGAAATGATGCTTATGTCAAGCAGAAGGCGCGGTTTGACGCGTTGGCGAGCGATGGACAATCTCCTCCCGTCATGATCATCTCCTGCTGCGACAGTCGAGTCGATCCTGCAACCGTGTTTGACACTGTCCCGGGCCAGGTTTTTGCGTTGCGTAATGTCGCAAATCTGGTGCCGCCTTACGAAATTGGCGGCGGTCTGCACGGGGTGTCCGCAGCCATCGAATTTGGCGTACTCGGTCTTGAAGTCAGGCATATTGTCATTCTCGGCCATGCCCAATGCGGTGGTATTACAGCCTCACTTTCTGGAAGCGATCTGGGTCAGCAGGGGCATAGCTTTGTCGACAAATGGGTCGGCATAATTGATGAGGCACGCCAAGCGGTGCTTGCATCAAATACCGATGATCCGCAGCACGCCCTCGAATTGGAAACGGTCAAAGTCAGCCTTGCGAACCTGCGTACATTCCCTTTCATTGTCGAACGGGAAAAGGCTGGTTTGCTCAAGCTACACGGGGCGTATTTCGGCATCGCCGAGGGCGAGTTGCACGTGCTAGATGAAACAACAGGTGTTTTTACGCCACAATGACGTCGAACTCTTCACCACCGGATTATTATGATGATTTGGACCTGAGCTTTGCAAAAGCATGGGATCTGATCGAACCAGGCGCCAACAAGCGCACATCCCCCGCCCACACGCCAGTCGTTGGAAGTGTTAATGCGTCTGGCTTGGCCCAACTACGGGTCATGGTGCTCCGGGAAGCTGATCGAACCCTTCGCTGTCTTCGCTTTCATACCGATTCCCGGTCCCCGAAAGTTGGCGATCTTAAAAACAATAATCTCGTATCGATCCTGATGTACGATGCCGCCGAAAAACTGCAATTGAGGCTATTCGGTACGGCGCGTCTGGAGAGCAACGGAGCAGCAGTTGATGCCGCATGGACGGAATCTACCACATTTGCGCGTCGCTGTTACCTGGCGGAATCTGCACCCGGACTGACGTCTAATGTACCGACTTCCGGGTTACCCGCATGGATTGAAGGTAAACAGCCTTCTGAAATGCAACTCACCGAAGCGCGTGCCAATTTTGCAATATTGTGGTGCGACATCACGGAGTTGGAGTGGCTTTATCTCGCAAATAGCGGGCATCGCCGCGCGCGGTGGACATGGGATGAGGCGCAGCAGGTTTGGTCAGGGCGCTGGCTTATCCCCTGATGCGCAATTCAAAAGATAAGTGTCGATCATGATTTTGTGCCGTGCAGCCGCCACTCCTAGATCGATCTCTGCTCTGCTTTCCGCGTTATAATAGGCAATGTCGGGCCGGTGCAGGATCAGATAGTTAGACATTGATCCGTCACTTTTTGCCACACGCTCATGCCAGAAATGCACACCGGAATTGGCTATTTTGCGTCCGCACTCCTGTGCAGCTAACGATGGCCGTCCATCTTGAGCAAGATAGGCCGTTAAGCTCAGAGTATCAAAATTTGCCATAGATTCGGTTGGCGAAACAGCAAGCAATCCGTCCGCCCTTGGGGATGTCACGCCTTGGCGATATGCGGCTTTATCAACGATAGTGATGTCCCCTCGCCCGCCATGTCCGTCACCGGTAAAGCCGAGACTATTTGTATGCAATGCAATGATTGGTTGCCCGGCAGGCCGCTGATCAAGGATAGCTGTTGTGAATTTCGGTGTCTGTGGAGCAAAATTCCTGTTGGGATCACAGGTCGGTCGTACGCCAAATCGAACGCCACATATTCCAGACCCCGACTGCATCCGAAGGCTGTCAGGTCCGGAATTTACAGCAATTCCGACACCACCGCGTTCCCTTAGAGCCGCGATCATCGCGTCGAATGCCGCATTTTCGTCATCGTGCGGGACGAGCCATAAGGGGCCTGCCTTTTCGTCAGTCCGTTTGTATCGGAGCAGGTGCCAGGCGAAGCCGTTCTCGGTGAAACGAATTTCGCGCACCTCAATTCCATCAAAAAATCCAGGCTGATTATTATTTCGCCGAACATCATCATCGAGCTCCGCCAACTGCGAAATCTCAATCTTGGTCCATTGGGATGCATTCGTATCAGGCGTAATTGTTGGGCCATTTATTGCCTGTGCCCAAAGGAGAAGCGCGAACGACATCATTGCTTGTGTACCAGAAAGTGGACTTCGGACATCTCGGCGCGACAGTGGATCGGGACAGGAAGCTCCGTTGCCTCTCCATCGATCAGAGCAGAGGCTGTAATTCCTTCTGCTGATATTGTTACATCACACATGATACCTAAATCAATGTGCGGACCATCCCTGAAATCTTTGCGCAACCATGCCAACCCATGGCCGACCATATCGCCTATATTGGACGCTAAAAACGCGATAACAGACAGGTGGTCGCCATCTACAGGCTCCACGAAAAGACTGGCAAACTGATGTTCAGTATCCTCTCCCACCCATACGCCTTCATCGGATAGCGTTTCGGACCAAGCGGCCGGTATGGTCTCGGCCAAGCTCTGTAAATCGGCATGGCGCATACCCTCCCGCACTTCCGCCCAGCGGGTCGATGGGCCGACGGTCAGACCTGTTAGAATATGTTGGTCAGAAACAGCAATCAGCGAAATTGGCTTTGGCACGAGCGTGCTTGTTTGCAACGCGTCCAGCAGCGCAGCCAACGAAATATCACCATGCAATCGGCGCGACAGGAGGTTCATGGTGCCGCCTGGAAGTACTAGAATGGCGCCAGACCATTTCGCCAATTTTTTGTAAAGGTTGCTGATCGTTCCGTCACCGGAGAGTATGGCAACGGCTTCAATCAAACTGCTTTCCAAGTCGCGTTGCGAAGGTAAATCCTGTTCAGGAAGGATCCGCTTTTCAACGACGTCAAATCCAGCCTGTTCCAAGCTGGAAGCAACGGTCTGCTCATCCACACCGTTTGCGCTACCGCTACTGGTGTTGGTGATGAGCAGTGTCCGTTTCATTCCTGTTTAACGTGTCATCTTCTTATAAGTTGCACGGTGCGGGCGTGTTGCCTCGTCTCCGAGGCGTGCAATCTTGTCTTCCTCGTAAGATTCAAAGTTACCCTCGAACCATTCCACATGGCTGTCGCCTTCAAACGCCAGAATGTGTGTTGCCAGACGATCGAGGAAGAAACGGTCATGGCTTATGACAACCGCACACCCAGCAAAGCTCTCAAGAGCTTCTTCCAACGCCGAGAGCGTTTCCACATCAAGATCGTTGGTCGGTTCGTCAAGCAGCAAAACGTTTCCACCTTCCTTGAGCATCTTCGCCATATGGACGCGGTTACGTTCACCCCCGGAAAGGAGGCCGACCTTTTTCTGTTGATCCGTCCCTTTAAAGTTAAACGCTCCGACATAGGCACGGGTTGGGGTTTCATGTTTCCCAAGCTTCATAAAGTCGGCACCGCCTGAAATTTCTTCCCAAACATTTTTGTTCGGATCGAGATCGTCACGGCTTTGGTCAACGAAACCGAGCTTGACGGTCTCACCAATTTCCACTTCGCCGCTATCTGGTGTTTCTTGTCCCGTGATCAGGCGGAAGAGCGTCGACTTTCCGGCGCCGTTCGGACCAATTACGCCCACAATGCCACCCTGCGGGATCGTGAAGGACAGGTTTTCAAACAGCAATTTATCGCCATAGGCTTTGGTTACATTTTTAACCTCGATTACCTTGCTGCCAAGGCGCTCGGGCGTTTGGATGACGATCTGTGCTTTGCCAGGCGCACGGTTCTCCTGCGCTTCGACGAGCTGGTCGAAAGACTTGATACGTGCCTTTGACTTGGTCTGTCGTGCCTTGGGGCTTTGTCGGATCCACTCCAACTCGTCCTTGATTGCCTTTTGACGGCCCGCGTCTTCGCGCGATTCCTGCTCAAGTCGCTTGGCCTTCTTTTCGAGATAGGTCGAATAATTGCCTTCATAGACAAAATAACGACCACGATCGAGTTCAAGGATCCAACTGACCACATTGTCGAGGAAGTAACGGTCATGGGTAACGAGAATGACATTACCTTTGTAATCCACCAGATGCTTTTCTAGCCAAGCGACGGACTCGGCATCAAGGTGGTTGGTCGGTTCGTCGAGTAGCAAAATGTCGGGCTTTTCCAGAAGCAGACGCGTCAAAGCAATCCGGCGTTTTTCACCGCCTGACAAATTGGTGACGGGGCTGTCTGCAGGCGGACACCGCAGTGCGTCCATCGCGAGTTCAAGCTGGCTGTCGAGGCTCCAGCCATCGACGGCGTCGATCTTTTCCTGCAACGTGCCCATTTCCTCCATCAATGCGTCAAAATCGGCATCCGCAGGTGGATCGCCCATCAGCATCGAAATTTCGTTAAACCGATCTACAAGATCGGCGATGGGACGCACGCCGTCCATGACATTTTCTTTGACGGTCTTGGTTGGATCCAGTTCCGGTTCCTGCGCAAGATAGCCAACACGGATATGTTCTCCGGGCCATGCTTCGCCTGTAAATTCTGTATCCATACCGGCCATGATTTTCATCAAAGTCGACTTACCGGTGCCGTTCGGCCCCACGATGCCGATTTTGGCGTCGGGGTAAAATTGCAAATTGATGTTGTTAAGGACGGGCTTGTTCGCACCGGGGAAGGTTTTGGTCATTCCCTTCATTACGAAGCTGTATTGCGCTGCCATTTTGGTAACTTTCCTGTCTGGGATTATCTTTGATTTGGCCGCATCCCTAGCTATCTGGCCCGGTCCTCGCAAGGCGGGATTGCAAAACTGTGGAAGCTGATTATGCCTGCATTGCATGAACTTCTTGCACAAATCGTCCGCCGTGGCTTCATTGCTGCTTGTTTCAACCGCTTTCACACCGCTTCTTGCGGCACCAACCCTTGAAGATGTGCGTTCTACCGCACTTAATTCGGACGAAATCGCCTATGACATCGTGGAGGGCCTGACCACAGAGATCGGGCCTCGTCAGGGTGGTACCGAGGCTGAGGCACGGGCACGCGCTTGGTCTGTGGCAAAATTGAAGTCGCTGGGCTTCGACAATGTGCGTATTGAAGAATATCAAATGCCAACATGGGTGCGCGGTGAAGAAACGGCGGAAATTGTAGCGCCTTTCACTCAGAAACTTGCGGTAACCGCACTAGGCAATAGCGGAAGTACCGGTGACAAAGGGCTGGAAGCGGAAATCGTGTATTTTCCGACTCTGGAAGATCTTCGCTCAGCGCCCGACGGCAGTTTGAAAGGCAAGATCGCTTTTGTCAGCCATTCGATGATGCGCACGCAAGATGGCAGTAGCTACGGCGCCTTTGGTCCGGCGCGCTTTGTTGGCCCCAATATAGCCGCCAAAAAAGGGGCGGCTGCGATCGTCATCCGCTCGGCCGGTACCGATTATCATCGCAATCCACATACTGGGAACACCAATTTTGATGCAGGCGTTACCCCCATTCCTGCCGGAGCGCTCTCGATACCCGACGCTGAAAATCTGGAGCGAATGCTAAAACGCGGCAAGCCTGTGGTCATGAAATTGAAGCTGACGCCCAAAAATGTAGGCATGCACGTGTCAGGCAATGTACTGGCCGAAGTTAAAGGGTCAAATCCACAACTGCCCATCATTGTCATCGCATGTCACCTCGACAGTTGGGATCTAGGGACCGGCGCAATTGACGATGCGGCGGGCTGCGGAATCATCGCCGCCGCCGCGAAACATCTAAAGACGCTGGGTCAACCCAAGCGCACCGTCCGTTTGTTATGGGCCGGTGCAGAAGAAGTCGGCATTTGGGGCGGCAAGGACTATGGTTCAAAACATGCAGCCGAGCCTCACGCGCTGGCGATGGAATCCGATTTTGGTGCCGGCAAAGTCTGGGCCGTCGACTTCACGCTTCCCGAAAGTGCGAGTGAACAGAAAGCCAAAATCATCGCTGCGCTAGCGCCCCTGGGTGTGGTTCCCCGCAAGACACCTGCCAGTGGCGGAGCAGATATTGGTGCGATAATCGCCGCCCAAAAACTCGGCATTATTGATCTTCAACAGGATGGCACGAAATATTTCGATCTCCATCACACCCCGGACGATACCTTGGACAAAATTGACAAGGCTGAAATGCGGCAGAATGTTGCCGCATGGGTTTCGACCCTCGCAATCGTTGCGAACTACGAAGGTCAACTAAAGCCATGAAGACTTGGATTGCTTTGACTCTTCCTTGCCTGGCCTTGTCAGCCTGTACGGAGGAACCAAATCGCAAAACAGCCGAAGAAGCTAGCGTCGTGTTGGCGAATGAAGCGACGCAGGAAGCAGTGAAGGAAAAGCGCCAATCCATTGAAGAGGCGGCAGAGCAGGCAACGAAGTTGATCGAGGCGGACGCGAAAGCCGAGATTGATGCGGCAGCGACGCCCCCTGCACAATAACGCCGAAGCAAAACACCATCTTCGTCACGCGATATTTCTCCATTCTATCGTTGATTAGTTTACAACGATGGTTAATCGACCAAAAGTTGGAAATCCGATATATTTGTTTAATATCAATATGATGTAAAACGTTACATCTCTTAACCATCAATTATTTCGACACAGTTTTTGCGCAAGTTTACACAAAATTAATCAGTCGATTCGGGTCTTGAAAACTTCGGATACCTGAGGGTCGCAAACCACTGAAAAGTCCCCCCGAATGTCGGAGCGGTGACTGAAAAGAAAATAATGGGCGGTGTTTTGTGCGAATTTCAGGGAACAGACTATTTGCGGCATGCGCGCTCTTCAGCGTTGTATGTGCGGCCATTCCTGAAAATGTTCAGGCGAAGGCTCCTTCCGGGAATACGCTACATATCGACATCGAGGCATCGATTAGCCAACGCTGTGGAATATCGGCACTCGGCTCAAATTCCAACGACAGCGGCCGTATCGACGAACCAACGCGAATTGCATTCCGTTTCGGACTTGATTGCAACACACCCTTCAAAATCGGTGTGGCAGCGCAAAATGGTGCGCTGCAACTCGTAGGCACGAATAGCCAGAGCGCCGGAACAGCGGGATTTGCGTATCGCAAAAATTATGTTGCCGGGCTTCAATTCAATACTGATCAAACAGGCTTGGTCGCTGCAGGCGAATGCGCATCGTCGACGTTGACCTCGGCCAACACCAACTGCCGTTTTTACGGGTCGGAACCCGGTTCGGGACTTTTTTCAGGACGCAACACCACGGCCATCGGACGTGAGGGCGAACTTACCGTGACATGGCAAGGTGAAGAGAGCGATGCCGTCCGACTTGCTGCGGGCGCCTATCAAGAAATTCTGACGATTATTGTGGCGCCGAGCACATGACGATGCACCACATCTAAAGCAATTCCGAACTGCTTTTCACTGGAGAGGAAAGCGATGGGGCAAGGAGAGGGTCTGATCTCCCCCAAAATCAGACAGGTTTTGAGTACAAAGGAACAAGCTGATGAAAAAATATCTTGTAGCCGCAGCAACTTTCGCTGCAATCACTTCGACCCCGGCATTTGCCGATGGCGACAACCGCAGCACCGACACCGAAATTTTTACAATCAACGCTACGAACCCCGCAAAGTGCAATCTGGAGGCGACAACCTATACGCTTAATCTGGATACCAACGCGCTTTCAAACGACGAAGGTTTCGCACTGGCAACTGTTTCGAGCTCGGTAGCCAACAAAATGAATCAAGCTAATGTCACCGCATGGTGCACCGGCGCAAAGAACACATTGCAAATGTACCGTACCGCATTTGTGACCGACGGCGGCGTTAAGGGTACTGACGGCTTTAACCGCGCGGTCGTTTACGATGTGAACATGAACATTGCTGGCGCCGTCCGTTCGGATGGCTTCACCCCCACCGAAGGCACTTCCGATGGTCAGGGTAATGGTCCAGGTGTAGGTTCGGGTGCAGGCATTACCGTTGGTCGTTTTGGTGCAACTGGTACCGGAGCGCAGGTTGTTTTCTCCGCAGAGCTGAACTCTGAAGCCGTCACCAATGGCAACAGCACGGCTGCGCGCGGCAATTTTACCGCCGATGCAAACCGCTTGATCGCAGGTCAATATATCAGCACGTTAACCATCGAGTTGACACCCGGCGTATAAAAAATGGATAGAGACACCCGGGGGCGGCATTTTCTGCCTCCGGGATTCTTTTTGTCCTACCCGAAGGACAAAAAAGTGGGGACTTATCTAAAATGCCGTTCCGGCCTAAAACAGCTGTTTACGCTGCTCTTGCGGTTGCAACCAGTGCAAGCATAGCGACCGCCCTTTACGCGATGACCGTTTCACCGGTTGTTATTGATTTGCAGACATCAGGGCAGCGTATGTCCCAAGTCGTCACTATCGAAAACAAATATGCCAAGCCTGTCATTCTCGAAGTTTTGACACAAGAAGCCGAGTATACAGACGAGGGTGTGCGCGGAACGGGCAAAGCGACCGACGATTTGCTGGTTTTTCCTCCACAAGCTCAAATAGCGCCGGGCGGCACTCAGGCTGTCCGCATCCAATATGTCGGCGACCCGGATCTCGCAAAAAGCCGACACTATTTTGTGACGGTCGCACAATTGCCGGTCAAAATTCCCGAGGGGGAATCTGCCCTACAACTGCTATATAATTTCCAGATTGTGACGGGAGTCAGCATGGCGGGAAAACGGCCAAATATCTCCGTTTCCAATGCCGAATCCTATGTCGGTGGTGATGGCAAACCCCGAGTATTGCTCGTGCTCAACAACAATGCGGACACATATGGATATCTTTCCAACGGTTCCCTTCGCATTGTTCAGAAAGACGATACCGGGAAAGAAATTTTCAGAAAGACGATGACTGGTGACCAGATATCCCAGGAAATCGGTTTTGGTCTGGTGGGTGCAGGGCAAGTTCGGAAAATGCAGACCGGAATAGTGTTACCGGCATCAGGGGGCAGCGTTGAGGCGTATTTCACACCATCAACACGCTAATTCGACGCACCTGCGGACTTCGTCGATAATCCTCCTAGGTATGGGGGGCTTGTCATTTTCGAGCCCCGCAATAGCTTCGTCAGGCGCAAGTAGCGCAGCGTTGGCCTTGTCTAACCCCGGGCTTTTGCAGGCTCTTGCGGCCGATTTTGATGCAGACATTTTTGGCGATCTGGATGGGGCGCAGGATGTTGGTCAAATCACCACCAACATCGCACCTCTACAGGCTGCAATTGCCAATCCACCCAAATATCTTTCGTTTGAAGATTTATCGTCCGGCGTGGCAGTTAATGCTGGCATACATTCTTCAGTCGCGGCCAAAATAGCGCCAGAAGGCACGCACAAACCTCCGGCAACAGCAACTCTCCCATCTGCGCCTGAATATCAGTTTTTCGCGGACGATGCCGAAACATCGCCGCCAGCTGCTGCAGTCCAATACAGTTTTGCACCTAAGCAACCTGTCGATTTGGCCGAACAGCCAGCACTCCGCCTCAATCCCACTGGCCGCGATATTAATCTGTCGGCGCCTTTGCGGGCCGGAACATTCATTTTGAACGAAGTATCGTTCGTTCTGACAGCCGACGACATGATCAAGGTTGAATCCAAATCTTTCATCGAAGCGGTTCGCCCCGTAATTTCGACCGAAAAACTGCGCGTGCTAGAGACTGAGCTCGCCGGACTAGATTATGCGCTTTCCGCGCAAATTGGTCGTCTGGGATACGTCATCAATTACGATCCCACGTCCATTAGCCTCAACGTGCAAATCCCGGCCGATGCGCGCGATGCCCAGGACATCTCCTTGCGCCGTTTCGAAGATGGAGCCACCGGACAATATTCGGAACCGGCGACTCTGAGCGGTTACATCAATTTCCGTAGCTATGGCGATTATGTCTGGAACGGGACCGATTCTGGCTTCCAGTCGCCAACCAGTTTGATTGACAGCGCTATCCGTTACCGTGGTGTTGTCCTCGAAAATGAAGCGACCTTGCGGCTCGATTCAGATTCCCAGAAATTCTTCACCCGTGAAGGGACCCGATTGGTCTACGATGACCGTCAACATTTGGTCCGTTTTGCAGCGGGCGACTTGATTACAAGCGGCAGGGGATTTGCGGGCAGCCCGCAGATAGCCGGATTGTCTGCAACACGCGTCTACTCAATTGTCGATCCGCTTCGCAACGTTCAGCCACGTGGTGACCGGTCGTTTACGCTGACACGGCCATCAACAGTGGAAGCCATGATCAATGGGCAGCTAATTCGCCGCGTAAGGTTGCAGCCCGGTGTTTACAACATTCGCGACTTCCCCTTTGTTCAAGGAACGAACAACGTCGAATTCAATATCCAGGACGATGCCGGCGGGACACAGCGGATAAGCTTTTCGCAGTTTTTCGATAGGACCCTTCTTGCGGAAGGTTTGAGCGAATTCTCTTTTCAAGCCGGGATACTCGCCCCATTTCGCCGGTCGTCCCGTGATTATCAAACGAGCGAACCTGCGGCGTCCGGATGGTATCGCCGCGGGATCAGTGAAACCGTCACTCTGGGCGGCAATTTCAATGTCAACAAGTCCGGGGCCACTGCAGGCGTGGAGGCCGTAATCGCCAGCGCCATCGGAATCATCGGCATCGACGCCGCGGCGAGTGATGTGGATGGCATCGGGACGGGTTTTGCCGCCAATGTCGGCTTGCAGAAAAGCTTTGGCGGGTACAACGCGGCTCCGAGATCCATTGCAGCTGGCGTCGAATATCGCAGTGCGAAATTTGCAAATCCCGGATTTGCAGGTGTCGACAATCGCATCAAATGGAACCTTTCGGCATCCTATGCGCAGCCCATAGGGCAATCCCAATTCATATCGCTCAGCGGTGATTATGGCGTGGCACGCGGCCCCTTCCGAAATGAAGTCAGCACGCGCCTCACCTACGGATACACGATCAATTCCCGCTTAAACTTTACTGTCGATGGCACCTACGAACGCCGCGCTATCTTCGGCAGCGAATTCGGCGTTCGCGCCACCTTGGCCGTCAAATTGGGACCGAGATCCAACGGTGTTGCCGAAGTCGACACGCGCACCGAACGGGCTCGCATTGGATACCAGACCGCTTGGGGTGAAGGTGTCGGAAGCTGGACGGCATCAGGCGATCTCGACGTGAGCCAGGAAGATGTAGGTTTTAACGGCGGGTTTAATTATACCGCGAACCGTGCAGAACTCGGACTGACCCATACGACCGTATATGAACTAACCGGGCGCCGGACAGATTCACAACGTACTTCACTTCGCTTGGGGACAGCAATTGCCTTTGCGGATGGGAAATTTGCCCTTTCGAGACCGATTTACGATTCCTTTGCTATGGTCGCGACGCATAAATCCCTCGATGGAGCGCAGGTTATCATCGATCCACGCGACGACCATTATACTGCGAAATCAGGCCTATTCGGGCCCGCCGTCGATCCCAATCTGGGCGCTTATATCCGCCGCACCCTGACCTATGATGTACCCGAAGCTCCGGTTGGATATGACCTGGGCACCGCGAGTGCCAAAATACTTCCGCCTTATCGTGGCGGCTATCTGGTAACGGCGGGGTCGGATTATTCCGTTACCGCTCTAGGCACATTGATCGGCCTTGATGCGGCACCGGTCAGCTTGTTATCGGGTAAAGCAACCGAAATAGGTGTCAGCAACCCACGGACCTTGACCATATTCACGAACCGCACGGGCCGCTTTGGCATTTCAGGAATGCGCCCGGGCCGTTGGCGGATTGAAATGCCGACCGAGCCACCCACCATTGTCGAAATCGTTATTCCGGCAAAGAGCCTTGGCGTGGTACGCTTGGGCGACGTTACATTAGGAGACGCGCAATGAAACCGGTGATTATGTCTTTGATGGCAGGCACGGCCATGCTGGTGACCACTCCGGCATTTGCACAAACACAATGCGCGCAATTTGAATTGGTCGGCAATGGGGCACGGGTAGCCTATCAGCCGTTCGAAACCAGCCCTACCATTGAAACCTTCGATCTGCGCATCCGCAGGTTGGCAGATGGCATTAGCGGGGTTCGTTTTCTTCTCGTCGACACCACACCACAGATGAACGGGCCACAGATTGGCACCACCGGCCCTTCCGTCTATGACATTAGTTGGTTGGAAGATAACACGCGGCGAATGCTCGTCGTTGGCAATGAGCAACCACAACCGACCACAGGCGCACAGGTTCAATTTGCCGAGCGCGCCGGCGTCCAACTGACGCGGTTTCGGCTGTCCGTGCCGGCAGGGCAACAAGCCCCAGCCCGTGTTCATCGCGAAAACCTGACGGTACGATATCAGTGCCTCGATTCCCAGGGTCGGCAGATTGGGGCAACGCAAGAACAACCTGCATCGGTGGAACTTTCCCTGACGGTGCCACGCTATGTCGCGGCCTATATCGGCAGCGCAGGGCAAACCCGCGGTACAATCAACTTTGGTGATGTCGGATCCGCATCGGCCACGTTAAACCGGGCTATCAATATCACGGCATTAAGTACCCTGCCCTTCGCGATTAAATTCGAAAGCGAAAATGGCGGATTGCTGAAACGGCGTGCGACCGAAGCCCAAGGCATCGTTTACGCCATGAACTATGCAGGTGTTGCGGTGAGCCCTGGTGACACGCTGCAGTGCCCGATGACCCCTGCCCCCATGGGTATCGGTAACCAGTTTGAAGTCGGGTTGAACCGTTCGTCCATCACGTCCCTGCCCGCCGGGAATTACAGGGATACAGTCACGCTTACTTTCACACCGCGTGACGGCGTCGCTTCGGCTAATTGCGCCATAAGGCGGGAAAACTGAATACCGGAACCCGTTCAGGTTTTTAGTAAACCGATCCCTTGGGGTCGATGCGGAACGACAGGCTGCTGATTGGAACGTCTACCCCGCGGATGTCGAGACGCACATCGCTGTATTTTGACGCAGCATGGTTTTCATCGGCAATGACAGTTTCATTACCCTGCGAAATCGGAACCGCACGGCCGTCCCAGAAAAGAGTAGCCCCTTCCATATTGGCCGGATGACGCATGACAACGCGATATCCGTTACGCGCGTTGCAGAGTTGGTAAAAGGAACCAAAATCGATAATCTGGCCACTTGTGCCGGCACTGGCGCCGGGAAGTTCAAGGCGACAAACCGTATTCACAACTGCAGCAAGGCGGAAACCTGCACGTTCACTGGATGCCTGAACAGTAGTCCCAACTGCGGTTGCAGCGAGGCACATTGTGCCGAGCAATAGCATTGATTTTCGCACGCCTGCACTCCTTCTGGTTCAACCGTCGCTAGTGCTGATGGCTAAACATTGCGTTAATTTGGCAGTTTCAAAATGTGACGTGCCAAAGTGACGTGGAACAAAGACCGCCCCCAAATGTTAGCCCCCGACATGGTTGCATAGCATAACAATGTATATTGCATCTACAAGGCCGAGGCATCGAAATGGCTACCAGCATCAATTTTCCAGTTCGAAGTAATGCAGAAATCGTCACTCGGCTCGCCGATGGCCGCCGTGTCATTCTGCGTCCGATACGCCCTAGCGACCAAAGCAGAATCCGTAATGGCATCCTCCAAATGTCGGACGAGGCACGCTATTTGCGGTTTTTTTCTACGTTTAGAGAGCCTCCCGAAGGCATCGTCAGACGTTTAGGAGCTGTCGACGGCCTTACCCACATAGGCTGGGGCGCATTATTGATGGAGGGAAATCACTGCCCCGCTTTGGGTGCTGCACACGCGATACGCGAAACGGAGATTAGCTCCCGTGCCGAACTGGCCGTTGCCGTACTCGACGACTATCAAGGGCTTGGTCTTGCACGCATGCTTATCGCGGCTGTCCTCGCGCATAGTTTAAAGGCGGGCATGCAGACGTTGGAAATTCACATACTTCCGGAAAACAAACCCGCAACAACACTGATGTTGTCGTTGGGAGCTAAACGAACACATGCACTTGATAGCGTCTACCATTATGACCTCGACATACGAGATGCATTGACAGCCCTCAACGATGCCTCGCAACCCGCCGGAGTAGCGGACATACTTGCATCCTTTGCACTGTTGGAACCCGCTTAACTTAGTGCTTCAGCCCAAACCGCGCATATTTTCGTTCTACCGAGGGCGACATGCGCCGCGCGACCGCCAGATCCGCTGCAGCTTCTTTTGCCTTACCCAATCGTGCATAGACGATTGAGCGAAGGAAGCGACTTTCTGCAAAGCCGGGCGCCTGTAGCAACACCGCGTCCAAATCCTGAAGCGCTTCTTCGTAGCGCCCCATTCGAAACCAAACGAGAGCGCGGCTGTCCAAAATGGTCGTGGAGCTTTCGCTGAGTTCTATCGCCGACGTGCAATCCTTCAATGCTGAAGGCAGCTCAATATTCTGTGTTCCCTTCAACCAGCAGCGCTCGTTGAGCAAAGAGGGCGTACCGGGCTTATCCAAATTTAGGCGATCCAGTTCCGACAAAGCGGCGTCGACTTTACCATGTTCACCCAACAAACTGGCTTTTGAACTCCGATATTCATCCCGGGTTTTCCCACCCAGTGCGATGCGCTCATCCAAAAGAGCGACCGCTTTGTCCAACTCCCCCAATTCTGCAGTATAAGTTGCGACCGACACGACCGCCGACGATGACGAAGGGTCCAGTTTTCGTGCCTCTTGCGCGTCGCTAAGTGCTCCTTTGGCATCTCCAAGTTCATAACGCGCTGATGCGCGAGACAGGTAAGCGTCGGCCGACGGTAAAATTGCAATTTGCTGCGTCAAGATTTCTGACGCACCCCGATAGTCGCCTATCCCGTTCAAGAACGACCAACTGCTCGTGAGCGGAGATATGTTGTCTACATCGGCGTCTGCGCGTGTTTTCTTGTAAACGGCCTTGATGCTATTCAATTGGGAGAGCGAGTTGGCGCCCTCTAATTCCCATCTTCGGCGCGTATCAGCTGGCGCGATCAGTCGCGGCGAACGGGCAAGGGTAGTCGTGACCAGGTCCCGCTCAGTCGAAATCTGCGATGCTGGGATCTCCTTTCCTAGATAGGAAAATGTCTCGTCGACTGTGAGAATACCATTTTCGACATTCGCCGCCCTTTTAATTGCGACGCCACCTATTTCTGTTTGTAAATTCGCATCGCCTTCCATGACGAAACCTCGGCCGCCGTCAGGAAGTTTTATGCGCATCCGAAAACGGTGGAGTTCAGGCCCCGCTGTCAGCACGGGAATGTTAGCCCATGCAGGGCGAGCGCGATCAGGTTCAAAAGCAATTAAATCCGGCGCACGAGAAAAAACCTTTTCAGAGCGACGGTCTTGCATTTCCCAGCCCGAATTAAAGACACCTTTGCCTTTTAAAACGACAGTACCTCGATCCGAATCCACAGTTGCAGACAGCGTTTCATATTGCGCCTCTCCAACAAATCTCTGTAGGAATTCATCGATAAAAGCTTGCTTTTCCTTCTCCGCTAACTGCGTAGAAGCGAGCGTGAGCGTGTTTGCCAATTCGCCACGCACGACCATGGTAACATCGGCAACCGAAGGCAGATCAACACTGGTGCTTTCGTCTGCGTCCAAAGTGAGGTCGATGGTCGCCCGAGCAGGTTCACGGATATCCATCTTCATCAATTCCGCACCTTCAAGACGTAGAGGCAGCAGATGCCCTAATGCAGGCGTGTCTCTAACATCTTCGATCCTTGAACCCAGTCCGGTTCCATCAAGAAACAGCGATTCCCCGTTGATTGTAGCGCGCACGAGGATGTGGTTGAATGCGAGCGCGCTTGGGACGCGCAACGGAACAATATCGCCTAATACCGTATGGGCAAGTACAGGTTCCGCTTCGATATTCATGACGTCCAGCATGGCTAATAACAGCAGAGTCTTTGCCTTGCAGTCGCCGTAGCGCACTTCCCACGTCTTAGAAGGAGATTGTGGGATATAGTTTCCACCGTCCATGCCAACCGCTAAATATCTGATCTTGTCCTGAACAAGTTGAAGCGCTTTAGCAGTTCGGACCATAGGGTCTTGGGTTGCAGACATTATGGCCTCAACCTCGGCGAGAACTGCTGAACCTGGGGGTAATAGTCCATCTGTCGCGTAAAGAGGCGCCATTACCTTTGAAACATCGGCCCAATCCTCAAAAGTCGACGACTCAATTATCTGCGGATTGTTGAAACGGCCCGGCGCGTCGGATGGCAGGTCGCTCTGTTTAGGCAACGGCAGTTCGATTGCGAGCTCTTCAAAAGTACCTTTTCGCTCGCGCTTTGAACGAACTTTTTCGGCGAATATTTTGGATTTTACCTTGTCACCCTCCCCCCAAAGAAGACGGTAACCTGCAGAAGGAATGACGAACGGTTCGGCAATCAGGCTTTGAATGACCTGAGCTCGGCCATTTAACGCCTTATCTTTCATCGTCGTGGAAAAGCGAAGACGTAATATATCGCCAACACGTAAACCTTCGACAGCGATAGTCGCCGTTAAAATTCCAGTTAACTCCCGACGCTCAAGTTGCTGTTCGCGGCGTAAAACTGTGAACTTCTGTCCGGAGGCCAGAACATCTATTTCTTCCGTTCCACGGATGATGGTTAGTTGGTGAACGATTAAATCGCCCTTATCCGGGTTCCAAGGCAAAGTTATGTTGTTACTCTGCGATAGAGCCTCGGGCGTATCGAGGCTCATTGCCATATCCACAAAGGACCAAACTGTGGGTCCTTCGATACGCTGCTGAAGATCAAGTAATATCGGGCCGCCAGCTGCCGATTGTTTTTGACCTTGCGCCAATTTTACGGACGTAACCCATGAAGGAACGGTATCATAAAGGGGAACATCGCCAGCTATTGCAGGACCAGAAATTATAGCTACCGCTCCAAAAGCCACCCTGCGCCAAATGTTCATAAATTCTCCCCAAAGAAGTCGGCAGATTGGCATTGCTCTTTAAAAAAGCAATTGAAATATTTGAGCGATGGCGTCTGTTGCTGATCAAGTATTAACGAGAATTGTAAGAGCTTTACAAAGCTCAACCTTGGTCTTCGTGAAAATGCAAATCCAGATAAGATAATATTGCTGACACGGTCACCGAACAAACATTGTTCGATATATCATTTTGCCCGGACATCAATCGCCGCAGCAACAGGTTGCCTGAAATTTAAAGTGTTTGGAATAGCGAAATTGACGCAGTTTTGAAAACATACACGGCGTAAAATTACCAAATTCATGATAAACCGTCACTTCAAAGAAGTGGTCGGGGAGACAGGATTCGAACCTGCGACCCTCTGGTCCCAAACCAGATGCGCTACCAGGCTGCGCTACTCCCCGACTGGTATAACAATGTTGCGATCCTTTCGAACCGCCTTCTACCAACTACGTTGGCAGGTAACCTTCGCTTCGAGCCCGCCTGACGCTTCCGTCAAAGACGTCGCGGAGGCTGGTGGGCCCGGAGGGACTCGAACCCCCGACCTAGCCGTTATGAGCGGCCAGCTCTAACCAACTGAGCTACAGGCCCCGACCGGCTCGCCAATCGCAAGCGGGCCGATAGCGGAACTAGGGGACCGCTGGCAAGTGTTTATCTTACACCAGCCAAGGAAACTGGCTGGCGGTCTTGATTTCGGCCATTGTCGTTGGCCGGATCCCGCGGTCGTGCAAATGTTGGAAGACATTGCTGAACCATGCGTAGAGGTCATCCAACTGCTCTTCGGTGCGCACATACGGTGTATAGCCGACGGCTAGCGAAGGTGAGTGGAATGACAGGTTGATCACCGGAACGCGTTCCTCAATGGCGAGATCGATGCCCTCCAGCGCTTTTGCGAGAGGAATACCTTCCGGCGTCAATGCGATGCGTTCGAGCATATTGGATCGTGCGAGCATCGAGCGCGCGACTTGCGAACCGAACCATTCGCCAAAGACGACATTTCCCGCAGACCGCATGGCGCCGGAGAACACGGTAGTGAGCGGGAGTTCTAACAAGGTTCCCTTGCGGATCCAGTAAGGGCTTACGGGGTGATGCGTATAGTCCGGACCACCCTGTTCCGAATAATCGAATCGGGCGCGCACTGATGTATCGATGGAAAGCCCAAGATCAGTCAAAATATCGGTGGTATGTGTACCTGCCCCATACCGACCGGCGCGATAAGCATCCGGTGTGATACCGGTGCGCTCCACAATGGCATTGAACAAATTGGTCAGTTTCGCCCGCTCAAGTTCTGGCGGCAAATTGCATGCATAGCTGTTGTGATGGCTCACGATTTCATCAAAGGGCGGATTGACCCATGGATGAAGTTGCACACCTATTTCGGCGCGATTGCTATGGGCATAACTGCTGACCAATTCGACGCCCAGCGGGTCTTCCATGATCGGATAGTCAACCAGATAGCAGGGCTTAATACCGTGCCGGTCGCACAATTCCTGAAACTTTGGCAAAGCCGCAAGGTGTTTCGTCCCATAGCCTTGCCGGGAAAATGGGCTACCCCAATCAAATTCTTCTTCGGTATCGACGGTTAAAAGAAAGCGCTGGCTCCCGAGAGCCGTGAGATCCGCGAATTCGAAATTGTCAGAATAATCGGTGGAGAGAACGGATTTTTTGTCGTCTGCCCTCTGTGCCAACATGTCACTCTCGCTCTTCGTCTCGAATTCCTGTGCGGCCGTCATTGGTCGCTGGAAGAGACAATATCAGCGCTTCATTGTAGAAACGTAAATCACCGCCCACATTTTTGGCTAGGCTCCGCACGAGCCGCAAGGAGAAGCCGAGACCGAGCAATGGCGCTTCTGTCGAATCATCGAGCGCGGCAGGACCCGAACCAAAAAGTTCGGCTTCATCCATTTCGAGCAGCTTGCGGGGCAGCGTTAGGACGAAGCGGTTTGTCGCGTTGACACCTGGTTCTGTTCGAAAACGGCCGTCCAAGACCTCATGGGGTTCGCATCCGATTATGACAGCCGACAGCAGGCGCGAAAATATGCGTTCCGCGAGTTCCTTTTCAACCGCGAATGGCCGCACCGGATGCGCGTGCACCAAATTGAGCGTAACCTGGAGTAGATCGCTCAATCCGCGCAGACGGTCTGCCAAGCGGACGGTCAGCCAGTCGCAGTCGGTCGCACCGGGCTCGGCAAAGAAATTGCCTGCTTCGATCTTTGCGGCAGTTGTCAGATCATCAAAGCCGGCAAGCAGCCGCTCGGCATCGTTCAGTATATTACGCGCCAATTGGCGGTAATCTTCGGTGACCGGTCCAAAAAGCTGCTGCTCGATAATCTCCGAAAAGCCTATAATTGCACCTAAGGGCGTGCGCAGTTCGTGTACCAGTTGCTGGATATGTTCCGAGCTCTGTTGCGCGGCGGTCGGCAGAAGCGCGCTTTCCGCCACTGTTGGCCGACGAAAAATGCCACGATACCCGTTAAAGCGGCCGCTTACCGGGTCGAAGAAAGGTGACGCATTGATCCGCCAGTCGCCAGCGACCGAAGGCGCACCGCACAAGCGCATCCGGGCATTTTCCAGGGGCATTCGTTGGCGGAAGGCAGCCGCTCCATAGGCATCTGGACCCGGTCCTTCATCAAATGCCGGTTCTGCGATGTCCACACCGACGACGGCCCCTGACGGTGCACCTTCAATCCAGCTTACGGTCCCATTTTCATCGGTTTCAAAACGAATCTCGGTAACCGGCGTCAGCAATTCGCTGAAATGGTCCATCGCGCTGCTGATGTCTGCAACCGGCGTGGATTGCCGCTCGGTGCGCAACCGCTCGATGCGCTCAACAATATCGCGTATCTGGACGCCATTTTGCATCTGCTTGTCGGAAGATATGGCAGGTAGTGGTAGAACGAAGTCTGCGCTCGACCAGACCGACAAGGCGCGTCGCGTGTGAGGACCAAGGTCTTTCCGGTTTCGTAAAAAACCCCGGGCACGGACAGGCATCGTGGGTACAATTTCCGCCCATTCTTCGTCCGAAAGGCGCGCACCCGAGACAGCAGCGGAGGCTACGGCGGGAATATCGCCCGACAAAAGCAATACCAATGGTGCGGACATGATACGCCCGGCCAAAGATTTAACGCATTGTTCGCGCGTTTGGGGGGATATTATAGGCAGGAAGTCACGCACCTTTTGAAGGCCGCGCGCTACATATTCTATGTCAAAGTCGATGGGATTTTGCGCCAGAATATCAACAAGTTGTTGCCACTTCGCGGCCGCGCCGTAATCACTGTCATTTGCTTGTCGCAATGCAGTTTCGAGGCGGTCGTCAAAGCGCAATTGAAAATATTCCTAATGTAAAATTATCCCTGCCCCTATACCGATATACGTGCTGAAAGCTATGCGAAAGCGGCAAAATATGCGCGTCACACTATGGGACAATTGCAATCCGCTATAATAATATTATAAGCGCGTGCACAATTGGAAACGGGAAATGTCGCAAGCATGGCTAATATGAACCTTGATTCGATAGATTTGAAGCTTCTTGCAGAATTACAGGCAGATGGCCGAATCACGAATGTGGAACTTGCAACCAAAGTCGGGCTGACCGCCCCGCCCTGCCTTCGCCGCATGCGCGCGCTCGAGCAATCGGGCACGATCAAATCCTACCATGCCGACATCGACGCTGCGTCCTTGGGCTATACGATAACCGTTTTCGCCATGGTCAGCCTCAAAAGCCAAGCGGAAGATGATCTGAAAGCATTTGAGCAGCATGTTAGGGCGTTACCCGATGTGCGGGAATGCCACATGCTTAATGGTGAAATTGATTTCATCCTGAAGATAGTCGCGCGTGATCTGCAGTCGTTTCAGGAGTTTCTGACGTCGAAACTGACGTCTGCGCCCAATGTGAACAGCGTTAAAACCTCGCTCACAATCCGCACGGCGAAGGATGAACCTGGCGTACCTATACCGGCAGTATAAAAAAGGGAGGCCGAAGCCCCCCTTTTTCTGTTCCAATCAATGTCGCCCGTGATCAGGTCGCCGTCGGCGCGGCAGGTGCTGCAGGTGCCTTCGACAATTGGTCGATATACATCAGCCAATATTCGGCGATCGCTTTACGATTTGCACCGGTAATCAAAGCGAAGTCCGCCTTCGCGCCAGGGTAATCGCCCAGCATTACCTTTGACATCGCGAGACGGAAACGCGTGCGTTCAGTCTGGTCCTTTCCATCCTTATCAAGAACCGGTCCCTTAGAAATAGCGGACTCATAAAGCTCCTTCGCCGTGTCATATTTCTTGTGCGAGAAGAATGAATCGCCGGTCAGAGATGCGAGCATACCTTTGGGGCTCGCTTTCGCCGGCGCTACTGTGCCGGCGAGCGTGGCGGTGTCTTCCGTCAAACGTGCCTTTGCTTCGGTATATTTCTCGCTGAAGGTCACGTTGTTGCGGGAGATGACCCCCTTGGCAAAACCTTCTTCAAGCACAGAGACGGCTTCCGCCGGATAACGCACACCAATGTAGCTCAAGCTATCAAGATACTGCGCATATTCCTGCTGGAACCGAAGTCCGTTGGTCACGCGCATCAGACGCATCACATCCAGCTCTTCTTCGGGGCTCAATGTCAGCGAACGATCAAAGAACGCCAAGGCATCATGCCAATAGTCCGGGTTGTTTTCCGTCGCGAGCAACTGCTTGTACCAGTTCGCAGCACCCGCATAATTCTTCGTTTTAGCGGCCAGATTGGCTGCGCGAACAAAATAAGCCTTGTTCACTTTGCCCGCCGCCTTGTCGGCTTCAATTGCCTTGCCGAGCCAGGTCATGGCCTCCGCATCCCGGTTCTGTTGCGATTGGGCGTTGGAAATCAGGAACTCGATATTATTGCCGCGATGCCCCATGTTGTAAGCTTCGAGCATCAATTTTTCGGCATTGACGAAATTCTTGCCATCATAGGCAATGGCGCCCTTGCGGAACGTATATTCCGTTTTGATGTTCGCGGGCGTGGTCGCGGAAGCCAGCAACAGATCGATGCCCTGCTCCTGCAATGCGAGATCCTTCACCCCTGCACCAATGTTAATGGCCAGAATTCCGGCTTCGTAGCGGTCATCGTCATTGGCAATCGCTGCAACAACCTTCGGAAATTCGGTTTTTGCACCTGCAGGATTTTTCTGCTTGTTCAGAAGATCGACCACGGGCGTATAAGCCGCAATGAAGGGCTTAGAATAGTTACGCTTCGGAGCCGCAGGTGCAGCTTCCTTCTTATCCTTGCCCTTTTTCTCCTTGGCAGGCTTTTCCTCAACGGCAGCATGCGACGCCGCCAACGGCAGCGCCAGAAGCGACAAGGTAAGGGCAAATTTGGAAACAGACTTCATTCTACTCTCCGCGATTAGGGTGTTTAGGCATATTATCTCAGATGGGGATTACTATAGATATTCGCCCTGCATAGAGCAAATAGGATAGCGACCGCGCATGAATTGCGGTTGAACGATGGAAATTGGATATCAAATGACAAATACCGGCGCAATTATCATCGGCGCAACAGGCGGCATTGGTGGTGCGCTGGTGGAAAAGCTCTCTTCAGACGGAAATTTTGAGAGCGTTGTGGGGCTTTCCCGTCACTCTGTTCCCGCTATCAACATTTTGGATGAAAGCAGCATTGCCGCAGCGGCCAACCATGTCAGGCTATCAGGAATCACCCCGGAACTCATCATCGTCGCTACAGGAATTCTGCACAAAGACGGGCGGGGCCCTGAAAAGAGCCTGCGTGAACTGGACGCCGATTGGATGATCGAAAATTATCGCCTGAACGCCGTGGCCCCTGCCCTGATCGCCAAGCATTTTCTACCCCTTATGCCGCGCACGGGGCGCACTTGCTTTGCAGCTCTTTCTGCGCGTGTGAGCAGTATCTCCGATAACCGGTTAGGCGGTTGGCATAGCTATCGTGCATCGAAGGCAGCGCTCAATATGTTGATCCGGAATCTATCGATCGAATGGCAAAGGAAAAATCCCGAGGCGATTATTGTCGGGCTGCATCCCGGCACGGTCGAAACCGGCTTGAGCGCGCCGTTTAAGGGCAATCCGGAGCATGAGCGGTTTTCCCCTGCCAAGGCAGCCGGCCAATTACTCGACGTGCTCCAAGGCCTTGAAACGGGCGATTCAGGCCAAGTTTTTGCTTATGATGGGCGCTTAATCGCACCCTAGGGTCCAGGCACCCCTTATCTGTGGATAAGTTGTCGAAAAAGTCGTTTTTCGAACCCCTTCGGGTGGCTTTCGGCGGCTGGCTGGTCTAGGGTCGGACTATTCTAAAAATATAAGGATTTTCGCGGCGTGAGCGATGATAGTGCCACTCTAGACCCCTCCGATATTTCTCCGGTCGACATCGTCGATGAAATGAAGTCGAGCTACCTCGACTATGCCATGTCCGTGATTGTAGCGCGCGCTCTTCCGGACGTCCGCGACGGCCTGAAGCCTGTGCACCGCCGCATACTTTTCGCCAGCCAAGAAGGCGGATTTGTCGCAGGTCGCCCGTACCGTAAATCGGCCAAGATCGTCGGCGACGTGATGGGCAACTATCACCCGCATGGCGACAGTGCGATTTATGACGCGCTTGCGCGCATGACGCAGGACTGGTCGCTTCGAGTGCCTTTAATCGACGGTCAGGGCAATTTCGGCTCCATGGACCCTGATCCGCCTGCATCAATGCGCTACACCGAAGCGCGCCTGAACAAGGTCGCCAATGCACTGCTCGACGACCTCGACAAAGACACGGTCGACTTCCAGCCCAACTATGACGGCAGCCGCCAAGAGCCTCAGGTTCTGCCTGCCCGCTTTCCAAATCTGCTGGTAAATGGTGCCGGCGGTATCGCTGTCGGCATGGCCACCAATATTCCTCCACATAATCTGGGTGAAGTCATCAAGGCGTGCCTTGCCTATATAGACAATCCTGCGATTTCTGTGGACGAATTGATCGAAATCATCCCGGCACCCGATTTTCCGACCGGGCCACTGATTCTCGGCCAGGGCGGCGCACGCGCCGCGTATCGTGAGGGCAAGGGCTCGATCATGATGCGGGCACGGCATGAAATTGAAGAAGGCCGGGGCGACCGCCGTTCGATCGTTCTGACCAGCATTCCATTCCAAGTGGGCAAATCCGGACTTGTCGAGAAGATTGCCGAGGCCGCCAAGGATAAGCGAATCGAAGGCGTTTCCGATATCCGGGACGAATCAAGCCGCAAGGGTGTGCGGATTGTCATCGATTTGAAGCGTGATGCGACACCCGATGTTGTTCTGAACCAGCTTTGGCGCCATACGCAGGCGCAGTCCAGCTTCCCGGCTAATATGCTCGCCATTCGCGGTGGTCGCCCCGAAGTCCTGAACTTACGCGACATCATCGAGAGTTTCGTCCGCTTCCGCGAAGAAGTCATCACCCGCCGTACCAAATTTGAGCTGAATAAGGCGCGTGAACGTGCCCATTTGCTGCTGGGTCTTGTGGTCGCCGTGACCAACCTGGATGAAGTGGTCCGCATCATTCGAGGCTCTGCGAGCCCTGCCGAAGCGCGTGCCGCTTTGCTTGCACGGCAATGGCCGATTGCCGAAATCGCGCCCTATATCAAGCTTGTCGAAGCGGTTGAGGCCGATGTCACCGGCGACAGCTATCAATTGTCCGAACTTCAGGTTCGCGCGATCCTAGAACTGCGTTTGCATCGCCTGACGGCGCTTGGCCGTGATGAAATTGGCAAGGAACTTTCCGGCCTCGCAGTCAGCATTGCCGAATTTCTCGCCATATTGGGCGATCGGGTCAAGCTTTACGAAGTGCTGCGCGCCGAACTGGTCGCGATCGATGCCGAATTTTCCACGCCGCGCATATGCGAAATCACGGCGAGTTGGGATGGTTTGGACGACGAAGACCTCATGGAACGTGAGGAAATGGTCGTTACCGTTACCCACGCCGGATATATCAAGCGCACGCCACTTGCGACCTTCCGCGCACAGGCCCGGGGCGGCAAAGGCCGTGCGGGCATGGCAACCAAAGAGGAAGATGCGGTCACCGAACTGTTTGTCACCAGCACGCACACGCCGGTGCTCTTCTTCTCGAATATCGGCAAGGTTTACCGCCTGAAAGTGTGGAAATTGCCGGAAGGCGGACCGCAAACTCGCGGCCGTCCCATGGTAAACATCCTGCCGTTGAGCGAAGGAGAGGTTATTTCCAACGTGCTGACCTTGCCGGAAGACGAAGCAGAATGGGGTGGATTGAGCGTCGTCTTTGCAACGGCAAAGGGCTATGCCCGCCGTAACAGTATGGACGCATTCGCCAATGTCCCGTCAAACGGCAAAATTGCGATGAAATTTGAAGGCGAAGATGCGGACGATCGCCTTATTGGCGTCGAACTGCTCAGTGCCGAAGATGACATCCTGCTGGCAAGCCGCAACGGTAAGGCCATACGTTTTGCCGCAGACGATATCCGTGAATTCCAGAGCCGTGCCTCAACTGGCGTACGCGCCATGAAGTTGATCGGTGACGATCAGGTTATGTCGCTATCGATCCTGAAACGGGTCGGTACTTCGGCGGAAGAACGTGAGGAATATCTTCGTTTTGCTCCGTGGAAGCCGGAAAAGGATGGCGAACCGACGCTGACGGCCGAACGGATCGCCGAAATGGCCGATAAAGAGCAATTCATCCTTACGGTCTGCGCCAATGGTTACGGAAAGCTGTCTTCTGCCTATGGCTACCGCCGGACGGGACGTGGCGGACAGGGCATCACCAACATCGATAATGTGGAACGTAACGGCCCTGTCGTGGCTAGTTTCCCGGCGACGAAAGGTGACCAGTTGATGCTGGTGACTGATCAGGCAAAGCTTATCCGTATGCCGCTGGACAGCTTACGCGTTTTGGGCCGTGGCACTGCCGGTGTGCGTTTGTTTAATGTCGGCGAAAATGAACATGTAGTAAGTGCTGCCAAGATCGACGAGAGCGATGAAAGCGAAGATACATCTGACAGTGCTGAAACTGGTCCTGCAATTACCGATGAAGGAAGCGCTGCAGAGTAGTTGGTCACTCCCATCAGCAAACACGCAGCCGCGAAACTGATGAACAACAGCACGCCTTGAAATGTTGGAATCAAATTGTGAATGAGCACAGCGGTTTATGCAAACCGCTGCGCTCTTTGACTTGTGAAAAGCACTGAAGTTTTTACGTCAATTGCTTTAACTTAAAGCAACAAAGGATACAAATTCGGAGCCGTTTTCGGTATCCTTTGTATCCTTATGCACGTCTATTTTTAGGCTTCGTTCAATTGCCTCATTCTTCACCGTGCGGAAAATGGCCTCTTTTGACGAGAGTCTGGGCAATTCCGATCGCAATCATGAGCACGCCAAAATAGTACAAGTACCAGATGGCAAGGCTGGTCAATTCAGAATTGGCCAGCGGCCCCAAGCGCGCGAAGATCAAAAGATCGGAAATAACGAAAAAGACTGCGCCGACACCGACCCGGTAGCGGGGGAAATTACTGCTCCACGCCATCGCGGCCATCGCACCCAAAATGACGCTGTAAGCGGCGACTTGAAGGCCCTCCTCGCTGTTGCCCGGCATAAGGTAGGCGATAACAGGCGTTAGCAAAAACAGGCATAAAGCCAAAAACTTTTGGCTGAAAACCGCGCCCACGCGGCGATGGCGGAAATAAATCGCAATCGCCACCAGATGACCAGCGGCGAATGACAACGCCCCGGCGACCATGGAAAGCTCGATCAAGCCGTCCCCGACCGCATATAAAGCGAGAACAAGGGCAAGAAGCGCAAATTCGCCTTCGTGATGGCGCCGCAAGGCAAAAGGTACGAGAAATCCTACCGCCGCCATCTTCCAAATTAGAGCATAAAGACTACCTTCCAATGGAAGGAACAGCCAAGTCGCGGGAAAACTCAATCCCGCCAGTAAGCTTGCCAATAGCCATGGACGTTTGTGCGCGAGATCTTGCGCCATATGCTAATTCCCCTTTGCCTCAGTCTTCTTGCAAACAGCCTCGCAAGACAAGTGGAATGTAATCGGGCATTGCATCGGCGGTCAGTCCCGGGCCAGCGCGAATACCAATATCGCCATGAAGCCATGCTCCAATAGCTGCGGCATCGAAACTTGGGACACCTTGCGCCAAGAGCCCGCAAATCAACCCGGTCAATATATCGCCGGACCCTGCCGTAGCGAGCCAGGGTGACGAATGCCGGTTTATGGCCCATTTGCCACAAGGCGCTGCGATAATAGTGTTCGGCCCCTTCAACACCACAACGCATCCCGCTCGGCGCGCGGCCGCACAGGCTGCTGCAAGAGGTTCATCGTCCGCAAAATCGGGGAACAAACGGCTAAACTCGCCATGATGTGGCGTCATGACGTCATTTTGATCCAAGTGCTTGAAAAGTAATTGTGAAGATTCGGAAAAAACCGTGATTGCATCGGCATCCAATACAACAGGGACATGGGCTTGAAGCATTTTGAGGACGTGTTGTTGTGTCTCGGGTGTTACCCCTGCCCCCGGACCAATCGCCACTGCCTTGACCCGACCGTCCAAGCTTTCGCTAACAGGGTCAAACTCCTTGAGCATGATAGCCGTAACGTGCGCCGCCTGTTCATCCAGGGCCGCTCGATCACCGATAAGGGTCACCAAACCAGCACCAACGGCTAACGCTGCTCTGGCTGCCAGACGAGATGCCCCTGTCTTCAAAGCGGGCCCGCTCATGACCACAGCATGGCCGCGGCCATATTTGTGGATGTCTTTCGCGGGCATGGTCAGCACCGGTTGCGCTACACTATTGCCATCAGCCAGTTGGAGTTTGAATGTCATGCGTTCATCATGCCGCTTTTGCCTGTGCTTTCCCATGAAATTTTGTTAGCCGCGCCGGCATGAGCAAAGATTATGACGTGCATATCATTGGAGGCGGGCTTGCTGGTAGTGAAGCGGCCTGGCAACTTGCCCGGCGTGGCTTCAAAGTCCGCTTGTCCGAAATGCGGGGTTCGGGTGACACGACCCCAGCACATCAAACCGACGGACTGGCTGAACTCGTCTGTTCCAACAGTTTCCGTTCCGACGATGCCGAAAGCAATGCCGTAGGCCTTTTGCATCAGGAGATGCGCTCACTCGGTTCTCTTGTGATGGCGGCGGCAGAAGTTGCCAAAGTACCGGCGGGCTCTGCGCTGGCGGTAGATCGAGATTTATTCTCAGAAACCGTTACTAAAGAACTGCAAAATATCGGAAATATCGATATTGTAAGAGAACGCGTCGACGAAATCCCGACTGATGTGCCGGTCATCATCGCGACCGGTCCCCTAACGGCCACAAATCTCGCGCACAATATCATGGCAAAAACAGGGGAAGACCGCCTCGCCTTCTTCGACGCGATTGCGCCAATCGTTTATCATGACAGCATCGACATGGATATCGCCTGGTACGCTTCACGTTGGGATAAGGGCGAAGGCAAAGACTACATCAATTGCCCTATGGATGAAGCCCAGTATCGGGCCTTTCATCAAGGGTTGCTCGATTCTGAAAAGACGGAATTCAAGGAATGGGAGACAAACACGCCTTATTTCGAAGGGTGTATGCCGATCGAAGTGATGGCATCCCGAGGTCTGGACACGCTGCGCTTTGGCCCGATGAAGCCGGTGGGGCTTGATAATCCCAAGACTGGCCGTTGGATGCACGCTGTGGTGCAACTGCGGCAAGACAATAAGCAAGGCACGCTCTGGAATATGGTGGGCTTCCAAACCAAGATGAAGCATGCTGCCCAGGTTGAGCTTTTTCGTACCATTCCCGGGTTGGAGAAAGCAGAATTTGCGCGTCTGGGCGGCCTTCACCGGAATACCTTCATTCGCTCACCTATATTGCTGGATCGCCAATTGCGTCTCAAATCTGCGCCGCATATCCGCTTTGCCGGCCAGATCACGGGCTGCGAAGGCTATGTTGAAAGCAGCGCAGTCGGCCTCATGGCTGGAATCATGACCGCCGCACAATTAAATGGTGGCGAGATTTTGCAGCCGCCGACAACGACTGCTTTGGGGGCGTTGCTGGGTCATATAACCGGTGATGCGCATGCTGATGACTATCAACCGATGAACGTCAATTTCGGTCTTTTTGCTCCGCTTGACGATAAGACCCACAAAAAACAACGCAAAGCCGTAATGACGGCACGCGCCCGGGCGGACTTGGCGGGATGGATTAACGCTCAAAAATTGTCGATCTAATTCCTCTAAAGGATAGGCCGCCCCTCCCTTTCGTTCCGGCTCTGGGATATTCGCCAAGACTTTGACGAACACTAACTTTGCACCTATCGGTTCGGTATGCCTTACGACGCGCCCGATCTTGCCATGCTGAACCTATCGGAAATTGCTGAATTAGCTGCAGCACGAAAATTGCCCCCAGTTGAAACATGGGACCCAGCACAAACTGGTGATAGCGAAATGCGTATTGGAGCCGATGGTACATGGTTTCATCAGGGCAGTGAAATTCGAAGACCGGCCATGGTTCGAGCGTTTTCAAGCCTGCTGCGCTGCGAATCCGATGGCCAACATTGGCTCGTAACGCCCTCCCAAAAGCTCTCGATCGACGTAGAAGACGCGGCTTTTGTTGCGGTCGAAATGCAGAGCGAAGGTGAGTTCGAGAAGCGATGCCTAGCGTTTCGGTTGAATAGTGATGATCTGGTAATGGCCGGCCCAACCTCGGAGTTGGCGCTTCGCGAGGGCCTTCCTTATCTATATGTCCGTAACGGATTATGGGCAAAAGTCGCCCGTTCCGTCTATTATGAACTCGCTGAAATAGGGCTTTCAGAAAGTCCTGAATTTCCTAAGGTTTGGAGTAATGGCGTCGCGTTTAAGATTGGCGCATCCGAATGACATGGATCGAACGGATTAGCGCCGCGTTAAACTCAGACATTAGTTTCTCAGTCGAGGATGAACGGGGGTTGGGATTAATTGAGCATCGTGCCGCCGCGGTCTTAATACCCATTACTAACCGACCCGAGCCGGGAGTTATACTGACACAAAGACCGGATTGGTTGCGAAGCCATGCGGGTCAAGTGGCATTCCCGGGTGGTAAAATAGATGAAGACGATACTGGACCCATTTCTGCGGCATTGCGCGAGGCGCATGAAGAATTGTCGATCCCTCCTGATGATGTCACGATCTTGGGCGTGGCCGACACCTATTACTCCGGCAGCGGTTATCGCATAGAACCCGTGATAGGGGTTATTCCGGCAGACCTTCCTTTAATTCCCAATCCTGATGAAGTGGAAGATTGGTTTGAAGTTCCCTTGTCCTTCTTGCTCGATCCTGCAAACGCTGTGAAGAAGTGCGCGGAATGGAATGGTCGCCAAAGGACATATTATGATATGCAATGGGGTGAGCGAAGAATTTGGGGTGTCACGGCGGGTATCGTCGCAAATCTAGCGCGCAGGTTGGCATGACCGAAATCATCTATAATTCAGACTGGTTTCAGGCAAAAGGCTTGCGCAATATTGTGGATGCGCTTTCCAAGGAAAATGACGGTCTGCGGATCGTGGGTGGAGCAGTGCGAGATAGTTTGCTCGGCCTATCCGTTTCCGACGTGGACTTGGCTACGAAATTGCTACCAAAAGAAGTTATGGGCCGCCTTGAGAGAGCAGGCATCAAATCTGTCCCAACCGGAATTGAACACGGAACAGTCACTGCAGTCTCCGATGGCAAAAATTATGAAATTACAACGCTCCGACGGGACGTTGCTACAGACGGTCGAAGGGCAGTGGTCGCCTTCTCGACCGACTGGAAAGAAGATGCGGCACGGCGTGATTTCACGATCAACGCGCTTTATGCCGACGCTTATACTGGCGAAATCTTTGACTATTTTTCAGGACAGCACGACCTTAACCTTGGAGTTGTCCGGTTCATCGGGGATGCCGAGCAGCGTATCGCGGAGGACTATCTCCGTATCTTGCGATATTTTCGCTTTCTTGCGCGTTTTGGAACGGGATCGGCAGATCAAGAGGCGTTAGCCGCATGCGCTAAGGGCGCGCATGGACTAACAGCCCTTTCTCGAGAACGTATAGCCCAGGAACTCACCCGCTTAATCACTTTGCCAAATCCTGTGTTTTCAGTGCAACTGATGGTAGATCATCAAATTTTTGCACCCTTTTTACCTGAATTGGACAAAGCAGCTGTGGAAAGGCTTCCGTCTATCCTTGACCGCGAAGTCCAACATAAGCTCGCGGTATCGCTACCCGCTCGCCTTTTGACTTTGCTGCCGCGCGACCAAGTCATTGTAGATAGAGTTTCGGCAAGACTGAAGCTTTCTAACCGGCTGAGGGAACAACTCACAAATCGCGTGAGCGGGGATTTGCCGACCGAAAACAACATCCGAGAACTTGCTTACCGTAAAGGTACGAGTTGCGCCATTGATACGGCGGCGCTTTACACTAACTCCAATGTCTTCGCATTATGCCTGAAGCGTTTACTGAATTGGGATGTTCCCGTGTTCGGAATCAAAGGAGGAGATGTGATCGCGATGGGCGTTCCCGCGGGTCCAATGGTTGCGAAAACTCTTCATCTGCTTGAACAAACTTGGATTAATGACGATTTTCCAGCTACCGACGATCTGTTGACGAAATCACATCAAATTGTAGTAGAGCTTTTATCCGCTACCAAGAAAGCATAAGCGGCATCTCCAGTCATGGGCCGTGCGAAGTAATAACCTTGCCCGACCGAGCAACCTAAGCGGCGCAAAACTTCTGAAATCTCACTGCTTTCAATGCCTTCAGCTGTCGTCTTCATTCCTAAAGCCCGAGCAAGCGACAATACTGTGCGGACGATTGCGCGCTTGTCCTTGTTGACCATCATTTCAGAAACAAAGCTTCGATCAATTTTCAGAACGTCGATTGGAAGTTGCTGGAGGTAGGCTAAGTTTGAATATCCAGTCCCAAAATCGTCCATCGCCAAATTCGTATCCAAAGATTTCAGATTATCGAGCAAGCGTTTCGCTCCATCTGGGTCGTTGATAAAAGCACTTTCGGTCAACTCCAGAGTCATCCGATTGCCCGCTATGTTCGCTCCACGAAGCGCCGAGGAAACCGCTTCCACCACGTCATCACGTTGAATTTGAACAGCTGACATGTTTACAGAAATCCGGAAATCCTGCTGCCCGGGCAAACGCTCGTCCCAGAGCGCTATGGTTTTGGCCGCTTCTTCAAGTGCCCAGCGCCCAAGCGGGACAATCAAACCGCTTTCTTCAGCAACAGGAATGAAATCCACCGGCGAAATAGCGCCCAAATCGGCATGCTGCCACCGCGCCAATGCCTCAAATCCACTTAGAAGTCCGGTATCAAGATCAACCAACGGTTGATAATGTAGCTCGAGTTCACCCATTTGCAAAGCACGGCGCAGGTCGGTTTCCATGCTGAAACGACGGCGGGCAGTGTCCACTGTGCCGGGAGTATAGAGCTCAAATGACTTAGTGAACTTTGCTTTTTTGAGAGCAATCTGGGCATGACGAAGCGTGTCCATCGGATCATCGTTTCCAACCCGACCAATTGCAGCAGCAGCGGCGCAGTCCACTTGGATCTCCAGACTGGAAAGCTGGCACGGCTTCAGGAATGCGTCGGTCAAACGTTGCGCAATGTGTCGAACATTTGTGGTTTCGTCGTCCATTTGAACAAACAGCGCAAATTCGTTTCCGCCGAGGCGGCAAAGGATTTCATTTGAACGGATTCGGGAATTAAGACGGCGGGCGACGGTGATGATCAACTCATCGCCGACCATGGCGCCAGCTGATTCATTAATTCGGCTGAACCTTGCGAGGTCTATCAGGATGATGGCGTAGCCCTTGGCAGAGCCGCTCTCAAGCAAAGATTCAAGCCGATTTTCGACCTCTTCTTCAAAGCCGGTGCGATTGCAGAAACCAGTCAGACTGTCGCTCAACATTTCGCGTCTCAGGTTGAGGCGGCTGGTTGCTTCAGCGGTCCGGTCGACCATCGACAGCAGGATCATGCTCCCGTCGATTCCAAAGCGTGCGATGCTGATTTCTAGCTCTCGTTTGTTGACCGGGTCCGACGATTGCCAGCATTCGAAATGCGTCTCGCGACCCTCGTCCACCATGGTGAATGCGCGGTCGGCCAGGGTGCCTAGGTCAAGGCCAGCTTCGCGTTCAAAACCCAGTGCCAGGTCGTCAAACTTGGGATTGCTGAGAACATATTCGACCCGGTCCGACTGAAGCCGGAAAACGGCCCCTGCAATAGGTAACGATGCAAGCCAGCCATATTCAAGCCGGGGATCCACCGGATTCACCAAGGCGACCTTTGGCAGCTTTGGGCTGAAAGGGGTTAATTCGGCAATATCGCGGCGGATAATATGCTTCATACTATAAGGTCATAAGACCTAGTTGTAAAAAATAGTCACCTAAGTTGTGGTGGATATTTGGTTAATTTTTGCGCGACAGGATATTAGTCAAACCGGTTATTTCGCGGAAATCCTTGAGGTGGCAGCCTTCCCGCGGCCCCGCGCGCCACGCGCCAGAGCGACATGTCATTTTCGGTTCGTGTCCGACCGCTGTCGCCACCCATTGCCCAGCTCAATCCTTCGCTCAAAAGGAAGCACATGGTATCTGCAAGTCCGCCATCCTTATAGCGCTGTAGTGTTACGCCCTGCCCCTTGGACATTTCCGGCACCTCGCTCAGCGGGAAGACGACCAGTTTGCGATTATCACCAACGACCGCAAGATACTGGTCCTTCAACAAGGCTTCATCTGTGGTTTCTGTCGGTGCCGGACGCACAACCTTTAACCGCGCACCGGGTTTCAATGTCACGACGCCACGCCCCTTGCGGGTTTCGGCGATCACATCCGCCATCTTGGCAATGAAGCCCTTGCCCGTCGAGGCCGCCAGCAACATCCGTCCATTGGCCGTTGCAGGAAAGACAGAAACAATGTCATTGCCGGCTTCAATATCTACCATCGATCCCACTGGCTCACCAAAGCCGCGCGCACCCGGCAATTTGTCCGCGCCCAATGTGTAGAAACGGCCATTTGCCGTCGCAATCAGGATTTTGTCCGTCGTCTGGGTGTGGAATGCGAAGGCTAGGCTATCGCCTTCCTTGAATTTGTAATCTGCCTTTGCAGACAGGTCCGCATGACCTTTCATGGCCTTTATCCAGCCCCGTTTCGACATGATGACCGTTACCGGCTCGCGCTCGACAAAGGCTTCCAGTGAAATTTCCCGCGCCTGCCCGGCTTCTTCCAGCGACGTACGACGCCGACCCAGTTCCGTATCCTCGGCGTAGCTTTTACGCAACGCCGCCAAATCCTTCTTCAGCCGCGTCTTTTGCCGCGCAGGGCTTTCGATCAGCTTGACCAGATCTTCCCGTTCCGCCCGCAACTCTTCCAATTCGCGGCGGAGTTCCATTTCCTCAAGCCGACGCAGCGACCGCAGACGCATATTCAAGATCGCCTCTGCCTGCCGGTCGTTTAGCTGGAATTCGTCCATCATTACTGGTTTCGGCTCATCCTCAGTCCGGATGATTTCGATAATCCGGTCCAGATTGAGAAAGGCGATGATATAGCCTTCGAGCAATTCCAGACGGCCATCAATCTTATCGAGCCTATGCTGCGAACGGCGCACCAAAACTTCCAGTTGATGGTGGAGCCAGTGCCGCAGCACCTCACCGATGCCCATGACTCGCGGAGTGCGCTCTGCATCCAGCACGTTCAGATTGAGCGAAAAACGGGTTTCCAAATCCGTCAGGCGGAATAGAGCGTTTTTCAGGTCATCGGGGTCAACATTACGGCTTTTAGGCACCAACACGATGCGGATGAGTTCGTCACTCTCGTCGCGAATGTCTTCTAATATTGGCAGTTTTTTATCGGCGATCAGTTGGGCGATTTGCTCGATCAACTTGCCCTTTTGCACCTGATAGGGAATTTCCGAGACCACAAGTTGCCATGTCCCGCCCGACTGCTTTTCAACGCCGGTTTGTTCCCAGTTGCCTGCCTCGTCACGCCCGGTCGAAAAGCGTGCGCGGACCCGCATCGCGCCACGACCGCTGGCATAGGCGGCGCTGATTACGTCTTTGCTGTCGACCAACAGGCCACCCGTTGCAAAATCGGGACCCTGAACAATTCCCATTATCTGTTCATGCGATGCAGAAGGCTCGTCAATCAACAGCGTCGCAGCATCAATTATTTCTGCGACATTGTGCGAAGGGATGCTGGTCGCCATACCCACGGCAATGCCGCTTGCCCCATTTGCCAGCAAATTGGGGAAAAGCCCAGGCATAACCTCGGGCTCTTCATCTTCGCCATTATAAGTTGGACGGAAATCAGCGGCATTTTCGTCCAGACCATTCATCAACTCGATAGCCGTCTTGGTCAGACGAGCCTCGGTGTAGCGGTATGCCGCCGCATTATCGCCGTCGATATTCCCGAAATTCCCTTGCCCGTCGACAAGCGGATAGCGGAGCGAAAATGTCTGCGCGAGGCGCACCATCGCATCGTATACCGACTGGTCACCATGGGGATGATATTTACCGATGACATCGCCCACAACACGGGCGCATTTTTTGTACCCCTGCGACGGATCAAGCTTAAGCAACCGCATCGCCCACAACAGCCGCCGGTGTACCGGTTTCAAGCCATCGCGCAAATCCGGCAAGGACCGCGCGGTGATCGTCGACATCGCGTAAATCAGATAACGTTCGGACAAAGCCGCATCAAAGGGCGCATCAACGATGGCGTCAAACGGGTCTTCGGGCAATGTATCAACTGTATCGGACATTGCAGCCCCGATAGCGGCGGTTGCGCGACGCGCAAAGTAGCGAATTCAGCAATCCACAGATTTGTTATCAAACGCCCGCTCTGCTAACGGGGCCGCGACTCTGACATTCTGCTGAAAGCTGCGCCCATGATCCCTCGTTATTCCCGCCCCGCCATGACCAAAATCTGGGAGCCGGAGAACCGGTTCCGCATCTGGTTTGAAATCGAGGCGCATGCAACGGACGCACTTGCGGAACTGGGCGTCGTGCCCAAATCAGCTGCCGAAGCCCTCTGGGCCTGGTGGGCGACAAACCCTGCTATCGATGTAGCGGCAATCGACGCCATCGAAGCGGTCACCAAGCATGACGTTATCGCGTTCCTGACATGGGTTGCCGAACAGGTTGGCGATGAAGCACGCTTCATGCATCAGGGCATGACATCATCCGACGTGCTGGATACCTGCCTCGCTGTGCAGTTGACGCAGGCAACCGACCTTCTGCTGACCGATATGGATGCGCTGCTAGAGGCCCTGAAAGCGCGGGCGATGGAGCATAAATTTACGCCCACGATCGGCCGTAGCCATGGCATTCACGCAGAACCCGTGACCTTCGGATTGAAACTGGCGCAGGCATATGCCGAATTTGCGCGTGGACGCGAACGTCTGGTCGCCGCCAGAGCCGAGATTGCGACCTGCGCGATATCAGGCGCCGTCGGCACATTTGCCAATATCGACCCCAAGGTCGAGGCGCATGTGGCCACGAAGCTAGGGCTATCGGTTGAGCCCGTTTCAACACAGGTTATCCCACGTGACCGGCATGCCATGTTTTTTGCAATTCTGGGCGTTATTGCATCGTCCATAGAACGGCTCGCCATAGAGATTCGTCATCTGCAACGCACCGAAGTGTTGGAGGCGGAGGAATATTTCTCGCCAGGTCAAAAAGGCAGTTCGGCCATGCCGCACAAACGCAACCCGATCCTGACCGAAAATCTGACGGGACTTGCCCGTATGGTCCGTAGCGCGGTGACCCCGGCGATGGAAAATGTCGCGCTGTGGCATGAGCGGGATATCTCGCACTCCTCGGTGGAGCGTTATATCGGCCCCGACGCGACGATCACGCTCGATTTCGCACTGGGCCGTTTGACCGGTGTTGTCGAGAAACTGCTGGTTTATCCCGCCCGCATGCAAAAGAATCTAGACCGCATGGGCGGCCTTGTTCATTCACAGCGCGTTCTGCTTGCTCTCACACAGGCCGGGATCAGTCGCGAAGATAGCTATGCAATCGTACAGCGCAACGCGATGAAAGTATGGGAGTCAGATGGTGCGCTGTCACTTCTGGAACTGCTGAAATCAGACCCTGACGTCGCAGAAAAAATGAGTGCTACCGAGATCGAAGACCGGTTCAACCTCGATTATCATTTCAAACATGTGGATACCATTTTTGATCGGGTGTTTGGATAAGTTATTGATTGGTAATTGCGCCGCTACGTAATAACTTCGCACAACCACCCACGTCACCCTGAACTTGTTTCAGGGTCCATCGGGCAAAGTTACCCATAATGTGAAAGGTAGCGTAGCCGTAATGATAATCGAGGCGGCATCGTTTGGCTTGCCAAGACAAGCAAGGGGTGGGCTGTTAAATAGACCCTGAAACAAGTTCAGGGTGACGGGTTAGATATTTTGATCGGGTTGGAGCAATAATCAGTTCTTACCCCTACCCAAGGTCGCAAACATCCCATAAGGTAAGTCAAAAGGAGCTGACCAAGCATGCGATTTTTGAAAACACTGATCTGGGTGACCGTGATTGTCGGCCTGATTGTGTTTGCAACGAATAATTGGGTGCCCGTTTCGATCAGCCTTTGGGGCGGTTTGCGGTTGGACACAAAGTTACCGGCTCTCGTCATTGCAGCGTTCATGCTGGGCTTTTTCCCGCTTTATTTCATTCACCGCACAGTTTTGTGGCGGATGAAACGGCGCATTTTGACGCTGGAAGGGAACCAACGCACTACCGCATTCCCACCGCCTCCACCTGTCACACCGCGGCCAAGCTATGTTTCAGGGGATGCGGCATGACCAACCCTCTCTACGTCGCCATCGACACGCCCTATCTTGAAGATGCGCTGGAATTGACCAAGCGGATCAAGCATCATGTCGGCGGTGTAAAACTGGGCCTCGAATTCTTCTGCGCCAACGGCCATCATGGTGTGCATGAAGTGCAGAAACTGGGATTGCCGATCTTTCTCGACCTGAAATTGCATGACATTCCCAACACCGTCGCAAAGGCGATGCAGGCGATCAATACGCTCGAGCCCGCCATCGTGACGATTCATGCAGCAGGTGGCCGCGCGATGATGGAAGACGCCAAGGCTGCGGCAGGCGCCCATACCAAAGTTGTCGCAGTAACTGTTTTGACCAGTCTCGACGACCATGACCTGAGCCGCGTCGGCGTGCCCGATAGCCCGGACGCCCAGGTAGCGCGCCTCGCGGCGCTCGCTCAAGAGGCCGGTCTGGACGGTATTGTGTGTTCGGGTCATGAAGTGAAAGCCGTCAAAAAGCTCTGGAAAGACGGCTTTTTCGTCGTTCCCGGACTACGCCCCGAAGGCGGCCATAGCGGCGATCAGAAACGCACCGTGACGCCACGACAAGCACGCGACGATGGTGCTAGCGTTCTTGTAGTCGGGCGTCCGATTACCAAGGCGGAAAATCCGGATGAAGCAGCGCGGGCTATTGTCGGGACGTTGTAGCCATCTTTTGGGTCGAGCAATTATCTGTGGCAGCTTGATGGCATTTTTTATCAGTTGCCAACGGCATGATACGGGTGCGGATATTTCTGAGCAAGCCACCGAAAGCTCCATCCCGGGTATCTATATTGTTGAAGGATTGCCAACATTTCTAGGGCCATCAACCGTTTACGAAGGTGTATGGTTGTCGGAAATGGAAGGTTCTCAATTTTTTGAAAATGAGACCGAAATACAAGACTATTACAACGATGAAGTTTACTTCGACACGTGGATACAAATGAGGTTTTCTAACGCAGCTTTTCCGCCCAACGCACCAATTACAAACTTTCGAACACAATATGGGCCAAGCTCTGCGACGTTTATATGGGTCAAATTCAAAGGACGTAGAAACTTATTTCCCGGACCCTATGGCTTCGGGCACTTAGGCACATCGAATAACATTGTGCTGGTGGAAAAGGTGATTTCCTCCCGTCCCTTAAAGCGATAGACAAGACAGATGCAAGCCAGGGTCAAAATAGTTATTTACTCGCTAAAAACCATTAGGGCATTCCTGTGACTGACTATGCAACGCCTAATTTGCCGTCCCGTGAATACGCGAACACGATCGATTTTTACCGACGACTGGGCTTTGAAACGAGTTGGCACGACAGCAATTGGTTGATTCTTGAGCGCGGCGGCGTCTGTCTTGAGTTTTTCCGCTATCCCGATCTGGACGCCTCACAAAGTTCGTTCAGTTGCTGCTTGCGACTGGACAATGTCCATATGTTTCATAGAATGTGCCTAGAAGCCGGTATTCCCGAAAAAACAACTGGTTGGCCGAGAATACATCCGCCAAAGCTGGAGCATAGCGGATTGGTTGTCGGCTATCTGGTTGACCTAGACGGGTCGTTGTTGCGACTTGTGCAAAATCCCGATTAAGACGCCGGATCGTGAACTTCCGGATGACGAACGCCACCGGTTCGGCTAACCGCGCGCACATGCCAACCCAAATCAAAATATGCGGCCTCAAGGATGAGGCCGGTGTCGATGCCGCCTCACGTGCCGGTGCGACCCATATCGGGCTCAATCTCTATGAGAAAAGCCCGCGCTACGTACCGCTTGAGCAGGCCGCCGCCTTACGTATGCGGACGCCGGAACAAGTGAAGGTTGTCTTGCTTCTCGTCAACGCGGAACCCGGTTACACGGCGAAGGCTCTTGAAATTGTAAAGCCCGATGTCGTGCAATTCCATGGCACAGAGACACCCGAATGGCTTCGAGTTTTGAAGGGTGCGACTTCGGTCGAAATTTGGAAGGCACTTGGCGTGAAAGACGCAGAGACGTTGAAAAATAGCGCGCGTTTTGTCGGCGCGGCGGATCTATTGTTGTTTGATGCCCCGGCACAAGCCCTTCCCGGCGGCACCGGAATGCGGTTTGACTGGTCGCTACTTGCCGAGCATCGCCATGAATTGGCTTGGGGTTTGGCGGGCGGATTGACTCCGGCAAATGTTGCCGAAGCGCTGCGCCAGACACGGGCGCCGATGGTGGATACATCGTCAGGCGTGGAATCAGCGCCCGGCATCAAGGATATGGACAAGATTGCCCAGTTCTGCAAAGCGGTGCGCGACCATGACCATAGCTGAACCCACCCCGAACTCTTTCCGCAACCAACCCGACGAAAATGGCCATTTTGGCCAGTTTGGCGGACGATATGTGGCCGAAACACTGATGCCGCTCGTGCTCGATCTCGAACGGCATTACCGGCTTGCAAAAACCGACCCGGCATTTCAGGCGCAGTTTGACGATTTACTGGAACATTATGTCGGACGCCCGTCACCGCTTTATTATGCCGAGCGGCTGACCGAAGAGGTGCGCAAGACGGCGCCCGAGGGCAAAGGCGCGCAAATCTGGTTCAAGCGTGACGAGTTGAACCATACTGGCGCGCACAAAATCAATAACTGCATCGGCCAGATTTTGCTCGCCATGCGGATGGGCAAGACGCGGATCATCGCCGAAACCGGTGCGGGACAGCATGGCGTTGCAACTGCCACCGTATGCGCGCGCTTTGGCCTGCCTTGCTTCATCTATATGGGCGCCAAGGATGTCGAGCGGCAGCAGCCCAATGTGTTCCGCATGAGGCTTTTGGGAGCCGAGGTCATTCCTGTGACGTCGGGTGCAAATACGCTAAAAGATGCGATGAACGAAGCGTTGCGCGACTGGGTCGCCAATGTGCATGATACCTTCTACATCATCGGCACCGCGGCTGGTCCGCATCCCTATCCCGAACTGGTCCGTGATTTTCAGAGCGTAATCGGCAAAGAAGCCCGCGCCCAGATGTTGAGCCGTACGGGTCGTTTGCCCGACATGCTGGTCGCCGCCATCGGGGGTGGTTCCAACGCCATTGGCCTGTTTCATCCGTTTCTTGACGACAAGGATGTCGCGATGCTTGGCATCGAAGCCGCCGGACATGGTCTGGAAAAAGAGCATGCTGCGAGCCTCGCGGGCGGTCGCCCCGGTATCTTGCATGGTAACAAGACCTATTTGCTCCAGGACGAAGACGGCCAGATTGCCGAAGCGCACTCTATTTCGGCGGGGCTTGATTATCCTGGCATCGGGCCGGAGCATAGCTGGCTGAAGGAAATCGGTCGTGTGCGCTACGACAGCGTAACCGATGTCGAGGCGCTGAATGCCTTCCAATTGCTCTGCCGGACCGAAGGCATCATTCCAGCCCTCGAACCAGCCCACGCCATCGCGGCGGTCGAGCGTGAGGCCAAGAAAATGGATCGTGACCAGATCATATTGGCGAATCTGTGCGGCCGCGGGGACAAAGATATCTTCACCGTAGCCGAGGCTTTGGGGACGGCGATATGACCCGCCTTTCCTCTGCATTTTCAAAACCACACGCCGCTCTTGTAACCTTCATCACCGCAGGCGATGGAGACACGGCGGCCAACCTTGATGCGCTTGTCGCTGGCGGTGCGGATGTGATCGAGCTGGGAATGCCGTTTACCGACCCGATGGCTGACGGGCCGGCAATACAGGAGGCGAATATCCGCAGCCTTGGCGCTGGCACCACCACTGCTGATATTTTCGCAATCGCCGCCGCATTCCGCACGCGCCATCCCGACACGCCACTGGTCCTAATGGGCTATGCCAACCCGATGACGATCCGGGGCGGAGAATGGTTTGCGTCGGAGTGCAACAAAGCAGGCGTCGATGGCGTCATCTGTGTCGACATCCCGCCAGAGGAAGACGCCGAACTCGGCCCATTACTGCGCTCGGCAGGGATCGACCTGATCCGTCTTGCCACCCCGACCACCGACAAGGCGCGCTTGCCGGCGGTGCTGGATGGCGCCTCCGGCTTTCTCTATTATGTGAGCGTCGCCGGGATCACAGGCTTGCAGCAGGCTGCCCAAACCAGCATTGATGAGGCGGTTGCCCGCTTGAAAGCCTATACCGACCTGCCCGTCGCCGTCGGCTTCGGCGTTCGCACGCCGGAGCAGGCGGCCAACATTGCCCGGGTCGCAGATGGCGTCGTGGTCGGGTCTGCTCTTGTGGAACTGGTCGCCCAGCACGGCAGCAATGCCGCTGGTGCGCTGCAGGATTATGTGGCATCCCTGAAACACGCAATTGTCGCAGCCAGAAAGGCGTAAATATGAACTGGGTAACCCGCGTCCGCAACGCTATCCCCTTCATCGCGAAACGCGAAACAGCGGAAACCCTGTGGCACAAGTGCAAGGGCTGCAATGCCATGATTTTCCTCAAGGAATTTGAGGAAAACCAGTCCGTCTGCCCCAAATGCGACCATCACGGTCGTATCGGCCCAGCAGAGCGCTTCGCCGCCTTGTTCGACGATGACAGCTATGATGTTCTCAAGCCCCCCGTGGTGGGCGAAGACCCGTTGAAGTTCAAAGATACCAAAAAATACATCGACCGCATCAAAGCTGCCCGCCTCGCCACCGGGGAGCAGGACGCCATGATCAGCGCCAAAGGCGAAATCAACGGCCAGACTGCCGTCGTTAGCGTTCAGGATTTCGCTTTCATGGGCGGATCCATGGGCATGGCTGTGGGCGAAGCCTTTGTCGATGCGGTCAAGGCCGCAATCCGTGCAAAATGTCCCTATATCATTTTCACCGCTGCAGGTGGCGCACGGATGCAGGAAGGGATTTTGTCCCTGATGCAGATGCCGCGTTCCACCGTCGCGATCCAGATGCTCCACGATGCGGGCCTGCCCTATATCGTCGTACTGACCGATCCGACTACCGGCGGGGTAACGGCATCCTATGCCATGCTGGGCGACGTTCAAATCGCGGAGCCGGGTGCGCTTATCGGATTTGCGGGACAACGGGTGATCGAACAGACAATCCGCGAAAAACTGCCCGAGGGGTTCCAACGCGCGGAATATCTGCTTGAACATGGCATGATAGACATGGTCACCCACCGCCACGACCTGCGCGGTGTATTGTCGCAGCTGATTGGATTTCTGGCGCCCGAGAAGAAGGCAGCCTGAGCGCATTGTCCAACTACTCATGGCTGTCACCCTGAACTTGTTTCAGTATCCTAGTTGTTAAACGGCAAAATAATAAGACCCTGAAACAAGTTCAGGGTGACGTCGCGGTGTTCTGCAGCTATCCCGCCAAAAATGCCCGACCACGCCCACTCCACCAATCCTGCCGTTCAAGCGCAGCTGGACAGGCTGACCATGCTGTCCCCGGGCCGGGATGTACTGGGCTTGGAACGGATTACCGCCTTGCTCAACAGGCTTGGCAATCCGCATCAAAAATTGCCTCCAACCTTCCATGTTGCGGGCACTAATGGAAAAGGGTCCACCTGCGCCTTTTTACGGTCGGCCATCGAGGCTGCCGGAATGACAACCCATGTTTATTCCAGCCCGCATCTTGTGCGCTTTAACGAACGAATCCGCGTTGCAGGGCAATTGATCGGCGACGCACCTCTTGCATCGCTGCTGTCTGAAGTGCTCGACCAAGCCGAGGGATTGCAGGCGAGCTTCTTCGAAGTCACCACCGCCGTTGCATTCCTTGCCTTTGCCCGCACGCCCGCAGACGCCTGCATCATTGAAGTCGGTTTGGGCGGACGGCTTGACGCAACCAATGTTCTCGAAAGCCCTGTCACATGTGGAATTGCGTCGCTTGGCATCGACCATGAAGCATTTCTGCTAGCGCCCGAGGCGGGTACACCCGACGCACCGCTCGACCGGATTGCCTTTGAAAAGGCTGGCATCGCAAAAGCAGGGTCGCCCTTGCTCATTCAGAAATACGCGGCATCGATGATCGAAACTATCAGCGCGACGGCCCAGCGGACGGGTGCAAAGCTGCTCGCGCGCGGAACGGACTGGGATGCCGCGGTCTATGAAGGGCGCCTGCATTACCGCGATGATAAAGGGAAGCTTACCCTCCCCCTGCCCCGCATGTCCGGTATACACCAAGCGGATAACGCGGCCCTTGCCGTTGCGATGCTCCGTCACCAATCCGCGCTCGCCATCCCCGAGGCAGCTTTGTCCGCTGCCATGGAATGGACCCGTTGGCCCGCACGGATGCAAATGTTGGCGGACGGCCCGTTGAAGGCCAAATTGCCAAAAGGCCGCACACTATGGCTGGATGGAGGCCATAACCCTGATGCCGGCGTTGCTATTGCAAAGTTGCTAACCAACGGCCCGCCTGTGCATGTCATTCTAGGAATGCTTAAAAACAAGGATGTCGCCGGTTTTCTAAAGCCGTTTTCCGATAAGATCGCTTCTCTGCATGCTGTGCCTATCCCCGGACATGAACATCATGACCCAAAGGATATCTGCTTATTGGTCCAAGACGATATGGGTGTGTTGACCGCGAACCCGGTCGCGACCGTGTCGGAGGCTTTGGATAGAATTGCGGCAACAGAGGTAAATGGTGACGTTCTGATCTGCGGTTCGCTCTATCTTGCGGGCGAAGTTTTGCGTGAGAATGAGCAGATTCCGGATTAAAAACGGATAATCAGGGCGAAGCCGTTTTACGCTTTCCCTGTCCCTTCCAAGCCAGCAAGCCACCCAGTGCCAAGACCGCTGCAAAAATAGCTGTGATGCTATTCGCTAGTTCCAAGGGTTGCGACAGAAGAAGCCCGATCAAACCCGCAACAACCAGGACAAAGCCGAAGATGCGCAATGGGCCCACCGGTTCTTTCAGCACCTTTTCGTCGACAGCTTCCACCTGATGGATACTCTGTACGACATAGCCTTTGCTCCACAATACCCATAACAGGATCATGCCGGGGATAGCTGCCACAACGGTAAAGCCCCAGAAACCGACCCAACCCACCTTTTCGGCAACGATACCCGCAGGCCCCGCCATGAATGTCCGTCCAACACCTGCAAAGGAGGATAGAAGGGCAAATTGCGTAGCTGTGTAGGCGATACTGGAAAGCCCCGACAAATAGGTAGTGAACACGGTCAGACCGATGCCGCTGGTCATATTTTCGGTGCAAATCGCGGCAACCATCATCCAGTAATTGTTGCCGGACGCCGCCAAGATCATGAACATGACATTCGAAAACATCATCATCAAGCCGGAAATCAAGAGTGCTCGGCCCATGCCCAGCCACAATATGAAGGGTGCGCCAAGAGCAGAACCAACAATCAGTGCGCCAAAGCCCCAGAGCTTATTCGCCGAGATATAATCAAGATCGGAAAAGCCGAGATCGACGATCATCGGACTGAGCATCGCCTGCCCCATGGCATCGCCCACTTTGTAGACCAGCACGAAACCCAAAATGATGAACGCACCGTGGCGTGTCAGAAACTCGCGGAAGGGATTAACCACCGCTTCTGTCAACCACTGGCCCGGCTTCATGCCGGCCACATGTGCAAACCGGTCGACAAATTTGCCCGGGCCTGCCCAAAGCGCGCCGATAATGGCGGGAATGATACAGAAAGCGGTCAATCCGTAGGCTGTGGCCCATCCAAGACCCAATCCTTCCTGCGATGCGAAATAGATGGTGCCGGCACCTGCGATAAGATTACCGGTCCGATATCCAAATTGGTTTGTGGCGGTTCCGTGTGCAAATTCGTCTTCCTCCAATATCTCGATTCGATACGCATCGATGACAATGTCCTGCGTCGCAGAGAGGAATGCCGTTATCAGGGCCCAAATGGCGAACAGGGTCATGTTACCCGGCTGAGGGTTGCTTGCGCCCAATTGCCATATCGAGAAAAACAGCAGCGCTTGCACAAAGAACAACCAACTGCGCCGCTGGCCGAAAGCTTTCGTCAATATCGGCAAATGCAGTTTGTCGACCAAAGGTGCCCAAAGAAATTTGATTGTGTACGGAATCCCCAAGGCCACAGCGAAACCAATCGTCGCTGTGTCGATGCCAACTTTTGCCAGCCAAAATGTCATTGTGGCGACCAACAGGGTCAGCGGGAAGCCGCTCGATATTCCCAGAAGAAAGGTAATGACCGGATTTTTACGGAGATAGGGACGAAATGCGGGAACAAGCAAGGCGATCACTGGCAGAGACGCTAGGATCGCAACAAAAATGAAAAAGCGTATTAAATCGACCGACATCCGGACCCCTCCGATATTCTTTGTATGAATGACTAACGTCATTTTCCTGAATGGCCAGTGACTTTAACAATGAAGTGACTTTAACAGTGACGTGACTTTTCAATCGCAATGCGTCAAAGGCGCTACCATGGCCAAACCACCGACCAGAGCGCCCGCGCGCGCCGCCAAACCGCCCCGCTTGCGCTGGGACAAAAAGCCTGTGCGCAAACCAAGGCCCGATGCAGCTCCTTCCAAGGGTGCATTGGAACGCGCCGATGGAGAGGAACGCATCGCGAAATTGCTCGCACGCGCCGGCGTTGCTTCGCGACGAGAAATTGAACGGATGATCGCCGATGGCCGGATAACCCTGAATGGCGAGAAGGTAGAAACCCCCGCAACCTTGCTAAAATCGCTCCATGGTGTTGCCGTGGACGGGAAGGCTGTGGGGCAGCCGGCGCCTACGCAGCTCTATCTTTTTCATAAGCCCGAAGGGTGTTTGACGGCCGAACGTGATTTCAGCGGTCGCAAAACCATCTACGATGTTTTGCCCAAGGATTTGCCGCGTCTGATGCCGATTGGACGGCTCGACTTGAACACAGAAGGTCTGCTGCTGCTGACGAATGATGGCGAGTTCAAACGGCAGATGGAGTTACCCTCCACCGGAATCGAACGCACCTATCGTGCACGCTGCTTCGGCGATGTGACGCAGGAGCAGTTGGAAGAGTTGATCCACGGTATCGAGATAGAGGGCGTTCGCTACGGTCAGATCGACGCCAATCTGGAACGGCGGACCGGACGCAATGGCTGGATCGAAATGACCCTGACCGAAGGCAAGAACCGCGAAGTACGGCGCGTTTTGGAGCATCTCGGCCTTGAAGTAAGCCGCCTGATCCGCACGCGGTACGGACCCTTTGTACTGGGCGATATGGCACCTGGCACTGTCGGAGAGGTGCGCAGGGTGGACCTGATCGAGTTTCGAAAGACGTTGAAATAATGCGGATCATTGCCGGCCAGTGGCGGTCGCGCCCTTTGGTGGCCCCCAAGGGGGATACGACACGCCCGACAGCGGATCGTACCCGCGAAACGCTGTTTTCCATGTTAAACAGTCGCCTGGGTTCGTTCGACGATTTGGCCGTACTGGATCTGTTTGCCGGATCAGGTGCCTTGGGGCTCGAAGCCTTGTCGCGTGGTGCGGCGCATTGCACATTTGTCGAGCAGGATGCCAATGCGCTGAAGGCGCTGGAAACCAATATCGACAAGCTCGGTGCCAAGTCGCAGTCTGACATCCGTCGCGGCTCGGTGCTATCTCTGGGTTCGGCTATCAAGCCATTTGACCTTGTGTTGATGGACCCACCCTACGCCAGCGGCGCTGGATCCGTTGCACTCGACAAACTGGCGCGATTGCGCTGGTTCGCCCCTTCGGCATGGATAAGCGTCGAAACGGACACTAAAGAGAATATCGACGTCAAAGGCTTTGCAATCGACACGGTCCGCGATGTCGGGAAAGCGCGGCTGACATTGCTTCGTCCGGACGACACGCTTTGACCACTCCCAAAATGACAGGTGGGGATTGGGGCATCATCCTTTTCCTGTCGCTCCTATGGGGCGGTGCATTTTTAATGATCGCGCTCGGCTTGCGCAGCTTTCCGCCCATTACCCTCGCCTTCATGCGCATGGCCCTCGCTGTGCCATTCATGTTGCTGGCGCTCAAATATCTGGGACAGAGACTACCCACTGATGGCAGGAGTTGGCGGAAGTTGTTCGTCTTGGGCGGATTGAACGCTGCCTTCCCCTTCATGCTGTTTTTCTGGGGACAATCTTACATCAGCACAGGTCTTGGATCGATATTGAACGCAACAACGCCTTTATGGGGAGTGGTGCTGGCACATCTGTTTACGCGGGATGAAAAGGCAACACCGTCGCGGATATTGGGTGTATTGCTCGGTCTCGCAGGTATCGTTGTGATGGTCGGGACCGGCGCGCTTAAAGGTATGACCAGCGACGTTCTGGCGCAGATCGCCTGCCTCAGCGCGACGGTTCTATATGCCTTGGCGGCGATTTACGGGCGCACTTTGTCGCAGTCTACCATGACACCGATTGTTGTCGCGACCGGGCAGGTATTTACCGCCGCGATCCTGATCCTGCCTTTTATGATGGTGTTCGACCATCCATGGACCCTGCCCTTTCCCCGATGGGATGCATGGATTGGCGCGATTGGCCTTGCCATTCCATCAACCGCCTTTGCCTATTTCCTTTATTTCCGGCTTATCGACCGGGCGGGCGCATCGAACGCTATGCTGGTGGCCTTCATCATGCCAGTTGTTGCTATATTTCTGGGCGTCGTAGCCTTGGGCGAGTCGGTTTCGGTCAAGGAAATGTTAGGAGCGACGCTGATTGCGTTGGGTCTGGTCGCAATCGACGGACGGCTGTTTGCAAAGCTTGCGCCGAGGCGTTCCGTTCACTAACTGTTCGCTAATGCCCGAAGCTAGCCCCCAAATTGATCCGCCGTGGTTGAATGGCCTTAATGCTCCACAACGTGAAGCTGTGCTGACGACCGAAGGCCCAGTCCTCCTGTTGGCCGGTGCGGGCACCGGCAAGACTGCTGCCTTAACTGCGCGTATGGCGCAGATACTGTACACGCGGTTGGCGTGGCCGTCAGAGATATTGGCCGTGACCTTCACCAACAAGGCAGCGCGCGAGATGCGTGAACGGATTGGTGCGATGGTAGGCGAGGCAGTTGAGGGTATGCCTTGGCTCGGAACGTTCCACAGCATCGGTGCCAAACTGCTCCGCCGTCATGCCGAGGTTATCGGCTTGCAGAGCAATTTCACCATCATCGACACCGACGACCAAATCCGCCTTTTAAAGCAGTTGATCCAGTCCGAAGACCTTGATGAAAAACGTTTCCCTGCCCGCGGCCTTGCGGCTTTGCTCGACAAGTGGAAAAACGCCGGAAAATCGCCATCGGACCTCGATGCAGCCGACAATGAAGCCTATGCCAATGGTAAGGGACAGCGGATGTACGCGCTGTATCAGGCTCGGCTTCTGGCCCTAAATGCCTGCGACTTCGGGGATTTGTTGCTACATGGTTTGAACCTGCTCAAGAACAATCGCGATATTCTTGAGAAATATCAGGCGCAGTTCAAATATATACTTGTGGACGAATATCAGGACACGAACGCAGTCCAATATCTCTGGCTGCGTCTGCTCGCGCAAAAGCGAAAGAATATCTGCTGCGTCGGTGATGACGACCAAAGCATCTATTCCTGGCGCGGAGCGGAAGTTGCAAATATCCTGCGCTTCGAAAAGGACTTTCCGGGCGCGAAGATCATCAAGCTTGAGCAAAACTACCGCAGCACGCCGCATATCCTTGCCGCGGCCAGCGGCCTGATCGACGCCAACAGCGCGCGTCTGGGCAAAACTTTGTGGACCGAACTGGATGAAGGCGAAAAGGTCCGCATCATCGGCGTGTGGGATGGTCCTGAAGAAGCACGGCGTGTCGGTGAGGAGATCGAAAGCCTGCAATATAAGGGCGAGAGCCTCGACAGCGTCGCCATCCTCGTCCGCGCCCAGCACCAGACCCGCGAATTTGAAGACCGCTTCATCCAGATCGGCATGAACTATCGCATAGTCGGCGGTTTCCGTTTTTACGAACGTGCCGAAATCCGTGATGCCATCGCCTATTTGCGGATAGTCAACCAACCCGCCGACGACCTCGCCTTTGAACGCATCGTCAACGTCCCCAAACGCGGCATTGGGGATAAGGCTGTGGAAAAGATCCACATCGTCGCCCGCGCGGACCAAACTCCACTTAGCGTTGCCGCCACCCGACTGGTCGGAACGGACGAACTTTCCGGCAAAGCGCGCAAATCGCTCGCCGACCTTGTCGTCGACATCGCCCGCTGGCGGGACGAGGCATCGCGCATGACCCCAGCTGACCTGACGCGCCTAATCTTGGACGAAAGCGGCTATACCGCCGTGTTGCAGGCCGAACGTAGCGTGGAAGCATCAGGACGGCTTGAAAACCTGAACGAACTTGCGCGCGCAATGGAGGAATATGAAACCCTGGGCGAGTTTCTGGAACATGTCAGTCTGGTCATGGACAATGACCGCGGCGACCCGGGTGCCAGTGTAACGATCATGACGATCCACGCAGCTAAAGGCCTTGAATATGACAATATATTCCTGGTCGGTTGGGAAGACGGCATTTTTCCTTCGCAGCGCGCCTTGGATGAAGGCGGACTAGCCTCATTGGAAGAGGAGCGCCGCCTGGCCTATGTCGCGATCACCCGTGCCCGGCGTAAATGCACGATCATCCATGCCGCCAACCGCCGCATCTATGGTCAATGGACGTCGAGCATTCCGAGCCGGTTTATCGAAGAACTGCCGCTCGATCATATAGAGGCCGAACAGACGATGACCGGCGGAGCGTCGCTGTGGCGCGCCAATTGGTCCGAACAGGCCGATCCCTTCGCTCATCTCGCGGCCTCCAACCAAGGCCGCAGCAACGCGCGCGGCCCCGGATGGCAGCGCGCCGCGACCAGCGGTGGCTTCAACCCCCGCCCGCAACGTATCGCCGAAAACACGCGTAGTGCAGTCAGCTTGGGCAATAAGGGGCGCAGTGACCTCTCCGTAGCCATGCGCGTGTTCCATGAAAAGTTCGGCTACGGCACGATCGCAGAGATCGAGGGCAACAAGCTGGAAATCGATTTTGAGGTCGCAGGTCGCAAGCGCGTAATGGATAGTTTCATTTCCATCGCCTGATTCCAAAACATCCACGCCATCATGGAACGTGAATTCGCATTCGGCGTTTCCTTCTTTTGAAAAGGAGAACCGACATGGCGATGATTGAAACACGCGACGGCGCATGGCTTTACGTAAAAGACTGGGGGAAAGGCGATCCAGTTGTCCTGATCCATGGCTGGCCGCTATCGTCTGACAGTTGGGATCCGGTTGCGGATGCTTTGGCTAATGCCGGACGTAGGGTCATCTCTTATGACCGGCGCGGTTTCGGGCGTTCGGAACAGACATGGGATGGGTATGACTACGACAGTCTTTCCGATGACTTGGCCGACGTGCTGCAAGCGACCGGTACTACCGAAAACGTCACTTTAGTTGGCTTTTCCATGGGTGGCGGCGAAGTCGCCCGATATATGTCTAGGCATAATGGCGCCGGCGTCGTTCGTTCGGCGCTTATTTCGTCGGTTGTCCCATATATGTTGCAGTCAGATGATAATCCTGACGGCGTACCACAAGAAACCTTCGACCAGATGTCCCAGCAAATGCTTGATGATCGTCCAGCCTTCATGAAGTCATTTTTGAACGATTTTTTCGGTGTCGGCTGGTTCAGCAAGCCGGTTAGTTCAGCAGTCCTTGATTGGGCTTGGCGCTTGACGATGCAGGCGGGATTACGGCCAACGCTGAAATGTGCCGAGGCATTTTCGACCACCGATTTCCGCCCTGATCTCCCCTCTTTTCAAGTCCCAACGCTAATTATCCATGGGACTGCTGATAAAACCGTGCCGATCGAACCCACCGGGCGCATGGCTGCTTCGTTGATTGATGACGTCCAACTGGTTGAATATTCCGGTTCTCCACATGGGCTTTTTGAAACGGACAGAGATCGATTGATCGGCGATCTAATGGCTTTTCTAAATGGCGAAGAAGTTCGCGTTCACATCATAGAGGAACAGATGGTCGATCCCGTGTTGCCCATGGGCAGCTATTAAACCCGTCTTAACCACCTATCACTGCAGGGGACGGGTCATTTCTGTTTTAGGTCCTCCTCTGCATTGCGATAAAATAACCAATAAATTCGAATTTGTAACTTCCCGATAAGATGCTCTTTTTCAGGGTCCCAGCGCTAAAGTTTTGAAACCGATTGCCGTAATTCCATGAAATGCACGGTGACCATTTCGAAACACCCCAGAAACGGACCATTTCATGGAACTGAACTATTCGTTGAATACAGCTTCGAGCTCAGCGGTCGACGAATGCGCTCCGGCAAGGGAGCGCCGGTCAGCCAACCGCCAGGTGTCCGTTATGCTCACGGCGAAACTGGAAACATCCGGCCGCCAACAGCCGTGCCGCATCCTCAACATATCGAGCAAAGGTGCCAATATTGAGTCGCTGATCAGCCTAAAGGTCGGCCAGCCGATCGAGATCGAATTTCGATCCAATTTGAAATCCAAAGGTACCATACGCTGGATCCGGGATGCACAGGCGGGGGTCGAGTTTAACGAAGCCATTGACCTTAATGAAATCTGGAAGCGCTCGGAAGTTAGCATTAAGCGCATTAAACCGCGGCCTCCACGGTACTGCTGTTTTGCACCAGCCATGGTTGAGCATGGCGAAAAGCGCTTGCAATGCCAGATCATCGACATTTCGGCATCAGGTATGCGTGTTGTTGACGTAAAAAATATGGTGCTTGGCGCGACGGTGATGATTGAACCATCGGGACTGCCCCGGCATCGGGCTAAGGTTGTCTGGTGCAACAAGGAGTCGGCCGGTCTCAAGCTGGTCAACCCCTTCAAATATCACGAACTGGAAATGTGGCTTCTGCAACAGGAGAGTTCGCACTTTCGGGACGGGACATGCTGATTGAAGTTGGGGCCGAACAGCTATCGGTTGGAATGTATGTCCATTCACTGGACCTAGCTTGGTATGAACATCCCTTTTGGAGCCGCCGGTTCCTGATCCGCGACCAATCCGATTTGGAAGCACTGCTGAATGCCGGTCCCAAAGTGATTGTGATCGACGACAGTAAAGGCGTCGGGTTTTCGGCAGCGTCGGATGACGAGAAATCAGTAAAACCCGTCGACGCGGAGGCTTCTCTCACACAGGATACAACTTTTGCATCGGGGCCACTGGAAATAAGTCCGCCTCAGGTGACAGGCCGCAAATTAAACACACCTCAAATGCCAAGTGCATTTTTTATTCCGGAGCCGGAGATTAGGCGGACGCCATTGCTTGGCGATGCGCGGGCTACCGAAATGAGGCGCGCCACGAAAATGCTGGAGAGGTCCAAAACAGAAGTTATTAATCTGTTTGAAGACGCTCGTTTGGGTAAAGCAATCACGACGGATAAAATATCCAGCCTTGTCTCCCAGATTTCGAAAAGCGTAAACAAGGACCCGTCGATTATTCTCAACGTTGCGCGGCTAAAAACTAAAGACGAATATACCTACCTTCATTCGGTATCCGTATGCGCCCTTATGATAAATTTGGGGCGGAGATTAGGTCTAGAAGAAGCCGTTGTGAAAGACTTAGGCTTAGCCGGCATGCTGCATGATCTTGGCAAGATGTCGATCCCGGACCTCATATTGAACAAAGCGGGAAAATTGGATGACGATGAGTGGAAGGTTGTCCGGAATCATCCGGAAAAAGGACATGCTATACTGTTACAAGCAGACTGCGGCACCCCGACGGCGCTAGATGTATGCTTGCATCATCACGAAAAAATGGACGGTAGCGGTTATCCTTTCCGCATATCCGGAGAGAATATCAGTTTGGCAGCGCGCATGGCTGCAATCTGTGATGTATATGACGCGATTACGTCCCAGCGTAGCTACAACAAACCATTGTCGGGTGCGATGGCCTTGGCAAAAATGATGAGTTGGAATGGCCATTTTGACCAGAAGTTGTTGCGCGCTTTCGTCGAAAGCCTCGGAATATTTCCAATCGGAAGTATTGTGCATTTGACGAACGAAACCTTGGCCGTTGTTATCGGTGAGGACCCGGAAGATTATTCGATGCCCTTGGTTCGAATCTTTTACGATCTTCCGAGCCGAAGTGCGGTCGAAAACCGGGACATCCAGATTATCAGGGATTCAGGTACAATCCAGTTTCATGCAACTTATTATGATCCCGATCCCGCTATTGAGGCATTGGCAAAGGAAGCCCTTCATCAAGGCGAATTTGCCTAAGCCTTTTTTATAAGCCGAAAACCGCACCTGATCCCGCAGTGCAATCTTACGCTGGTCAGCCGCGACAATATTTGGCAAGTCAAAGGCTATGCGCGATCAAAGCCAATCTTTAGCGGACGAAGCCCGCGGTGCATTGCAGCGGCGAGATGGACATACCGCGCGCAGGCTCCTTTTGGAAATCGACGAACAAGAGCGGCCTTGGCTGATGCTTGCGCAAGCCAGTAATATGATCGGCGATACCGAAACGGAAGAAGCCGCCCTTCAAGCGCAATTGAAATTGAATAGCCGTGACATACCCGCCCTCATTCTGACGGCGGAGTTGAAAGCACGGCTCGGCGACGACCGCGCAGCAAGTGCGTTCTTCCAAGCCGCGCTAAATCAGGCGTCTTCGCAAAGTGACATTCCCATAGCGTTGCGGCCAATGCTGCAACGTGCGGAAAATTTTGTGGTGGAGAGCCAAAAACGATTTGAGCAGCACTTGCTCGATAGCCTTCAGAAAAGCGGCGTCGCTGGCGAAGCGCGCATCCAAAATGCAATCGATCTTTTGTTGGGTAAGAAGCAGTTATATCTCCAGGAGCCCTCAAGCTTCTATTTTCCGGGCTTGCCTCAAAAACAATTTTACGAGCGGTCCGAATTTGACTGGATTGGCGAAATAGAAGCAAAAATCCCAGCGATGCGCGCCGAGTTGGTCTCGGTGTTATCCGACGGGCAAGATTTTGCACCCTATGTTGAATCAAGCGGTGACCGACCGCATGCCGCCAACCCCTTGATTAACGACCCGAGTTGGGGTGCCTATTATTTCTGGAAGAGCGGCGAAATTGTCGAAGAGCACGCAACGCGCTGTCCGACAACAATGGCCGCTTTAGAATTGGCACCGATGCCGCGGATCGACAAACGATCGCCCATTGCGCTTTGGTCTCTGTTAAAACCCGGCACCCATATCAAGCCCCACCACGGGTTGCTCAACACGCGCCTGATTTGCCACATCCCGCTCATCATACCGGAAAACTGTGCCTTACGTGTCGGGAGTGAAACGAGAGCATGGAAAGATGGCCAAGCACTCATATTCGATGACAGTATCGAACATGAAGCATGGAATCGCAGTAAGGAGACGCGGGTCGTATTGTTGTTTGAGGTTTGGCGACCGGAAATCAGTGTCGCTGAACGCGAAGCGCTGACCGCACTGTTCGAAACGATCAACCTCTACCAAGGTGTCCCCGAGGAAATCTGAAATCAATTCGTTGCAAATGCTAATTTGATAGCTAGCGAAAAAGCACCATCCTGTTTCCTTTTTAAAAAGCTAATGACCACCAAAGAAATCCATCCTCTCGCGATAGCTGATTTCCGCTTTTACTGGCTGGCACGCTTTACGGCGGTGCTTGCTACGATGGGGATGGTCGTCGTGATCGGCTATCAGGCCTATGACATTGCGCGCAGCGATTACGGCATGTCGATCCGTGAAGCTTCGCTGCAGTTAGGGTTACTCGGGCTATTCCAATTTGTACCTTTGGCACTTCTGACACCCGTCGCCGGTTGGGCAGCGGACCGATGGGAACGTCGTACCGTGGCGCGAGTTGCCAATTCCATCGACATGCTTGTGGCGTTGGCCTTGGGTTGGTTCACCTACAGCGACACCCTGACATTACCCCTGCTCTTTGTATTCGCAGCGTTGCATGGGGTTGCGCGGGTGTTTGTTGGCCCGTCTATGTCGGCAATTGCGCCCAATATCGTACCGCCCACTTCCCTGCCCCGTGCGATCGCAATGAGCTCTATTGCTTGGCAGGTCGGATCGGTCTTCGGCCCCGCTGCCGGAGGGCTTCTTTTTGCGACAAATCCGTCTACGCCTTATTGGGTCTCCGCCGCATTGTTATTGCTGGCCTCGACCAGCCTCAGTTTCGTGAAGCCGGTGTATCCGCCTCCCATGGAGCGCAAGGTTCATCCGGTGCGGCAAATGATCGATGGCATACGTTATACCTGGTCGGAACGCTTTTTGCTGGGGGCGATAACACTTGATCTGTTTGCCGTGCTGTTGGCAGGGGCAACCGCGCTTTTGCCCGTATATGCCCGCGACATCTTGCAGGTCGGGCCCGATGGGCTCGGCCAACTGAGAGCCGCACCGGCCATAGGCGCTTCGCTTGTTGCACTGCTCCTGACCTTTCGCCCTTTGCGTCACAATGTCGGTAGCAAAATGCTGTGGGCCGTTGTGGTTTTTGGATTGGCGACAATCGGGTTTGGATTGAGTCACGAGATCGGCACGCATGTCTTCGGCGATGGCCGGATCGCTGCGTTGAATATGGGCGCTGGCATGGCTGTGGCGCTCATCATGCTTATCCTGCTTGGCGCTTCCGACATGCTCTCGGTATATGTCCGCTCGTCCTTGGTGCAATTGAACACACCCGACGATATGCGAGGGCGTGTGAGTTCAGTATCAGGCCTCGCCATTTCCGCATCTAACGAATTGGGCGAGTTACAGTCCGGTGTTGCGGCGGCTCTGCTTGGTCCAGTCGGTGCGGTTGTTTTTGGCGGAGCAGGTGCCATAATAGTAACAGGCGCTTGGGCGTGGCTATTTCCAGAGCTCAAAAATGCCCGAACATTTGAACCGCAATATAGAGGAAAAAGTCCATGAAAGCCCAATCCATCCTCGAGACCATCGGCAATAGCCCGCATATCCGGCTTGCACGTATGTTTCCTAACGCGGAAGTGTGGGTGAAGTCGGAGCGGTCGAATCCCGGCGGATCAATCAAGGACCGTATTGGGCTTGCGATGATCGAAGCAGCCGAACAGGACGGAAGTCTGAAACCCGGCGGCACCATCATCGAACCGACGTCAGGAAATACTGGCGTCGGGCTTGCTATGGTAGCGGCGGTGAAAGGATATAAGCTAGTCCTTGTAATGCCCGAGTCCATGTCGCTGGAACGCCGGCGTTTGATGTTGGCCTATGGCGCGACGTTTGACCTTACCCCCCGTGAAAAAGGGATGAAGGGCGCAATTGAGCGTGCGATAGAGTTGGTGGCGGCGACGCCAAATTCGTGGATGCCTCAGCAATTTGAAAACCCGGCGAACATCAACGTCCATGTCCGCACCACAGCGCAGGAAATCCTCGCAGATTTTGCGGACACGCCGATTGACGCGATGATCACCGGAGTTGGAACCGGCGGCCATATTACCGGCTGTGCCGAGGTCCTGAAAAAGGCATGGCCGAACATGAAAGTGTTCGCCGTGGAGCCTACCCTATCCCCTGTTATTAGCGGCGGACAGCCGGGACCGCATGCAATCCAGGGTATCGGGGCAGGCTTCATTCCTGAAAATCTGCACACAGCGCTTCTGGACGGCGTCATCCAAGTCGACCCTGACGTTGCCAAGGAAACAGCACGCCGCGCGGCACGGGAGGAAGGCATGCTGGTAGGCATATCCTCCGGGGCAACGCTGGCTGCAATCGCGCAGAAGCTGCCCGACCTTCCTGCAGGCAGCCGGATTTTGGGCTTCAACTATGATACCGGGGAACGGTATCTTTCCGTCCCCGATTTTCTGCCCGTCGAATAAGGAAAATATGCCGGGGCATGTATTTGCCCCGGCACAGTTTTGCATGCCCCATTATCGGGCGCTGCTTGCGACCGTTCAGCGCTCCTATTTAGGAGTCATTGGTTTTTCGGATTTCTCATCCGGCTTACCATCCCCATCATTGTCGAATTTGTCAGGCTTTCCATCGCCGTTAACATCCCATGCGTCGGGAACACCATTGCCGTCCCGATCCCAGGCATCGGCCTTGCCGTCTTCGTTTGAATCTATTGTGGGGGGCGGCACCGACCCTTCGGGCGCTGGTGCCGGTTGCGCGAAAGCCGCGCCGTGTAAAGAGACCGTACCCACTGCGCCGAGCAGGGCGGTCATGACCCATTTATGTGAATGTGACATTGGTTGCTCCTTTAAAGCCAACCCCCTGTCTGCATTCAGCGTCCGCTATTTTGCCGGTAACCGCCACCGGATTGCGTCCATGAGAGACGGACGAGAGGTTGTCCGAAAACGCACTCTCATCCGTCGCACACCTCGCGCACTTTATCTCTACGCTACGGCGAACATTTCCGGTTCAAGCGCCATGATGGCCTCGGATCCGGCTTCAATCTTGCGCCGCAGTGCACCGCAATCGGGCATGAAGCGTTCGGCAAAATAGCGTGCTGTGACCAATTTGGTCTGATAGAACGCTGCATTGTCAGTACCTTTATCCAGTGCAGCTTGCGCAGCTTCAGCCATACGCAGCCACTGCAAGCCAAGCGCCACGATGCCCATGATATGCATATAGTGATGTGCGCCTGCGCCGACATTGTCGGGATTTGCCATGCCGTTTTGCATAAACCACATTGTCGCAGCCTTCAATTCGCCGTTCGATTTTTCCAAACGATTAGCGAGATCTGCCAGTGGTCCAACCTTCGCCGAGGCGCACTCCTCGTCAACTACCTTGAAAAATGCCTGCACGGCACGGCCGCCGTTCTGGGCAAGCTTGCGGCCAACCAGATCCATGGCCTGCACCCCGTTAGTGCCTTCGTAGATCATCGCGATGCGGGCATCGCGGACATATTGTTCCATGCCCCATTCGCCAATATAGCCATGGCCACCGTAAACCTGCTGGGCGTTTGTCGCGACATCATAGCCCTTGTCTGTGCCATAACCTTTGATGACCGGAGTCAACAAAGACAGAAGATCATCGGCCATCTGCCGCTCTTCTTCGGTCTGCGCATAGTGCAACAGATCCGCTTGCAAAGCGCCCCACAGACATAGAGCGCGCATACCTTCGGTGAATGCCTTTGAATCCATTAGCATCCTGCGGACGTCGGGGTGTACGAACAAGGTGTCCGCTTTTTGATCGAGGTCTTTTGGTCCGGTAAGGGCGCGGCCCTGGCGACGGTCGTGCGCATAATGCACGGCATTCTGGTAAGCGACCTCTGCGATGCCCAGACCCTGTTGACCAACGCCTAGCCGCGCGATGTTCATCATGATGAACATCGCGGCAAGACCCTTGTTCTCATCACCGACGAGATAACCCGTTGCGCCATCATAGTTCATCACGCAGGTGGAATTGCCATGGATACCCATTTTGTGTTCAATTGAACCGCACGAAAGCGAATTGCGTGCACCAATCGAGCCATCGTCGTTTACTAGGAATTTGGGGACGATGAATAGCGATATACCCTTCACATTGTCGGGTGCATCCGGCGTTTTGGCCAAAACGAGATGGATGATGTTCTCGGTCAGGTCATGCTCACCAGACGAAATGAAGATCTTCATACCGGTGATGGCATAACTGCCATCGCCATTGGGAACGGCTTTGGTGCGGATAAGGCCAAGGTCGGTTCCGCAATGCGGCTCTGTCAGGTTCATGGTGCCGCCCCATTTGCCTGAAATCAGATTGGGTGCATATTTCGCCTTCTGCTCTTCGCTGCCCTTCACCAATATTGCCGATACGGCACCGTGGGTAAGGCCGGGGTACATCGCAAATGCCATGTTGGAGCTTGCCATATATTCTTCGAAGGCCATCGACACGATATGCGGCATTCCCTGCCCGCCAAATTCGGCGGGAGCAGACAATGTGCCCCAACCCGCCGCGCAATATTGGTCGTAGGCGTCCTTAAAGCCTTCGGGCGTTGTCACGCTGCCGTCGGCGTGCCTTGTACATCCCTGTGCATCGCCAACCTGGTTGAGAGGGAAAAGGACGCCTTCGACGAATTTCGCACCTTCATTCAGGATGGCCTCAATCATATCGGCACTGGCATTTTCAAAACCGGGCAGATTTGCGAAACGTTCAATCCCGAGCACTTCGTTGATTATGAACTGCGTGTCGCGGACTGGAGCTTTATAGCTAGGCATGGAACTTCCTCTTTGAATTCGGGTCAGGATGGGGGCATTTAGACAACGGGGTCAGGCGGCGCTTTTATTCTCGGCAGCTTCGACATTTTCGACCATGGCGACGAAATCCGTCAATTCTTTGATCGCGCTTTCGATATCGTCACGTTGGGCCTTCAGCAAATTGATGCGATCGCGGCACTTTTCGATAGTTACGCGCCGCTGGATATTGCGGCCGTCGTTCAAATCATAGAGATCGATCATCTCACGGATTTCGGCCAAGCTGAAACCGACGCGCTTGGCCCGCAATATCCAGGCCAAGCGGGCACGGTCTCTTTTCGAATAAATGCGCGCAAGGCCCATTCGTTCCGGCGAGATCAAGCCTTGGTCTTCATAAAAACGCAATGCCCGCGCGGTTACATCAAATTCCGTCGACAAATCGGATATTGTGAAGGAATCGCGATTGAACGCATCCGGCGTATCGATGGTGGCGTCCGCGCGCCTTTCATCATGTGTGAATTTATCCATGGCGACGCTTTCCCTCTTCGTTGCACTAACGTAACTACTTTACGTTAGCGTAAACGTCAACCGGGATTCTACCGAGGCTTTTATGTTTTAATCGGTGTCGGTGGGGCGGGTGCTGGGGTAATCACCGGCTGTACCGACGCCGGAACCGGAGTTACAGGATCAATGACGGGTTCAGGCTTGGGTTCTGGACGCTTCGCTGGTGTAGCCGTGTCTTTCAAAACCACCACTTCCTGGTTCATCTGCGTAACACCGAAAAGGAGCTTGGCAAATTCATGCGGCAAGCGGATGCAACCATGCGAAGCGGGATAACCGGGAATATGCCCGCCGTGTAGCGCAATGCCGTCCCATGTCAGGCGCTGCATATACGGCATTGGCGCGTTGCTGTAGAGGTTAGACTTGTGGTCGATATTCTTCTGCAGGATATTGAAATATCCGGTCGGTGTTTCCTTGCCCTTTTTACCGGCTGAAATAGTGCTAAAACCAATCAACTTGTCATTCTGGAAGATATAAATTCTTTGAATATCCAGCACGGCTACGATTTTCATCGGCCCTTCATAAGCTGATTGTTTGTCCCACACATATTGGCCAGGCTTGAGAGAATCCGTCGGCCCCTTTTTCTTCACGACCTTCGGGGCGACAGGAGCCGCAGGCGCTGTCGTCGCTTTCGGCTGGTCAGCCGACACAGGATTTGTCGGTTGTGGCGCTGTCGCTGGTGGATTTGTACCAGGCACCATTGCCGGTGAAGATGGTGCCGGCGGCGTTTGGATTGTGGGCGTCTGGGGAACTGGCGCGTTTACAGGCGCCCCGGCTGCGGCTTGTGCCCAAAGGGGTGCTGATATCGACAGCAAAATGGTAGCCGATAAATTGCGAACACTCGCGCGGAACTGCATGTAAATGCCCCATGAAGAAAATTAGCTCGTTTCCACCAACGGTGGTTCGGTCTGATATAGCAAGCATTGAACGTAGTTTCGACAGGATTTTACCAATAGCCTAAAGGCAACATGGAAATAATCGCGCTTAACTGCCTAGTATTTGCGCCCAAACGCTCCGCGTAAGTCTTTTGGCAACTTACATCAGCCATTATCTAGAATGTTATGACACAGATGGGGCGCAGACAATTTTTTCATACGGCAGTCGCGGGGCTCGCAATGGTTGCCACGCCGTCGACGGCCGGGGATATCATCTTTCGCGCCGGTACCGGTCACACATCTGGTGACTCCCCTTCCCCGATATTGCTCAGCCGCGCCAAAGCTGCGCTAGACACGCATAAAGCGAGGGTCCGCAACCACGACCTTCTAGCGATTGCGGATTTCTCAAAGCCGTCGCGCGACCCACGTTTCTATCTGGTCGATTTGCGCAATGGCCATTCGACCTCATTTCTTGTTGCACATGGCAAAGGATCAGATCCTGCACATAGCGGCTGGGTACACAATTTTTCGAACACGCATGGTTCGGAAGCAACATCGGCTGGTGCGTATGCGGTGGGTGAAACCTACATCGGACAATATGGTGAGTCCCGCCGCCTGATAGGCCTCGAGCCTCAAAATGATCAGGCCGAGGCGCGCGCGATTGTCATTCACCCCGCGTGGTATGTAAACCAGACACTCATTCAGGAACAGGGCAAGATTGGCCGTAGCCAAGGCTGTTTTGCGTTCGCCCAGTCAGATATCGCTCAGATATTGCAGCGGGTAGCGCCGGGCACATTGCTTTACGCTGACAAAGTCTGACTCAGATCCGGTTTCCGGATTTGAAAACGCCGCAGATAATCCGCTTTCCGCTGTTTCCGCTGGGATCAGTTTTATAGTCGTCGGCTTTTTCATGGATGATGATTGAACCGCCATCATTGTCCAAAAACCCGCCTTCACCTTCGAGTTGCATATCCTGCAGCTTATATTCCAACGTCAACTTCTTGTCTGACCCCGCCACAACATTAGGCAGGTCACCGCTATGTGCACCCATCGGATTGTCAGCTCCGTGCTGCTTCATGGACGGGTTCCAGTGGCCGCCAGCACTCGCGAAATCAGGTGCTTCACATTTACCAACGGCATGCAGATGCATTCCGAAAGTACCCGGCTGAAGCGATTGTCCCTCAAGACTCAGAAATATCCCGTCGCTTCGTTTAGAAATTGTCGCAACACCGGCCCATGACCCATCAGCTCGTGCCAGATCGGCAGAAATAACTTCAGAAACCGTCTTTCCCGCCGAAGGAGTCATGCCCGCACAACCGGCCATGATAGGAACAAGAAGGAGGGGAAGGAATTTCTGCATGATATACTCCTGTTTATTCGCTGGCCGCTATGTGGTGAGATAACCTTTAAAGACGAAATTTGTTTCGGGGGTCAATATATCCATTCTGCGCGGGGAACTCCCTGTGCGTAGAGCAGTGCGGTCAAATCATTATGGCGCACCGCAAAGTTTACCTGTGCCGCTAGTAAGGGTCGCGGATGGAAGCCTACGCCCAAGCCACCTTGCTCAACTGCGGCAACTATCATGGGTATGTCATTAGCGCCATCACCAACTGCCAATACATTATCGGATGCGATGCCTTTGACTGTACCCGCGGATTGCAGAACATTACGCTTCGTGGTTGCGTCCACAATATCACCGACCAAAGCGCCCGTGAGCGCGCCATCGCGAATTTCCAACACATTGGCGTGAACCTCGGAAAAGCCCAGTATTTCGGCGACGGGGTCCGTAAAACGCGTAAATCCGCCTGACACCAAAACGGCGTGCGCGCCCCACCCGTTCATGGTGCGCACCAATATATCCGCACCAGGCATCGTGCGAACACGCTCAGCTAGACATTGGGCAATGACCCCTTCATTTAAACCTGCAAGCAATGCAACCCGGGCGGTCAATGCTTGTGCAAAGTCGAGCTCACCTGCCATTGCGCGCTCTGTAATCGCAGCGATCTCTGGCTTTATTCCGGCATAGTCGGCAAGTTCATCAATGCATTCCACCATGATCATAGTGCTATCCATGTCCGAGACCAAAAGCATCTTGCGGCGAGTGTCCGAGGATTGCACCGCAATATCATAGCCAGCCTCTAGCGGGCTCAATGCAGCACGGGCGTCAAACAATGGCCCTTGGAACTGTATATCGACAGCCTTGCCTGGCTCTATCCAAGCGACGTCACCGGTCACGCACCCACCTGACACCAATCGGTCGCAGGCTTCGGAAATTACTCCGCTTTCTGTCGAATCTGCTGCTATTAACGTGGCGATGGGCATTTCGAATCCTGAAAACAAACCGAAGCTCGCGCTTATTGCGGGTCCGACCGCAAGCGGCAAGACCGCACTCGCGTTGCGTTTGGCAAAAAAGCAGGATGTTTTCATCATCAACGCGGATAGTGCGCAGGTATACTCCGATTTGCCGGTGCTGAGCGCGCAACCCACTCCGGGGGAGATGGCAGCGGCTCCGCATCGTTTGTTCGGATATCTGGATGGCACCACTGCCTGCTCGGCCGCACGCTGGGCCAATGACGCAAAACGCGCCATTACGGAGGCGCATGACGCTGGTGCTCTACCCGTTTTGGTGGGCGGTACTGGGCTATATGTACGCACTTTGCTCGACGGGATCGCGCCAATACCGGAAGTGGATGCGCAATTGCGCGCGGCCGTCCGTGACTTGCCCGTGGCCGACGCCTATGCCGCCCTCACAAAAAAAGACCCGGAAGCTGCGGCCGCTTTGGCGCCCACAGACAGCAGCCGGATTTCCCGCGCTCTCGAGGTAATCGAATCTACAGGGCGCAGTATCCTGAGTTGGCGCCGTGACAAGGTTGGCGGGATTGGGGGCGATGTTAGCTTGCTACCCATTATATTGCTGCCCCCAAGGGACTGGCTTTATGAACGGTGCGACCGGCGATTTGACTTGATGGTCAAAAACGGCGCTGTGGAAGAGGTCGCGGCTCTGCTTGAACGGAAGCTTCCTGCCGATGCACCTGTGATGCGGGCCATTGGGGTGCGCGAAATAGCAGCAATGTTGGCAGGCTCGCTGGCGCGCGATGAAGCGGTTGCATTGGGCAAGATTGCTACGCGTCAATATGCAAAGCGGCAGTATACCTGGTTTCGCAACCAAGCCCCCGCGACTTGGTCGCGATGTGATGGCGATATTAATGGCGTAAAAATCGACGATATTGTAATATAATTTCAATCATTATGATTGACACAGTATATTCTAACAACTAACGACGCCGCTCTTGCCAAACCCCCTGTCGCGCAGCATGGCCCGCAAACCACGCTTCGCGGCGAATTCGACAAAATGGAACAGGACAAAAAAGTGCCCGAAAAATCCGGTGCAGAGATATTGATAGACTGCCTTATCGAACAGGGCGTCGATACCGTATTCGGTTATCCCGGCGGTGCGGTTCTGCCGATTTATGACGCGTTGTTCCAGCAGAAGAAAATCAAACATGTGCTCGTCCGTCACGAAGCTGGCGCCGCCCATGCGGCGGAGGGCTATGCGCGGTCGACCGGAAAACCAGGCGTCGTCCTTGTGACCTCCGGTCCTGGCGCAACAAATGCCGTTACGGGCATTGCCGATGCTTTTCTCGATTCCATACCAATGATCGTCCTGACCGGTCAGGTCGCGACGACGCTGATCGGTACCGACGCTTTTCAGGAAGCGGACACGGTTGGTATCACCCGTCATTGTTCCAAGCATAATTACCTCGTTAAAGATCCGGCAGATTTAGCCGCAACGGTTCGCGAAGCCTTCACCATTGCAACCAAGGGCCGGCCCGGGCCGGTCGTCATCGATATCCCGAAAAATGTGCAGGTCGCGACCGCACCGACGAATGTGGTCAACAACGCGCCCAAGCGGTTCCACCCGGCGGGTGAAGCTGACTATATCGCCATCAACAAGGCTGTTGAGTTGCTGGCCAATGCCAAAGCACCTATTTTATATACCGGTGGCGGCATCATCAATTCCGGTCCCGATGCCAGCGCTGCTCTGCGCGAATTGGCCGAGCTTAGCGGTGCGCCGGTCACATCAACATTGATGGGTCTTGGGGCCTACCCCGCCTCGGGATCAGCTTGGCTTGGAATGCTTGGCATGCACGGGACCTATGAGGCCAATATGGCGATGAACCAGTGCGACGTCATGCTCTGCCTTGGTGCGCGGTTCGATGACCGGGTTACGGGCCGTCTGGACGCCTTTTCGCCGAACAGCATCAAGGTTCATGTCGACATCGACCGCAGTTCGATCAACAAGACAATCCGGGTGGATTTACCCATCGTCGCCGACGTAGGCACTGCCATCCGCCAGATGGTCGATGTATGGAAAGGCCGAAAATACAAGGCGCAACCGTTGGATGAGTGGTGGTCGCGCATTAAGGGCTGGCGTGCGGTTGAATGCCTTAATTATCCGGCTAGCACAGCCGAGATCATGCCGCAGTTCGCCGTCGAGCGCCTGTTTGCCGCAACCAGGGATAAGGCGCCCATCATCACTACAGAAGTTGGCCAGCACCAGATGTGGGCGGCGCAGCATTTTCATTTCGACGACCCCAACAAATGGCTGACCAGCGGCGGCCTTGGCACCATGGGTTACGGCCTGCCTGCCGCAATTGGCGCTCAAATGGGTAATCCCGACGCATTGGTCATCGATATTGCCGGTGAAGCGTCCATTCAGATGAATATCCAGGAAATGGGCACCGCAACACAGTACCGCCTTCCGGTTAAGGTCTTCATCCTCAACAATGAATGGATGGGCATGGTCCGCCAGTGGCAGGAACTAACCTATGAAAGCCGCTATTCCGAAAGCTATTCCGACAGTCTACCAGATTTCGTCGCCTTGGCCGAAGCCTATGGCTGGAAAGGCATCCGTTGCGAAAAACCGGAAGAACTCGACGACGCCATCGCCGAAATGCTAGCCTATGACGGACCGGTTATGTTCGATTGCCGGGTTTCCAAGACCGCAAATTGTTTCCCCATGATCCCGTCCGGCGCCGCGCATACAGAAATGATCCTGCATTCGGATCAGGTTTCCGGCACCATGGATGACGAAGCGAAGGCGCTGGTCTGATGCATATCAAAGAAGAAATCTCCGAACGGCACGTCCTGACGCTGACTGTTGATAACGAAGCGGGGACCCTCGCACGGATTGCGGGCATGTTCACCTCGCGCGGATATAATATCGACAGCCTTACCGTGGCCGATATCAGCGAAGACCATACGACAAGCCGGATCACGATCGTAACCAAAGGTCCGCCACCCGTCATCGACCAGATCATTGCCCAATGCGAGCGTCTTGTACCGGTGCACAAAGTGACTGACCTCACGGAAGCGGGCCCGCATGTCGAACGCGAACTGGCGCTGGTAAAGGTCAACGGTACTGGGGACCAGCGCGTCGAGGCAATGCGCTTGGCCGATATTTACCGCGCCCGAGTCATCGACGCGACGGTCAGCAGCTTCATTTTTGAAATTACCGGCGGACCGGACAAGATCGACACATTCGTCACTTTGATGCGCGAAGTCGGCCTTGTCGAGGTTGGCCGCACCGGAATTGTTGGCCTGATGCGGGGCAGCGAAGCGAGTTAATATCAAGGGAAAGCTAATATCATGAAGGTTTATTACGACGCCGATTGTGACCTCGGCCTCATCAAGGACAAAAAGATCGCGATTGTCGGCTACGGCAGTCAGGGTCACGCACATGCGCAGAACTTGCGCGATAGCGGTGTAGCCGACGTTGCAATCGCGCTCCGCGCTGGTTCGGCGACTGCGAAGAAGGCTGAGTCCGCAGGCTTCAAAGTCCTTGCCAACGCCGATGCGGCTGCTTGGGCAGACATCTTAATGATCCTTGCTCCCGACGAGCATCAGGCCGCCATTTATGCGGACGATTTGCACGCCAATATGAAGCCTGGTGCGGCGCTTGCCTTCGCCCATGGTTTAAACGTCCATTTCGGCCTCATTGAACCGCGTGCGGACGTCGACGTCATCATGATCGCTCCCAAAGGCCCCGGCCACACAGTGCGTAGCGAATATCAAAAGGGCGGCGGAGTCCCCTGCCTGATCGCCATTGCGCAAAATGCCAGCGGCAATGCCCATGACATCGCCCTTGCTTATGCCAGCGGCGTTGGCGGCGGCCGCAGTGGCATTATTGAAACCAACTTCCGCGAAGAGTGCGAAACCGACCTGTTTGGTGAGCAAGCTGTTCTGTGCGGCGGCATCACCCATTTGATCCAGGCCGGGTTCGAAACCCTCACCGAAGCAGGCTATGCTCCTGAAATGGCCTATTTCGAATGCTTGCATGAAACGAAGCTCATCGTCGACTTGCTCTACGAAGGCGGCATCGCCAATATGCGCTATTCTATCAGCAACACCGCCGAATATGGCGACATCACCACTGGCCCACGTATCATCACCGATGAGACCAAGGCCGAGATGAAGCGCGTTTTGGCCGACATCCAGTCGGGCCGTTTCGTCAAGAATTTCGTCCTCGACAACCGTGCGGGACAGCCTGAGTTGAAAGCGGCGCGCAAAGCGGCGGCTGCGCATCCGATCGAGGCGACCGGTGCGAAATTGCGCGCCATGATGCCCTGGATTGCCAAGAACAAGTTGGTCGACCAAGAGAAAAACTAAACGCTTTCAGCGCTTGACAGTTTGAGGGGAGGCATCGACATTGATGCCTCCCCTTTTTTATCAGGAGCATCCCCCATGCGTAAACTTTTACTCGCCCTTCCCCTATTGGCGGCGGTGCCGTTGATGGCCCAAAGCGCACTGCAGTTGCCCGGCGTCGCTGATGTCAGCCGTGTAACTGCGGGCACCTACCAAACCGATCCCGGCCATACGTTAATAGGTTGGCGCGTTAGCCATTTCGGCTTCAACGACTATTTCGGAATCTTTGGTGACTCGACCGGCACCTTGACGCTCGACCCCAAGAATCCCAACGCCGCCAGCGTAGACATCACTATTCCGGTCGGGAAAGTCACAACCGCCAGCGCCGGCCTTACCGGCCACTTGCTGCGTGCCGGCAAGGATGGCGGTAACGCCGACTTTTTTGGACCCGCTCCTGCGGACGCCAAATTCGTATCAACGAAAGTTGAAGCCAGCGGAACTAAAGCCAAAATCTCCGGTAATCTGACGCTAAACGGCGTTACGAAACCGGTCGTGCTCGACGCGACGTTCACTGGTGCGGGTAACAACCCGTTCAACAAGAAGGCCACCGTCGGTTTCCATGCCACGACAACCATTAAGCGCAGCGAATTTGGCGTGTCCTATGGCATTCCGGTCGTGTCGGATGAAGTAGCACTCGACATTTCGGTGGCTTTCGAAAAAACGTCCTAACAAAAATGGGGGCAGATCCTTTCCGAACTGCCCCCACTCTAATCTCTTGATAACAATCGCGTGTGGGAGAACTTATCCCCGATACACCTTGTCCAAATGCGCTTTTGCCGCGCGATATTCGCTTTCGAGCTGGTCGACAAATTCACCCGCCGTCTGAACCTCTTTAATCGCGCCAATACCTTGACCCGACCCCCAAATATCCTTCCACGCCTTGGCTTCGCTGTTACCTCCAGAACCAAAATTCATGGTTGAGATATCGCCTTTGGGCAGATTGTTAGGGTCCATGCCAGCGCGCTCGATCGACTGGCGTAGATAGTTACCGCTTACGCCAGTGAACAGGTCGGAATAGACAATGTCTGCGGCCTTCGCTTCGACGATATTGTCCTTATATCCATCCACGGCATTGGCTTCCTTCGTGGCGATGAATGCGCTTCCAATGTAGGCAAGGTCGGCACCCATGGCTTGGGCTGCCAGAATGGACGCGCCATGTGCAATTGAACCAGAAAGCGCGACCGGACCGTCAAACCATTCGCGGATTTCACGCATCAGGGCAAAGGGCGAGGTTACGCCAGCATGGCCACCAGCGCCCGCAGCGACCGGGATCAGGCCATCAGCTCCCTTTTCAATAGCCTTATGTGCGAAACGGTCGTTGATAACGTCATGCAGGACGATACCGCCCCAACCGTGCACAGCCTTGTTCAATTCTTCCTGTGCGCCCAGTGAAGTGATGGTGATCGGCACCTGCCATTTGGCGCAGGTTGCAATATCTTCCTGCAGGCGGTTGTTTGATTTGTGGACGATTTGGTTGACTGCATAAGGTGCAGCAGGACGGTCTGGATTGTCGCGATTATGCGAGGCCAATTCTTCGGTTATCTGGTGCAACCATTCATCGAGCTGGCTAGCCGGACGGGCATTGAGAGCAGGAAAGGACCCGACCACACCTGCCTTGCATTGGGCGATGACCAGTTCCGGCCCCGATACGATAAACAGCGGTGAGCCGATGACAGGAAGACGTAGATTGTCAAAAATCGGTGGAAGGGCCATAGGTCGAATCCTCTTTTAACTGCGTATTTAAATATCGGTTAGCCACAGGCAATTGGTCCTGTCAAATGGCGGCTGCATGGGCCGCCATGACGTAAGGTCAAACTGCGCTACCGAAACCGTTATGCGCCATTTGCCGCGCTCAAGATCGCCCGGACGCTGGCCGTAGCGACGTCGCGGCTGATGCCAACCCCGAATAGCACAGGTCCGTCACCTACCCGGCATTCAACATAGGCCGCGGCGCGGGCGTCTGTGCCATGGCCGATGGCGTGTTCGCTATAGTCGATAATATCAAGCTGCCCGCCCAGTGCGCTTTCCAGTGCGTTGGCAAGGCTGGAAATCAGGCCATTTCCACGGCCACTGACACTTTGCTCCACGCCGTCGATGCGAATTTTGCCCGCGAATATGCGTTCGTCCTGTTGCTTAGGGCTTTGGCTTTCCTGAAAATCAATGAGTCGGAACCGACCATCTCCTTTCAGGTGATAGCGCTTCTCGAACGATTCCCAGATATCGGTGCTGGTCAACTCGCGGCCCGTGCTGTCAGAAAGCTCCTGTACGGTGGACGAGAAATTGGCCTGCATCTTCTTGGGCAATTTAAGACCATGGTCTTGTTCGAGAACCCAGGCAACGCCGCCTTTGCCGCTTTGCGAATTCACGCGGATCACCGCTTCATAGCTTTGGCCAAGATCTGCTGGGTCGATGGGTAGATAGGGCACCTGCCACAACTCGTCATTGCGCTGCGCCTGAGCGGCGAAGCCCTTTTTGATAGCGTCCTGATGCGAACCTGAAAAAGCAGTGAAGACCAGTTCGCCAGCATAAGGGTGACGCGGATGGACTGGCAATTGGTTACAATATTCGACGGTCTTGATCACTTCGTCGATATCGGAAAAATCGAGACCGGGGCTCAGCCCTTGGGTGTACATATTAAGCGCGACGGTGACTAAATCGACGTTGCCTGTCCGTTCACCATTGCCAAACAGGCAGCCTTCGACCCGGTCAGCACCCGCCAGTAAACCCAACTCCGTCGCCGCGACCCCGGTGCCCCGGTCATTATGTGTATGCAGTGAGATTATCACGCTGTCGCGGTTCGGGATGTTCCGTCCGAAATATTCGATTTGGTCAGCATAAATGTTGGGCATTGCGGCTTCGACAGTGGCCGGCAGGTTGAAAATGATAGGATGATCAGGCGTTGGCTTCAATATGTCCATCACGGCGCTGCACACCTCCAAACTAAAATCCAGCTCAGCAGTGGAGAAGGTTTCCGGGCTATATTCGAAATGCCAGTCGGTATCGGGCTGTGCGGCCGCATTATCGCGCAGCAGTTTTGCTCCTTCAATCGCTATCTGTTTGATCTCAGGCATGGTCATGTTGAACACGATTTGCCGCCAGGCAGGCGATACCGCATTGTATAGGTGTACAATCGCCGCGCGTGCGCCGCGCAGGCTTTCAAAGCTGGTATCAATCAGGTCTTTACGCGATTGGGTCAGCACCTGCACCATGACATCGTCAGGGACACGGCCAGTCCGCACGAGGCCGGAAATGAAGTCAAATTCGGTCGCGCCCGCGCTCGGAAAACCGACTTCAATTTCCTTGATGCCGACCTTAACCAAAAGGTCGAAGAAACGTTGTTTCTTTTCCGCGCCCATCGGATCGATAAGCGCCTGATTACCGTCGCGTAGATCGGTGGACAGCCAACGCGGTGCTTGCGTGATCGTTCGGCTGGGCCACTGGCGGTCAGGCAAATTCACTTGCGGAAAAGGTCGGTATTTACGGCTTGGGTCGGATAACATCATGATTTGCAACTTCGCTAAGACACGCAAGTCTGCGTGCTGTGGGGTTTCTTGGGCTGGCTGTAAACCCTTAGGCGGGTTGTTCCGGGCACGACCGGACTATTCACACGCCTAAGGGCGTGTAAGTCGTAGAAGAAGCAGGCAAGAAGCAGTCTTTGACATTATGTTGCGTCGATAGACGTATTGCGCAACATTCGTCCAGCCTTAATTTTGAAAGGCACTTATTTCCTTGCTCGAGATGGCCTTTAAATCTCGACCTGACTGCCCAGTTCGACCACGCGGTTGCTCGGTAGCTTGAAAAACTCCATCGCATTTGCGGCGTTACGCAGCATCCAGGCGAAGACTTTTTCGCGCCATATTGCCATGCCCGGAATTTTCGAAGCAATCAGCGTCTGCCGTGACAGGAAGAAACTGGTGTGCATCATTTCGAACTTCGGTCCACACAAGTCCACTTTGTCGAGCGTTGCCGGGACGTCGGTTTCTTCCAGAAATCCGAAGCGTAATTTCACGCGGAAGAAACCCTCTCCCAAATCCTTGCAGAACACTCGGTCCGCCGGATCGACAAAGGGCATATCTTCAATCTGCACCGTTAAGATGAGGACTCGCTCGTGCAGTATCTTGTTATGCTTGATATTGTGCAGCAACGCCGATGGAACCCCACTGGCAGATGATGCCATGAAGATCGCGGTGCCGGGCACGCGGGTCGCACTGTTAGCGGCCGATTTGATAAAGATTTCCATCGGCATGGTACTTTCTGCCATCCGCTCGCGCATCAATGCCCTGCCCCGCGACCACGTCGTCAGAAGGGTAAAAATTACGAGCCCGATCAGCAACGGCACCCAGCCACCCGATGGGACCTTAAGCAAGTTCGCGCCGAAATAGGCAAAGTCGACGATGAAAAATAGCGCAAGGATCGGCAAAGCTTTCCATTTCGGCCATTTCCAGAGTGTGACGAGAACAACAGCGATCAAGCAGGTATCGATGAACATCGCGCCCGTAACCGCAATACCATAAGCAGCTGCAAGATTGGACGATGACTGGAAGAACAACACGAGTAATAGAACCATGACCGCAAGGCCCCAGTTTATCGCGGGGATATATATCTGCCCCGCAGCTTTCTCACTGGTATGCTGGATACTCAGGCGCGGCATGAAGCCGAGTTGGATAGCCTGCTGCGTCAACGAGAATGCGCCCGAAATCACAGCTTGGCTGGCAATGATGGCGGCAAGGATGGTGAGTATGATGACCGGCGTGCTGATCATGTCGGGGACCATAAGGAAGAAAGGATCGCGGATCGCTTCCTGAGCCTCTGCCGGGGTCATAGTGAGGATCATCGCCCCCTGCCCCATATAGTTGAGCATTAGCGCGGGCAGTACGAAGAAAAGCCAGCTAAATTTGATTGGCCGGCGTCCGAAATGCCCCATATCTGCGTAAAGTGCCTCGGCACCCGTAACTGCCAGTACGACGGTACCCATCGCTACAAAGGCTGTAAAGCCATCGACGTAGAAGAAATAAAGCGCATTAAGAGGGTTCAGAACATCGAACACGATCAGCGGCATCTTGATCAGATGCATGATGCCAAGTCCGGACAAAGTCGCAAAATAGAGCAACATGATCGGACCAAACCATTGTCCGACTTTAGCTGTCCCGCGCGATTGGAAAGCAAAAAGCGCGGCGATAATTGCTATAGCGATCGGCACGATCCACGGATCGAAGCCGGTGCTGACATATTTCAGACCCTCGGCCGCCGACAGGATCGACATAGCAGGCGTAATCATGGAATCGCCGTAAAACAACGCCGTGGCAAAGACGCCGAGCATGACGATAGGCGCGGTCCATTTTGCGCCTGCCGTCTGCCGGTTAATGAGTGCGAGCAACGCAAGGCTGCCCCCTTCACCTTTGTTGTCAGCCTTCATGATGGTGAAGACATATTTAAACGTCACCACGATCATCATCGACCAGAAGACGAGGCTCAAAACCCCTTTAATATGCATGGGATCGGGGTCGATCGGATGGTGCCCGGCAAAGGTTTCGCGAAACGCGTATATCGGGCTGGTACCGATGTCGCCAAAGACGACGCCGATAGTTCCGACACAAAGGGCAAGAAGCGACCCCTGAGGGGCGTGGCCGTGATGCTGGTCCTGGTCGCTGTGACCAAAATCATCTGCTGCTTGCGAAGCGACCATTTAAAACCCCTGACACAAGGCCCGAAAATGCAATGAATATATAAGCACGGGCGGCGGGCGATAGCACGGCCTGCACCCCTTAACAACTGCGCATTAGTTCGTGCATTTAACGCATATTAAATATATAAATCAGTTAGTTGCTTTATCAACTTGCGGCACTGTCAGGGCCTGTGCTTGTAAAGCTTTCGCCGCCTGCAATTGCGACTCAAGCCGTGGCTTCCACTTCGCCTTCGGAGTAGCCAGCGTCAGAGCCTTTTCCCACAGCAAAATCGCTGAATTCAGATCACCGTCAAAAAGCCGCGATAGCCCTGCAAAATAATAAGGTGCCGGATAATTCGGCCGTATTTCCCTTGCTTTGTCGAAAGCCAATTGCGCGGGCGGGGGCATCTGCCCCTGACTTGCCAGCATCAACTGCAGGCCCAAAGCCGACCATAGATCGGGATCATTCGGGTTTTGCCGCAAACCGGCTTGGATATAGGATGCGGACAACTGGTAATCCCCCTGCTTTGCAAAAGAATCCGCCGTCACTAGCCAGCGCTTTGCGCCACCAAAACTCTGGTCCATATCCGCACGCATTTCGACCAACTGGACAGCTGCGTCCTCTTTCCCGCCCAAGGATTTGGCTGGTGAAGCTGGTACCGCGGGTCGGCCTTGCAAGGCATAGCCCGTCATACCGAGCAAAATAGCTGCAGCCGCAATCTGCCACAGTCCACCTTTAAACCGACCGATCGCCAACAAAGCGCCAAGGCTGAGAACCGCCAGCAGGCCAAGACTAACCCAACCGCTCATGATTTCCTCCGGAACAGACCGCGCGCCATAAACAGGCCAAGAAACAGCAAAAGTAATGGGGCCGCCCACAGCAGCAATCCCGAGCCCTTCATATCAGGTTCAAAGCTCACCCACTCACCATAGCGCTCAATCATCCATTGGCGGATGGCATCTGGCTTTTTACCATCCGCGATTTGCTGCCGCACTTCAGCACGCATGGTCGCCGCCATTGGCGCGTCGCTGTCAGCAATAGATTGTCCCTGACACTGTATACAGCGCAAGGCGTGCATCACTTGGGTCGCCGCCTTTTCCTGTGCTGGGTCGCCTAATTGACGATTGGCAAGTTCGGGCGTGGGACCACTGCCCTGACCAAACGACATTTGCGGGACCGCCGCTAATAGCAATGCACAAGCCACGAAGAACGAAAATCGCATCACTGCGCCTCCCGCAATTTTTCCAGAAGCATCGGTACGTGCTCGGCACGAATATCGCCGATATGCTGGTACAATATCGTCCCGTCACCGCCGACGACATATGTTTCCGGAACACCAGAAGATCCAAGTTTCAACTGCACCGCCATTTCACTGTCGGAACCGATACGCCGGAACGGATTGCCGAATTCCGCTAGAAATGCCGCCACGTCTTCTGGCTTGTCACGAATGGCAATGGCGTCGATTTCCGCCCCAGATTTCTTGAGCGCCTCCAGATAGGGGGCTTCCGCCTTGCAGGGGATGCACCAACTTGCGAAAATGTTCAGGAGTCGCGGTTTTCCATCTGCAAGATCACGGTTCGACAGCCCCTCAATCCCCACAGTAGCGGGCGGCAGCGCAAATTCGGGGAGCTTGCGGCCGACCATTGCACTGTGCACCATATCGTCTTTCGGAACGACTAATCCATAGATGGCAAGACCGCCAATAAAAGCGACCACGGTCAAAGGCAGCCAAAGGAGCCAGGGCCGGTTCATGCCCGCGCCCATTTATTAACAGCGGGCTTTTTCGGGCGGCGAAACATTCGGCCCAACAAAGCAATCGCGCCTCCAAGTGCGACGAGCAACCCACCGAACCAAATGAATGTCACAAAAGGCTTCCACCAAAGGCGAACTTGCCAGCGCCCATCACCATTTTCATCGGGCTGGGCAATGACCGCATAAAGTTGACCATTCCAGCGTGTCAGCAACGCCGCTTCGCTCGTTTGTTGTTCGGGGCGGTAAAATTGACGCGATTGCGGACGGAGCGTAAATTTCTTGCCACCCTTGCGGGCAATCAACTGCCCTTCAATAGCCACCCAATTGTCGCCCACAACAGGCCGCACATCATCCAGTTTGACTTGCCAGTCGGCGACCTTGGCGCTTTCACCAGGCGCGAGCGCCGTCAGGGTTTCACGGGAAAAACCGGATTCGGCAGCCATGCCAAACACGCTGACTGCAAGTCCAAAATGCGCGATTACCATGCCGAAGACCGGCAGAGGAGTGCGCAGCAACTTTCGGCCTTTGAGCGGTACCCAAGCGGCAACTGCCAAGGCCAGAGACAAGGCCAAACCCAAAATTGGGAAGATGCCAACACCGGGAACAAAGCGCCAAATGGCAACGCCGGTCCACAGGCTAATCGCGAAAAATCCCACAAGCCAATATTTATGCCGCTTCAAATCATCGCGCCGCCAGCGCAACATGGGTCCCAACAGCAAGGCGACCATTAAAAGCAATGCAATTGGCGCGGTAGCTTTGTTGAAATAGGGGGGGCCTACGGAAATCTTGTCCCCCATTGCCTCGGCCGCCAGAGGGTAGAGCGTTCCTATCAGAACGATAGCCAGTATGACGCTCAAAAAAATGTTATTGGCAACAATGCCGCCCTCGCGGCTGACGATCTGGAACGGTTCACCCTGCTTTACGGTGCCGATGCGGGTGGCAAAGACCAGAAAGGCAAGGCTGGTATACATCAGCATAAGTGCAAGAATGAAGGACCCACGCTCCGGGTCGACCGCAAAGGCGTGTACGCTGGTCAAGATACCCGAACGGACGAGGAAAGTACCAGCCATCGACATGGCGAACGCTACCAACGCCAGCATGATCGTCCATGCCCGCAATGCGTTGCGTGTGGCCAATACGCTGACCGAATGCAGCAGGGCTGTCGCGGCAAGCCACGGCATGAGCGAGGCATTTTCAACCGGATCCCAGAACCACCAGCCACCCCAGCCCAGTTCATAATAGGCCCAATAGCTACCCGCTGTGATACCGACAGTCAGGAAAATCCACGCACCCAGCACCCAAGGCCGCATGGCACGTGCAAAAGCTGGCCCGACCTGCCGGGTCAGCATCGCAGCGACGGCAAAGGAAAATGCGACCGACAGTCCTACATAGCCAATGTAAAGCGTTGGCGGATGGAATGCGAGACCGATGTCTTGCAGCAGTGGATTTAGCCCAGCCCCTTCGACCGGCGCGGGGACCAAGCGCTCGAACGGATTGGACGAGAAAAGCAAAAAGGCAAAAAAGCCAAGCGCTACAAAGGCCTGCACGGCCAACGTGGCGTTCAACGTGCGCGTATCAATCCGCTTTTCCAACAACGCAATCGCCGCACCCGACAGCGACAATACCGACACCCACAGAAGCATCGAACCTTCATGATTGCCCCAAGTTCCGGCCAGCTTGAAAATCAGCGGCTTGTCGATATGGCTGTTGCTGGCGACCAACAACACCGACAAGTCGGTGACATAAAATAGCCACATCAGCGATGCGAACGACACCACACACAACGCACCCTGCACAAGCGCGGCGGGCTTGATGAGCGGCGTCAACTTCCCTTCCCCACGCAATAGCGTCAAACCGCCAACCAATTGCAGCATCGCCATCGCGGCCGCCAGCCATAGCGCTGCCAATCCGGTTTCGGCGATCATTTCGAAAGGGTGTCCTTGGTGTGCTCGGCGGTGTTCATATCGATATCGGCCAATTCTTTGGGCACGTAATTTTCGTCATGTTTGGCTAAAAGGCTGTCAGCTACAAAAACGCCGTCCGGTCCAAGACGGCCATCGGCTACTACGCCCGATCCCTCGACGAACAGATCCGGTGTTATGCCGCGATAGGCGACCTTCTGCGTTGCGTCGCGATCCTGCACTATAAAGGTTATCGACACTCCGTCGGCGCCGCGTACGATCGATCCCTTTTGGACCATCCCACCCAGGCGGATGGCTTTACCCGGCTCAATCTTTGCCTTGGCCATGGTGGCGGGGGTGTAAAAATAGGATGCCTCTTCTTTCAGGGCAGCAGCGGCGATAAAGCCTGCCCCGATTAAGGCGACGAAAGCCACAAGGGCTAGCACCAGTCGTTGATGTTTGGGTTTCATGGTTGCTGCCTCAAATCATCAGCCAAAGCTTCTGAACGGCGCATGGCTAGATAGCTCGACACGGTCAGCCATAGCATGCCGACTCCCGTGACGGAAAAAGCGGCGATGATGAAAGGCAGATGGGGCATCAGTCGTCCGCCATGCGGCGCATTCGCGCATCGATACGCATTTCCGCGAGCGCTGCGCGCATCCGCATCAAAACTAACGCGCTAAACAACAGGCTGAAACCAGCTACCGCCACAAATAGGGGCGTCAGATACGCACCGTCGATTGATGATCCGCCCAGCGTAATGCTGGCCTTTTGATGCTGGCTTTCCCACCAAATGACGGATCGGTTGATAATCGGGATATTCACTGCGCCGATGATACCGAAGACGGCGGCTACTCGGCTCGTGTCGCCTTTCTCGCTGCTCGCATTGGCGAGCGCAATATAGCCGAGATACAAGAAAAACAGGACTAGCATCGACGTCAACCGACCATCCCAGACCCACCAAGTTCCCCAAGTGGGCCGCCCCCATATCGACCCGGTCATTAGGCAAATGGCGGCAAACGTCGCACCGGGAACAGCAATGGCACGCGCCGCAATACCTGCTAGCGGATGGCGCCAAACAAGCTGAACGAGACTGGCAATCGCAATACCCATCCATCCCCCCATGCCAAGCCATGCGGCAGGAACGTGAACGAAGATGATCTTGACCGTATCACCCATCAGCCGTTCGGTCGGCACCGCGAACAAGCCCCACAAACAGGCCCCGAGCGCCAAAACGAGACCCGGCCAGAACAGTGCAGGCGTCAGAGGCTTTGCAAGGCGCAGGAAACGGGCAGGATTGGCGAAGCGGTGCATATTATTTCCCGCCTCTAGCACCGCTTATGCGTTACGCCAATGGATTCACATCAACGGCCAATAAGCTTTTGCGCCATTTTGTCAGCGACTTCCGCAGGTGTGGAACCGCTGGCATCGCTTTCCTTCCAGATTTCTGAAAGACGGCCCGGAATCGCGTCGATGCGACGGTTGATTTCCACATCATCGGCGGAATCAATATGCCGCAAGACATTGATGATTCCACCTGCATTGATGACATAGTCGGGCGCATAAAGGATCCCGCGGTCTGCCAACATCCGGCCTTCGATTCCCTTCGCGAGCTGATTATTCGCGCCACCCGCTACGGCTTTTACGTTCAGTCCAGCGACCGAATCTTCCGTCAGAATTGCACCCAGCGCGCATGGGCTGAATATATCGGCCTCGACGCTCATGATCGCATCGGCAGCAACAGATACACCGCCAAGTTCGTCCGCAAGCGCCGCAGCACGCGCGGCATCCACATCGGCAAGCGTCAGTTTCGCGCCCTGCTGCGCCAGATAGCGGGCCAGTCCGCCTCCGACACTGCCCACGCCCTGAATGGCCACATGCACACCCTGCATATCTTCCGTACCGAACACATGTTTAGCCGCTGCCCGTACGCCCAGATAAACGCCGCGCGAAGTATAGGGTCCGGGATCGCCGCCTTGGTCGGGCAGGCCTGCAACATGGGCTGTTGTTTTCGAAAGGTGCACCATGTCGGCCTCGGACATTCCGACGTCTTGCGCTGTTATATATTTGCCACCCAGCGAATCAACCGCACGCGCAAAAGCATCGAGCAGTTCCGCTGGCTTGGCTCGTGACGGATTGGCAAGAATTACCGCTTTTCCGCCACCTGCGGAAAGACCCGCCATTGCATTTTTATAGCTCATTCCACGCGACAGACGCAGCGCATCCGTGATTGCCGACTGGCTATCGGCGTAATGCCAAAAACGAGTGCCGCCCGCAGCGGGTCCCAAATGGGTCGAGTGAACCGCAATGACAGCCTTAAGGCCGGTCGCACGATCTTCGAAAAGATGCACGGCTTCGTGCGAATCAAAATCAGGCAAATCCCAGATTGCGGGCATCACTCATTCCCCTTGTGGTCGCGCAGCCGGAGCCGAGAGACGGAATCAAATTGCGAAGCCGCGTAATAATATTACGCAAGCTGTTTGTCATCCTGAAATTCGAAGGAAAAATGGGGCGACCGAGGGGATCCGAACCCCCGACCTCTGGTACCACAAACCAGCGCTCTAACCAACTGAGCTACGATCGCCATAGCGCCACTAAGGCAGGCGCGTTCCTTAGGGGGTGCTCGCGTCCGGCGTCAAGCCTTGTCGACGAGTGCCCCATGGGGAACGGTCCCGAAAAGGACTTTTCCCTATGATGTGACGCGGGGAATAATCCCCACGCCCCCTTATTTCTTAAGGCTGAGTCCGCCGAAACGCTTGTTGAACTGTGCAACGCGTCCGCCGGTATCCAGCATACGACCCGAACCACCGGTCCAAGCGGGGTGCGAGGTAGGATCAATGTCGAGCGCCAGCGTGTCGCCTTCCTTGCCCCAAGTGGAGCGGGTTTCGAAGACAGTGCCGTCGGTCATCTGCACTTTGATCATGTGATAATCGGGGTGAATATCGGCTTTCATGTGTAATTCCTTTGTTCAGCCGCCGGTTTCCGACCGGAAGCCCTAAAATTCGGAAGCGCCGCCCTTAGCGGCACGTACCGCGCTTGGCAAGGTTGAAAAGCCCTGTCCCAGCGCAAACACTAGCATATGCTATCAGGCGGGCGGGTCGGCGATCATCGCCATAAACTCCGCTTCGGCAGCGACTGTCTCGCCCATCAGCGCACGCCCGGCAAATTTACACACTCGGGGACGCTTCTGAATAAAAGTTACATCAAGATGCAGGAGGCAGCCGGGTTCCACCGGAGCCCGGAATTTAGCATTATCGATGGCCATGAAATAGACCAACTTACCCGAACCGGCCAAGCCGAGGCTTTCCATTGCCAGAATACCAGCAGCTTGCGCCAGTGCTTCGACAATCAGCACGCCCGGCATGATTGGCCGTCCGGGAAAATGCCCCTGGAAAAAGCCCTCATTAATTGTGACTGCTTTGACCGCGCGGATTCGCTCGTCGACGACAAGCTCCTCTACGCGGTCAACCAAGAGCATGGGGTAGCGGTGCGGAAGCACCGCCATGACCCGGCGGACATCATAATTGCTGAAATCTGCCCCCGACATAGGGTTTAGCGGCTGTCGGGCTGCTGCGCAGGTGCGGCAGGCGCTGCAGCAGGCTGTTGCTGGCCAGCGGCGGCCTGTGCGGCTTGCAGGCGGGCTGCATTATCAAACAGTTGCTGGATTTGCTGGTAAAGCGCTGCGACCTGGCGCGAAGGACGCCAGTCAGCGGGAGGAGTGGTATTCGCCACAGGGATCGCCTTATCGAGTTCAGCCGTGATCGCCGACGTCACGTCAACGGCATCGGGTGCCCAGACAAAGGCATCGGGTGCGAGGATAACGTTGATCTTCTTTGCGGTGATGACTGCCTGCTGGGCGGCTTCATACTTCAGGGCGATCTGTTCGACCGTATACAACTGAGCCTTTATGATCGGGTCCTGAAGCTGGTTGATTTCCTTCTGCTTCGTATCGATCTGCGTGAGCAGCGGGCTTTTCGCCTTGATCGCAACATCAAGCTCAGCTTGCGTCAGCTCTTTGTCCTTATTGGTATCAAGTTGCGTATTGATATCGTTGATTTCTTTACGCTTTTGCTGGATCTGCTGTGCGAAGGAAGCATATTGCGTGCTGATCGACTGATATCCTGCACCAAGCGCCTTGGAACGGGCGATGGCAACCGAGGTATCTGCCGTGGCAATGCCGGCAACTTGTGCGCTAGCAGGTACGGCGATTGCGGTTGCAGCCAAAAGGGCAGCCGCAATTGCGGAGTTACGAATTTTCATTAGAATTGAGTCCCTACGTTGAATGTAAATAATTTGGTATCGTCGCCCGTCTCTTTTAATAATGCGCGGGCTATGTCGATCCTGAACGGACCAAATGGGGAGTTCCAGTTTACGCCGAAACCGACCGACAGACGGGGTTTCCACGTATCACCGAGGAAGCGCTCTTCAAACTGAAGGGCTGGCGTGCGTGCCGAACCGTCGGGATTAGTTGCTATTGTGCTGGTTTCCAACGTCGTCGTCGTTATAGGCGTCCCGCCAGGGGTTGTCGGCGGGTTCACCACAAATGCCCCGGTGTAGAACAACGGCGCGCCCGCAGAGAGGTCGGGTAAAACTTCGCGCCGTGGAACTGTTTGAAGAAGCGGCTTCGTTACGCCAAATACAGACCCGACATCCATAAACACCGAAGGACGGAGCCCCAGTTCTTTCGCACCGCTACCCAGCGGAATCTGGACCTCGGCACGGCCAAGATAATAGAAACGGCCACCGATCGCGTCATCCTGGATGCGGTTGCGCTCCAGAACAGGCACGTTAACTACTACGCCATTCTGCAACTCAGCATTGAACGTAACTCGCTGCACACGAGGTCCAATGCCGCGAATATCAAAGCCGCGCATTTGCGGTTCACCGAGATAGAAACGGTCGGTAAGACGAATATCGTCAATACCCAGCGCCTTCGATCCGCGATTTTCCAGCGGGTGGATGTAACCACCTTCTGCCGAAAGCCCCAGAATGAAGTTCGTGCCAAACAATCGCCAATATTTATCAGCATTTACACGCGTTTTGATATATTTTACACTGCCCCCCAGGCCAGCGAAATCTTGGCTGATGCCGAAACTTTGGCCACGGGTCGGTCGGATGCGGTTATCTCGGTTATCGTACAGCAGGGTATAGCCGACCGATGAGGTCAGACGGTTACCGATAGCATCACACAAGAAGCGTCCTGCGATAACGGGGTCACAGGCTGAAGGTAACGGGCCGGTGCCGTCTGGATCAGTGAAGAACTGGTTCCGATCGAGCGAAATATCGTCTTGGCTGATGCCATAGCGCCCTTGGAAATACAGGAATTCGTTAATCGGAACACCAACACGAATTTGCGCACCGGTGGTCGCTTGTTCGTAGGTGGTATTGCGTTGGTTATTAAAGAAGTTGAAGCTATTGAGATCGCGGCGGAAGATATCGCCGGAAATCGCAATCGAGCGGTCAAATAGATAGGGCTCGGTGAAGCCAATTTCTGCAGACTTGGAATAGGATGAATAGGAAATATTCGTCCGCAGTTCCTGACCCAAACCACGGAAGTTCCGCTGCTTGATCGAGCCTTGGAAAATGAAGTTTTCGATCGAGGAGAAGCCAGCGGATAGCGACAGTTCGCCGGTCGCCTTTTCCTCAACATTGGTGGTGAGCACGATCCGGTCGGGCGCGCTGCCTTGTGCCTGTTCGACTTCCAAATCTTCCTGAAAATAGCCCAACGACTTGATACGGTCCGCGGTACGCTTAACTTGGATGCTGTTGAAAGCATCTCCTTCATTCAGACGGAATTCGCGGCGCACAACCTTGTCCTGCGTCAGCGTATTGCCGTTAATATCGATACGCTCGACGAACACGCGCTGGCTTTCCGCAACGTCAAAGGTAATGCCCATGGTGAGCGTTTCTTTGTCGCGGTTAAAGTTGGGGTTCACATCGGCAAAAGCATAGCCAAACAGTCCGGCGGTTTCAGACAGGCTTTCCACCGTGTCTTCGACCATCTTCGCATCGTACCAATCGCCCTTTTTCATGCGAAGCGTGGCCGTGAGCTTTTCGGAGTCGAAATCGCGGATCTGGCTTTCGACCTTCACATCGCCAAACTTATAGCGGTCACCTTCTTCGACCACATAGGTGATGATGAAGTCCTGCTTGTCCGGGGTCAGTTCAGCAACGGCAGAGACCACACGGAAATCGGCAAAGCCTTGCGTCAGGTAGAATTGACGCAGTTTCTGCTGGTCGAAGGCGAGACGATCAGGGTCGTAGCTGGTGCCCGAGCTGAAGAAGCGGTAAAAACGCGCTTGTTTCGTCACCATTTCGCCGCGAAGGCGGTCATCGGAGAATTTGTCGTTACCGATGATGTTGATTTGCTGAACCTTGGACTTGGGCCCTTCCGTAATTTCAAAAACGATATCAACGCGATTCTGATCGAGCTGGACCAGCTTGGGTTCAATCGTGGCCGCAAAGCGACCTTGCCGCTTGTACAGCTCAACGATACGCGCCACATCGGCACGCACCTTGGACCGTGAATAAATCTGGCGCGGTGCGAGCTTGATTTCGGGCTCAATCTTGTCGTTCTTGAGCCGCTTGTTTCCTTCGAGGATAATGCGGTTCACAACGGGGTTTTCACGTACTTCAACAACAACCGCGCCGCTGTTGTTGCGGATTGCCACGTCGGCAAATAATTCGGTCGCGTACAGGTCCTTTAGCGCTTGGTCAGCGGCCACCTGGCTCCAATTTTGGCCAACCCTCAAACGCATATAAGAACGCACGGTATCGGCTTCGAGACGCTGTGTCCCTACCACCGTTATCGACTGGATCTGTTCGGCCTGAACCACGGGCGCAGGCTGAGCCGCTGCGGGCGTGCCTTGAGCAAATGCAGGCGTGACCAGCGTCATAGTTCCGGTCGCCGCCAAAGCGGTGGACCCCATCAAATATATGCCGAGAGCTTTGAAATTCATTGTCATCCGATCTGATGTCCGGCCCCCACCGGTGATTGGGCGCAGCGCCCGCTAGAGTAGATTGCGTCCCTGCCCCAAGCAGCCGCCGCAATCAAGTGTGCAGTGACCTCTATCCACCACCAAATAAGCCGAAGGATGCAAGGTCGTTGAACGTCACCATAATCATAAAGCCCACCAACATCGCAAATCCGGCCCGAAACGCCCATTCCTGCACTTGCGGTGTCGCAGGCCGCCTGCGGACCGCCTCAATCGCATAGAGCAGCAGATGGCCGCCATCGAGCATCGGAATTGGCAGGAGGTTGATGAACCCCAAGTTAATCGAGATGAGCGCGGCCAGGCTGATAAACGTCAAAATCCCCATGCTCATAGCTTCGCCGGAAACCTTGGCGATTTTCAGCGGTCCGCCGAGCTCCGATAACGGACGTCGACCGGATAAAATCTGCCCTAGCCCGATCATCTGCTGCCGCAAAATATTTCCCGTCTGGACCACAGCGGCCCAAGGTGCCTCCAAAAGGCCGACTTCCCGAACCTCGACCTCTGTGGCACCTATGCCAATGCGGCCAACGCGATATTCATTGCCGAAACGGTCGACTTCCTCGACAACGGCAACATCGGTTTCTTTTATCAACTTCTGGCCGTCACGTTCAATTTCCAGCACGGCACGCTGGCCAGGTATCATCACAATTTCGTTGGCCATCTCATCGAATGTCTCGATTTCACGGCCATTGAACGACAAGATGCGGTCGCCTTTTTCGATGCCTGCAATAGCCGCAGGACCGTTAGGCTGGAGAATATCCACGACCGGCGGCGTTACCGATTTTCCAAAGGCCAACAGAAACGCCATCGCAATCAGGATTGCCAGAAGGAAGTTAACTGCGGGCCCGGCGAAAACGATCAGCGCGCGCTGCCACAACGTCTTAGACTGGAAAGTCTGGTTCCGCTCGGCTTTCGGCAGGGATTTCCAGCTTTCGTCGGCTTGGCTCGACGGGTTCATATCGCCTGCAAATTGGACATATCCACCAAGCGGAAGCGCGCCGACGCGCCACAAAGTGCCTCGCTTATCGGTCCGTCCATAAATCTGCGGGCCAAAACCGATCGAAAATTTTTCCGCTTTCACCCCGAACCAGCGACCGACAAGATAATGGCCAAGCTCATGCACCACCACCAGCGTGCCGATCAGAATCAGAAACGCCAGCAAGGTGAGGAAAATATTGGGAGTTTCAACTTCCATATGCGACCTTTTCTAGTTGCTCCTGCGCGTAGCGCCTAGCTTCTGCATCAATGCTGAACAAATCATCAAGCGAGACCGGTGACGCGGGAACATAGGTCGTCATGGTCTGCTCAACCAACGTTACAATATCGAGAAACGCGATCTGTTCTTTCAGGAAGGCCGCAACCGCCACTTCATTTGCCGCATTCAGGATTGCGGGTTTTGCCCCGCCTTCGCCGATCGCTGCACGTGCAAGCCGTAGCGCCGGGAAACGCACGAGATCGGGCGCCTCAAATGTAAGTTGTCCAATGGTTGCCAAGTCTAAAGGCTGGCAGTTGGTGGCAATCCGTTCCGGCCAAGCTAACGCGCTCGCGATCGGAATTCGCATATCAGGCGAGCCGAGTTGCGCCAGTGTCGAGCAATCCTGATATTCGACCATCGAATGGATCACCGACTGCGGGTGCACCAAGATGTCCAAACGGTCGAGGCCAACGGGAAACAGATGATAGGCTTCGATCAGCTCAAGACCCTTGTTCATCATAGTCGCCGAATCGACACTGATTTTCGCACCCATATCCCAATTGGGATGCGCTACGGCCTGCGCAGGCGTAACATGGCGCATCGCGTCGTAGGACAGGCTGCGAAATGGCCCGCCACTTGCAGTCAGGGTGATCTTGCGTACATGTTCCAGTTTGCCACCGGCGAGGCATTGAAAAATGGCATTATGTTCGCTGTCCACAGGCAATAATGTGGCACCGGAACGCTCGACTGCAGCCATCATCAGATCGCCCGCCGAAACTAGAGCTTCCTTATTGGCAAGTGCGACTGTCCGGCCCTGTTCAATGGCCGCCATCGTCGGGGGCAGTCCGGCACAGCCTACAATTGAGGCCATGGTCCAGTCCACATCACGTTGTGCCGCTGCAACCAGTGCGTCAGCCCCTGCCGCCGCCTCGGTCCGTGTACCTGCGAGTGCCGACTTGAGTGCCGGATATGCTTCCTCTTCGGCGACTACCGCCAGATCGGCGTCGAATTCCTGTGCGAGTGCCGCAAGCTTTGCAGCATTGCCATTGGCGGTAAGCGCCACGACCCTGAACGAATCGCGATGCTGGCGAACAAGGTCGAGTGTGGAAAGGCCGACGGAACCGGTTGCGCCAAAGATCGAAATGGAGCGAGTCATGGCTGGCCTGTCATCTGTAATATCACGACAAGCAAGGCGGTCATGCACAAAACGGCGACCAGACCGTCCGCGCGGTCAAGAAGGCCACCATGGCCAGGAATCAGATTACCCGAGTCCTTGACCCCTGCCCGTCTCTTCATCCAGCTTTCGAAAAAGTCGCCTGCCTGCGCCACAACCGCTAGCCCCGCACCGGTCAGCGGCTGCCACAAGGCAAAGCCTTCGGTGTTGTGACCCAAAATGCTAAGAAAAAGCGCCGATGCCGTCATTCCACCCAACAGCCCAGACCAGGTTTTGGATGGGCTGATGGCCGGTGCGATTTTCGGTCCACCGAAAGTACGGCCCGCAAAATAGGCGCCTGTATCGGTCGAGATAACAAGGCCGATTAGCCCCAAAAGAATATAGATTTCGGCAAATTCGCGGAGAAAAACAAGGAAAGCTGTCGCCAGCCCCACATAGGCCAGACCACCCAATATCCAGAAAAACCGCGCAACAGGGTTAGGTGTTAGTTCTAGGACCAATTTAGTCCATTCGAATAATAATCCGACGGTAATCAGGGCTATGAAAATTGCAAAAACCGGTCCGCCGATCCAAATTGCCCCTGCGGCCACCAGCATCATTACCACGCCCGAAAGCGTGCGGATGCCGAGGTCGGAGCGCGGCTTTGGAATCGGCGCTTGAGCTTCGTTCATCGGCCGCCAAAACGCCTTTCGCGGCCGGCAAATTCGTCAAGAGCCCGTGCCAGTTCCGCTTTGGTGAAATCAGGCCAAAGCGTTTCAGTAAACCAGAATTCGGCGTAAGCCGCCTGCCACAACATGAAGTTCGACAGGCGTTGTTCGCCGGAGGTGCGGATCAAGAGATCTAAAGGCGGCATATCGGCAGTGTCGAGATTGGCCTCAATCGACTGAGCCGTAATTGCCCCTTGTGCGGCGGCAGCTTGCGCCGCGCGCACTAACTCGTCCTGTGATCCGTAGTTCAACGCCACTGCCAATGTCGTTCTGCTGTTCTTCGCTGTACGTTCCAGTGCATCGTCGAGCATATCGACAATATCAGGGGCCAACGCACGGTAATTGCCGATAATCTTTAGACGAACGTCGTTAGCGGTAAATTCGTCTATGTCGGATTTGATAAAGCTGCGCATCAGACCCATTAAATCACTAATTTCGTCCTCGGGCCGCTTCCAATTCTCACTGGAAAAGGCATAGAGGCTCAGCGCTTCCAAACCAAGTTCACCTGCCGCACGGACGATATTGCGCACGGTTTCGACGCCCTTTTTATGCCCCATAGCACGAGGCAACATCCGCTTTTTGGCCCATCGGCCATTGCCATCCATGATGATCGCGACGTGACGCGGCATCTGGCCGGTGCCTGCTTCAACGCGGGCCGTGGTGGTGGCGGCAACGGCGCCCATTACCCGGCCAGGCGTCCAAAAAAAGAGGAAGTTGAAGCCAAGATCACTGGCTCATGATTTCCTTTTCTTTGTGCGTCGCTGCATCGTCGACCGCTTTGATCATTTCATCAGTCATCTTCTGCACTTCGGTTTCGAGGCGCTTGCGCTCATCCTCGCTGATTTCCTTCTTATTCTCGTCGGTCTTCAGGCCGTCATTGGCGTCGCGGCGCACATTGCGGATCGCAATTTTCGCCTTTTCCGCATATTGTCCTGCGAGCTTTGCCAATTCACGACGGCGCTCCTCGGTCAGATCGGGAATCGGCAGGCGCAGCGTTTGGCCGTCGGTGATCGGGTTCAGACCCAGGCCAGCGGAGCGAATTGCTTTTTCGACTGGTGTGATGTTCGACCGGTCCCACACTTGGACGGTCAACATGCGGGGTTCCGGCGCGCTAACCGTAGCTACTTGGTTCAACGGCATGTTGGAGCCATAAACTTCAACGACGACTGGATCGAGCAGGGTCACATTGGCGCGTCCGGTCCGCAGACCGCTCAGATCGCTCTTTAGTGATTCGACTGCGCCCTTCATGCGACGTTCGACATCGGTTTTGTCATATTGCGGCATGATTTACTTTCCTTCGCTTTCTACCACTGTGAACGTGCCACTTCCGTCGAGCACTTTCAGAATATTGCCTTGCTCGCGGATCGAAAACACAACAATCGGAATGTCATTGTCCCGGCACAAGGCGACCGCGCTGGCGTCCATCACTTTCAGATTGTCTGAAAGCACGCGGTCGTAAGATAATGTTTCATAACGGGTGGCGGTTGCAACCTTCTTCGGATCGGCGTCATAGACGCCGTCGACCGATGTGCCCTTGAACAAGGCATCGCATTTCATTTCGGCTGCGCGCAAGGCAGCGCCGCTGTCGGTAGTAAAATAAGGTGCGCCGACACCGGCGGCAAAGATCACAATCCGCCCTTTTTCAAGATGGCGTTCAGCACGGCGGCGGATGACAGGTTCACATACCTTGTCCATCTCGATTGCCGATTGCACTCGCGTGGGAACGCCCAGCTGTTCCAGCGCATTCTGCATCGCGAGTGCATTCATCACGGTCGCAAGCATGCCCATATAGTCAGCTTGTGCCCGGTCCATGCCTTTGGCGGCGCCGGCCATACCACGGAAGATATTCCCTCCGCCAATCACAAGGCAAAGCTGCAGACCTGTGTCTTTGGCCGCCTTGACCTCTTCGGCAACACGCGCAACGGTGTCTGGGTCGATGCCAAAGGACTGCTCGCCCATTAAAACTTCGCCCGACAATTTCAGCAGGATGCGGCGATAGCCGGTTGCGCCCATATGATCCTCAATCCCCGATACGATAATGGCGTACAGCTATAGGAGCCGCACGCCACATCGCCAAGTGTATAAACCACCCAAATGCAAAAGGTGGACAGCCCTTGAAGGGACCGTCCTTATCCTTGCTTAGGCTCCAACAGCGGCTGCAACTTCGGCAGCAAAGTCGGAAACTTCCTTTTCGATGCCTTCGCCAAGCTGGAAGCGGACATAATCCTTCAACACGATCGGCTTGCCAGCTTCCTTGCCGGCTGCAGCAACAACTTCGGCAATCGCGGTCTTGCCGTCGATAACGAACAACTGGCTGAGCAGTGCGTTTTCTTTAGCAAACTTCTTCACGGCACCTTCAACCATCTTTTCGACGATATCGGCAGGCTTGCCGCTTTCCGAAGCCTTTTCGCGTGCAATCCCGCGCTCACGCTCCAGAGTGTCTACATCGAGGCCGCTTTCGTCCAGCGCCAGCGGGAATGCCGCGGCTATGTGCATCGCGAGTTGCCGACCGAGAGCATCGAGTGCCGACGCGTCAGCTTCGCTTTCAAGTGCCACAAGAACGCCGATACCGCCCATGCCGGGAGCCGCTGCGTTGTGGACATAGGAAACAACGCGGCCATTGCTAACCGACAGCGACTTAACCCGACGGATGACCTGGTTTTCACCGATGGTCGCGATATTGTTGGTCAGCTTTTCCTGAACAGTTTCGCCATTGCCATAAGGCGCAGCGAGAACGGCTTCGGGATCATTGGCACCCAGACCAAGCGCAACGCCGGTCACGGTGGTGACGAAATCCTGGAACTGTTCGTTCTTGGCAACAAAGTCGGTCTGGCTGTTGACTTCAACCGCGGTACCCTTTGTGCCTTCTACAGCAACGCCTACGAGACCTTCAGCGGCCGTACGGCTCGATTTCTTTGCAGCAGTGGCGAGGCCTTTTGCGCGCAGAAGGTCGACAGCGGCTTCCATATTTCCGCCGGTTTCTTCAAGCGCCTTCTTGGCGTCCATCATGCCAGCGCCGGAAAGCTCACGCAGTTCCTTGACGGCAGCAGCAGTAATTGCAGACATGGTTTTGTCCTTTCAAATAGGTGTAGCGGAGCACAAGGCCCCGGCTTTTAACACGTCATCCCCGACCGGGCGGGGTCCTTGGCCTGAAGACCAGCCTAATGCTGCCACTTCAGGCTTTGGGTCGCCGCACATGCGGCAATGACAAATTCGTGTTACGCTTCGGTTGCAGGTGCTTCTTCAGCAGCTGCTTCGGCAACGGGTGCTTCTTCGACCAACGCAGGTTCTGCGTCCGGTTCGACTTCCGCACCCAGATCAACGCCCTTGGCAACCTTAGCACTGACATTGCCCTTGCTCGATGCGGTGGCAATAGCTTCGCAATAAAGACGGATGGCCCGTGCCGCGTCGTCATTGGCAGGAACAGGGAACGCAATGCCGTCCGGCGAAACGTTCGAATCGAGGATCGCGATCACGGGAATACCCAGAACATTTGCTTCCTTGATGGCGAGTTCTTCCTTGTTGGCGTCGATTACGAACATCACGTCGGGAATGCCACCCATATCGCGAATACCGCCCAAGCTCATTTCAAGCTTGTCACGCTCGCGGGTCATCTGAAGGATTTCCTTCTTGGTGAAGCCATGCGTGTCGCCGGAGAGCTGCTCTTCAAGCGTTTTCAGCTTTTTGATCGAGTTGGAGATGGTCTTCCAGTTGGTGAGCATGCCGCCCAGCCAGCGATGGTTGACGAAATGCTGACCCGAAGCGCGTGCTGCGTCCGCGATCGGACCCTGCGCCTGACGCTTGGTGCCGACAAACAGAACCTTGCCCCCTGAAGCGACGGTCTGTGCGACGAAGTCGAGCGCGCGTGCAAACAAAGGCACAGACTGCGACAGGTCAAGAATGTGGATGCCGTTGCGCGCGCCGAAGATATACGGCTTCATACGCGGGTTCCAACGGTGTGTTTGGTGGCCGAAATGGGCCCCAGCTTCAAGCAATTGCTGCATGGTAACGACAGGTGCCGCCATGGTACTTCTCCTTCCGGTTGAGCCTCTGGGGGACGAGAACATCACACAACCCTAAAAGGGTGCGATCCGCACCGGTATGGTTGTCCCCCATGTGGAATGAGCGGGCCGTTAGAGAGCAATGCGGGATTCGTCAAGCGTTAAAGCCGATTAATAGGAGGTTCACCACCCGCAGCTACCTGCTGTTACCCCACCAAAAGGAGAATCACGATGGCCGTTTTAAAGTCCTTTCTAATGGCCAGTGCCTTTCTATCTTCGGGTTACGCGCTCGCTCAGGATGAGGTCGTTCCTTCCCCATCTGAAATGCCAGAGCGGATATCGTTTCTGGTCGCCATTGGAGACGAAAAATGCCGCGAACCGGAAGGTGATGAAATCGTCGTCTGTGCCACTGTACCGGAAAACGAACGTTACCGTATACCTGTTGCTCTACGTAGGAAGGAGCAAGTCGTCACGGACCGGTCCTGGTCGTCAGCGGTGAATGCACTTGACTCGTTTGCTGCAGACCTTCGGCCCAACAGCTGTTCGGTGAATGGATCGGGCGGATTTACTGGCTGCACACAAAAAATGTTGCAGCAGTGGTTTGCCGAGCGGCGGTCGAAACAACGTGCGAATTGAACCTTTTCCGTCGAACTTAGTTATCCACAGGTAATCCACATATTATTCCAGAGGATTACCGGGACATAATAGCGCTTGACAAAAAAGAACATATAGAGAACATAGAACGCAAGTCGTTCATAAAACAGCAAGCTAACCCCCTTTATAGACGACATGGGGGACAGAAAGGACCAGTGCCATGACCCTCATTGCTTCCCTCCTATTTGCTATCGCCCTTATTGCATCGGTAGCTGTAATCGTCCTCACCTTTTCGAAGGCAATGCCGCGTATAATCGAGGTGATCGATATGGAATTCGCTCCCTCAGTTGCCATTGAACGCCGCATTACATTCGGTGAAATCAGGGGCCGCAAGCCTCAACCAGCTGCAGAGGTAATTGCCTTTCCGCGCAAGGCAACCATGCCTGCGGATATTCTTCTCGCCGCCTGAGCGGGTACATTCCGAATTTTAAAAGAAGCGCCTTCGGGCGCTTTTTTTTATGCCCGTACGCCGCAGCACCATAAAGAAAAGGGCGGAAGCTTACGCCCCGCCCTCTTCTCCAAAAACAAAAAGTGAAGCTTAGTTCACTGCGTCCTTAAGAGCCTTGCCAGCCTTGAATTTGGGCTGGGTCGATGCCTTGATGGTCATCGGCTCACCCGTACGTGGGTTGCGGCCGGTCGATGCCTTGCGTTTTGCTACGCCAAAGGTACCGAAACCAACGAGGCGAACTTCTCCGCCTTTCTTCAGAGCACCGGTGATGGCGTCAAAAGTTGCTTCAACAGCTTTACCTGCATCCGCTTTGGTCAAACCGCTTGCGTCGGCTACTGCATTTACGAGATCTTGTTTGTTCATACTGGGAACCCCCCTCTCAAAAAGAATATGTAATAGACTCATTTATTGTTTAATTGAGTCGCGGCGTGGGCCGGTGGCGGGATAATGATGAGAATGTGCGCGCTGTCAAAGGAAATATCGGCATAAAACCGTCATTTTCTGTGAAAAACACGACGTTCTGACGTCACTTGCACTTCTACACCCCGGGAAGCGCCCTCAATGCGTTACCGATGCACCATTTTCGCCACCAATTGCCGGAGGCAAAGCCGCCGCCAATTCGTCTGCTTCGGTCCATTCGACAGCAATCAAGGGCGATACAAGTGCCCGTGCAAGCACCTGATCGACATGGCTTACGGGAATGATTTCCAGACCTTTCTTTATATTCGCAGGAATATCTGCCAGGTCTTTCTCATTTTCCTGCGGGATAAGGACGGTTTTGATACCACCCCGCAAGGCCGCAAGCAGCTTTTCCTTCAATCCACCAATGGGCAGCACCCGTCCGCGCAGAGTGACTTCGCCCGTCATGGCAACGTCACGGTGGACGGCAATACCCGTTAGTGTCGACACAATACAGGTCACCATACCGACACCAGCAGATGGTCCGTCTTTTGGCACAGCACCTTCGGGAAGGTGGATGTGCACGTCCTTGCGGCCAAACAAGCTGGGCTTAATCCCATAGCTTGGCGCGCGTGCCTTTACATAGGACAATGCAGCTTGAATTGACTCGCTCATCACTTCACCAAGCTTACCAGTCGTCTTGATCTGGCCTTTACCCGGAACGGTCACCGCTTCAATCGTCAGCAGTTCACCGCCAACTTCGGTCCATGCCAATCCGGTCACGGCACCGATCTGGTTTTCCTCCTCGCCAATACCATGGCGGTATTTCCGTACTCCTGAAAAATCGGCGAGATTATCCGGAGTAATTTCAACCTTTTCCGCCTTGCCTTCAAGGATACGCCGCAACGCTTTACGCGCCAGCTTGGCTATTTCACGTTCCAACGTACGTACGCCCGCTTCGCGAGTATAAAAGCGGATCAAGTCACGAAGCGCATCGTCGGTTACAGAGAATTCGTCGGCCTTCAGGCCGTGCGCTTCAACCTGCTTATCCAGCAGATGCCGCTTTGCGATTTCCAGCTTTTCATCCTCGGTATAACCTTCCAGACGGATAATCTCCATGCGGTCCAACAACGCCTGCGGCAAGTTCATGCTGTTCGCTGTTGTCACGAACATGACATCGGACAAATCCAGATCGATTTCCAGATAATGGTCGTTGAATTTGTTGTTCTGCTCCGGATCGAGCACTTCCAACAGTGCGGAGGCCGGATCGCCGCGGAAATCCTGTCCGAGCTTGTCGATCTCGTCGAGAAGGAAAAGAGGGTTCATCGTCCCCGCCTTTTTCAGATTGGCGGCAACCTTACCCGGCATCGAACCGATATAGGTACGACGGTGACCACGAATTTCAGCTTCATCACGCACGCCACCCAAAGACTGGCGGATGAATTCACGTCCGGTCGCCTTGGCAATTGATTTGCCGAGCGATGTTTTACCTACACCCGGAGGACCGACGAGACACAAGATCGGCCCCTTCAGCTTATTAGTGCGCGCCTGCACTGCCAGATATTCAACGATCCGGTCCTTGACCTTTTCGAGAGCAAAATGGTCCGCGTCGAGCACATCTTGTGCCTTTGCGATATCCCGTTTCAACTTGGACTTTTTACCCCATGGAATACCGAGTAGAGTATCCAGATAGTTGCGGACAACGGTCGCTTCAGCGGACATCGGCGCCATGCCACGCAGCTTCTTCAACTCCGCATTGGCTTTGGCCTTGGCTTCTTTCGACAACTTCAATGTGTCGATCTTCGTCTGAAGCTCGGCAATCTCGTCGCCGCCTTCACCTTCGTCATTGCCGAGTTCGCGCTGAATCGCCTTCATCTGTTCATTCAGATAATATTCGCGCTGGGTCTTCTCCATCTGCCGCTTTACGCGACCACGGATTTTCTTCTCGACCTGGAGTACGCCCAATTCGCCTTCCATGAAAGCAAAGGCCATCTCTAGACGACGCAGCGGGTTTGCTTCGACCAAAAGGGACTGCTTATCCGACACTTTCAGTTGAATATTGGCTGCCACCGCATCAGCCAGCGCCGATGGCGTTTCGATTTCCGACAGTTGCACCGCCGTTTCTGCAGGCATTTTTTTGTTCAGTTTTGAATATTGCTCGAACTGCTCGGTCACTGACCGCATCAGGGCGGTAGCTTCTGGACCTTCGGCGATCTGCTCTTCAATCAGGCGCACACCTGCTTCAACATAATCGCTGCCACGCTCGACGACATCGCGCAGTTCGGCGCGGCTTTTACCTTCGACCAGAACACGAACAGTACCGTCCGGCAATTTGAGAAGCTGCATGATGGATGCCGTTACACCGATGTCATACAGATCGTCCTTGCCAGGATCATCTTCGGCAGGGTCGAGTTGCGCAACCAGAAAGATTTCTTTGTTGGCGGCCATCGCTTTTTCCAACGCGACGACAGATTTATCCCGACCAACAAAAAGCGGCACAATCATGCCAGGGAATACTACGATATCGCGCAGCGGCAATAGCGGGAGATTTAGTTCCATATTAACTCCAATGAGCTGTCCCGAATGCGGCAACAAGCTGTGTTGAGGTGCAATATGTGCGCTTTTCCTCTGCTTTCAATGAATTTACGTTGAATGCCGCCGATTTGTTGGGGAAAAGCTTGGTTCTGCGCTAAAATTTGGCGCTGTCCAACTCTGCCGCCCACGAAATGTTGCAAGCGGCAGAGGGAAACTTCCGATCAAAAGGGCAATTTGAACCCCGCCGGCAACGGCAATCCACTCGACATCTTGCCCATTTCTGCATTGCTGGCGGCGTCTGCTTTATCACGTGCATCGTTGAAGGCAGCGGTGATGAGATCTTCAAGCATTGTTTTGTCGGCAGGTACGATCAAACTATCGTCAATCGCCACACCTAATATGCGTCCCTTGGCGGTCGCACGCACCTTGACGAGGCCGCCACCCGAGACGCCTTCGACTTCGATTGTATCGAGAGTTGCCTGCGCTTGCTCCATTTGTTTCTGGATATTCTGCGCTGCTTCCTGAGCAGCCTTAATCATGTCTTCCATGCTCTTCATGCACGTTTACTCCATTGTGATTCACTCTCGTCGCTGTCGAGCAGTTCAGCTTCGGGAAAAGCTGCAAATGCAGCCTTTACCAAGGGGGATTCCAATATTGCACGTCGGCCTGCTTCGGCTACCGCCTGTTCCTGCTCCAGCAGGCTAGGCTGGGCTTCGCCGCTTCTTTCTTCCAAATCCCACCGAGTGCCTGTAACCTTAGCTAAAGCGTCTCGTAGCTCCGGAACGAAAGACGGAGGTACTGGCCCCGCCAATTGATATGCGAGCAACGGCGGAGCATATTCGACCAACCGAATTACATCGCGCAAAGTCATTTCCAGACTGACAAATCCGTCGCGCGCCAAACGGTCCAGTAGCGCCGGAAAGTCGGCGGGTATCAGAGATGTCACATTAGGTGTCGTAGGGATATCGAGAGCGGTAGGGGCAGACGCCGGAGGCGCGGACGTAAAGCTGCCATGCGCCACCATTTTAGCAAGCTCACCCGGATCTGGAAGCGTAGCTGCGTGAATCACGCGAAGCAGAGCCATGTCGGCTGCATCCAGAGGAACAGCAGCCCGTGCCACCTCCTCCTGCCCCTTCAGCAATAATTGCCACAATCGGTGAAGAATCGGAAATGAGAGGCGGTCGGCCTGATCCTCGGCCAACGCGGAAGCCTCGGCGTCTAGTGCACCGTCGTGCGGCGTGCCGACCTTTGCCAAGGTCAACCGATGCACTTCAGATAAAAGCCCCGCAAACATCGCAAGCGGTTCGACGCCCAAATTATACTGGTTCTTTGCTTCCGCCAGCATCGCCTGTGCGTCGCCCGCCAATATCAGCGCAAACAGACGACGGATCGCACCTCGGTCCGAAAGGCCTAGCATGTCACGCACCTGTGCGGCGGTCACTTTACCGTCGCCATCCATATCGGCATGGGCAATTGCCTGATCCAATATCGACAAGCCGTCGCGCACCGAACCTTCGGCAGCCTGCGCAACTAAGGTCAGGGCATCTACCTCCGCCTCAACAGATTCCTTTTGCGCAATATCTGCAAAATGGCTGGCGAGCAGTTCTGTTGGAATTCGCTTCAGGTCAAACCGCTGGCAACGTGACAATACGGTGATTGGAACTTTGTTCACTTCGGTCGTCGCAAAGAGAAACTTCACATGGCCCGGCGGCTCTTCCAACGTCTTAAGTAACGCGTTGAACGCGTTTTTGGATAGCATGTGGACTTCGTCGATGATGTAAATCTTGTAGCGCGCGGACACAGCCGAATAGCGCACCGCCTCGATAATCTCCCGGACATCGTCAACGCCAGTATGGCTTGCCGCGTCCATTTCGATAACGTCGATGTGGCGCCCCTCTGCAATCGCGACACAAGGTTCACATTGGCCGCATGGGTCAATCGTGGGACCTCCCTGACCATCGAGGCCAATGCAGTTCAAGGCCTTGGCAATCAGGCGCGCGGTCGATGTTTTGCCTACCCCGCGCACACCGGTCATCAAAAAGGCATGCGCCAGACGGTCGCGCTTAATCGCGTTGCCCAGCGTTTGCACCATTGCATCCTGACCGATGAGTTCGGCAAATGTCTGTGGCCGGTATTTACGGGCTAGTACCCGGTATGCAGCGCCACCCATCGCCGCTGGCTTCTCAGGGGCAGGCACATCGAGCCCCAGACCCAAGGCATCATCGGGCATATCCGGGTCGCGCGCGGCGAGGTCAGGGGTGGTGGAATCAGGCATCGAAATAATGTTAGGCCGCTCTTTGCGGATTGTCGAAATGTTCTCAAGCGATTTGGAAAAATAGGAGCCGAATGACCCGCAGCGAATTCGTTGTGGCTGCTTCCGTCAGGATCTGACCAGGTTGGCGAGTGCCACGTCCATCCGACTCCCGCGGCGCATATGGCGGCAGATCGTCCGAAATGCAAGCGCGGCCCGCGCGAAAGATGGTAAATGGAGACTTTACCTTATGCCGGAACCCCTTGTTCACCCTGCCCGTCTATCGCCTATTATTCACAATGGGAGATTCGGATATGACCATCTCGCAAATATCGGGTCAAAATTACATGCGTTATGAAGACGCTGCACAGGAAGATCGCAGCGCGCCCCGCGTCAAACTGCACATTCCAGCACAAATGCGTCCTTCGGGGTCGCCGTCCTTCTCCGTAATTGTGAAAGACCTATCGCTTTCCGGCGTTGCCTGTGAGGCGCTGACCGGGATGTCCGCCGGCACTCGCATTTGGCTAACTTTGCCAGGTCTTTCGGCTTTGCAGGCGAAGATAGTCTGGAACGACGGCACCATGGTCGGTTGCGAATTTGATACGCTGTTGAACCTTGCCGTGATGGAAAATGTCCTCGCCCGTTTTCCGGTGCAGGGCTAACCTTTTCACTTGTTTCCAGCAGGGCTGTTAGGCGTTGCGGAGATACCAGTCATAGTCAATCGACGGCACTTGACCGAAATAACGGTCCTGTTCAACACGCTTGACGATCGTGTACATGTCGACGAACCGCTCCCCCAGATAGTCCCGCATCAGCACGGAACCATGGAACCGGTCCACGGCCGCAAACCAGTTGCTGGGTGGTTTGTCATCACCTGAACTGTCCCGGTCATAACCATTACCGACCACCGCAGGGCCAGGATCGATCTGGTTGGTTATACCGTGATGAATGCCGGCCAACACGCCAGCCACCGCAAGATAAGGGTTCGCGTCCGCTCCGCAGGCGCGATGCTCTACATGGCGGCTAGACGGAGGGCCTGCAGGAATGCGGAAGGACACGGTGCGGTTGTTGACCCCCCATGTTGGCGCAACCGGCGCATAGCTGTTCGCCTTAAACCGGCGGTAGCTATTGGCATGTGGCGCAAAAAGGGCAAAGCAGTCGCCCACAGCACCGATCATCCCGCCAATGGCGTGGCGCAACATCGGCGTGCCTTCGGGGTCTTCGGAAGCGAAAAGATTTTTGCCTTCGGCGTCATTCATCGACACATGGATATGCATGCCGCTACCCGCTTGCTCGGCAAAAGGCTTCGCCATGAAGGTTGCTTCCAGCCCATGCGCCTGCGCGACAGCTTTTACGACGCGCTTGTACATGATGGCATCGTCACACGCGCGCAGAACGTCCGGCTTATAGCGGAGGGTCAATTCGCATTGCCCTGGGGCGAATTCCGAAATGGCGGATTCGAGCGGCAGGCCCTGAATATCGCAGGCTTCATAAAGTTCGTCGAAAAAGGGACGGAAGTCGTCAAGTTCGCGGAGGCCATAAACCTCGACCATCTGCGGCGTGCTGCCGCTATATTCTGGCCGCGCAGGACGTACCGAGCCATCACGGGCGCGTTTTGGATCAAGTAGATAAAATTCCAGTTCCACTGCCAACGCTGGGGTCAGGCCCATTTCGGCAAAGCGATCGACAACCAATCCCAGCACATGGCGCGGATCCAGGTCGTGCGGCTGGCCATCCAACTCGTAAAAATCGACCATGAATTGTGCGGCATTGTCGCCTGCCCATGGGGTCCGCACCAAGGTGCCGGGAATAGGCTTCATCGAACGGTCGGCGTCGCCATCTTCCCAGACCAGTCCGGTTTCGACAGTATCCTGACCAGTGATGTCTACCACAGCTATCGAGCCAGGGAAGAAACGACCGATTTCATAAACCGAAAGCACTTCATGCTGCCGCAAACGCTTGCCGCGCGGCACACCGCCCATGTCCGTGTAGATCATCTCGACGGAATCGATATCCGGATTTTCCGCAAAAAAAGCTTCTGCCTCACTACGCTGGGCGATCTTTGCCGATGAAATGGCGCGTTTTGTCATGCTTTTATCTCCAAAAGCTCGCCTACACAGGAATCCAGCGCGTGCAAGAGGCGATCCACTTGCTCCGACTGCGTCACCGGGCTCAGCAGCATCATATTATGAAAGGGCGCGAGCAATATGCCGCGGTTGGTAAGGTAGAGATGAATCGCCGATTCAAGATCATGGTCCATCGCCGCACGTGCTTCATTTCCATTACGCGGCGGTTGGACAGCGCAGACAAATTCAACCCGAGCGCCGACATGACTAACATGCCAAGGCAAGCCATGTGCCTCAATAACTTGTCGGAGACCTGACACCAGCCTGTCCGCCATAGCGAGCATATGGTCGTAAGCCTTTCGTGTAATGACCTGCCCCAACATGGCATGCATGGCGGACATCGCCAACGCATTGGCCGAAAGCGTTGTGCCAATACCGCTATGCCCTGCAGGCCGCGCTTTGTTCAGGGCCTCCATGCGGGCCGATATTTGGGCCGTGAAGCCATACACAGCACATGGCACCCCGCCACCAATAGATTTGCCGATAACCATGATGTCGGGCATGGGTCCGTGGCTGTTGCTGTGCCCGCCATAGCCGGACGAAATGGTATGCGTTTCATCAAATACCAGCAACGTGCCTGTTTCGCTGCAGAGCCGCCGCAAGGTTTCGAGATAGCCCGGCGCATCGCGGATCATGCCGATATTCGTCATGACCGGTTCGGCGAGCACACAGGCAATATCACCATTTCGCAACGCGCTTTCCAAAGCCGCCACATCGTTGAACTCGATTGCGACCGTCGTCAGCAAAAGATCCTGCACTTGCCCGATCAAACTCGGACGGTTGACCGCAAGACCGTCGCGTAAATCAACAAAAACATCATCCACAGCGCCATGATAGCAGCCATTGAAGATCAGGATTTTGCTCCGACCCGTCAAACCCCGGCACCAGCGGATCACGGCCCGGTTCGCTTCACTGGCGGTTGTGGTGACCTGCCAATGTGGCAAGCCAAACATCGACGCCAGCATATTCCCCAATTCGGCACCCTCGATCGTGGGTAGCATATAGCTAAGCCCCTTCCCCGCTTGCTCCGCCAAAGCGGACGCGAGCGCAGACGGAGAATGACCGAACATGCTGGCGGTGTCGCCAAGGCAGAAATCGTCAAATGTCTGACCGTCCAAACTGGTAAGCGTTGCGCCTGTTGCACTGGCTGCGACAATAGGAAATGGGCTGGGCCAGTCTAGCATCCAGTGGAAAGGAACCCGCTGGAACCAGCCATTTGACCTTTCGAAATAATGTTTCGACTTCGGGTTAGCATTAACGAAACGCGTCAACTCCCGTTCGCGCAGTGCCAATATTGCCTTCGGATTAATCACAGCCGGTCTCGCAAGGCATAATAGAGAAGACCCAAGGTGGCGAGTGGCCGCGATAGAAATTTGCCACCGGGAAAGGGCTGGTGCGGAAGATTGGCCAATACATCGAAGCGTTCCATCGTCCCTGTCACTGCCTCCGCCAGTAATTCGCCCGCCAGCGTTGTAACCAAAGCACCATGACCCGAAAAGCCATGGGCGAAGTAGATATTTCCATTTCGGCCCAGATGCGGAAGACGGTTCATCGTCACCCCGACAGCGCCACCCCATGCATAATCGATAGGCGCATTGGCGAGTGACGGAAAGACTTCTGCAATATGCTTCCGGACAAACGAAGCTATATCGGCCGGCGGGGTCTGCACATATTTCTCCCCGCCACCGAAGATCAGGCGTTTATCGGCGGACAGACGGAAATAGTTGAGCACGAAACGGCTATCCGCAACCGCAGCGTCGCTCGGGAGAAAGTCCTGCCACGATTCCAATGGCGACGTTGCGATATTATAATTCATGATCGGAATGGTGTAGCGGCCGAGCCGTTGGTCAATATCCTGCGTCCAAGTATCGGTCGCGACGATTATGTTTTGGGCATCGACTTCTTCGGGCCGCACAAAACTATTCTCGAATATTTCAACTCCTGCCGCCTCTGCCGCTTCGGCAAGACCCAACGCATAGTTGAGCGGGTGAAAATGCCCGCCTTGTGGATCGTAAATCCCACCATGATAGCCGCCGCCCCGGATATGCCGCTCCATATTCTGCGGCTGCACGATCTGCGCTTTCCAGCCAAATTCGCGAGCGAGAAATTCCGCATCGCGCTGCATCGCGTCGAAATGTGCGGGTTTATATGCCGCCTCCAGATGCCCGTTTTTCAAATCACATTGGATGCCGTGCCGGTCGATCCGTTGTTTCACGCGATCCACAGCGCCATAGGCAAGATCGAATATCGCCTGTGCCCGCTCGCGTCCAAATTCTTCATCCAGTTCCCGCATTGACCAGCGCAGGCCCGGGATCAATTGCCCGCCATTTCGGCCCGACGCACCAAAGCCGATAGTCTTCGCTTCAATCAACGCCACCGTCAGGCCTTTTTCGGCACAAGCAAGCGCCGCGGACAGGCCGGTGAAGCCGCCGCCGATGACGATCACATCATATTTGTTAACTTGGCTGAAGCTTGGACGCGTTTTCCAGGACTTGGCGGTCGCGCGGTAATAGCTGTTGTTGAGGGGATCGGTCATGGCGCAGAAACGGAGTTAGCCCGCGTCTCCTTCCGGCGGTCCGAGGTCGATGACATAGAGCTTTCGCACCGGCGTCAGATTCTCCCAAACCCCTTCAAATCCGGGCTCGATCACCAGATTGCCGTCAGGACCAGCCTCCGCCACGCTGCCGTCGTCGCTGGTCAGGCGCACATGTCCTTCCAATATGCGGCAATATTCCCATTCGGAGTAGGATACGCGCCAGGCACCCTCGCCGCAGCTCCATTCCCCGAAATATTTCCGGCCATCCGGGGATTCATAGGCGTTGCGGGTCTCGCCATGCGGATTGCCGTGGACTATCCGGTCGGGTGCGGGGGAAAAAACCTCGGCTTCTGCGGTGTCGATGTGGATGCTACGCACTATCACCGGGCTATACCCGTAACAACAAATGCTCGCGTTCCCAGCTGCTCACCACCGACTGGTAGTTGAACAGCTCATAATCTTTCACCGCATAGAAAATCTCGAAGAAATCCTCGCCCAGCAAATTCCGCACCGGCCTACAGGCCGAAAAGCGATCCAGCGCCGCTTCCAAGGTACGCGGCAAGGTCCGCGCGCGGTTATAGGCACTGCCGGTAATAGCCTTCGACGGCACCATGCGTTCGACCATACCAATATAACCGCACACCAACGACGCAGCCATTGCCAGATAGGGATTGGAATCCGCACCCGGAAGCCGGTTTTCGACGCGGCGGTTTGCTTTGTCCGAGATAGGAACGCGAAAGCCACAACTGCGGTTATCTTCACCCCATTGCACGTTGATAGGCGCCGCGCTGTCCGGACGCATCCGGCGGAAGCTGTTGACGTTCGGCGCCCAGAGGGGTGAAATCTGCGGCATGAATTTAACCAGCCCCGCAATGTAGCTGCGGAACAGCGCGCTATCCTTACCATTAGCGTTGGAAAACAGGTTCTTGCCCGTTTCCGCATCGACCACCGATTGATGGATATGCATAGCGCTTCCCGGTTGGCCCGCCATAGGGTTGGCCATGAAGGTCGCATAAACGCCATGTTGTTTGGCAACAGCGCGCACGACACGCTTAAACAGGAACACCTGGTCGGCCAGCTTAAGCGGATCGCCGTGCAAGAAATTCACTTCCAACTGCGCAGCGCCCATTTCGTGGATCATCGTATCGATATCCAGACCCATCAATTCGCAATTGTCGTAGATATGGTCGATGATATCTTCATATTCATTCATCGCCTCCAGCCCGTAAGGCTGGCTTGCAGTTTCCGCGCGCCCGCTTGATCCAGTGGGCGGAACGAGCGGGAAATCGGGGTCGGTGTTTTGCGACACGAGGTAAAATTCAACCTCGGGCGCGATAATTGGTTTCCAGCCCTTGGCGGCATAAAGGCCGAGCACTTTTTTCAATATTGTGCGGGGAGCCAAGTCAACTTCCGTCCCGTCGCCATTATAGGCATCGGCAATGACAAATGCTGTTGGGGATTTGAACCCGGGTGCGACACAAATGGTGTCGGGATCCGCGATCAGGATTTTGTCGGGGTCCTTATCCCAGATGTCTTCGATATCTTCAGGATAATGACCGTCGATGGTGCAAATGAAAACACTTCCGGGGATGCGCAACGATTTGTCGCGGACCGAGGAAAGGAATTTCTTGGCCGGCAAAACTTTGCCGCGTTGAACACCATTAATGTCGGGAACGATACACTCGACTTCGTCGATTTTATGCTCTGCGATCCAATTCGCGAGATTGACAGACATTGTTTTCACCAGCTTTCTGTTCGCTGGATAAGGACATGCCGGGCTTGAAAGGTCAAGCCCGGCATGCAGATTCCGATAGGGAAATCCCTAGGAAAGTTACTTAAAAGAAGTAAGCGAGCGAGAAAACAACGCCAGCAGAACTGTCTTTGAACGCAAAGGTCGACTGACGGTCTGTATCAACATAGGATGCACCGAGGGTGAAACCGGCAACGTTGGCGGTCAAGCCAAGCGACCAGTCCAGTTTCGAGCTACCACCCGTGAAGGCGCCATCTTCAAGGCCAACTGAACCAACAATCGAAATGGGCGAGTCAGGCAACGCGATTGCAGCGTTGGTCGCAACATATATATTATCGGTATTGCCGGTGTTATCCTGGCTTGGAACATAGCTCAATTGACCACCGATGGTTGCTGGTCCAACAGTCGTTCCCAACTTGCCGGTGAACTCAACATAGTTGAAGCTCGAAATGCCGGGATAGACATAATAGGTTGCGCCGATGTCATAGGTGATGGTGTCGCCGCCCGAGAAACCGGCATAAAGATCGACTTCAATATCGTCACCAGCATTTGCGGCGAGGTTCGAACCCCATACGCCAACGTAAAAGCCCGATTCGTGCTTTACAGTAAGGGTTGGCTGGATCGCGAAATCCTTGTCCGAAAGCGAAACGCCGCGGAAACGATAATCCGAAACGCCGGTGATACCACCTGTGATGGTGATGGGACCGGATTCTGCTTCTTCTTCCTGCGCAAATGCAGGTGCGGAAACAGCGAGTGCGCTCATTGCAACGCTCATCGCAGCCAGTTTCAAAATCGAGTTACGCATAAAATTACCCCTTCTTTAGGTGCGCTATTAAGTTAGCCGAAGACAAGGCGTACACCACCGCCACCGGCACATGCCGTCCTCTTCCCGCTAAATCTAATGCGCGCGCTGTGGTTAATTTTTATTTACCAGCGCCTTTATTGTGCAGGTGCACACAAACATCAATGGAACGCGCAATCAAGCAATTTTATGTCAGTGCCGTTGTCCTTTTTGACAAATGTGACAATTACATCACAGTTTTATGCCAGAAAGAAGCGCAATGCCGGGGTCTAAACAAAGGCAATTCCTGCATTCAAAAAGGGTCAATTCTGATGGAAAGGCGACCCTTTTCAGGGTCGCCTCGCTTTGTCAGACAGAACCGCCCAAGGAAGTTCCGTTATTGAAGAAGGCGTGCACTTCTTCACCAATCGCAAGTCCTAACGGCACACCGCCGACATTGTCTGCCGGATCACGCGGCAGCCCATCGAACCGCCAGTGAACGCCGAGGAAGATACGGCTGACCGAATTTTCCCAGATCGGCCTGACATAATTATCAAAGCTGATCGGCGTCCGATACCGAACGGAACCGTCGGAATCGACTGCGATGCCGTCGAGTTCATCCGAGACAAAGGTGAAACTCTCACTTGCAACCAATCCCGCAGGTGCGGTTTCCTCGGCCACCACATCCGCCGTTGTTATCGGCCCGGCAGAACTGTTAAGTGCGAGACGTAGCGACTGAAACAACGCCGCGCCAAAGGTGGCATGGCCCGACGGATAAGCCGGGAAAGGTGGCGTAAAAGTTGAGCGCCCCAAAACATTGGTTTGCGGCGCACCCATTGGCGCCCAAAAAGGATCACCATCTGGTGCAGCTTCGGCACGGATACCGACCACTGGCCGCCACAGGTCATAGAGATATTTGTAATACCATGCGTCGATCCCGGCGTCCGCCATCGCGACATTGACCTGCGCAAACAATTCCGCTGTCCGCGCCACACTCAGATTCTTGCCGGCTACGATCTTCCGCGCAATTTGGTTATAGAGCCGGGGCGGGACACCGAGGTTCATGACACCATCATAGGCCCAGTAAACGCCGATCCTTTCCTGCTCAGCCGTGCGGCTGCGGCGGTCTTCGGCACCGTAGGCGACAACTTCGTCATAATCCGCCTTATAATCAGCATCCGCGAGCAAATTAGGCAGTCCTTGCCCCGGATATGGTGCCAGCGGCTTGTGCGCATTACCGGTGAAACGAGCTACGTTGCCCCATGCTGGCCCAAGACGGGCTTGCCCAGGCGCATAGGGATCAGCTCGATGCTGCCCGTAAACGGGAGAGACCACCTGAGGCGCGGTAAGCATCAGATCGGAACCATCATTGACCCGCGCCGCCAACAATGCATTGGCGATTTCCTCACCATAGTTGAAGCGAGCATTGTTCCCGCCGTCATAGCTATCATCGATGAAGTCACCATAGCGCGGGTACATGGCCTTTAACGTGGTTACGGCCGCGCCTGCCACAATATCGTCTACTGCGCCCGCTGGAGGAGCAGCTACGGTGTGTGCTATGCCTTTCTTGTTCAAATAAGCAGCACCGGGAACGCCATTTTTAAAAGCTATGGCATCGTGGATAGCCAAATGGACAATCGCCATGGCGCGGGATGTGCGTATCGGCCCGGGTTGCTGGCTATTTGCATAGCCACGGGTGAAGTCACGGCGCGAACATTCAAGTAATACGCCATTCCAGAAAAGAACAATATTCATGATATCCTCCGAAGCGGGATGAGCAAGATAGCCACGCGCCCGCATATCACGCATCGCGACCCGTGATTTCAGTGAAGATACTTCGATTAGTTTATAAGTAATCTGTCGCTTTAAACTGACTCATTTGAACCGCGACAACATCTTATTAGTACTGAATTTTTACAATTCATTGGACGTATTTATCATCAATAAAATATTAACGACATTTTACCGATAAATTTGCATTATTCGCCGCTAAATACTGTGCGAGGGCAATAGCGTCTACGCTACCCAAGCAATCTAGGGGGGACCGTACGGTTGACCACTTCGCGCAAGGCAAAAGCTGTTTCGATCCGGGCAACGCGAGGTAAGCGTGCGATTTCCTGGCGGTGGATGATTTCATAGTCCTCGATCGACGCCGCCCGCACAACCAAAAGATAATCGTTACGGCCGCTCATAAGGTGGCAGCGGATGATTGATGGGCCTTCGGCCACCGCCGCTTCGAACGCACCCATCGCCTCCTCACTTTGGCTGTCGAGCGTGATGGTGACCATTACTGTGGCACCCAGACCCAATTTACGTAGATTCACATCTGCGCGATAGCCCCGCACGATGCCGGCATCTTCCAGCGCCTTTTGCCGCCGTGCCGCCGCGCTAGGTGACAGCCCTGCCGCATCCCCCAACTCCTGCTGCGTCGCCCGGCCATTTGTGACCAAAGCGCGAAGTAATTTACGGTCAGCGCGATCGAGTTGCATATTTTCTTCGTCCTGTTAAATTTTTGCGCGGAATATATGCGTCATATAACCCATCTTGTCGAATCTTTGCGGATTAACCGCAGAAGGACAATGCTATTTCTCCGTCACAGAGACTCAAATCAGGAGAAGAGAAATGCGTGTCGGCGTTCCCAGCGAGATTAAGGTTCACGAATATCGGGTCGGCCTGACCCCCGGTGCCGTGCGCGAATATGTTGCCCGTGGGCATCAGGTTGTCGTCCAATCAGGGGCTGGCGCTGGCATTATGGCAACCGATGACGCCTATCGCGCTGCGGGTGCCGAGATAGCGGCCACAGCTGCCGAGATCTTCGCCGGATGCGACATGATCGTAAAGGTCAAAGAGCCCCAGCCTTCGGAATGGGTTCAGCTTCGCCCCGACCAGCTTCTTTTTACCTATCTTCACCTCGCGCCAGATCCTGAACAAGCAAAGGGCCTGATCGCTAGCGGCTGCACAGCCATCGCTTATGAGACCGTGACCGACGAAAAGGGCACCCTGCCCCTGCTCGCACCCATGAGCGAAGTTGCAGGCCGCCTCGCTATCGAAGCCGCTGGCGAAGCGATGCGTCGCAGCGAAGGTGGAGCAGGAATATTGTTGGGCGGCGTTCCCGGTGTTGCTGCAGGCCGCGTCTGTGTCATCGGTGGCGGCGTTGTCGGCACCCATGCTGCGCGCATGGCGGTCGGCCTTGGCGCGGAAGTCACCATCGTTGATCGTTCCATCCCCCGCTTGCGCGAACTGGACGAATTGTTTCAGGGCCGCGTACGCACACGTTATTCAACGCTCGAAACAATTGACCATGAAATCAGCATTGCTGACGCTGTCATCGGTGCAGTTTTGATCCCCGGCGCCAGCGCGCCGAAGCTTGTGACTCGTGCCATGTTGAAACATATGAAGCCGGGCTCGGTTCTCGTAGACGTCGCCATCGACCAGGGCGGGTGCTTTGAAACATCGAAGCCCACCACGCATGCAGAGCCTACTTATGTGGTCGACGGAATCATCCATTATTGCGTCGCCAACATGCCCGGCGCGGTACCGCAAACAAGCGCTGCAGCCCTGAATAACGCCACTTTGCCTTATGGTCTCGCGTTAGCCGAAAAAGGTGTCGGCGCTCTGCATGCCTTGTCCGATACAGGACGCGGCCTGCTTGCCGGACTCAATGTCCACAAGGGCAAGGTGACCAGCAAGGCCGTCGCGGACAGCCTTAATCTGGATTTTGTCGCGCCGGAGACTGCGCTCGCCGCGTGACTCCCGCGCGCCTTGGTGCTAACCGGCGCGGCATGGGCAAAGAGGGGCGGATTACAGCGCATCAGATCGCAGCGATGCTGGGGGTTTCGCAACCCACAGTGTCGCGTGCGCTGCGTGGCGACAAAAAAGTCAACGAAGACACCCGGGCGCGGATCGTCGCGCTGGCGAACGAGCTCAACTACTCGGTCGACCACAATGCCTTACGTTTGCGCACGCAACAGACCTTTTCGATCGCCCTCGTCATCCTTTGCCGAAGAGGAGAAAATAAGGCGAACATCAACCCTTTCTACCTCTCGCTGCTTGGCTGCATTGCTGCGTCCGCATCTGAACGGGGCTATAATCTGATCGTTTCTTTCCAGGATTCTCCTGCCAATTTCTTCGCCAATTATACCGGAAGCCGCCAGTCCGATGGCCTGATTGTTATCGGAAGCGGGCAAAATGTCGAAGGCTGGCAATATTTCGGGGAGTATGCCCGGCATAACACCCCCATGATCTGCTGGGGTGCGAGCAAGGAAGACCTGGTTTCGATCAAAAGTGACAATGCCATGGGTACTAGGCTCGCCATGGACCATCTGCGCACAAAGGGATGCCGCAACATTGCCTATATCGGCCCGATGAATAGTGAGCAGCCCCAATTTCAGGACCGCATCAATACCTATATGGCGGTGACACAGGAGCTTGGCCTGCCCGTCATCTGCCCTACTTTGCCCGAAAACGCGGTGCGCGAGGACCAGGGTTACGCCGCGGTCAAGGCTCTGTTGCGGGACAAGACAAACTTCGACGGTCTGTTTTGCGCCAATGATTTCATTGCACTAGGCGCACTCCGCGCGCTGGATGAAGCCGGTATTGCTGTAGGCAAGGACGTCCACGTAATTGGCTTTGACGGTATCGCCACAGGCGCATACGCCCAGCCGCCTCTAACCACCATCGAGCAGGATTATTACAAAGCCGGCGAAATGCTGGTGGAAGCGCTTATTGCGCTACTGAAAGGGAAAACGCCGGATACAACTCCAGTGCCGGTGCGCCTACTATTGCGCGAAAGTGCCTGATAGGAGCAGTTAGCCAGCACTGGTAACGCCACTGCGGAAGTTGGACGTGCCTGCTTAAACAACTGGTGCCCAATCTCAATTAGAACCATCGCACGGAAAGCCGCGCAAATTTACACTCTGCTGCCTTACAACCACTTGGCAGCCTGTCGACGTGTTAGGCAGAGCAAAATGCGTAACATAAGTGTCGTCCCACTAAGGAAGCGGCCCGATAGCGAAACGGCACTTGCCTGTCAGTGCCTCAAGTGGGAAAGGGACTGCTATCAACGCATTTTCTTTTTGGAACGCACCTCAACCATGTCTTCGCATAAAAGCCATCGCCGCCGTGGCGCAGCACCCGTCAGTGGTAATCCCAAATTCTATGGCCGTCACGCCGTCTATGCCGCGCTCGACAATCCTGACCGGCGGTTGATCAAGCTGTGGGGCACGCGGGAAGAGTTGGGAAAAATCGTAATTCCCGAAGGATTAGCAGTGCAATTTGCCGATGCCGCAGACTTGGCCCGTTATGTGCCAAAGGACGCCCCACATCAGGGTCTTGTGCTGGAAGTAGCGCCCATGGAAGATGTCTGGCTGACCGATGCGCTGGCGGTGGACGAAGACGACACGCGGCCGCTGCTTATATTGGACCAGGTAACCGATCCGCACAATGTCGGCGCCATTTTCCGCACAGCGGCAGCGTTTAATGCGGTCGCTGTAATAACACAGGACCGCCACGCCCCGCCCGAATCGGGAGCCTTGGCGAAGGCAGCGTCTGGAGCACTCGAGGTGACGCCATGGGTCCGCGTCGTAAATCTGGCGCGCGCGCTAGAGGAAATTGCCGAGGCAGGTTATTGGCGGATAGGCTTGTCGGGCCATGCCACAGCCACACTCGAACAGGCGCTGACTCCGGGGCGCAATGCTCTAGTATTGGGCGCCGAAGGTGACGGCATGCGGCATAATATAGAGGAGCATTGCGACCAATTGGCAAAGCTGCCAATCAGCGAGCAGATGGAGTCGCTCAACGTTTCCAATGCCGCCGCCATTGCGCTTTACGCGGCGACGGTACGCAGGGGCTGAATGCGAAGGGGAATCGCAATGCAAATAAGTCTGGTCACAACATGGGCAAAGGTGGCGGTGGCCACTGCCGCTTGTTTTTCACTCAGCGGGTGCCTGATCCTGCCCGGAGAATTTGTGTCGGCAATGACGGTGCGCAAAAATGGCGATTTCAATTTTACCTATAAAGGGCAAATCCAGCTGGTGGGCCTTGCCAATCTGTTGAACAATGACTTTTTGGGCAAAGAGGGCACAGCGGAGTTCAAGGCTGTCTGCTGGAACGAAACAATCGAACCTGCTGCTGACAATAGCGAAACGATGGAGATCGACCTGAAGCGCGACGATGTTGCTGCGGTTAGTGGTCCGGTGTTCGGGATTGTGCCTGCGTCGAACTGGCGGGCGAATGTGCTGGCATTTCAGGACGAGCAGAAAGCGCAAGAAGAAGATGCGAATGTCGCCGCCGAAGCCGCGGCGGCAGCCGCAGCCGATGCAGCTTCTGCCGCAGCAGATGCCGCCGCTGCCACGGCGGATGCCGCAGCGGACTCGTGGGAAAGCAACGAACGTGAATGCACCCCAGCCGAAATAAAACAGCAAAAGGCCGACTGGGACGTCGAACAAGCCGAAAAGAAAAAGCGTGAAGAACAAGGCCGTAAGATGGCCGAAATGATGCTTGGCGGAATTGACCCGGAGAATCCCGAAACCATCAAACGCTTTACGCGCGAAGTCGAACGGCTGGCCGCGTGGAACAAGGTGGAGCATTTGGGCAATGGTGTCTTCATGATTGATTACAGCACCAGTGGCAAACTTGCGGACGACTTCGCCTTTCCGGTAATACCGCGATATTCGCTAGGCGAACCGATGATCCATATAACCCGTTGGGACAATGGTCGCCTGCGCGTCGAAGCGCCGGCCTTCCGCACCGACCCCGAAATGTCGCTCAGTTCGCTGATCGGCATGGGCAGCATGGCGGCAGGTTTCATGGGCAAAGGCGGCGCTGACAAGATGCCGGCCGAACCCATTGCGATAAAGGGCACTTTTACCCTTACCACCGATGCGCGCATCCTCGCCAATAACAGCGAAGATGGACCAGAGGAGGCTGATGGCCTCCAGACCTTGCGCTGGGATGTTGGCCCTGCCCTCTACGGCGCGCCGATGGCGTTACTGAAACTGGTCGGCTGATGGGCATTTCGGCTGAAGGGTTAAAGAATGCGTTGGATTCGCTGGCTCAGATTGAGCCACGCTTTGCCGATGCGCTTACCGCCACGGGCTATCCGGAAGCACGGATTCGCGAGCCGGGATATGCAACCTTGTTGCGTACCATTGTAGGCCAGCAGGTAAGCGTCGCGGCAGCCGCCTCGGTATGGAACAAGCTGGAGGCATTGCTCGGCGAAGGCTGCGCTGCGCACAAGCTCATCGAGCAAGATTTTGACGCGTTGCGCTCCTGCGGCCTAAGCCGTCAGAAACAGGGATATGCCCGTTCGCTGGCCGAACTGGTCGTAACAGGTGAACTCCCTCTCGACGCCCTGCCCGCAGATGATGAGGAAGCCATCGCTTACCTCACAAAGGTCAAAGGCATCGGACGCTGGTCAGCGGAGATATATCTTTTGTTCGCGGAAGGCCGGACCGACATATGGCCTGCGGGCGATCTTGCCGTGCAGGAAGGCGTCGGACGCTTATTGAAGCTGGATTCCCGCCCATCCGAAAAGGAAATTCGCGAGATCGCAGAAAAATGGCGCCCGCATCGGGGAGCCGCGGCCATCTTCACATGGCACATTTATGCCAAGGGCTTTCAGGCGATCTAAAGCTTCAGTCCAGGATTGAGCTTCATCATTTCCAGGATAAAGCTTTTCGGCTTTTTGAAGTACTTGCTCTTCCGGTTCACGTTCAAGCCAAGCAATGCCGCCGCCTCCATCGCGAAATGGACGCAATTACGGCTGTTCAAGCTATAGCTTTTACCCGGCATACTCCGCCATTTCTCCACCAGCGCCATCAACTTTGCATATTCCGCATCCGACAATCGCAGTGAAAAATGCGGGTTGCTGCTGGCGATATATTTGTCCCCCTTTGTTTCGATCATGCCCTTTACCGACCCCATCAGGATCGCAGGCGAAACGCTGACAGCCGTGAAGCCATAATTGGTGTCGACCTGCTCTCCAGTCGAATCAACTTTGCCCTTCAGCTTCACAAAAGCGTGCGGGAAGTGATCCCCAAAGTCATGGCTGTAGAAAGTTGCAACAACCTCCGCCTTGGCCGCAACGGGGACCAGACTGACAAAGAGGAGGAAAAGCAGGGGGAAAATGCGAAACATATCTACTCCTTAGGAGCGCCGGATTTATCCAGCCTTTATGACGACGGCAAGAAACAGTTGACGCGAACGTCAAATTGATGTCGCTGACAAGAGTGTAAACGGGAGAGAGAGTCGCCGATATGGCTGAACAACAGAAAAGCATGTTTGTCACCGGAGCTGCATCCGGCCTGGGCCGTGAAGTTGCCCGCTATTTTGCCAATGTCGGCTGGTTTATCGGCCTCGCCGACGTTGACATGGCAGGGCTTGCCGAAACTGCGAAGATGCTACCCCCCGGCATGAGTTCGACGCACAAGTTGGACGTGACCGACCGGGCGCAGTGGACCAAAGCAGTTGCTGAGTTCGCGAAGCATACTGGCGGGCATATGACGGTGCTGTTCAACAACGCTGGAATCGGTACAGGTGGACCTATCCAGGACATGACCGATGAAGAAATTGACAAGATGATTGCGGTCAATTTGACCGGTGTGATCAGCGGCACACGCGCCTGCTTCGATCTTCTGAAGAACACACCGGACGCATGCGTCCTCTACACCAGTTCTGCAGCCGGCATTTACGGCTCGGCCGGGTTGAGCGTCTACAGTGCCACCAAATTCGCGGTGCGTGGTCTTGCCGAAGCGCATGACATTGAATGGCGGCACCTTGGAATCAAATCCCGCAGCCTGATGCCCGGTTTTATCGACACCAATATCATCAGCGCAGTCGACCCCGGCAGCAATATGTCCGGTAAGGACAAGCTCCAGTCCGCGGGCGTTGAAGTCAGTCCGGTGTCAATTATCGGCCCTGCGGCATGGGAAGCTATTCATGGCGCCAATGTCCACACCACGGTGAATAAAATGGCCAAGCAGCTCGCATTTTCTGCGCGCTGGTTCCCGAACCGGCTGCGCAAGTCATTGGGGTTGATGGAAGGTTTGGGCGACGTGGTTGGGACCAAGCCCTAAGCCGCGATCGCGTCAATCGCTTGTGCCAACGCAACATCGCGGTCGGACATCCCCCCGGCATCATGTGTGGTCAGCAGGATATCGACCCGGTTGTACACGTTGAACCATTCCGGATGGTGGTCGGCCTTTTCGGCCAAGATGGCGACGCGCGTCATGAAACCGAAGGCTTCGGCAAAATCCGAAAAACGCAAACTGCGCCGGATGCCCAAGGCTTCGGGATCATAGCTCCAGTGCGGCAATTGGCTCAAAGCCAATGCGCGTGCGGCGTCGTCCAACTTTAAAATGGCCATGTTTGATCCCGATTTTGCAATTCCTGATTTTCATGCCTATGTCGCAGCATGACATCCCGTCAAGCCTATGCCCCTTCGCTTCATCTGGAAAAAGTCGTCGTCGTCCGTGGAAACCGACTGGTGCTCAGCAATTTGAACTTGGACGTATCAGCGGGAGAATTAGTTTGGGTACGGGGGGCAAATGGATGTGGAAAATCAACTCTGCTGCGCGTTATTGCGGGATTGCTCGATGCATATTCAGGAAAGGTGAGCGCTGAGGGCAAGCTGGCACTGGCAGATGAGAATCTTGCCCTAGACCCTAATATGACGGTCGGTGCAGCGCTGCACTTCTGGGCGCACATGGATGGCGCATCGCTATCGGATCGTGATGCTGCGTTAGCCGCGATGGATTTGCTCACTCTTTCCGAAGTCCCGGTCCGCTACCTTTCAACAGGCCAGCGCAAGCGAGCATCAATTGCCCGCGTTCTGGCCTCAGGGTGCGCGATCTGGTTACTCGACGAGCCCTATAATGGATTGGACAGCGCCAGTTGCGCTCATCTGGATAAGGCAATTCTATCCCACATCGCTGCCGGTGGCATTGTAATGCTGGCCGCGCACCAGTCGCCGTCGATCAATGTCAGCGAAAGCCTTGTCCTAGACTCAACGGGACGCAGTTTATGAAAAGCTTCGTCTTGTTGGTCATGCGCGAAATCCGCTTAGCCTGGACCGGTGGCGGCCTTTGGTTGCCAGTGATTTTCTACCTCGCCGTTGCGACGCTTTACCCCTTTGTCACCGGCCCTGACAAAATGCTGCTGGCGCGAACGGGCGGCGGCATATTGTGGATTGCGGCATTGCTATCGACATTACTACCCATTGAGCGGCTTATACTACCGGACCGCCAGGCTGGTATACTCGACCAATTGGCGATACGTGGCTGGACGGATGAGCTGGTCGCGACAGTCAAGATCACAGGCCAATTGGTGGCCTTTGCTGTGCCACTACTGTTGGCATCCATCATCGCATCAGCCCTGATTGGGTTGCCCGAAGCGAAGTTGCTGACGCTGTTGCTCGGCCTTGCTGTTGCTTTACCTGCTCTAGCTGGCTTGTCGGTCACCATCTCCGCGCTGACCGCTGGTTTGAATGGCGCGAGTGCCTTGGGTGGCCTTTTGCTCATTCCGCTAGCCATTCCCATCCTTATTTTTGGCGCAGGCACCCTATCTGATAATCCTGGCAACGCCATGCAATTACTCGCTGCCACCTCGCTCGCCATTGCGGCACTGTCGCCCTTTGCGGCTGGCGCCGCGCTTCGCGCCGGGCGGGTTTAACCGCTGCTGTCTTTCGGCGCCATTTTTTGCGCATAGCCGTTCGCAACCATGGCTTCGACCATATCAAACAGTTGCTCGGGATTCTGGGCCCGCAAGACCGGAATATTGGCTTCCATGCCCTCTGCGATCACAATCTCGCGCTTGCCTTCGGCCACGGCTGTCCAGATGATCTGCGCGACCTCATTTGGATCAATACCATTATCGATTGCCGCATCGCTCGCCCCGCGCACGGATCCGTCTGCATTCAAAGCATTGCGTGAAACATTAGTCCGCACGGAGCCCGGGGCGACAACGAGGACTTTGACACCCTGCCCTGCAATTTCGCTACGTAATGCGTCGCTATATCCGACAAGCCCGTGCTTCGCGGCGCAATAGGCCGTGCGCAGCGGCACACCTGCTTTGCCGGCGACACTAGAGATCATGATTAACTGGCCGTCGCCATTCCCGAGCAAATGGGGCAACAATGCCTGAGTCAGTGCGATCGGTGCCATCAGGTCGACAGATACTATCCGTTCATAGACCGAGAAATCCGTATCGATTGCCAAGGAACGCTGGGAAATCCCCGCATTGTTGACTAAAATGTCGACCTTGCCTGTAAACGCCACTGCCTGTGCAGCCATGGACGCGAGTGCCGCAAAATCTTCCGTGTCGAAGGGTAATATGTGGCAACGTTCAGGCGCTTGTGTTTCTTTCGCGACCCGTTCCAATTCGGAAACGCGGCGACCGGATAATATAGCGGATCCACCGCCCGCTACAAAAGCTTTCACCAAGGCCTCTCCGATTCCAGACGAAGCACCCGTTACCCATGCTGTTTTCCCGCCTTGATCAACCATATTGTCCTCTCCATTCCTTTCCCACCGGATGACAGTTGCTTGTCCGCTGTCAAGGAAAACTCGCTTGCACTTTGACGCGCCGGGCACCACATACAGCGCATGTTGATAGAAACCGAACTCACACCGAACCCCGCGACGATCAAATTTCTTCCAGGACGAATGGTCATGGAAAGCGGAACCCGTGATTTTGCTGATCCCGAAGAGGCCGCCGCCTCGCCTTTGGCAGAGGCGCTATTCAATCTGGGTGATGTTACCGGCGTGTTTTTTGGGCGCGAGTTTATTTCGGTTACTGCAGCGCCCGGCACCGAATGGGCAACGTTGAAGCCCGATGTGCTTGGTATATTGCTGGATCATTTCAGCGCCAATATGCCGTTATTTCATGCTCCTGCTGCCGGTTTTTCGGTCCCATCTGCGGATGCCGATTATCCATTGGATGACCCCGCTGACGAGGACATCGTCATACAGATCAAAGAACTGATCGAAACCCGCGTGCGGCCGGCTGTTGCCAATGATGGTGGCGACATTGTTTACCGCGGCTTTCAGAAGGGCGTTGTGTTCCTACAAATGCAGGGCGCCTGTTCGGGATGCCCCTCCTCATCCGCCACTTTGAAGAACGGCATCGAGCAACTATTGAAACATTATGTTCCCGAAGTGACCGAAGTGCGCGCGGCTTAAACGGTACGTATCCAGAAAGTTATCCCGACCATGACCACCCCCTTATCCGACACGGCATTAGATCAACTGTTCCGCACGGCGCGCACCTATAATGGTTATCTCGACAAGTCGGTTAGCGAAGCGCAATTGCACGCCATTTGGGAACTTATGAAATATGGCCCGACCTCGGCAAACTGCCTTCCCGCCCGCATCATCTGGTGCGTGAGCACGGAAGCGAAAGAGAAACTGGCCGCGCTGAGCATGCCTGCGAATGGCGAGAAGATTTTGAAAGCGCCGGTCACTGCGATCATTGGCATGGATATGGAATTTTACGAGCAGCTTCCCGAGCTGTTCCCGCATACCGATGCGCGAAGCTGGTTCGTCGGAAACGCCGAGTTGATCGAGAAGACCGCTTTTCGGAATTCCAGCCTACAAGGCGGATATTTCATTCTCGCCGCACGCGCACTCGGTCTGGATACGGGAGCAATGTCTGGCTTCAATAATCAAGCGGTGGACGAAGCCTTCTTCGCCGGGACCAATATCAAATCGAACTTCATTTCCACTTTAGGCTATGGCGATCCCGCCAGCATTTTTGAACGTAGCCCACGTCCCGGATTTGAACGTTTTAACACTATCGTGTGACAACCTAATTGGTTTGCGTGCGGACATTGGTGATCGACACGGCAACGAAAGCCTGTTCCGTTGCCCTATTTGAAGGCGAAACGCTGAGCGCATCACGTTTCGAAGTCATAGGCAGAGGTCATGCCGAGCGTTTGTTGCCCCTAATAGCCCAGTTGCCAGAAAAAGGCAGGGCAGACCGGATCTTTGTAAATGTCGGCCCCGGAAGTTTTACGGGCATCCGGATCGGCGTTGCAGCCGCAAAAGCGCTAGGCCTAGCATGGAACATTCCAGTTCACGGCTATGGTTGCCTTGCTCTCGTTGCAGCAATGGCGCGCGACGAAACTCCGGATACGCTGCATCTCGACGTATTGATGACGGGCGGGCATGGCGAATATTTCTTTGGGGCTTTTGACGAGGCGAATGAGCCTTTGGGCGAAGTCATATCGATCAAACCTGGACAAATTGACGCCTATTCCCACGCGAGCGTTATTGCGGGTGATGTGGATTTAAGCGGAACCACCCGAAACTGGGTGGATCTGTTGCCTGATGCTCAAAAATGGCATTTGCTGCGTGACGCCACACCGCTAAAACCAAGCCCTGTTTATGGGCGACCGCCCGATGCAAAACCAGCATTGGTCGCGACATGATCATCGTCAATGAAGGCGAAGCTGCCCACATTGCTTCAATCATGCCTATTATGGAAAATGCATTTGACCCTGCATTTGGCGAGGCTTGGACCTCGGCCCAATGTCTTTCTGCACTCGCGATGCCCGATTGCCGCCTGTTGATTGCGCGGGATGAACAGATGGTTTGCGGCTTTTCTATTAGCCGTTGGGTATTGGACACTGAAGAATTACTTATGATTGGGGTAGCAAAAGAGCGGCAACGACAAAAAGTGGGCACTATTTTACTTCAACAAACTATCAAATTAGCCAGTGACGAAAACAGAACTCATCTCTTTCTAGAGTGCAGAGATGGTAATCGTGCAGTCGAATTTTATAGCAACATCGGTTTCAAGCCGATCGGGCGGCGCAAAAACTACTATAAAAGCCCCGATGGTATCCGTCCCGATGCAATCACGATGGCTTACGCACTATAAGTTTCAAAGCTTCTGGTCCCTTTGTTGACTCGTCTTAACATCACCGATACGTGATTTTACGCTAGGAAAACAAAAATAGGGTCCAGGAGGCTAATATGTCCCAAGAAAGCAATGATGCAGCAGAATTGCTCATCACATTAACTGCCGATATAGTTGCAGCGCATGTCAGTAATAATAGTGTTGCTGTGTCAGATGTGCCAACTCTAATCGGAAACGTGCATGCCGCACTCGCCGGTTTGTCAAACGAGGTAGCAGCACCTGAAGTCGTGCTTGAGCCAGCGGTGCCTGTACGGACTTCGATTAAAAGAGATTATATAATCTGTCTCGAAGACGGCAAAAAACTGAAGATGCTCAAGCGGCATTTGATGACACATTATGGTATGACGCCAGATGACTATCGCGCGAAATGGGGCCTTGCAGCCGATTATCCGATGGTAGCACCGGCTTATGCGGAGCAACGCCGCGTATTAGCGAAGGCCATTGGGTTAGGTCGCGCCCCCGGTTCGGGTCGCAAGAAAAAAGTGAAGTAAATCCACTTCTGAGGAGCCTTTGGCCTTTAGATGAATGTGTTGGAGACAGGCCGGGGTTAAATCCGGCCTTTTTCTTTGACGAATCATGCACTGGCACTAAACATCCGCACCAATGGACACTAAAATCGACATCGAAGCGCTCTGTCAGGAACGCGGGTTACGTATAACCGACCAGCGGCGCGTTATCGCACGCGTGATTTCCGATGCCACAGACCACCCGGATGTTGAGGAACTTTACCGCCGTTCATCCGCGATTGACCCGAAAATCTCGATTGCAACTGTGTACCGCACCGTTCGCCTTTTCGAAGAAGCGGGAATCTTGGACCGTCACGACTTTGGCGACGGGCGTGCCCGCTACGAAGCGTCACCTGAGGCGCATCACGACCATTTGATCGATGTTGAAACGGGCCGTGTTGTCGAATTCGTTGATCCCGAGCTGGAAGCACTACAAAAAATCATCGCTGAACGGCTTGGTTATCGTTTAGTCGACCATCGCATGGAGCTTTACGGCGTTGCCATCGACCGCAAGGATTGAACGGCGCAATCCGGCCGCTTTCCTAGCCGGGCAATTCATGTTTTTGCTCCGGCTTTTGGTGATGGCGTTTAGTCTGATCGCTGGTCTTGTACTTCACAATATTTGGCGCCTTTTAAAGCTGAATTCGCCATGGCCCCGCCTGTTCCTGCTATCGATTAGCTGGACCAGTGGCATCGCCACGGCCACAAAAGGGGTACGGATCCGCCGAAACGTCTTCTACGCGGCGAACCACCATAGCTGGATCGATATTCCAGTAATGTCTGGCGTCACCGGGTGCACTTTTGTTGCAAATGACGGGATTGAAGGCTGGCCACTGATTGGCTGGCTTTGCAAAATCAATAATACGATATTTGTCAGTCGCGAGAACAAATTGAGTGTTGGAAATCAGGTGGATGAATTGCGGGATGCAATGACTGGTGACCAGCCTGTCACTATATTTCCTGAAGGCACGACACATGATGGCTCCGGGCTATTGCCCTTCAAGCCCTCCCTCTTCGCCGCGCTGGTTCCCCCTCCTCCCGGCATGTTGGTGCAGCCTGTCTTTCTGAGCTATGGTCGGCATACCCATCGGATTGCCTGGGTTGGCGATGAAAAAGTGACGGACAATTTCTGGCGCCTCCTTTCCTATTTGAAGCCAATAACTGCCACGTTGCACTTTCTGGAACCCTTTGACCCAGCACATTATCCTGACCGCAAAGCCATTTCCGCCGAAGTGCGTGCCCGCATCGGTTCGGCGATGGAGGGTGGCGGCCAGAGCATGCCCTATGTATAGGCGCTCCGCATGAGTACCAAATCGCCTAAAACCTATTCGATCAAAAACTACGGCTGCCAGATGAACGTCTATGATGGCGAACGCATGGCCGAGTTGTTTGATGCCCAAGGCATGATTGCTGCCGACGACAAAAATGACGCTGACATCGTCGTTCTGAATACGTGCCACATCCGCGAAAAGGCAGCGGAGAAAGTCTATTCAGAAATAGGTCGCCTCGGAAAAACGAGCCGCGCCGAAGGTGGACCGATGATTGCCGTTGCTGGATGTGTTGCGCAAGCCGAAGGCAGCGAAATCAGCCGTCGCGCACCCACGGTCGATATCGTTGTAGGACCGCAAGCCTATCACAACCTGCCTCAGATGATCGCCGATGTGACCCAGGGCAAGCGCGCGGTCGACCTGGACCTGCCGGGTCTCGACAAATTTTCGCAATTACCTCCCAAGCGCAAGACAGGCGCTTCGGCATTCCTGACGGTGCAGGAAGGCTGCGATAAATTCTGCACCTATTGCGTCGTGCCTTACACGAGGGGAGCGGAGGTTTCACGCAGTTGGAGCGCCTTGTTGGATGAAGCCAAGGCGTTGGTGGACAGCGGTGCGAAGGAAATCACATTGCTTGGCCAGAATGTAAATGCCTGGTCGGGCGAGGATGACAAAGGACAGATGCAAGGACTCGACGGCCTGATCCGCGCACTCGACCGGATCGACGGCGTACGCCGCATACGCTATATGACCAGCCACCCCAACGACATGACCGACGGGTTGATTGCTGCGCATGGCGATGTCGAAAAACTGATGCCGTTCCTTCACCTACCGGTGCAAGCAGGGTCGGATCGCATTTTGAAAGCCATGAACCGCAGCCATAGCCGCGACAGCTATTTGCGAATTTTGGACCGTGTCCGGACAGTGCGTCCAGATGTCGCCCTGTCGGGCGACTTTATCGTCGGATTTCCGGGCGAGAGCGATGCCGACTTCGAAGATACAATGAGCCTTGTCCGCGCCGTCGGTTATGCACAGGCATTCTCGTTCAAATACAGCCCCCGCCCCGGGACGCCTGCCGCCGATATGGCAGACCAGATCCCGACATCCGTTATGGATGATCGGCTTCAACAGTTGCAGGCGCAACTGATGGCAGACCAGACCGCGTTTAACACACAGACCGAGGGTAAAATCTGCGAAGTCTTGCTGGAGCGCCCCGGAAAATTGCCCGGACAGCTAATCGGTAAATCCCCATGGCTGCAATCCGTGCATGTGCTTGCGCCGGGGCTAACTATCGGTGATATTGTCACCGTTACGATGAGTGAGTCTGGACCACTAAGTTTGAAAGGCGATCCGATAATGAGAGCAGCAGCCTGAATGGCAAAAAGGGCGCAAGCGCAAGCCGGAGATATGTCGCGGCTCGAAATGAGCTTTGACAAACCCCATCTGATCAATGCTGTTTTCGGGGAATTCGACCGAAACCTGGTCACCATAGAAAACCGTCTCGGCGTCTATATCTCCGCACGCGGTAATCGTGTGCAGATCGAAGGCGAAGCCGGAGCAACCGCAAGGACGCGGGATATATTGAACGATATCTACTCGCGTGTTCTGCGTGGAGAGAATATCGACGCTGAAGCTGTTCAATCCATTATCGCCATGACGGCTGAACCGACATTGGAAGGCATCGTCCGCAAGGAAGTGTCCGATGCGCCGGGCATCATGATCCGCACCCGCAAAAAGACGCTGGTGCCCCGCTCAGCAACGCAAATACCCTATATGGAAGCACTCGCCCGCGACGAGATTATCTTCGCACTTGGGCCGGCAGGCACCGGCAAGACCTATCTTGCTGTAGCGCAGGCTGTCGCGATGTTGATCACGGGCGCGGTTCAACGCCTGATCTTATCACGGCCCGCAGTGGAGGCCGGTGAGCGACTAGGCTTTCTGCCGGGCGACATGAAAGAGAAGGTCGACCCCTATCTGAGGCCGATTTACGATGCGCTTTATGATTGCCTGCCTGCCGAACAGGTCGAACGGCGCATTGCATCAGGTGAAATCGAAATCGCGCCCATCGCTTTCATGCGCGGTCGGACGCTTGCCGACAGCTTCATCATCCTGGACGAAGCCCAGAATACGACAGCCGCACAAATGAAGATGTTCCTGACCCGTTTTGGCATGAACAGCCGTATGGTAATTTGCGGCGATCCCCATCAGGTCGATATTCCTGGTGGCGAACGCATGTCCGGCCTGAACGATGCCGTCCAGCGGCTTGAAGGCGTCGAAGGCATCCAGACCATCCGGTTCAACAGCAGCGACGTCGTGCGACATCCCCTCGTCGGGCGAATTGTCGATGCCTATGAGGGCGGGAATGATTGATGTCGATCTGACGATCGGACTGGAATGGGGCAATTGCGATTTCGGGCAGGTTGAAGTTGAGAAAGCGGTAGATGTAGCTGTCCGCTTTGCTGCCTTGCCTGAACTTGCGGACCCTGTTGTTCCGGTCAGCGTCAGCATTAAACTGTCCGATAATGAAGAGGTGCACGCACTGAACCGTGAATGGCGGGAGAAGGATAAGCCGACTAACGTGCTCTCGTTCCCGATGCTCGACGATGACGAACTGGATGCTTTGATGGAGGGCACCTACGATGCGCCGGAGATCATGCTGGGCGATATCATTCTTGCGTTTGGAATTTGCAAGGCGGAGGCGGCAGAGAGGGGCATTCCGGTTGCACATCATGCGACCCATCTCGTGATCCATGGTATGCTGCATCTGCTCGGCTACGACCATATCGAGGACGATGAGGCTGAAGCGATGGAAGCGCTGGAGGTAAAAGCGCTTGCATCGATGGGCCTTCACAATCCATATAGCGACTAATTCAGGGCAAAAAGAGGTACCGATTTTCCCCAATGCCAGAGGGTGACAGTTTTAGCGGTGTCAAAACCGCCAGCGACGACGATAGCGACGGACGAATATGGCAGCGGTTAAAGACGATGTTCTTCGGCCGCGACCACGAACCGACACTACGCGAACAGCTTGAAGAAGCGATTGCCGAACATGAAGAAGACAGCGACGATCGCGGGGAGCCGGATAATGACGGTGATCTGACGGCCGTCGAGCGCACCATGCTGCGCAACTTACTGCATTTTTCAGAGCACCGCGTCGATGACGTGATGGTCACACGCAGCGATATCATTGCCATCGACGAAAGCGCGAGTTTCGCCGAATGCGTCGCCGCATTTGCAGAACATGGCCATAGTCGCCTGCCCGTTTACCGTGACAGTCTAGATAGCATTACGGGGATGATCCATATCAAGGATATATTTGCGGTTCTTGCCGAAGGCCGAGAAACTCCTGACAACCTCGAAGCGTTCATTCGTCAACCGCGCTTTGTTCCCCAGAATATGAGCGTTCTCGCGCTCCTTGATGAAATGCGCCGCACACGTACACATCTTGCCATCGTGCTCGATGAATATTCGGGCACCGAAGGTCTGGTGACGATCGAGGATCTCGTTGAAGAGATTGTCGGCGAAATTGAAGACGAGCATGACGACGAACCTGAAGAGATGCTCTTCCAAATCAACCCCGGCATGTGGGAAGCAGATGCCCGCGTCGAACTCGACGACCTCGCCGAAGCTATTGATGCAAAGCTTGCTGAGGTCGACGAAGATGTCGACACCCTTGGCGGCCTTGCCTTTGTTATCGCGGGTCAGGTTCCGAATACAGGACAGATGCTGCTGCACGAAGCAAGCGGCTGGCGGCTGGAAATCATAGAGGCCGACGACAAACGAGTCTTCAAAATCCGACTATTTGCCCCCACATCTCCGGAAGAAGACGAAAACGCATAACATTGCGGAGTTCCTACCGCAGAAGTTTCGCCGCCCTGCCCCGCCAACTCTCGGCAAGTGTCGATAAATCCCGAAGTGCCTTCAACTCTGTGGCGGCATCAGGCGAACGATGTCCGCCTCCGATCAGCAAATGAAAGACGTGTTGAATCGTCCAATCATGTGGGGCTTGCTCGACTTGCACGATCTGATCAGCAGGCGCGACCTCCCCTTCTTCGATGACTCGAAAATAGCCACCGCAGCGCCCCGTTTTGATGACCAATGCCGACAGTCCCAGCACCGAAAAATGATGGTCGATCTTCCAACATGGCTGACGCCCTTGCGAAATCTCGACCAAAGCTTTGCCAATTCGGTAACGGTCGCCGATCCGAACCTTTTCTTCGGTAAGTCCGGACGCGCTGATATTCTCGCCAAAGGCACCGGCTTTTTCCAACAACGAATGTGCCATGTCCTGCGCGGCAAAATGGGCTATCCATTTGGGATAATGCTCTGCAGGATAAAAGTGCACTGCCTTGTCTATGCCGCCATGCACCGTCGGATCCGCCACTTGGTCACCCTCAAAGCCCAATTTGCGTAGCATTACCGGATGGTCGACCGGATCGCGCGCCATGGCGCTTTTTGTGCCGTCTGATCGAAAGTCTTTCGGCCCGCCGATAAGCAGAGTGTCTATCTGGCTTAAAATCATGGCTCAAGATAGCGTGCAATTAAACAAACCAAAACTCCATTCGAACGTTTCGGGCGCGTGAAGGAAAATAATCTTGCACATTGGCAATCCGGAAAGCGCTGGCTAAAAGCCCAACGATGCATACGAGCAATCTTCGCATTGCGCTTTTCAGCGGCAATTACAATTATGTCCGCGACGGCGCAAATCAGGCCTTAAACCGTCTGGTTGGTTATCTTCTGCGTCAAGGCGCTCATGTGCGCATTTATTCACCGACAGTCGAAAATCCGGCATTTCCTCCGACCGGCGATCTCGTCAGCGTACCGTCGATGGCAATTCCCAACCGCCCCGAATATCGTATTCCTCTGTCGTTATCGCCAAAAGTGAAGCGCGACCTTGCGCAATTTGCGCCTAACGTTGTCCATATCTCGAGCCCAGACCGCGTTGCGCGACAAGCCGTGAAATGGGCGCAAAAACGAAACCTGCCTGTGCTATGCTCGGTACACACGCGGTTCGAGACATATTTCCGCTATTACAACATGTCGTTCGCGGAACCTCTTGTCGAAGCCTGGTTGCGAAGGCTCTACCGCAAATGTGATGCCCTGGTGGCACCGTCAGAGAGTTTTGCACAGGTTTTGCGCGAGCAGCGCATGAATTACGACATCGACATCTGGTCGAGAGGCGTGGACCGGGACATTTTCAATCCGCAACGCCGTGATCTTGAATGGAGGCGGTCGCAAGGTTTGACCGATGAACTACCAGTAATCGGTTTCCTCGGCAGACTTGTGATGGAAAAGGGCCTGGACGTTTTTTCCGATACTATCGACCAGTTGAACCGGCGTCAGGTTCCCCATCAGGTAATGGTGATCGGCGAAGGTCCAGCGCGCGGATGGTTTGAAAGTCGTTTGCCACATGCCCGCTTTGTGGGCTTCCAAGGGGGCGCCGATCTAGGTCGCGCGGTCGCAGCGATGGATGTGCTGTTTAACCCCAGCGTGACCGAAACATTCGGCAATGTGACGCTGGAAGCCATGGCCTGTGCTCTGCCTGTCGTTGCAGCAAAAGCCACCGGCAGCCAAAGTCTGGTCGAAGATAAAATGTCCGGGCGCCTCATCATCCCCGGTGCAATCAACCAATTTGCCGATGTTCTGCAAATCTACTGCACCGACGAAAATCTGCGCCAGAAACATGGGTCGGTCGGCGAGCAGCGATCCTTGGAATATAGTTGGGACGCCATAAACCAGACCGTTGCGGACACCTATGTGCGCCTGATACGGCAACGGGCTGCACGCGCCATGGCCGCTTGATGACCGATTTGTTCGGATCACAGGAACAACAAGATATTCCCAAGGCTAATGCGCCGCTTGCCGACCGTCTGCGCCCTGTATCGCTCGATGAGGTCATCGGACAGGAGCATCTCACTGGCCTGGATGGCGCAATCGGGCGCATGGTTGCGGCAGGTACATTGTCGTCCATGATATTATGGGGTCCACCCGGAACCGGCAAAACAAGTATTGCTCGCTTGCTCGCAGACGCCGTTGGCATGCATTACAAGCCTATTTCAGCGGTATTTTCGGGTGTCGCCGATCTGAAGAAAGCCTTTGCCGAAGCCGAGACGATGGCTCGCACCGGCAAACAAACGCTGTTATTTGTCGACGAGATACACCGCTTTAATCGCGCCCAACAGGATGGGTTTTTACCTTTCGTCGAAAGCGGGGTCGTGACATTGGTTGGCGCGACTACTGAAAACCCGTCCTTTGAACTTAACGCTGCCTTGTTGTCCCGCACGCAAGTCATGGTCTTGAGGCGCCTCGACGACGCAGCACTGGGAACATTGCTCGACCGCGCCGAAGCCGCTGAACAACGTGGGCTTCCAATTACCGTAGACGCACGCTCTGCCTTGATCTCCAGTGCCGATGGCGATGGACGATTTTTGCTGAATCAAGCAGCTACCTTGTTTTCCATTGTTCTGGAAAACCCCCTTGATCCTCCAGCGATGGCTGCACTCCTGCAGAAACGCATGCCCGTTTATGACAAGGATCGTGAGGGTCACTATAACCTCATCTCCGCGCTCCACAAAAGTCTGCGCGGATCAGACCCTCAGGCTGCTCTCTACTGGATGGCACGTATGCTCGTTGCCGGGGAAGAACCCTTATACGTCCTGCGCCGTCTTGTCCGCTTTGCGAGCGAGGATATTGGTCTGGCCGATCCACAGGCACTTGTCCAATGTCTGGCCGCAAAAGACGCCTATGAGTTTCTCGGCAGCCCGGAAGGGGAACTGGCGATCGTACAAGCCTGTCTGTATCTCGCGACCGCACCCAAATCCAATGCTGCATATAAAGCGCAAAAGGCTGCCTGGAAATTGGCGCGGGAGACGGGGTCTCTCATGCCCCCTGCCCATATCCTGAACGCTCCGACGAAATTGATGAAGGATATTGGATATGGCAAAAGCTATGCCTATGACCATGACGCTGATGATGGTTTTTCAGGCGCAAATTATTGGCCAGATGAAGTTCCTCCTGCCTCTCTTTACCAGCCCGTCGAGCGCGGTTTTGAACGCAAGGTCAACGAGCGCCTTATCTATTGGGATAATTTGAGGAAAAGCATTAAAGGTAATGGCTGATAAGGGCGAATTGTTGCGCAACATCGGTGCAGCACAGCAGCGAAAATTCACCCGCTTCGCTTGTGTCGATTGGTCAGGTGCGAAGGGTTTATCCCACCCGGGAATTGCGCTCGCCATATGCGGAATTGGTTCCGATGCACCCGTTCTTGTTGCTCCGCCGGAAAAACACTGGTCGCGAACCGGCATAGCCCAATGGCTTCTAGCACAGGAGGACGATCTCCTCATTGGCTTCGACTTCAGCTTCGCACCGCCCCTTGTAGAGCGCGGCAGCTATCTCCCCGGCGACAAAGTACCGGAAACAGGGCGTGCATTCTGGGATTATGTCGACTCTACATGTGCCGATCCTGATTTGGGCGCTGCATCTTTTCTGGAAACCCACCATCGGCGGCACTTTTATCTTGGCGCGGCAGACGGCCCGAAAGCGGCCTATATGCACCTGCGCAGATGCGAAGCCCGTTATAATTCCCAAGGCGGCGGAAAGCCTTCGACTGTATATGACGCGATTGGAGCGGCGCAGGTTGCCAAAGCAAGCTTTGCCGGCATGCGTCTATTAAAATTGGTCGGTGAGCGGCATCCGGTTTGGCCATTTGATCCTCTATCCCAAAGCGGCCCGCAAATCGTCGAGATATATACCCAGATAGCAGCGCGCGCATCAGGGCTCCGAAAGGGTTTGAGCAAGATTAGGGACGCCAACGCGCTGGATATGGCGCTAGCGAACCTCGGATGCGGTCCCCATGAGCCGTTGTCGCGCTACACCGATCACGCTACGGACGCGATCCTGACGGCGGCTTGGCTTCGCCAGAACGCTGGAAATGCGTTGTTTTGGGAGCCTGAGCCTCTGAATCCGCACATTGCGCAAACTGAGGGCTGGACCTTTGGCGTTGTTTGAGGCTAAGGGGCGCTCAGCGTGCCGGCTTAGCTCAGTTGGTAGAGCACCTGATTTGTAATCAGGGGGCCACGGGTTCGAATCCTGTAGCCGGCACCATTCCACCTACAATGCTATCGCGCCCGTCGACATCTGTCCGAACAATAGCGAACATTTTCCCAATCCTTCGCCCATTTTTTGCGCCAGGCAAACGGCTTTTGACACGCAGCGCATATCTTTTGGGGCAGGTCAGATTTTCGTACCATTTTCGGCATGCAGATGCTGTCTTTTCGGGGCTTATGGTTAATGTCTGCGTATCATTTTTATCGCACTTTCAACAATATTTTCACGCCGCAAACTAATAATTGCTGCGCAGCATTTGTGCGGTTATTAAATCACCAATGCTTCTTAGCAGCTCAGTGGGATGCTGGGGGCGATAAAATAAAAACATCCCCAAGAAAAGCCGGAATACCGGCAGATAAGTTTAACAGGAGAGAGATTATGAAATTGGGAAATAGGTTGATCAAAGCGACCATGCTGTCCACCATCAGCATCGCTTCGCTCGGGTTGGGGACCGTCGCTCATGCGCAGGATGCTGCGCCACAAGCCGAAGAAGAAGCTTCGGAAGATAATGTCATCATCGTGACCGCGACAAAGCGGGAGCAAACGTTGCAGGATGTGCCGATTTCGGTTTCGGTTACCAGCGCGGAAACAATCGAGCGTTCGCAAGTACGCGACCTGATCGATCTGCAAACCCTTGTACCTTCATTGAAGGTTGGGCAGTTGCAGAGCTCGGCAAACACCAATTTCATCATTCGCGGTTTTGGCAATGGCGCTAACAACTCGGGCATTGAGCCTTCAGTCGGCGTTTTCATCGACGGCGTCTATCGTTCGCGCTCCGCCGCTCAGATTGGCGACTTAGCCAACATCCAGCGCGTTGAGGTCTTGCGCGGACCGCAATCGACGTTGTTCGGCAAGAACGCGTCGGCAGGTATTATCAGCATCGTCACGAAAGAACCGCAATTCGAGTTCGGCGGCGGCGTTGAAGTTTCGTACGGCAATTATGATGCCATGGTTGTGAAGGCCAATGTCACAGGGCCCATTGCCGACACGCTCGCAGTGAGCCTTGAAGGCAATTACAACAAGCGTGATGGCTACGTGAACGTGGTCAATCTCGGCACCAAGTCAAACGACCGTGACCGTTGGGGCGTACGCGGCCAGATCCTTTGGGAACCAAGCGACCTTGTAAAAGTCCGCCTGATTGCGGACTATGACAAGATTAATGAAATCTGCTGCGGCGTTGCCAACGTGTTCAATGGCCCCACTGGCGCCGCTATCGGTGCGCTGGGCGGCAATATCGACCGCAACGACCCATTCAGCCTTGATACCTTCCAGAATTTTGAGTCGGTCAACGACATCAAAAACTATGGTTTCTCCGGTCAAGTCGACTGGGATCTAACCGATGGCCTGTCGCTCACCAGCATCAGCGCCTACCGCGCGGTCCGTTCGTTCACAAACCAGGATTCGGATTTCACCAGCGCCGACCTGATTGGCAACAACCAAGCCGATGCCGCGATCAACACTTATACGCAGGAACTGCGCATCGCGTCGGATTTTGACGGGATGTTCAACTTCCTGCTCGGCGGTTTCTACTTCAAGGAAGATATCGACATCGCGTCGCAACTGCTGTTTGGCCGTGACTTCCGCAACTACGCCAACCTGCTAAGCGGCGGCGCCTATGTTGCGAATGAACCGCTTCTGCGCCTTCTCAACGGCATTCCCGCCACGGTCGCACCGTTCGGATCACAGGGCTTGGGCCGTTTCGAAAATTTCGCTTACAAGAACACAGCCTGGTCCATCTTCGGACAAGTTGATCTGGAGCTTACCGACGGCCTGACTTTGACCGCTGGGTTCAACTATACGAAAGACCGGAAGGCTGTTGCTTCCAACAACTCCACAACCGATACGTTTTCGACGATCGATTTGATCCAGACAGCTGCCAATGCGGGTATTCCTGGAACAATACCCGCTGGTACATTCCCGGGCCAGACTGCGGCTCTTTTCCCACGGACCACGGCTTGTACAACAGGCGCACCTGCAGGGACTTGCAACCCGTTTCTCGGTTTCCGCCCCTTGCAATTTTTGCCAGCGTTCCTGAATTTTCCCAACGCGGTGGAAAGCGGCAAGACGCGTGATAGCGACCTGTCGTACACACTTCGTGCAAACTACAAATTCAGCGACCAGATCAGCGGCTATCTGACCTATGCAACAGGTTTTAAGGCAACGTCCTTTAACCTGTCCACCGACAGCCGCCCATTCCCTACCGACTTCATTGCCGGCTCGCCTGCTCAGGTCCCTGCACCTGCGGCATCGCCAATCCGGAGCGCAGGACTGGCTCTCAACAACCTTACCACAGGCACACGTTTCGCCGGTCCTGAAGATGCGGTTGTCTACGAGCTCGGCCTGAAAGGTCAGTTCGACGGATTTGGATTCAATCTGGCCCTGTTCAAGCAGGTCCTGAAGGGCTTCCAGAGCAACGTCTTCTCGGGAACCGGGTTTGTGCTTGGGAATGCTGAAAAGCAATCCACCACAGGTATGGAAATCGATGCAACAATCTCGCCGACACGTGATTTGAACTTCACAGTTTCCTACACCTATCTGGATCCGAAGTTTGACAAGTTCACCGGAGGCTCGGCCTTTAACGCGACCAACAATATCGCGCCGACCGACTTAACCGGACGTACACCAACCGGCATTTCGAAGCACAGTGTCTCCGTCGGCGGAACCTACAACATCGAAGTCGGTGGTGGTAACAAGCTGATCCTACACACGGATTACCAACTCAACAGCGCCTATCAGATTGCACAAGGTCTACCTTTCAAGGCAGCCATCGAATCGCTTAACGCATCGGTGTCGTTCGCGATGGAAAACGGACTTGAGCTCAGCCTGTGGGGCCGCAACTTGACCGAACCGAAATACAACCCGGTTATCTTTGCCTCTGTGGCACAATCGGGCAGCCTTTCGGGCTATCCGCCACCGCCACGTTTCTACGGCGCGTCGGCCAAGTTCAAGTTCTAAAGCTTAACTCTGGAGGGGAGAATGCCGGGGCAGCCATGCTGCTCCGGCTTTTTCTTTGCCCGTAACATTATCAATCAGAGCAGCCGAACCACATGTTTGATTCAGCGTAGACGATCGATTTGGAATGACACCAGAAAAGTGGTGCCCGAGGGCGGATTTGAACCACCGACACGCGGATTTTCAATCCGCTGCTCTACCCCTGAGCTACTCGGGCTACACGGCAAAAACCGCGTGGGAGCGCAGCCTATAGAGAGGCGATATACCCCTTGGCAAGCGCAAAATCAGTCTTGTGAAAAGCTATCGACACTATCTTCATAATCGGCAGGCGGACCCGGCACTCGATAGCCTTCATCCAGCCATTTCAGCAGATCCCGATCTTTACAGCCCTGACTACAAAAAGGCCGGAAATCGGGGCTTTGCTGCTTGTTGCATAGGGGGCATTGATTAGCTCTGCGCGACATGTACATGTCCATAGCCGCTGCACTTTTCATCCGCAACGACGGTAAGCGCGGCCCCGGCCAGTCGTTCACACTGGGTCCGGATTGACCGCCATTCCGGAGAAAGCATAAGGGTCGCTACCTTCGTGCTGGTGGTAATGGTGCGCAAGCCATAACCATTCGACCGTGCAGCTTCCCGATAGAGCCAGAAAGCCTTCGTTTCGTCCGAAAGCGCGCCTACATTGGTGCCAAAGAGATGATCCAGCACAGAGGGACGAGGCCGGCTGCGCACCACTTGCATCAAGCCGAAGCCATTGATGGCACTACGTTCAAATGGCCGACCATCAGCGCTAGCCGCTGCGTCGAATAATTCGGCGATTTGCTGGCGCTTTGCTTTTGATTCCATCGCTACAAAATCGATCATCACCATACCTCCGATTTGAAGCAGTCGCAAAAGCCGGGCTATTTCATCCGCGGCAGCGCTATTGATGGCAAAGGGATCGCCGGTTCCATCGATGTCGAACACAAGACCGGCCTTCGTGCGTTGAAAATGCACTATAGCGCTTTTGACAACTGAAAAGCCCGCACGCGCCACATCAAAGAGATCATCCATGGGCTTAGGTGCAGGATCAACTCCGGTGGCAAGACTCTGCAACCGCAATTGCCAAAGCCATTCTACGTCAACATCGGGTGATACGGCCTCGATGGCTTTTGCTTCCGCGATTTTCAACCGCCCAGGTTCGGCAATTTCCTCGCGGCTCACCTCAAAGTTTTGATAAGCACCTTCAGTTACGTCAATATGTCCGCGTATGAGGAGTTCCCGGCCAGAGCCATCCACCACATAGGCCCCTGCAGGCGTTTTTCGATCGATCCGGCCAGTCCCATGTTGGCCCAGAAGTGGCCGGAGGTCGCGCTGGAGATGAATTTCAACAATCTTGCCATTCTCGACCAAAGCCGCCCGCTGTTCGCCGGGGGCGCTATCAGTCCAGATTTCAATCAAGGTGATACCCTGATGCCCGCAACAGTGCGCGTGTTTCGTAGAGGGGCAAACCAATTACGCCTGAATGGCTTCCTGCCATCCAGTCGATGAGGGCCTCTGCCCTGCCCTGAATTGCGTAGCCGCCCGCCTTGCCAAGACCTTCGCCACAATCAATGTAGCTCTGAATTTCGTCATTACCGAGACGTTTGAACCGCACGATACTGTCGCAAATCCGGCTGCGCATCTTGCCCTCGGCATCAATCACTGCGACGGCGCTCAGCACATGGTGGCGTCGCCCACTGAGAAGTTCCAGAAAACCACGCTGCATTTCAGCATCGGCAGCCTGTGGCAAAATTCGGCGCCCCACCGCCACGGTCGTATCCCCCGCAACGACTATCTCACCATCATGGCGTGCCACAGCAACGGCCTTTTCCTCCGCCATCCGCAGTGCGTAAACGCGCGGCACTTCACCTTTGCGCGGATTTTCATCGATGTCGGGAGACGCGATCCGATCTGGCACCACGCCAAGACGAGCGAGCAAGTCCCGCCGACGCGGGCTGGAGGATGCCAGAACAAGTTTGGGGTCCAGACCCAAGGTCTGCGCCGCCTTATTTGAAGCGATAAGTGATCCGGCCCTTGGTCAGATCATAAGGTGTAAGTTCGCACAAAACCTCATCTCCCACCAAAACGCGGATGCGGTTTTTGCGCATTTTGCCTGCGGTATGGCCCAATACTTCGTGGCCATTTTCCAGCTCGACACGAAACATGGCGTTGGGCAGCAATTCGCGCACCGTGCCACGCATTTCGAGTAATTCTTCTTTTGCCATTCGGCCCCTTAAAATGCTTGAAAATCTAATGTTGCAGCGCCCTTAGCTTGTCTGCGCAGAAAAGGGAAGAGGCACCGCACAAAAGCGGTATTGCGACAAAATGCTACAAAGTTCAGCTTTCGTGCAGCATTCAAGTGTCTATTAACGCACATAACAAAATCAAGAATAGAGTTTCTCCCCCATGCGTATAATCCCCCTTAGCGCCTTATTACTTGCATCTACCGCAATGCCTGCGATTGCAGTCACGGAAGAACAACCTGTTGGCAGCACAGCCGGCATGGATGTTGCCGACGAAGAACAAAGCGAAGAAAATGCATCAGACGAAATCGTCGTCATCGCCGAACGGATCCGTGGGTCGGTCGACACCGACGTTCCTCCCGTCGAACAGTTGAATGAAGCGGATATTGCCGCGGTAGGCGCTTCCTCGCTGACCGATCTTGTGGCGGCTGTCTCCCCTCAAACGAATTCGGGTCGTGGTCGTGGCGGCGGGCAGCCTGTCATTTTGCTAAATGGCCAACGTATTTCAGGATTCCGTGAGTTGCGCGACCTTCCACCCGAAGCTGTGAAGCAGGTTCAGATTTTCCCGGAAGAGGTAGCACTCAAATATGGCTTCCGCCCCGACCAGCGGGTCATAAACTTCATCCTGAAAGATAATTTCTCGTCATTCGCCACCGAAGTCGAGCACGCCCAACCAGAAGATGGCGGCTTTGCAACCAATGAGTTTGAGGCCACGCTAACTCGGATTGGCGCCAAGACCCGTATAAATCTTGACGTGCAAATTGAACGCCAGACGCGCTTGACGGAAAGCGAACGTGACCTGATTTCCGCCGACGGTTCCCTGCTTGCACGGGGCGGCAATATTAGCGGGCTGGGTGCAAATGGCGAGATATCCCCAGCATTGTCGGCACTTTCGGGAGCAATTGTAAGCCAGGCAGGTGTCCCCGTCGGAGTATCAAACCCAACGCTAGCGCAATTTGCATCGACCGCGGGACAGCTAAATGATGGCGATATCAGCGATTTCCGAACGCTATTACCCGAAACGGAACGACTAGAAGTCAACGGGACATGGAGCAGGTCATTAGGCCCGCAATCTGTCGTCTCGATCAATGCAAATTACGCCTTGAACGGTAGCCGATCATTGCTTGGCCTGCCCGGTGCAAGCTTCGTTCTGCCCGGAAGCAGTGCATTTTCGCCTTTTGGAACGGATGTGACGGTTAGCCGCTATTTCGATAGCCCGCGACCTTTGGAGCGGGAAAGCGAAACGCATCTGTTCCAAACCGGCGGTACGTTGAACCATTTGATCGGTGGTTGGCGGTGGACTGTGACCGGAAATTACTCCCGCACCGACACCGAAACAACGACAACCCGGAATGTGGATTTTGCCGGTCTTCGTGCCGCAGTCCTAGCAGGAACAGCAAACCCCTTTGCTGCTGATTTCGGGAATGACCTTCTGTTTCTCGCACCTGATCTGGCCAGTAGCCTTATTCAAAACATCGACACGCGCAGCACCCTTGCAGGGTCACCCTTCGCACTGCCCGCAGGTGACGTGCAGATCACATTTGCCTCGGGCTTTACCCGTCAGATGCTTGACAGCGACACTTTCCGGTCGGGTGTCGTGACCGACGTTTCGTTACGCCGTAACATCATAAACCATTCGGTGAATGCCGAACTGCCGCTAACCGGAAGTGATTTCGGTGTAGGGCGTGCGATCGGCGAATGGGCTATCAACGGAAATATCGGATTTAGCGACCTTTCCGATTTCGGCCGGCTCACCGAATATGGTGCAGGTCTGCGCTGGTCCCCTGCAAAAAATCTTACATTTCAGGCTTCGATAACGGGTGACGAGAATGCGCCGGGAATCGGACAATTGGGCAATCCTCTCATCGTGACTCCCAATGTCGCCACGTTTGACTTTGTTACAGGGCAAAGTTCGTTCATCACCGTGCTTAGCGGAGGCAACCCCGCGCTTGTCGGGGAAAAGCGTCGTGACCTTATCTTGAACGCGAACTGGAACCCGACATTCATCAAAGACTTTGGGCTTCAATTCAGTTATTTCAAAAACAACAGCCGTAATACAACAGCGAGCTTTCCACTGTTAACGCCTGAAATCGAGGCTGCCTTTCCCGGACGGGTTACACGTGACGCGAGCGGCCAGTTGCTGAGCATTGACCAGCGTCCCGTGAACTTTGATCAGGAGAAATCACAACGTATTCGCTGGGGCTTCAATGTATCCGGCGCGATCGGTAGCCAGCCACAAGGAAGAGGCCCCATGGGTGGCCCTCCAGGCGCTGGCGGCCCCGGTGGCGGGCGTCCTCCCGGCGCCGGCGGTCCGCGTGGCGGCGGCGGCCGTGGCTTTGGAGGCGGCGGTGGCTTTGGTCCTGGCGGCGGGATGCCGAGCCGATGGAGCCTTGCACTTTACCATACCTACCGCATTGAAGAAGAAATCCTCATCCGGCCAGGCGTTCCGGTGCTCGATTTGCTAAATGGATCGGCGGTAAGCAGCAATGGCGGGGCGTCACGGCACGAGATCGAATTATCAGGCGGAGTGTTTCACAAGGGCTTTGGCTTGCGCCTTCAAGGGACTTATAAGAGCGGGACAACCGCGGATGGCTCCGGCTTGCCCGGAAGCAATGACCTTAGGTTCAGTGACCTTGCCGCAATCAATGCATTCCTGTTCGTCAATCTGGATCAACAAACCCTGGTTATAAAAGCAATGCCCTTTCTGAAGGGAAGCCGGATCACATTGCGCGTGGACAATATCCTGAATGATGTCATCGATGTGCGAGACCAGAATGGCGATGTGCCATTGGGTTATCAGCCCGCTTATCTCGATCCGCGGGGTCGGGTGTTTGAATTGAGCTTTCGTAAACGCTTCTAGATTGCCGCTGGTCAGGCGCTGCGCAATTTGCGCAATGCCCGCCAGGCAATCGCCTTCGCCTTGTTTTGCGTCGGGAATCGTCCCGGAGCCTTTGGCCGAAGTCCGACCTTGCGAAGCACATGGTTAAATGCCCGCGCATCGGCCTCGGCAAAACTCCAATCGCTGCGCCATGTAATGGAGAGAGAAATCGACACCGAGGGGCCATTTTTAACAAAGTGAGGAGCCATGACCGGCACAAACAGCCCTTGCCCTGGTGACAGGGCCCATTCGGTTCCACCATCGGCCAACTCTTCTCGCCAGACCAGGTTGCGGTGCCCCCCGGTATGATAGGCTTCATGTGTCTGATCCGGAGCGTAGCGGGCATCGCCTGCAGGAAATTGGGTCATCACCTTCGTTCCGACCAGCTGGAGCAGAATGTTATGCTCGGGATCAAAGTGATAGGGTGTCACTGCATCAGGGCTTGAGACGAAAATAAAACCTTGAGGCTTTAACATCCGACCCGTTTTGCTCTCTATATGGGGTTTCAACTCCGCGAGAAGCCCCATCAACATATCCGCATATTCGGGCATTTGTTCGATATTCTTCAAGACGGCCCAACTGCCGTTAGTCTCTGCACTGCGTATAGTTTCACCGATTGTCAGGCCATTAGCCGGGACGAGGTCCGGGTCGATCCCGACGGGCAAGTCCGCTTTGTTATATTCCACCGAGTGCGGAGGCAACGCGTCGCCCAACGCTGCGAGGGACGGAATGGTCAGCAATGGATGTTCGCGTAGGCTATGCATCAGAATGTGCGGTATTTCGGGATAGTTGTCGGCAAAAGTGCGCCGGGCCGCTGTGTCAAAAATAACTGTCATGACTCGTCTCCGGAATCAGATGCATCAACGGGTAACACTTTGCGTGTGGCGCTGCGTGCCAGTTCGGTTTTCAGAAATGCACCGAAGATTGTGCGTCGGCCGGAACCGCCAATTGCAATGGAATAACGCCCGATGCTTCGCCGACCGGTCCAGATGCTGTCGATCATGGGATGACCTTGCGCTGCGCAACTGTCGCACCACTGAAGGTCACTTCGTTCGAGCAAATCCAGATTTTCGATTTGCAACAGCACACCGGGCGAATAGCGCGCGAAATCCTCATCAAAAGCAGTCTTGAACGAAAAACTACCCGGCGACGCATGAAAGTTTACGAGCATGGCAAGCGGGCGGCCTTCCAGTCGTAGGTCCAACCGCTCGACTTTCCCCAAGGCAGCGCCCCCCGTGAGAACCTCTGCAAAAAGCGCGCGTGTTTCCGTAAAACTAGCTAGTGCTGAACCGTTGCGCCCTTTCCAGCCCCGCTTTTCGAGTGCCAGAAATTCCTCAATCCATTCCGCAAGACCGGTGGTGCTGTCATCACGTGTGAAGGTCAGCGCACCCTCTTCGGCCAACCGGCTCTTTTGTCGCCGCAGTTCCTTGCGCTTTTTGGAACGGACGGCCTGCTCGTAATAGGCTTCGGGTGTCATTCCATGTTGCAGCAAGGCGCGGTCGGTTTGCTGAACAAGCGCCCAACGGCGTCGCTGATTTTCACAAAGGCTTTCTAATGCAGTGGCGACGTCACTGCCGATCGTCAGGCTGTTTACATGCAGGAAAAGCCCCTGTCCGGGGTCAGCATCGAGGCCAGCCAGCAGTTCACGCCAGAAGTATTCGGCATATCCCGTGCGAACGAGTGGTGTCCCAAGAAATGCATTATGGTGAAGCCAGTTCTGGATATGTGGCATAGGCCAGCGGCCATAACGTGGAAGAGTCGAAAGGGGCATCAGACCACATAATCGGTCGCCGTCCCACAGGGTGAACAGCCGCACCCGCTCCATTGCGTCAAATTGCTCGAGCGCGGGGCGCAAGAACCAGCTTTCCGAAAATATATTTGGTTCGGCGGAAGACGCAGCTAGATCTTCCCATGCAGCAATGAAGGCGGCATCCGCCATCGCCCGCCAGTTCGAAAACTGATGGTGGATGTCCCCTGCCCTGTTGGCGGCATTCAATGCCCGTGTCGCCATTTCGCTCTTTACCCCGAAATACGGAGACGGGCATAACAGGAAGCTGGAAACAAATTGCTAATAGGGCAATGAAAAAGGCCGCCCGGTCAGGGCGGCCTTTTTTCTACTCTACGCGCCTTATTTGGAAGCGAGTGTTACCGATACCGGTGGTGCTTTATCGGGGTCGGATGCGATATAGGCTGGGTTGAAGCGTTCAGCCCATGCCTCTGCTTCCTTAAGCCATTCGATGTGCACATCTTCATAGGGAAGATTATGGGTGCCTTTGGGTTGTTCCACATAGCGGAAGTCGACACCTTCCTTCTTACCAGATCCCTTCAAACGCGACACAAGCGTGCGCGACTGTTCGATTGGAATGCGGGCATCGCGCAGACCAGCAACGATCAATATGGGTGACCATGGACCGTCGGTATTTCGTGCAGACGAAATGCCGATTAGGTCATTACTGGTTGCCTGGAAATTCGCGCCAAAATCACCAAATGCGCGCGTGTCATATGCTTTCATCATCGGGAAATCATAAACACCTGCGCCAGCAATCGCACATTTCCATTTATCCGGATCACGCTGCGCGCCACGCGCAGTTGCATACCCTCCATAGGACCATCCCATGATGCACGCCCGCTTGGGATCGATCAGACCAGATTGGCCAAACCATGTGAGCACGTCGTTCAGATCATCCTGCATGCGCAAACCATATCCATTAGGTTTACGACCTTCCTTGACGAACTCTTTGCCATAGCCGCCGGAGCCGCGGTAATTGGGCTGAATGACGACGTAACCCAATTCGGCCATCGCCTGATGCCATGGGAAAAATCCGAATTCTTCCTGATCCCGAACGCCAAACGGTCCACCATGAGGCATGACAATAACAGGTAAATTCTTGCGGTGTGGACGATGACGGGGGTAGGTCACAACCGCCTCTATTTCCATACCGTCGGATGCCTTGTACCGGATGGAATCCATCGGATTCATCTCATAATCTTTTAGCACCGGATGATACCAACCGAGCAGATTTAAATTACCGGTTTCGGTATCGAACAAATAATAGCCACCTGGTTCGTTGACCTTTGCGACGTATAACAGGATTTTTGTGTCGCCATCGTTGGTAGAAATGATCTGGGCGTTACCTTTACCAAAATCTTCATCCATCAATTTCTGCACTTCAGCCAACCGTGGGTCAAACCAGCGAGTGCGATCGCGCGTGCTGGTATAAGACACACCAGCAAGGTTGTTACGCTGTTCATTGGAGATCAAACCGCCCACGTCATAGCCTTTGACGCCAAAAATCGGTTCTCCCACAATCTGCATGGTTTTCAGATTGACCTTATAGACTTTGCGATAGCCATCCTTGTTACTGGTGGCATAGGCCATGTCCGGTTCATCGAGGAAGATGTCCGGAATGATTTGCGTTCCGGTAAATGTAGAATCGGCCTCATTAGCAACAGTTTTCATGGTACCATTTGCATCCGAACGATACATTAGGCGCTGTTTGCCGCTATCACCATCACCACCGACGCCTGCACGAACCACACCTTTGCCATCAACCAACCAGCTGCCGACTTCTACGTTGGGGCGCATGATCGTCTTGACCTTACCGGTCCGAACTTCAACTTCGACTACTTCGGGGTTGGGGCTGTATTTCATGTCTTTTAGAACATCACGTTCTACAAGAAGTTTCTCATTTTCATCGTCGATGAACAAAAGGGTCGCGCCATCGCCACCGGCGCCGTCCCATGCCAGCGGGCTCACTTTCTTTGTTTCCAGATCGTAGGAAACCAGACGACGAACATCTGAGCGGCTACCACCCAAAATTTCACGAGACAGTACCGTGAACACAATGGTCCGGTTTCCGACAAAACGCCAAGAGCCGATGGTCCGGTCACCAGCTTCGCGAAACTCTTCAGCCTGCGCAAAGAACACGGGAGCCGAACCGGGCTTTGTGACGTCGATATAACCCAGATTATCCACGCCATCCTTGGTCATCATGACTGCAATTTTGCTACCGTCGGGAGACAAAACAGGTGAACGCATGAAGGGACGTTTGCCAAAAACCGCAGTGTCTACCTTGCCACGTGGCGCCTTGACTACAATGGTGCGACTATCAACATTTCCGGTTGCTGCTTGCGCGGCATTGAGAGCGGAACTTACCGACGCATCCTGGTCGCCCGCCACAACTGCGGTGGATGCTACCGAAAAAGTACCCACAAGCAACGCATTCAAAATCTTGCTCTTCATCAATATTGCTCCCCAGCAAATAATGGTTGTGAATCGGGTTATAGGCGGGACAAAATGAGACGCAAGCAGGACGAAATATAATTACGGACCTTTTTGCGGAACATGCGCAATTTTGACAAAAAGAAACCCCGCCAGAATTGCTTCCGACGGGGTTTTCCCTTTAAACGAAGTGCGAAGCTTACATTCCGCCGTGCGCCAATGCGGCGAGGAGGAGCAAGGCCACGATATTCGTGATCTTGATCATCGGGTTCACAGCAGGGCCGGCAGTGTCCTTGTAGGGATCGCCGACCGTGTCGCCGGTTACGGCTGCCTTGTGGGCTTCCGAACCTTTACCGCCATGATTGCCGTCTTCGATATATTTCTTGGCATTGTCCCAGGCACCACCGCCCGAAGTCATCGAGATGGCGACAAAAAGGCCGCCTACGATAACACCCAGAAGGAGCGCTCCAAGTGCGGCAAAGCCTTCGGCTTGACCAGCAACCGCGGTAATGATGAAATATACCGCAATTGGTGCCAAAACCGGCAGCAACGACGGGATGATCATTTCCTTGATGGCGGCCTTGGTTACAAGGTCAACCGTGCGAGCATAGTTGGGCTTCGACGCGTAGGTCATAATGCCCGGATCGTTCGCAAACTGGTCACGAACGTCCTTCACCACTTCACCAGCAGCACGGCCCACAGCGGTCATGCCCATCGCACCAAAAAGGTACGGCAGAAGCGCGCCGAGTAGCAGCCCGACGATGACATAGGGGTTTTCAAGGCTGAAATTGACCTGCAATTCCGGGAAGAATTCCCGCAAGTCGGTGGTGTAGGCCGCGAAGAGAACCAGCGCTGCCAGACCTGCAGAACCAATGGCATAGCCCTTGGTCACTGCCTTGGTGGTGTTGCCCACAGCATCCAGAAGATCGGTCTTTTCACGAACCGATTCATCCAGACCTGCCATTTCGGCAATACCACCTGCGTTGTCGGTCACCGGACCATATGCGTCCAGCGCCACAACCATACCAGCCAAGGCCAGCATCGCGGTTGCGGCAAACGCGATACCGATCACACCGGCCAGCTGGAACGCGATAATGATACCGGCGCAGATGACGAGTGTTGGCAAAGCTGTCGATTCAAGGCTGATCGCCAGACCTTGGATCACGTTCGTGCCGTGCCCCGTTTCCGAAGCTTTTGCAATGGAACGGACCGGACGATAATTGGTCCCGGTGTAGTATTCGGTGATCCAGATAATCAGACCGGTTACGATCAGGCCGAGCAGCGAGCAGTAGAACAAGGTACGACCGGTAAAGCCGCCGACGTTCACTTCCATGCCGCCCAAAGCGGTGCTGATGGCGAACCATATCGCGGGTACCGACAAGATCGCCGTGACAAGGAAGCCCTTATACATCGCGCCCATAACATTGGTGCCACCGCCCAGACGGACGAAGTAGGTTCCGATGATCGAGGTAATCACGCAGACGCCACCAATCAGGAGCGGAAGGCTCATTAGGTTGAGGAACAGACCGGCATCGGTCACGCCCTTCACCAGCAGAGCGATCAGCACCATGGTCGCGCCAACGGTCACCACATAGGTTTCGAACAAGTCAGCGGCCATACCGGCGCAATCGCCGACATTGTCGCCCACATTGTCGGCAATAACGGCCGGGTTGCGTGGATCATCTTCCGGAATTCCGGCTTCCACCTTGCCAACAAGGTCTGCGCCGACGTCTGCAGCTTTGGTAAAGATACCACCGCCTAGACGAGCGAAGATCGAAATAAGCGATGCACCGAAGGCCAATGCGACAAGCGCATCGACAACGGCACGGTCATTTGGTGCAAACCCGCGAATATCGGTCAGATACCAAAAGAATACGGCGATTGCGAGCAAAGCCAGACCAGCGACAAGCATACCGGTAATGGCCCCAGCGCGAAACGCCATGGTCAACCCAGCTTGCAAGCCGGTCTGTGCAGCAGCAGCGGTGCGAACGTTGGCACGAACCGAGATATTCATCCCGATATAGCCTGCAACACCCGAAAGCACGGCGCCGATAACAAAGCCGATGGTTGGAATAACGCCTAAAAACAGCGCTACCAAGATCGCCACGACGACACCGACGATAGCAATCGTGCGATATTGACGGCCTAGATAAGCCTGTGCACCTTCTTGAATGGCGGCAGCGATTTCCTGCATTTTTTCATTGCCGGCAGATGCGCTTAGCACCTGACGGCTGGTTACAAAGCCGTACACAACGGCCAGTAACCCGCATAATATTGCGATTACTGTCAGAGACATGAAATGTCCTCTCCCCTCTTAGTTTGCTGGAACAGCATAGAATGGCACCCTCCTCCCAGAAGATGCAAGCCGCACGGCTATAGGGCGGCTTCAAGCGGGAACGCAACCCTTAAAAGCGGCCTTTCGGGCCGACTTGCTCACTGATGCTGATAGCCAAGTGACGGCGGCAAAGCTATTCGTCGCTCCCCTTCGTAAAGGGAAAGGCCGGTGCCTTCACCCACATGTCCGACCTGGGTGGCGGCAACTGGCAACTCTATTTCGGGCGAAACCGCAAAAAGCAGTTGGTAATCATCCCCCCAACTTGCCGCTTGCATCCGGCTTTCCAAGGCATCGCCACGATAGCTGATATAAGTCGGCGACAAAGGTATGCGGGCAAGGTCTATCGCAATCTCGACTTTACTCGCCGACGCCAACCGTTCGGTGTCAAGCAAGAGCCCATCCGATACATCCATCATTGCATGTACCTTAGGTGCTAATCTCTGTCCTTCGCACAGTCTGGGCTCTGGTCGATTATAGGCAATAGCCAAAGGTCCGACTTCATCAAATCCGGCCTCGATCAGTTCAAAGCCGGCCAACCCATCGCCCAAAGTCCCTGTCACGTAGATAAAGTCACCTGGCCGCGCACCGCTGCGCGAGGGAACAGGGGTGCAGGTTGCCGCACCGATGGCGGTCAGCCCCAAGGCCCGTTTGTCACCGCGATTTGTAACTGTATCACCGCCCAACAAAGGGACATCGAAATGAACTAACGCAGTTTGGAGGCCTGCCGCAAATTTACGATCCCAGGAATCATCGCCCAACATGAATCCCAGCAACACGCCCAAAGGTCGGGCACCTTTGGCAGCAAGGTCCGAAAGGTTTGAAGCAACAAGCTTCCAAGCCACATCGGCTGGATCGGCGCTCGACAACCAATGAACATCTTCCGCCATCATGTCATGGGTCAGTATGAGTGTATCCGAACCAAGATTGATTACCGCACAATCGTCGAGCAAGTCCCGTGCCGCAGGGTCACTTGCCATTGCGCGCATAAGGTTGATGAAGGTGGATTCGGTGGTCATTGGGGAACACTAGCCCAAGCTGTACGTATCCAGAACCGGTTTAAGCGCAGCAAATGACGCCGCGACTTCGCGCAAATTATCCGCGAACGTCTTTTGCGACCGCGTCGAGTAAGCCGTTGACGAACTTTGCATCCTTCTTGTCGAAAAAGGCATGTGCAACATCCATATATTCATCGATAACCGCACCCGTGGGGATGTCGGCGCGGGCAATCAGCTCATAGGTGCCGCAACGCAAAATTTGCAGCATCGTCTTGTCGAGCCGACCCATCTTCCACATTTCGCCCAACTTGCCGTCAATCAAAGCATCGATTTCCGCGCGCCGTGCGTTTACGCCAGCCACGACATCATCGAAAAAATCGACCTCGGCCTCCGCATATTGCGCGTCTTCGATCTCGGCCCCTAGACGGTGCGCATGGAATTCGTCGAGCAGGCGGGCCAACCCCACTTTTTCCATATCCATTTGATAAAGTGCTTGCACAGCAGCCAGACGCGCAGCCGAGCGGGATTTTGAATTGCGGGATTTCATAATCTTTTCCTGACGCTTGCGGCGTGTGCGGGCAAGCCTTCGGCATCGGCCAAGGTTGCGGCTGCCGGTCCAATGGCTTTAATGGATTGCGCATCGAGCGCGATAAAACTGGTGCGCTTCATAAAGTCGAGCACAGATAGTCCAGATGAAAAGCGTGCACGGCGACCCGTCGGTAGAACATGGTTAGGGCCTGCAATATAGTCGCCGATCGCTTCAGGTGTCATACGCCCGAGAAAAACCGATCCTGCATGGCGGACGAGATCAAAAAGCGCTTCGGCGCGGTCGTCATCGACGGCAAGTTCAAGATGCTCGGCCGCCAACCGGTTCACGAGCGGCATTGCATCTTCAAGATTTTTGACAACGATGATCGCGCCATTGGCCGACCAGCTTTGCTTCGCCACTGCACCGGTTGCCAATCCGGCAATTTGAGCATCGACCGCCAAGGCAACCTTATCTGCAAAGGCTGCGTTATCGGTGAATAGGATCGATTGGCTGGTCGGATCATGCTCTGCCTGGCTGAGCAGATCAGCCGCAATCCATTCAGCTTTATTTTTGGCATCCGCGACAACCACAATTTCGGAAGGTCCGGCGACCATATCGATGCCGACCACGCCATATAACTGACGTTTCGCCTCAGCAACCCAGGCATTACCAGGACCGGTGATCACGTCGACAGGCCGGATCCGGTCCGTTCCATAGGCAAGCGCGGCAATCGCCTGCGCTCCGCCAACGCGCCATATCTCATCGACGCCAGCCAAATGCGCTGCCGCCATTACCGTTGGATTCACCTCGCCACCAGGCGTTGGTGTAACCATGACAAGGCGTTCGACACCCGCGACCTTGGCAGGAATGGCGTTCATTAAAACCGAGGACGGATAGGCCGCACGGCCACCGGGCACATAGACACCCGCTGCATCCACAGCCGACCAGCGCGCACCAAGACGAACGCCCGCCTTGTCTGTATAATCGCGGTCTTTGGGCAATTGTGCCTTATGATATGCTTCAATACGCTTGGCCGCCAGATTCAGAGCGTCACGCAAATCGGGGGCGAGGCCGTCAAATGCGGCCCTGCACGTGCTGGCATCGACTTGCCAGCCTTCCTTGTTCAAATCGAACCCGTCAAAGCGTCGGGTCATTTCCAGCAGCGTCACATCGCCGCGTGCGCGCACATTACGGATGGTCTGCTCGACGATGCTCGACACATCGGAATCGGTTTCGCGCCGATCGTTGACCAGTACGTCAAAAGCTTCAGCGAAGCCCTTGGTCGAAGAATCAAGCCGCCGCACGTTCGCCTGACAGTAACCGGAAGCGTTCAACTAATGCGGGCAAAGTCCCGCTCATCATCTTGTAAGCAGCCCTGTTGACTATCAGCCGGGCGGACACCTGTGAAATGATATCTGTTTCAACTAGGCCGTTTTCAGCCAAGGTCTTGCCCGACGATACAAGGTCGACAATCCGTCCTGCAAGTCCGAGCGAAGGCGCAAGCTCCATCGCTCCGTTCAGTTTCACACATTCGGCCTGAATGCCCCGCGCCTGGTAATAACGGCTTGTCGTGGTCGGATATTTGGTCGCTACGCGTATATGCCCACCGTTGGCAGCTTCGTCCACACCCGAGGGCATTGCTACCGATATTCGGCAGCGACCGATGCCCAGATCAACGGGAGCATAAAGTTCGGAGTAATCGAACTCGTCTATCACATCCGAACCGACAATACCGATATGCGCCGCACCATGTGCAACAAAGGTCGCGACGTCAAAAGCGCGCACGCGAATGATGCTCATATTCGGGCTATTCGTAGCGAAAAGCAGCGCCCGGCTGCTATCGTCAAAAAAGGCAGATTCCGGCTCGATACCTGCGCTCTGCATCAGCGGCAGCGCTTCGTCCAAAATCCGTCCCTTGGGGATTGCAAAGATGATGCGTTCGGTCACAATGGGCGCGCTTTAGGGGCCGAAGGCGGAAAGGGCAATATGGCAGACTCATTCGGTAAAGGTGTTTTGGATGACCAAAGGGTCGCCGAAGGCATAAAGTTTCAAGCAGAGCACTGCCGTCGAAACGGTGCGCCGGTCACCGCCCGCATCGTTGAAGCGCAGTTGGCATTGATGGCAAGCGATACCTTATGCGGCAAACGGATCGCACATTGGCCTGGCTTGCCCTTGGAGGACGCGATGCCTTTAAGACTTGCCGGCGGCTTCCACCATTTGCTGCTAACTGGCGCAGATTCCCGCCTTTTACCTGTTTATAGCGGGCATGTTTCAAATCAGGTGGAGGTGGACGCCATCGTTGTTGCTGTCACCAGCGATCATGATCAGCGGCTTTTACCTTGGCTGGATGGACCGCCCCAGACCAACGAAGCAGGCCGATCGGCGAGCTTCATGGCAGGCCTGCTTTGGCTTTCAGATAAAATCGGGTCGCGCTTCGAACTCAACGAGATCGGAGCGAGCGCTGGCATCAATACAATGATGGAGCGATACCACTATAATCTGGGTGGCGTTGAAGCCGGTCCGGAATCCTCACCTATGCGAATCAAGCCGGAATGGCGGGGCTCACCGCCTCCGAAGGCCGAGGTCGAGATTGTTCATATATCGGGTTGTGACCAATCCCCAGTTGACCTGTCCGATTCTGACGCCGCATTACGTGTCAAAAGCTATGTTTGGCCGGAAAATGCGGGAAGGCTGGAGCGAATGGACGCAGCCATCCTGCTCGCTGCGCAGAAACGACCAGATGTTGTCAAATCTGATGCGCTAGACTGGGTTTTGAAAAGGCTATCGGCACCTCAGGATGCGGGTGTGGCGCGCGTTTTCAACCACAGCATTGTCTGGCAATATATCCCAGCCGAACGCCGTGCCGCTATTACCGACGCGATTGAAGCCCATGGACGGAACGCAACAGCCGAACGCCCGCTCGTTTGGATGATGCTGGAAACGAACCGCGAAACATTCAAACATGAACTGCAAATACGCTATTGGCCCGGGCCGCCGCAGTGGCATCTTCTTGCCGAAGCCCAAGCCCACGGCACGTGGGTCGAGTGGCTAGAAAATTAGACTTAAGCTAAAAACCGTTCCATTGCGGCATTAACCGCCTCGGGTTTTTCCCAAATTACGAAATGGCCGCAATCGTAAACGGGCTCGATCTCAACAGCGGGAACAAGTTTTTCAATCCCCTCTATATTGCTCGCGGGCAAGGCAAGGTCGTCCATCGCCCACACCACTAGGGTCGGGATAGTCAATTGCGGAAATGCCCCAGCGGCGAAAGCCGGCAATTCCGCATCTTCATCCATTGCCGGAACATAAAGTGCAGATGCACGATACCAATTGAGCATGCCGAAACACGCATCCCTGTCTTCCCAATCCGCAAGCAAGGCCGCGCGTTCGCTAGGCTCCATAGCGCTGGGCTTATCCCATTTAATGGTCTCGAGCAGAAGCCCCGTCAGTCCTTTTTCACGCACCAGCGCGTCGTTGGCGGGGTCCCGGAAAGCTCGGATATACTGACTTGCAGCGCGCTGGGTCATGTCCGTGATCATCAATCGCTGAAACAGATAGGGATGCGGCGCGTTGGCAATAATCGCCCGCGTCACCCTACCGGCCCACGCAGGATTAAACCCACCTGCTTGACCGTTAAGCGCGACACTCCATGCAATGGCACCGCCCCAGTCGTGCCCTGCAATGATAAAGTTCTGCACCTCTAGCGCGTCTGCCAATGCGAATATGTCTGCAGTCAACTTATCGGCAGTATAGGCATCAACGTCCTGCGGTTTGGAGGTGCCACGATAGCCGCGTTGGTCCGGCGCAATACAGTAAAACCGGTCCGAAAAGGCCCCAATTTGATGCCGCCATGTACGATGCGATTCGGGGAAACCATGAAGAAATATAATCGCCGGGTTTGACGGATCGCCTGCGGTATAGGCATCCATTTCTATGCCCGTCGACAAAGAAAGACGGCGGTGGGAGAGTTCGGTCATTCGGGTTTTAACCTTCTGTAAGCGATAGGAAATCTGCATCGCCATAACGCTTCAAACAGAATTATGTCCATTTTGATTGTAAAAAATCGGCAACTCAGCTGCTTCTGGTCAAGGGAACTTCAGGAATAGGAATGGATTCCTTATCGTCACCGGGAACAAGCGGGAAGTTACCGGCTTTCCAGTCGGATTTGGCTTGATTGATCCTGTCGCGTGACGACGACACAAAATTCCACCACACATGCCGCGGAGTGGCAAAACCTTCGCCGCCTAAAAGCATTACGCGGCAATCGCTGTCCGCGCGCAAAGTCATCGGCTGGCCCGGCTGCAAAACATACAGACTGCGCGGCTCCAAGGCTTCACCGTCGAGGCTGGCATGTCCCAGAGCGACCAGAATAGCACGCTCGTCCGCTTCAGCATCGATAGGAATCGTCGCGCCCGCGTTCATCAAAATGTCTGCGTAAATCGTTTCGGCATGCTGGGTCGTGGGTGCCGTTGCACCCCAAAGAGACCCCATGATAACCCGCGCTGACACATTGTCAGTCTCCACGAGGGGCAAATTTTCTTTGGCTATATGCTCAAAGGCCGGATCAATTTCCTCCTTGCCATCAGGCAAGGCCAGCCATGTTTGCATTCCCGAGATGGGCGATCCGGTGGAGCGTTCGGGTGATGGGGTACGCTCGCTGTGCACAATTCCTCTGCCCGCCGTCATGAGATTGAGCGCACCCGGGCGAATAGTAGCAAATGTGCCTAAGCTGTCCCGGTGATCAATCGCCCCTTCGAACAGATAAGTAACCGTTGCCAGATTGATATGCGGATGCGGACGTACATCCATCCCGGCACCGATATCGAAGTGCGCAGGCCCGAATTGGTCGACGAAGATGAAGGGTCCAACCATCGTGCGCGCTTTGCTCGGCAGTGTTCGGCGGACTTCAAAAGCACCAAGATCGTGGGTGGTCGGTGTGATTGTCAGCATAACCCTAGGATGCTGTGACCTGCCCTGAATTGTCAAGTCGGGATGGTCAATGCGACCCGACCCCTAATCTTCATACCGGCTTTCTTCACGCAGCTTTAAGCCGGCAGTTTGCAATGGTGTTGCGGCATTGGCAAACACCCGTGGTGTCATCCCCGTATATCGCCGGAATTCCCGGTTCATATGCGATTGGTCATAATAGCGCAGCGCACCTAACTCAACCTCACTCGGGCTACTGAAACCGCGCAATGCGGTTGCGGCATCCAAAAAACGGCTACGCCGAAGGATGGCCTTTGGCGAAAGGCCAAAGGCAGCGAGACAACGTCGTTCCAGTTGACGGGCCGACAACCCCAGTTGAGCCGCGGCATCCTCGATCCGAATGGTACTATCGGTACGCGCAATGATTTCAAACTGCGCCATCTGAGGGTCGGGCAAATGGCCCGGAAACATTTTTAGCCGCTCACGGATACAATTTTCCATGGCATCCAACTGGCCTTTGTCGTCAGTCGCCTGCACTACACCTTCAATCATCTTGTCGGCCAGATCACCCCATAATTGTTGAAGTGGGCGCATATCGTCAGCGAGCAGATTATGCGGATCCGGAAACAGAGCATGCCATCCGCTCGGACGAATAGCGAAACCTGTGACAGCAAAGCCGCCTTTTACACGCACTTTCAATGGGCCGCTGTTGGCACCAAAAAAAACGATATTTCCAGCTGTGTTCCATTCACCGGGCTTGGTTTCGGCCGACCAGTCACCGCGCAAAAGGCATCGGACAAATGCGGTTTCCGCGAGCAGGAAATCTTCGACAACGGCCCCGTCGGGTAACGGCGCCTCAAATACATAAAAGCGGCGGATATAGGGTGCCAGATCAGCTGACGGCCGATAGGTGCGCGAAAGCATCAACCCCCCCATTTCCCCGGCTGCGACCCTAGTCAGGACAAGCCTGCTAATCCGGATAACTGGAGACTATGCCAAGAAAGCCTTTATAAGCAAGGGCATTCCGTTACATGGCGTGACATTCAATCGTCAGGCGCCGTCGCTTTGATCGCAAGGGCGTGCACACGTGTGCCCGGAATATCCCCCAATGCCTTATTGACCATTCTCTGTCGCATAACCCGGCCAATCCCGGAAAATGCTTCACTTTGAACTTCAATCGTAAAATGCGATTCTCCTGACCCATCGTCCCCGCTGTGGCCGTGATGCTTCGCGCTATCGTTCGTCACGACAAGGAGTGTGGGTGAGAACGCTGCGGTCAGCAGCTGCTCCATTTCCAATTGTGCAGGTCCTTTTTTCATTCCGAACTCTTCCCATATGGGACGTTTTTCGCCAAGGGAAATCATGGCTTCCGATCGATCGCACGACAGATTCCACGGCCGCGTGCGCGGGTCACGCCGCCCTTGTAACTATCCTGGCTGTAACGAAACCGGCGAATTTCGCGCGCCAAACCCATATGGACAAGCTGCATCGCCCAACGGCCCGGGCGACTATCAATATCTCTGCCTCGACCATGTTCGCGAATTTAACGCAGGCTACAACTGGTTTGACGGAATGACGATGGAGGAGATTTTGGAGGCACAAAGCCCGCTTAATGTCTGGCCGTCCGAAACGCGGGCATTCCGCGCAACTGCCGGAGCCGATTCGCCACCCAAATGGGCCGACTTCAAAGACCCTCTTGATGCCATTTCCGCTCGTTTTCGCGAACGCATGCCGAAGGAGCGCGCCGATGGCCAGATACTCTCCCCGCAAGACCGAAGCGCGCTAAAGACGCTAGGGCTTGGCGTAGATGCCGACAGGCGTGCATTGCGTTCAGCCTATTCCGAAAAGGTGCGTGCCTATCACCCTGACAAAAATGGCGGGAACAGGTCTTATGAAAAGGCTTTGCAAGACGTGATTGCGGCCTATACGCACCTTAAAACATCTCCTGCTTTCATTTGACGAGAATTTGCATGACCGACATTCCTAATATCCAGCCTGACAGCCGCGATGCGACCATTCTTGCTGCACCCGATAAAACAATCAGCGTGCGCGAAATGTTTGGCATCGATGTGGATATGGAATGCCCCGCATTTTCCGTTGCGGATGAACGTGTACCCGACACCGACGACAGCTATGTATTTGATCCCGACACAACCTTGGCGATTTTGGCGGGATTTGCACATAACCGCCGTGTGATGGTGCAAGGCTATCACGGCACAGGAAAATCGACCCATATCGAGCAGGTGGCTGCTCGCTTAAAATGGCCGTGTATCCGGATCAACCTTGATGCGCACATCAGCCGTATCGACCTGATCGGTCGCGACGCAATTGTTTTGCGCGACGGCGTGCAGGTTACCGAATTCCGCGAAGGTTTGCTGCCATGGGCGCTTCAAACGCCCACCGCATTGGTATTCGACGAATATGATGCAGGACGTCCAGACGTCATGTTCGTAATCCAGCGTGTTCTCGAAACCGAAGGCAAATTGACCCTTCTCGACCAGAATCGGGTCATCCGGCCTGATCCTTATTTCCGGCTTTTCGCCACGGCAAACACGGTCGGCCTTGGCGATACGAGCGGCTTGTATCATGGCACGCAGGCAATCAACCAGGGCCAGATGGATCGCTGGAACATCGTGGTCGGTCTCAACTATTTGCCGGCGCAGGTCGAAAGCGAGATTGTTCTTGCCAAGGCATCGGGTACCGACGCGGAAAGCGTGGCCAATATGGTCAAGGTCGCAGAACTGACGCGTCAGGGTTTTATCAACGGCGATATCTCGACTGTCATGAGCCCTCGGACCGTCATCACCTGGGCCCAGAATACAGCCATTTTTAAGGATGTCGGCTTTGCGTTCCGCCTATCCTTCCTGAACAAATGTGACGAAGCGGAACGTGCTCTCGTTGCGGAATATTACCAGCGTGTTTTCGGCAAAGATTTGCCGGAAAGCGTGGTTGGTAAATCCAGCTAGTTTAAGGGGCATTTCCCCCAAGAGTTGCTTCAGGAGCAAAACATGAAACGTCTCGCCCTCATTATCGCCCTCACCCTCGTAACCGCACCTGCTTTCGGCGCATTAAAACCTGGTGTGCGTGCAACGGACTTTACCACACAGGCTGTTCTCGCGGGCGATACCTACACCTATAATCTCAACAAGGCTTTGAAACGAGGACCGGTGGTCCTTTACTTCTACCCCAAGGCATTCACTTCGGGCTGCACAGTTGAGGCACATGAGTTTTCCGAAGCAGCTGACGATTTTGCTGCCTATGGGGCGTCGATCATTGGTATGTCTGCCGACAAGATCGATACATTGAAGAAATTTTCGGTGGAGGCCTGCCGTAACAAATTTACGGTGGGTGTCGCGTCCAAGCCAGTGATCAAAGCCTATGACGTCAGCCTACCGGTTATGGGTGGTTCGAACCGCACAACCTATGTGATCGCGCCGGACGGCAAGATCCTGTTTGCCTATTCGGAACTCAGCGTCAAAGGCCATGTATCCGGTGCATTGAAGGCCGTAAAAGATTGGCGCGCGGCAAATCCAAAAGGAAAATGATGGGGCGCTTTTCAGCCATTTTACTCGCACCGCTGGTGCTTTCGGGCTGTGGCGTTGCTGTCGAATATGGCGACATTCCACATAGCCAATTGGTAGAGAATCCGCGCTGCAATCCTGACAAAAGCGACGCTGGTGCGATAGCGGGCAAGGATTATTTCGCGGTAACAAGCCGCCTGCCGGATTGCCTTGGCGAAAATGTGTCGTTGACAAATCACCGCACTGACCGGGTCCGTTACGCACGTTTTGCGCCGCCCGAGATGATCAAGCCATCAAAGGGCAAAAAGCAGACAATTGTTCCGTTGGCATTCCAACCCGAAGCGGACTGGTGGAGCGGACTGCGCGACGCGGCTAATCTACGGAAAGGACGTGTGCTCCTCTATGTGCATGGCTATCGGGAGACTTTTCCCTCGACAGCGAAGGACACGGTACAGATTGCCGCCCTTTCGCAATTTGACGGGCCGATCATCCAGTATAGCTGGCCTTCGCAGGGCGAATTGCTCAGCTATGCGGTGGATGAAACCAACATGTATTGGGACGAGCGTAATTTCCGCAATTTCCTCACCAAGTTGGCAAGGTTGGAGTGGGTGAAGGAAATCGTCATCGTGTCCCACTCCCTCGGCGCGCGATTGGTGATACCGGCGGTAGAATATGTCGACAGGACCTCGACCAATGCCGACGCCAGCAACATTTCCAATATCATCCTCGCCTCACCCGATATTGATCGTGAAGATTTTGAACGCGATATTGCCGAAGAGGTTCTGGCCGCCCGGCGCGTGAATAATGACCGGCGTATCACCGTTTACGCGTCGCTCAACGATAAGGCGCTGGCCGTGTCGCGTGCGTTGCACGGCTACCCGCGTCTTGGCTCGCCCTATTGCTTCAACCCGTTTGAGGCGAAGGAACTCGTGGCAAAAGGTCAAGCCGCGCGCTGCTTTGCCACCAAAACAAAATATGAAACGCAGCCAAGCAAAACCGGTTTCACGATCATCGACACCACCGATGTTACGAGCGGAGGCAGTGGTCACAGCGATTTTCTCCGCAGCATCGCTGCGTGCGAAGACTTCGCCGCCGCCGTCAACGGAGCACGAACACGCAGCGAGCGCATCGCAACACCAAACGCGCATGTGTTTCAGCTCAAATCCGTTGGAAAGGTCACCAAAGAACAGGTGGCAACAGCATGCAAACGGGTGGTTGAATAATGGCAAACGAATCCCCGCTGGAACAATTCAAACAGGTGCTGACCGGCACAGCGCGCGCCATCGCGCATGAGCCGGAGGTCGAGCTTGCCTTTACCGCCGATGCGCCGACCCAGGCTGGCAAAAATTTCAAGGTTCCGATGCCCGGCCGTCTTTTGCCGCCGGAACAAGTGGCCGAAGCCCGTGGCTTTGCAGACAGTTTTGCGCTGAAGCTCAAGCACCATAACGCCGCCCGCCACGCAGCCTTGCGTCCATCCGAAGCCATTGCCGGGGCGGCTTTTGACGCCGTAGAAAACGCCCGGGTCGAAGCTCTGGGTTCGCGCAATATGGCGGGTGTGGCGGCAAATCTTGCCCATTCTCTCGACCTGAAGCTCCGCACAGACCCGATCAGCCGCGCGCAATCGGCGGACGAAGTGCCAATTTCCACGGCGCTGTCGCTCATCGTGCGGGAACGGCTGACCGGCGCAGCGGTGCCCGAAAGCGCCGCGCCGGGTGTCGACATGCTCCGTGGCTGGATCGAAGAAAAGGCGGGCGGCGATCTTGATGCCCTCGGCCTCGCACTCGACGACCAAACCGCCTTCGCCGCACTGACACAAAGCATGCTGGAGCATCTCAATCTCACCGAAGGCGACATCGACCCGTCCGATGCCGACGACGGCGGCGATGATTCCGATGACCAGCAGGAGCAAGACGGGGAAAGCGAAGACGATGGCGAAGGGGAAGCCGGCCAATCCGAAGCCCGCGCGCAACCCCAGGACGGCGAAGGTGAAGAATCCGAAGCTGACTATGACAGCCAGGACATGGACGACCAAGACAGCGCCGACGGCGAAATGGGCGACGACGGGATGCAGCCCGTCACCCCGCAACGGCGCAACTGGGACCATCTGCCGCAGAGCGACTATAAAATCTGGTCGACCAAATATGACGAGACGATCACCGCGACCGAACTGGCCGACGAAGAAGAACTGAACCGCCTTCGTGCATATCTCGACCAGCAATTGTCGAACCTGCAATCGGTGGTCACCAAGCTCGCGAACCGCCTGCAACGCCGCCTGATGGCGCAGCAAAACCGCAGTTGGGACTTCGATCAGGAAGAGGGCATGCTGGACGCCGCGCGTCTGGCCCGTGTCGTTGTGTCCCCGGGAAGCTCCCTATCGTACAAGGTCGAGCGCGAAACCGATTTCCGCGATACTGTCGTGACCCTGTTGCTCGACAATAGCGGATCGATGCGCGGCCGTCCGATAAGTATTGCCGCCATCAGCGCCGATATCTTAGCGCGCACACTTGAACGTTGCGGCGTGAAGACGGAGATATTGGGCTTTACAACCCGCGCGTGGAAAGGCGGACAAGCCCGCGAAGACTGGCTCGCCTCGGGCCGCTCGCCCATGCCGGGCCGCCTCAACGACCTGCGTCACATCATCTACAAAAAAGCCGATGAACCATGGCGCCACGCCAAGCGCAACCTCGGCCTGATGATGCGCGAAGGGTTGCTGAAGGAGAATATCGACGGCGAAGCCCTGCTCTGGGCCCACAACCGCCTGATCGCCCGCGCCGAGGACCGCCGCATATTGATGGTGATATCCGACGGTGCGCCGGTCGACGACAGCACCTTGTCCGTCAACCATGGTGGCTATCTGGAACAGCATCTGCGCAAGGTCATCGAAATGATCGAAACACGGTCCCCTGTGCAATTGGTCGCAATCGGCATCGGCCATGACGTAACGCGCTACTACCGCCGCGCCGTGACCATCATGGACGCCGAACAATTGGGCGGCACCATGATCGAGCAACTAGCCGGGTTGTTTGACGAGGAATAGGCTTGCCTTTCGCGACACACATGGCATGAATTAATCGACCGATTAAATCATTGGAGCAATTGCCATGAACGTAACCGAAGCCGTCGCAACCCGCCGTTCGATCCGGCAGTTTCTTCCCACAGCCGTGCCGCAAGATGCCCTCCAGCGCGTACTTCAAAAGGCGCAGCGATCACCATCCGGCGGCAATACACAACCCTGGAACGCCGTCATCCTTACCGGGCAGCCGCTTGCTGACCTGACCGCCAAGATCAAGGCAAAGGCAGCGACCGCTCCCATGGGCGAAGGGCATGAATATGATATTTACCCCAAGAGTCTGGAAGGCCGTTACGAGGATCAGCGCCGCGGTGTCGGAAAGGCCATGTTCGACGCCCTGGGCCTTGCACGCGAAGATGGCGCAGGCCGTGTCGCGCAGATGATGAAAAATTGGGACAGCTTCGACGCACCCGTGCAGTTATTCACCTACACTCGCAAATATATGGGTCCGCCCCAATGGTCAGACATGGGTATGTGGTTACAGACCGTGATGCTGCTGCTTCGGGAGGAAGGCCTGGACAGTTGCGCGCAGGAAATCTGGGCTATGTACGGCACCTATATGCGTGAACTGCTGAATATTGACGACGACCATATTTTCTTCTGCGGTATGGCTATCGGCTATCGCGATGCCGACGCCCCAATAAACAACTTCACAGTTCCGCGCGTGGAGATCGGTCAGGCCATCCGTTGGGAAGGTTTCTAAATACGAAAGCTGTCATGCTGAACTTGTTTCAGTATCTTATTGTTCACCGTCGCTGCAAGCCAAACAGGACCCTTAAACAAGTTCAGAGTGACGGTGGGTTGACCTATTCATGTAATTCCAGCATCGCCACCCTATGACTGAATTGCGCCTCTTCAATAGCCTCACCCGGCAACTTGAACCCTTTGTCCCCGTCCATTCTGGCGAGGCGCGCGTGTATACCTGCGGCCCTACCGTCTATAACTATCCCCATATCGGCAATATGCGCGCTTATGTGTTTGCAGATACTCTGGGCCGCGTGCTGACCTATGCCGGCTATAAGCTGACCCATGTCATCAACATCACCGATGTCGGCCATCTGACCGACGACGCGGACGCCGGTGAAGACAAAATGGAGAAGATGGCGGCCGAGAAAGCCCAATCCATCTGGGATATCGCAAAGCATTATACCGAAGCCTATTGGGCAGACATCAAAGCGCTCAATATCCGGCAGCCTGCGCACTGGTCGATTGCCACCGACTATGTGCCCGCGATGATCGAATTCGCGAAAAGCATAGCGGACAAGCATTGCTATGAACTGGAAAGCGGCCTCTACTTCGATACATCGACGGTCGCCAATTATGGCGCTCTGGCGCGCGCCAAAACCGAGGACGGCGAAGGTCGCATCGAAGAAGTCGAAGGCAAACGCCACGCCGCCGATTTCGCCATCTGGCGCAAGACGCCCGCCGGGGAAACGCGGCAGATGGAATGGGACAGTCCTTGGGGCAAAGGCGCGCCGGGCTGGCACCTGGAATGTTCGGTCATGTCCGAAGCGTTGTTGGGTCTGCCCTTTGACATTCACACCGGCGGCATCGACCACCGCGAAATCCACCACCCGAACGAAATTGCGCAGAATCAGGCGCGGTGCGGCGGCGACCACAGCGGCGCAAAGATCTGGATGCACAATAACTTCCTGATCGAACGCAGCGGCAAGATGTCCAAATCATCAGGCGAGTTTTTACGCGTGCAATTGCTCATCGATAAAGGCTTCCACCCCCTCGCTTATCGCCTGATGTGCTTGCAGGCACATTATCGCAGCGAGTTGGAGTTTAGCTGGGAAGGATTGCAAGCGGCGTTTGTGCGGTTGAAGCGGATGGTGATGGCTAGCTCGACACTGCAAGTCGAACAACCCGCAACAACCATAGATGACAAGCGGATTAGCGATCTATTCGAAAGGTTCACCAACGCCATTTCGGAAGACATCAACACAGCCCAGGCCCTCACGGCTCTAGAAGACCTGCTGGCTATGAAAAAGGTCGATACAGGACAAAAGTTGTTGGCACTCGCTCAGATGGATAATGTGCTGGGCCTCGCACTGCTGACAACGAAACGCGCCGATCTTCGCGTTCGCCCAAAATCCACCCTCATCACCGAAGAGGAAATCGAAGCCGCCCTCACCACCCGCAAAGAAGCCCGCGCGGCCAAGGACTTCGCCCGCTCTGACGCGATCCGCGATGACCTGATTGCAAAGGGCGTGGAAGTTATGGACGGCGACCCCCTGGGGTGGGATTGGAAGCTGGATATATGATGCTGAAGATTGCATGGCTTGTTCTTGCTGCGGTGCATGCCACGCCCGCCCTCGCATTTTTCAGGCCGGCTACTCTCACAACATTATATCGCCTGGACAACTCCGATCCGCTTTTCCTTTTAATGCACCACCGCGCCGCGTTGTTCGTTGCAGTATTCGCACTCTGCCTTTGGTCGGCGTTCGACAACCAACCACGGCGTGCCGCCGTGGTGGTGACCGGCATTAGCATGCTCTCCTTTCTTGCACTCTATTTCCTGAATGATAGCCCAAAACCGTTGAAGACCATTGCAATGGTCGATCTGGTGGGCATCCCGTTCCTTTTCTTCGTGGCATGGAAGGCTTTCTGGCGTTGACCAAAACCAAACTCGTAATGGCTGGCCTCGTCCGTCCATTGATTGAACCCCGCCTCCCTGAATGGGTGGAGCCGCACTGGTTCATGTCCAAAGACGAGGCATTGGAATTGGCTCCTATGGCCGAAATCGGATGGTTCGACATGTATGACAAGGCCGATATGGCCGCTGTTATCGGGGCCGCCACGCAGATGAAATGGCTCAACTCCATCTATGCCGGTGTCGATGGCATGCCTTTGGCCCAACTTAAGAAACAAGGCTGCATGGTCACCAACGGCGCGGGCATTAATGCGATTACCATTGCCGAATATGTGGTGATGGGAATGCTGACGGTGGCGAAGGGTTATCGAGACGTCGTCCGTGCGCAGGAACGCCACGAATGGTTGCAAGATTCGCCGGGCAAGGTCGAACTCTATGGCTCCAAGGCGTTGCTGCTGGGCTATGGCGCGATCGGCAAGTTGATCGAGGAGCGACTAAGGCCTTTTGGGGTCGATGTCACCATCGTGCGCCGTACACCGGGGCCAACGAGCCTTGCACCCGACGCATGGCGTGCGCGTTTGGGCGAATTTGACTGGGTCATTCTTGCCGTTCCTGCCACCGCAGAGACCGACGATATGATCGGAGCGGACGAGTTGGCAGCGATGAAGCAAAGCGCTGTCCTTATAAATATTGCCCGTGGCTCAGTCGTTGAACAAAATGCGTTGGTAAAGGCGTTGCAGGACAAACAAATCGCCGCCGCTTTCCTCGACGTCACGACGCCGGAACCCTTGCCCGCCGATCACATCTTATGGACGCTCGACAATGCCCATGTCACAATGCATCTTTCGGGACGAGCGCAGGACAAGATGTTTTTACGATCAGCCACACGCTTTTTCGAGAATCTGGAACGCTACCGAAAGGGCGAGAAGCTGGAACCCCTCGTAAATCTGGATCTGGGATATTGAATATGGCGCATAACCCGGCTGAAATCTGGCACAAGGTTGCCCTATCGCGCGATGTCGACACGATCGCGGCAATCCTGCATGACGACTGCATTTTCGAAAGCCCGGTGGTTCACACACCGCAATTAGGCAAAGCGATCACCGCCAAATATCTGGCCGCCGCCGGGCATACGCTTGGCAACAGCGATTTTGCCTATGTCGGGGAATGGCATCGTGAAAACTCGGCTATCCTCGAATTTCAAACGGTCATTGACGGGATTGCGATCAACGGAATCGACATGATCAGTTGTGACGACGACGGACTGATCACCCATTTTAAGGTGATGGTCCGCCCGTTGAAAGCGGTGAACATGCTCCACCAGAAAATGGGCGAAATGCTGATGAAGATGTCCGGCTGAACTGTGCAGCCGGAACGCACCTTTTCCTTTCGATTATTTGTACCCAAAATGGCGGGGGCCCGCCTGAATGATCGGCTGATTGCCTGTTTGGGTGCTGGACTAGGAGTATTCATCGCGGCAATTGCTGGGCTGGGTGTTCAGAATATGTGGCCCGCCCTCCCATTTCTTATTGCGCCGATCGGGGCATCTGCGGTTCTGGTCTTTGCCGTACCCGCAAGCCCCTTAGCGCAGCCTTGGCCCGTGTTTGGCGGCAATGTCCTGTCGGCAGCGGTTGGCGTAACAGTGGCGCATCTCGTTCCCGATCAGATGCTAGCTGTTGGTTTAGCGGTCGCTGTAGCCATATTGGCCATGTCGCTGCTGCGCTGTCTCCATCCGCCAAGCGGAGCGGTTGCTGTTACCGCTATTATTGGCAGTGATGCCGTGATCGCCGCAGGCTATATGTATCCTGTAACACTTGTTGCGGCCAATTCCGCGGCACTAGTGCTTGCTGGATATCTGTTCCATCTCATTTCTGGGCATAGCTATCCCCATCGCGTGATTGAAACCCCAGCCCCATTACCGACAGCATTGTTCCGTGAAGATATCGAGCTGGCGCTTGCGCACACAAATGAGACATTTGACATAAGCCCTGCCGACCTCGAAACCTTGTTGATGACGGCGGAAAGCTTCGCTTCACAACGCCGAAGTACAGGCGGCTGATACCCTATTTCCCGATATTGCAACGCCCTAAGGCGTCAGGATGATTATGGTTTTGAAGGATTTTGATAGCGCATTGTTCCTGCGCGATTACTGGCAGAAAAAGCCGTTACTGATACGTAATCCATGGGATGCATGGCAAAACCCGCTTGAGCCGGATGAACTAGCAGGTCTGGCTTGTGAAGCGGAGGTAGAATCCCGTCTGGTGGTGGGTGCGCAAGGAAGTTGGGCCGTAGAACATGGCCCCTTAGCCGAAGCGCGTTTTGCCCGGCTCGGCCAGGAGCCTTCAACCTTACTGGTACAGGCGGTCGACCATCATATCCCCGAAGTTGCAGCCCTGATCGCGCCGTTTCGCTTCATTCCCAACTGGCGGATCGACGATGTCATGGTCAGCTATGCCACCGATGGCGGAGGAGTCGGGCCGCACTATGACCAATATGACGTCTTCCTGATCCAGGGGAACGGTTGCCGACGCTGGCGCGTCGGCCAGTTGTGTGACGACCAAAGCCCGCTCGTGCCGCATGATGAACTGCGACTTCTGGCAGAATTTCACGCGACCGACGAATGGTTGCTGGAACCGGGCGACATTCTCTATGTCCCGCCCCGCATTGCGCATGATGGCGTTGCCGTGGGAGATGACTGTATGACCTATTCCGTCGGCTTTCGCGCACCTTCACGCAGCGAATTGCTCACCCATTTTGTCGACGATCTGGTCGCGGAAATGGAAGATGATGACCGCTACGCTGATCCCGAACTGGCAACTCAGGAAAATCCAGGAGAAATTTCAAGCGCTGCTTTGGATAAGTTACATCGGCTGGCCATCGAAAAACTGCAGGACCGGTCGTATTTTGCCCGTTGGTTTGGCAGCTACAGCAGCACCCGCAAATATCCCGAAATTGACTGGTCGCCGGAAGATCTGGTGAGCGAAACAGATATATCCGCTCAACTGAAGGCGGGGGTTTTCGTGTCGCGCAATCCGGCAAGCCGGTTTTCGTTTCTTAGGCAAGATGACGCAACGATTTTGCTATTCGTCGATGGCACTTCTTTCCACTGCGAAGATTCATGTGCAACCTTTGCAGAGAATTTGTGCAGAGCCGACACTACAGAATTGCCTGCCCAAGAAGTTCCCAACGAGCCGTTACAGCAGCTTATTACCGCGCTGATTAATCAAGGTAGCATCGCGTTAGACGGACGGGAACAAAGTTAAAATGCGCACGCGGCTAAGTGTGTGTATAAGAAAGAGAAGCTTTCATGCGCAAGATGATGCCCAATCCGCATCGCTTAAAGGCGGCGTCCCATTGCGCATCTACCGATGCGACCGATGTGGCGCGTATCATCTAACAAGCCGGACTAAAGGAAAACGTATTCCCCGCCCGATCGTCTAAACCTCTATAACGCGGGAAAGACCCTGTCCCAGTCCTTCCACTGACCAGTCTCCGATTGACCAGCGGATGAGCCTGAGTGTTGGAAATCCAACAGCTGCAGTCATGCGCCGAACCTGCCGGTTTCGACCCTCGCGAATGGTCAGGCTTATCCAGCAATCAGGAACGGTCTTGCGAAACCGCACCGGCGGATCACGCGGCCATAGGTCAGGGTCCGCAATCTGCTCCGCTTCGGCGGGACGTGTTACCCCATCTTTCAACCGTACGCCGGACCGCAATGCGGCCAAAGCTGCATCGGTGATAATGCCTTCGACCTGAACCAGATAACGCTTCGGCATTTTGAATTTAGGATCCGAAATGCGGGCCTGTAACCGACCGTCATCGGTCAACAACATCAGTCCTTCGCTATCCATATCGAGGCGACCCGCTGGGTAGACGCTGTCAATGTTGATATAGTCGGACAATGTGGGGCGTGAGGACCCGGCCAACCCGTTGTCGGTAAACTGGGGCAAAACACCGAAGGGCTTGTTGAACAGGACAAGGCGGGACATGTGTGAAGCTCTATCTTCAAATCAAGCCATTGTCTTGGAAAAGCGCAAAGCGAAGGCGGGGATGTTTTGCCCCGCCCTGCTTGTTCTAAACCACGACCTGCCCGCCGAGCGCGACGATTCTGTTGGATGGTATGTGGAAAAACTCCGCAGGATTATGTGCATTGCGTTGCAGGAAGATCAGAATAATATCTTGCCAGAACGGTAAGCCTTCGTCTTTCGATGCGGAAAGCACGTTCCGGCCTACGAAATAGCTAGTGGTCATATCATTGATCGGTGCGTCCGACTTCGGGATTGCGCGGGCGAGCGCCTGCGGTACGTCCGGAGCATCCATGAAACCATAGCGAAGCACAATACGGGCGAAATTTGCATCGACCTTTTCGTACGAAGACCGTTCTTCCTCCGGAACATGCGGGACCCCAGCAGTGCGAACGGTGAGGACCAGATTGCGCTCGTGTAGCACTCGGTTGTGCTTCAGATTGTGTAATATCGTGCCGGGCACGCCTTCAGGATTTGCAGTCAAGTATACCGCTGTACCCTCGACCCGAGCGACATTGCTTTTAGAAAGCGACTTGCCAAGTTCCGCAAGCGTCATAGCGCCTTCATTTTCCTTCGTATCGATCAGACGTTTACCGCGAACCCAAATCCAGATCACAAGGCAAATCAGTGCACCTACAGCAAGCGGGACCCATCCTCCGTCGACGACACGCAAGACATTGGCGCCAAAAAAGATGATGTCGATCGCAAGAAACGGTACGATCACAAACAGGGATCTTAATAGGCTCCATTTCCAAAGCTTATGGACCACAACAAACGCCAGACAGGTGGTTACGACCATCGTCCCTGTTACGGCGATTCCATAAGCCGACGCCATGGCGGAGGAATTGCGGAACTGCACAACCAACAGCCACACGCCGAACAAAAGCATCCAGTTTATAGCCGGAATGTATATCTGCCCCGCACTACCCGGCGAGGTTTGAACGATTTTCATACGCGGCAGCAAGCCGAGCTGTATTGCCTGTTGAGTTAGCGAATAGGCGCCGGTGATTACCGCTTGGCTCGCAATAATAGTTGCGAGACCAGCCAGAACGATCATCGGAACGCGCACCGCTTCGGGAGCCATCAGGAAAAACCAGTCTTGGGTCTCCAAAGGCAAACCTGCAACACGCGCCTGCTCCAAAGCCGCCATCGCAAAGGCGCCTTGGCCGAAGTAGTTTAGGGCAAGCGCAGGAAACACCAGCAGGAACCAGCCCAAGCGGATGGGAAAGCGTCCGAAATGACCCATGTCGGCAGTTAACGCTTCCGCACCAGTCACGGTCAGGAATACAGACCCCAACACGATCAAGCCGACCATCCCATTGTTCACTAGAAAGCTGATCGCGTGGTGCGGCGACAGGGCACCGATGATGCCTGGATAATCGGAAATGTGCAAAAGCCCCAAGGCACCGATTGCCACAAACCAGAGAACGCATATTGGACCAAAAAGTTTAGAAACCATCGCGGTCCCGCGAAATTGGATCGCAAACAACGCGACCAGTATGACCATGGTGATGTTGATGATTGTTTGCTGGGAAATACCCTCGCCGATGCCGGGAATAGTCTTCGTTCCCTCAACGGCAGAAAGCACTGAAAGTGCGGGAGTGATTATTGCATCGCCGTAAAAGAGAGCCGCGCCTATCGCGCCAAGAGCCAAGACAGCTCCCTTTCGGCCGCCAATGCCCCTGCCCGCCAGTGCCAGCAAAGCAAGAACTCCGCCTTCGCCGTCATTATCGGCGCGCATAAGAAAGATCACATATTTTATGGTAACGACCAATATGAGTGACCAAAGCGCCAAACTGAGCACGCCGAATATCGCTGCCTCCTGTATGCCTCCGGTTGGCGCGCTATGATGAAGTGCCTCACGAAAAGCATAAAGTGGGCTGGTTCCGATATCGCCGAATACCACACCGATCGCGCCAATAGTTAGTGCGGCAAGTGAATGTTGATGAATGTTTTGAGAATCAACTGAACCCGAATGCACATTTTGCATGACCGGAAACCTCTGTTGTGGGGCGGCGGCGAATACGCTTTTTATTTTGCAGCGCAATAGGTAATTTAATTCAAATTATATTTATATATATCAATATTATATGTCGTACTATTTCTCAATTCGTCAAATTGAGAAAGCCCTTATTCGCAATCGCACAATCGCGACTCATTTTTTATCACCGCGAATTATGTCGGTATGAGATAGAAAAAGGGTCGGAAAGTTTCCTCTCCGACCCTTCTCATTTGTCTCGCCGAAGTGGTTGGACTTAGAAGTCCATGCCACCCATGCCGCCCATACCACCGGGCATGCCGCCCATGGCTGGTGCCTTATCTTCAGGAGCGTCCGAAATGGTCGCTTCGGTGGTGATCAACAAGCCAGCAACCGAAGCGGCATCTTGCAGAGCAGTACGCACAACCTTGGTCGGGTCAACAACACCAGCCGCTACCAGATTTTCATAGGTATCGGTTGCAGCGTTGAAGCCCTGGTTCTGGTCACCGACGCGTAGCAAGTTGCCAGCAACAACAGCGCCATCATGGCCCGCATTTTGCGCGATCTGACGCAACGGAGCTTCAATCGCCTTGCGAACAATGTCGATACCACGGGTCTGGTCGTCGTTTGCGCCCTTCAGGCCGTCAAGAGCCTTGGTGGCGTATAGCAAAGCTGTGCCGCCGCCAGGAACGATGCCTTCTTCAACCGCAGCGCGAGTTGCATGAAGCGCATCGTCAACCCGATCCTTACGCTCCTTAACTTCAACTTCGGTTGCGCCGCCGACCTTGATTACAGCAACACCGCCGGCAAGCTTTGCCAAACGTTCTTGCAGCTTTTCACGGTCATAGTCGCTGGTGGTGGTTTCGATCTGCGCGCGGATAGCTTCTACGCGGCCTTTGATCGCTTCGGCATCACCCGAACCATCTACGATGGTCGTGTTGTCCTTATCGATGGTGACCCGCTTGGCTTGGCCGAGCATTCCAATCGTGACCGACTCAAGCTTGATGCCCAAATCTTCGCTGATCATTTCACCCTTGGTGAGGATCGCGATATCTTCAAGCATCGCCTTACGACGATCACCAAAGCCAGGAGCCTTAACGGCGGCGATCTTCAGACCGCCGCGAAGCTTGTTGACGACGAGGGTTGCAAGAGCTTCGCCTTCGACGTCTTCAGCGATGATCAGCAATGGACGACCCGACTGAACAACGGCTTCGAGGATCGGCAACATGGCTTGCAGATTGCTGAGCTTCTTTTCGTGGATCAAAATGTAGGGATTTTCCAACTCGACCGACATTTTTTCGGTGTTGGTGATGAAGTAAGGCGACAGATAACCGCGGTCAAACTGCATGCCTTCCACGACATCGAGTTCAAACTCGAGGCCCTTGGCTTCTTCGACGGTGATAACGCCTTCCTTGCCAACCTTGTCCATTGCTTCAGCGATTTTCTCGCCTACTTCGATGTCACCATTGGCTGAAATGATACCAACTTGGGCGATTTCTGCCGAACCGGTAACGGGCTTCGAACGCGACTTGAGGTCTTCAACAACCTTGGTCACGGCGAGGTCGACGCCGCGCTTCAGATCCATCGGGTTCATGCCAGCCGCAACCGACTTCATGCCTTCGCGAACGATAGCTTGTGCAAGCACAGTCGCCGTCGTGGTGCCATCACCAGCAGCATCATTAGCCTTGGAGGCCACTTCGCGGATCATCTGTGCGCCCATATTTTCGAACTTGTCTTTCAGTTCGATTTCCTTGGCGACAGTAACGCCGTCCTTAGTGATGCGAGGAGCGCCGAAGCTTTTGTCGATAACAACGTTCCGACCTTTGGGGCCGAGCGTAACTTTTACGGCATCGGCAAGGATGTCTACGCCGCGCAGGATGCGTTCACGCGCATCGCGGCCGAATTTCACGTCTTTAGCAGCCATGATATTATTCCTTTAAATAAAGCGCAGAAATCTGCGCATGTTCACACTGGTTTGGCGTTAGCCAACAATCCCGAGAATATCCGATTCCTTCATGATCAGCAGGTCTTCACCGTCGATCTTGACTTCGGTGCCCGACCATTTGCCGAACAGAATGCGGTCGCCAGCTTTTACGTCGAGCGGAGTTACGGTGCCGTCTTCAGCTTTCGAACCCGACCCAACGGATACGACTTCGCCTTCTTGCGGCTTTTCCTGAGCGCTGTCCGGGATGATAATCCCACCAGCAGTTTTTGCTTCGGCCTCGACCCGACGGACGAGGACACGGTCATGCAACGGACGAAATGCCATGTTGAACCTTCCTTTTATAGTTTCGCCATCCCGCCACGCCCACTTGGAAGCGGGGGACGGCAATGAATGTCAGTTAGCACTCAATTAGGGTGAGTGCTAACGAAGCCCAAATAGGAGCTTTTTGTGACGGGTCAAGGACAAGCCCATAAAAAAATTCATGCTTGTAACCATTGTCGCGGCCCTATCGAACCGGTGTTATGCGCGACAAGCCTCGTGTCCTGAAATACCACTATGGGTTAGAAGAATATATACCCGCCACGACGCAGCCCATTCAAAAGCTATCGAGTGCCAAATTGCAGATATACCAGATTCTCTACCATTGTAGTTCGCGGCTCCAAACATCGTGATTGCGCGTGAAGAAACAATGCGCGATTTGATGCGCCTCGCCCAATCGGGCGACAAGCAGGCGTATGCTGTGCTTCTGGAACAGGCGGGACGTTGGCTTAAACGCTTCTTTGCCTATAAAATCGCAGAAGATGCTGTGGACGATTTGGTTCAAGACACCTTGATTTCCTTACATCGCAAGCGGGCCAGCTACGACCCATCTCGCCCTTTTCTACCTTGGCTTGCCGCCATAGCACGATATCGCTGGGTCGACCGTTTGCGACAAACTTACCGTCACGCCGCCGATGAACTGCTGGACCAGCACAGCGAAGGCAGCCATGAGGATGAAGTAGGTGCCAAAATAAGTATCGACAGGCTTCTCCATAAACTGCCAGAGGCGCAGGCCTTAGCCATCCGCCTAGTCAAGATTGATGGCCTTAGCATTAGCGAAGCTTGTGCGCGATGCGGTCAGTCTGAGCCGCTCGTAAAAGTGAACATACACCGTGGACTCAAAAAGCTGGCCACGCTGATCGAGAGTGAATAACATGTCTAGCAACTTCAATATTTCCGCACTTGTGCAGGACCTTGAGCCAGTAAAGCCGCTTCGCCCAAGGGTTCCACTCTTAGTCTCTGCGTTGCTGACCGTGGTGGCCGTTACGGTTGTGATTTGGTCTCAAGGTATGCGTGCCGATCTTTTAGCCGGGAAACCGGATGAGATGTTTTTGATCCGTGCCGGAGTATTGCTACTTTTGGGTGGGGCAACCGCACATTCAGTCGCCTCAATGGCCAGCCCTGCCGTAGGACGCAGCCAAAATGGCTGGCAAATGGCACTTGCGGCCGCGGTCCTTTTCCCACTGGCGGCTATAATTGTGGCAACTACGGGTGACGTCGGGCCAGCCTTTACGGCAATGGATTCCGGCATGCGGTGCATGGGATATAGCCTGGTCGGTGGACTGGCGACAGCAGTGCCCATGATATTCTGGTTGCGAAAGGGGGCTCCCACTTCGCCTGAGCGTGCAGGTTGGTTGACTGGGTTAGCTTCCGGCGGGCTCGGGGCCTTTGCCTATAACATACACTGCCCGTTCAACAATGTGGTGTATATTGGCCTGTGGTATAGCTTGGCGTTGATTATCTGTGCCGTGCTCGGTCGACTAATTGTTCCACGATTAATACGCTGGTGATCAACCGCGCGCCGGCAAACCTGCCGAACGCAGCGCAGCATGCGCTTCCGCAATGCTGTGCTGGCCAAAATGAAATATCGAAGCTGCCAACACTGCACTAGCGTGCCCCTCGCGGACACCTTCGACAAGATGATCCAGATTCCCTACCCCGCCGCTGGCCACTACCGGTACATTCACGGCATCAGCGATCGCCCGGGTCAGTTCCAAATCATAGCCATCGCGTGTTCCGTCGCGGTCCATGCTGGTCACCAGCAGTTCTCCTGCGCCAAGATCGGCAAGTTTAACCGCGTGCTCCAATGCATCAATGCCAGTCGGCTTACGGCCGCCATGGGTAAATATTTCCCAGCGATCTCCGCTGCGCCGCGCATCGACTGATGCAACCACGCACTGGCTTCCGAAGCGTTCAGCAATATCGGCCACCACTTCCGGACGGGCAACCGCTGCACTATTTACCGCCACTTTATCCGCACCCGCCAACAGCAAAGCTCGGGCATCGTCCGCACTTCTTACACCTCCGCCCACGGTCAAGGGCATAAAGCAGACTTCTGCGGTTCGGCGAACGACATCAATGATCGTGCCCCGTCCTTCGTGGCTTGCACCGATATCGAGAAAACATAATTCGTCGGCACCAGCCAAATCATAGGCTTGCGCCTGCTCTACCGGATCACCTGCATCGCGAAGGTCTACAAAATTTACGCCCTTTACGACGCGTCCATTTGCCACATCGAGGCAAGGTATGACACGTATACTGACCGTCACGTCCGGCTCGCCATCGCGATCGCAGTCGCCAGATCAAGGCGTCCGTCATAAATCGCGCGTCCTGTAATCACGCCTTCAATACCGTCCTTGGCATGCAGCGAAAGCATATGAATGTCGTCAATGCCCTTAACCCCGCCACTTGCGATAACTGGTATCTTCACGGCCCTTGCCAGATCAACCGTAGCTTCGATATTGCAACCTGTGAGCATTCCATCTCGGCCGACATCAGTGAACAGGATCGATGCAACGCCAGCATCCTCGAACCGTCGCGCGAGATCAACCACAGGCATGTCGGATGTCTCGGCCCAACCTTCAGTCGCCACAAATCCGTCGCGCGCATCAACAGCGACGACGATGCCATTTTCGAATTCGCGCGCCATATCTTTCACAAACTGCGGGTCTTTAAGCGCCGCTGTTCCAATGACGAGGCGTGCAACGCCCATGTCAAACCAGCGCTCGACAGTTTGCACATTGCGGATGCCACCACCGAGTTGAATATAACCTGGGAAATTTTCGATTATTCCCTCAACGGCTTCGGCATTTTCGGGACGTCCGGCAAAGGCTCCATCAAGATCGACAACATGCAAAAACTCTGCGCCCTGTTCCGCGAATAACAAAGCCTGTGCTGCTGGATCGTCGGCGTAGACGGTGGCGCGGTCCATATCGCCTTCGGCTAAACGCACAACTTCGCCGCCCTTCAGGTCGATTGCTGGAAATACGATCATGCTAAATCTCCCGTCACGGGCGCCACTCTAGAAAGCGTTTGAGGAAGTTGATTCCATAAGCTTGGCTTTTTTCGGGATGGAACTGCACCCCTATAATATTATCGCGGCCGACGGCAGCGACTAGTTCGCCACCATGATCTGTTACCGCGCAAATATCCGCCTGATCCGTTACATCGAAATGATAGCCGTGCAGAAAATAGGCCTCGCCCTTGTCGATTAGAGGCGCGTCAGTGGCAGGCGATACATCGTTCCAGCCCATGTGAGGCACTTTAAGATCAGCAGATGGTTCAATCGCGCGCACCGTGCCGCCAATCCAGCCCAAACCTTGGGTCGTCCCATGTTCGACGCCAGCATCGGCCAATAACTGCATACCGACACAGATACCTAAAAAGGGCGCAGTTTCGTGCCGGACCCGACTTTCCAGAGCCTCAATCATCGATTCAATGGCCGAAAGCGCTTCCATACAATGTGCAAACGCGCCGACACCCGGTAACACTATGCGCTCTGCTTTGGCGACCACTCTGGGATCGGCTGTGACTTCGATGTTCATCGCGCCCGCTGCCTTCAACGCGTTATGCACCGAATGCAGGTTTCCCGCGCCATAATCAATTAGCGCAAGGGACACGGTCTAGAGCTTCCCCTTGGTAGATGGTATCGCGTCGGCTTTACGGGGATCGATCTCCACCGCCTGCCGCAAGGCACGGGCCAGCGCCTTGTAACAACTTTCCACTATATGGTGGTTGTTGGATCCATACAGATTTTCGACATGCAGGGTGATACCGGCGGCGGTTGCAAAACTGTGAAACCAATGCTCGATTAGCTCGGTGTCCCATTCGCCCAGCCGCGGCATGCCCAATGAAACCTTCCAGACGAAATAGGGTCTACCGGAGATGTCGAGTGCGCATCGCGTCAATGTTTCATCCATAGGCGCATAAGCCGTGCCGTAGCGCGTAATCCCGCGCTTATCACCCAAAGCCTGAAGGACTGCCTCGCCAATGGCAATGCCGGTGTCTTCGGTGGTATGGTGCTGGTCAATATGCAAATCACCAACGGCGGTGACCTTCAGGTCTATCAACGAATGCCGCGATAATTGTTCCAGCATATGATCCAGAAAACCGATACCGGTCGAAACCGCATATACTCCGCTGCCGTCGAGATTAACCTCGACTTCAATCGACGTTTCGCTTGTCTTGCGGCTGATGTTCCCGGTGCGCATGGCCGCCGCTATACGGATAATATCGCGCTTGGCAAGTTGACATGACAACAACAAGCATCTTGATTTCAGCCGCTCCACGGTCCACCAAGCGCGCATGACCGATGAGCATATCGACAGCCTGATTCCCTATGACGACGTGGTGCAAGAGGCGCTTCGTGCTGTGGTAGGGCGCGTTCTTGGCGATGTCGCGGTCAATGGTTTGCCCGGCGATCACCATTTTTACATTACTTTCAAAACCCAAGCACCAGGTGTTGCGATTCCTGTGCACCTGCACGAACGTTTTCCGGACGAGATGACGATCGTTCTTCAGCACAAATATTGGGATTTAAAGGTCGAATCGGATCACTTTGAAGTGGGGCTTTCATTCAGTCAGATTCCGTCGCATCTGGTTATTCCCTATTCCGCCATTACCGCTTTTGTGGACCCTGCCGTCGATTTTGCTTTGCAATTCCATGTCGACGCGGGTGAAAGCGGCCCTGAGCCCCATGAGGAAGCGGGCAATGACGAACCCACTGTTCTTGTAGAGGACGGCTCGAACGTCGTCAGTGTGGATTTTGGACGCAAAAAGTGACGGGAAGCACCCGTGCTGAACATGACAGTTTCGGCGCAATAGACGTACCCGCAGACGCATATTGGGGTGCGCAAACCCAACGCAGCATCGCAAATTTCCCCTTCCCTGCTCATGAACGTATGCCTTTGGGGATTGTTTACGGCCTGACCCACGTTAAGCGTGCTGCCGCCCGCACGCACAAGTTATCCGGCGCGCTCGCGTCGGATATTGCAGACGCGATCGTGGTTGCAGCAGACCGGATTCTAACGGGTGAGTTTGACGATCAATTTCCGCTGGTCATTTGGCAAACAGGCAGCGGCACGCAATCGAACATGAACGTGAACGAGGTGATTGCCGGCATAGCAAATGAAGCCCTTTCAGGTGTGCGCGGCGGCAATGCACCTGTGCATCCCAATGACCATGTAAACAAGGGACAGTCTTCCAACGACAGCTTTCCTACCGCCATTCATGTTGCTGTCGCACAAGCAACCCATAGAAAACTGCTTCCCGCCCTTGCGATTCTCACCGAAGCGTTAGGGTCCAAGTCCGTCGCTTGGGCCGAAATCATAAAAATCGGTCGCACGCATTTACAAGATGCAACACCGCTGACGCTCGGCCAGGAATTTTCAGGCTATGTAGCCCAACTGTTCGCAAACCGGGCCCGTATCGAGGGCACGGTCGTACATAATGTCCAAAAACTGGCGCAGGGCGGCACGGCGGTCGGCACTGGACTGAACGCGCCGAAAGGGTTTGATCTAGCGATTGCTGACGACATTTCGGCGTCTACCGGGATCGCATTCCAACCAGCGCGCAATAAATTTGAGGCGCTAGCGTCCAATGACGGATTGGTTCAGATGTCGGGCGTGCTGAACACACTCGCCGTCAGCCTCACAAAAATCGCCAACGATATACGCTTACTCGGATCCGGACCGAGGTCAGGGCTTGGAGAGCTTTTGCTTCCCGAAAACGAGCCGGGAAGCTCGATCATGCCGGGTAAGGTTAATCCGACGCAGTGTGAGATGCTGACAATGGTTGCCGCGCAGGTTATCGGCAACCATCAGGCAGTCACCGTTGGCGGGATGCAAGGCCATCTAGAGCTAAATGTTTTCAAACCTCTCATTGGTGCAAATGTGCTGAGGTCGATAGAATTGCTCAGCATCGGCATGGACACATTTGCCAAAAACTGTGTCGATGGCCTCGAGCCAGATCGGGCGCGTATTGCAGGGCTTATGGAAAACTCGCTCATGCTTGTGACTTCTCTTGCGCCTGTCATCGGCTATGACAATGCCGCCAAGATTGCAAAGCAAGCACATTCCCACGGAACCACATTGCGCGAAGCGGCTTTAGCATCGGGACTGGTTGACGAAGCCACATTCGATACCCATGTCAGACCCCAGGATATGGTTTAGGAGACCCGAAATGTTGAAGTCCATTGCAGGAGCCGTTGTCGGCGAAGTTATCGGTCGCAAGCGTGGAAATGGGTTGCTCGGTGCGGGCATCGGGTTGGTTGCCACGCGTATCGCCACTCGTTCGATACCCGGACTTTTGCTTGTTGGCGGCGCGATTGCAGCGAAAACGATTTACGACAAGCGCAAGGAACGTAAATCCTAATCCACCTTGCCCGTTAGCCAATAACCCGAACCCTCCGACTGCCAGTTTTTGACGGCTTCAATCGGTGCGACAAGCATCAATATATTAAGCGTCAGATTGTCCCGGATCAGCCATCCGGTAAAAGCTTCGAACAAAAGCGCCAAAGCTAGCGTCGCTTTCCATGGAAGGCGGGATGCGAGAAAAAAGCCCATAATCATCCAAACCATATCGAACGAACTGTTGATCATGCTATCGCCGGAATAGCCGTAGGAAATGGTCACTTCTCGATAACGGTCGATAATGACCGGCGAATTTTCCAATATCTCCCAAGCGCCCTCGACAAATATTGCTGCGCACAAGGACAGCCCAAACGGCCATTTGCGCAGGAGCAGTCGCCCCAAACCAAAGAAGATGAACCCATGGATGATGTGGCTCGGCGTGTACCAGTCAGCGATATGCTGACTGTTTTCCGATGATTGAACGACCCCATGCCACAGCTTAATCTCGCCACAAGCGCAGATCGGCGGCCGGTCCATGGCAAATAATATGGCTACCAAAAGTGTAAAAAGCAGAAGGGCAATCAGCGCACTGAACTTACTTACCCGCAATGGCCATTCCATCTCAGCTTCCCCCTTGACGCATGCCTCTTCTTTCGCGCAGTAGCGGCTATGGCCGATAGCAACAACCACAAGCCGCACGAACTCGAACGCAGGGGACTGCTTTTTGTGCTTTCCTCGCCTTCCGGCGCCGGGAAATCGACGCTGTCCCGCATGCTTCTGGACGCCGATGAGAAGATAGCTCTTTCGGTATCCTACACGACACGGCCGCCACGCCCCGGCGAAATTGACGGCGTCCATTATCATTTCGCCGATGTGCCGACATTCAAGAAAATGGCCGCCGACGGCGAGTTTTTAGAATGGGCGCATGTTTTCGGACATCGTTACGGCACACCCAAAGCACCAGTAGAAGAAAAGCTAGCCGCCGGTTGCGATGTCCTGTTCGACATTGACTGGCAGGGTGCCCAGCAATTGTATCAAGAAGCGGGTCCGGATGTCGTTCGTGTGTTCATCTTGCCTCCTTCCATCGAAGAGCTGGAACGCCGACTGCACACAAGGGCGCAGGATAGCGATGCCGTAATCGCTGACCGTATGAGTCGTGCCAAGGCCGAGATTGGCCATTGGGACGGCTATGACTATGTCCTGATCAACGACGACGTGAAGACGTGCTTTGACAAAGTTCGCCAGATTCTCGCTGCCGAACGCATGAAGCGGCGGCGGCAAAAGGGACTGATCGGATTTGTTCGCGATCTAGCCGCTACGTAACGCCTAAGCCAACGCGGCGAGCAAAAAGGTCAGACCGCCCAACCCTAAAGACAGGTGCCAACGCATTCTCATCCAGCCTACCGGAAGATGACAACGCGTCATCAGCCATCGGTCGACTAGCGGTGACGCCATCAGAAACATTCCAATCCAAGCCAACGACGGACCGGGCCAATCCCATCCCCAAATCCACGGCAGATAACTAGCAAAAGCGATTAAACTGGGTGCGACTGCTAGAATAAAGATTAGGGCCGCAGCAGCGCCCTCCTTTCGGGCCATCACACCAAAACCCCACCAGATTCCACCAAGGAAACTGAAAATGAAGGCCGCATAGCCATAAGCAGCTGCGAGACCAGTCCATCGATACTCACTGTCCGAGAAGACAAGCATCACGGCGATAATCTGCGGCATCAGGCCGGCATATCCCGCGATCAGTGCGGCACGAGGTAATTCGGAAGGTGTTGGGGTCAAACTCTTAGTCATAACGCGATTTTAGCCGCATGCGTATTCGGGAGCGACCTAGGCTTTCACCTATGTCGTTGGGCCAAGAAGGTCTAGAAACTGCACTGCCTGCAGAAATTCGCTTTCTCGGTCGTTGCGGTTTTTCTGCGCCCAATAATCGGCGCCCCACAATTCTTCCTGCCATAATTCGTCAAGGCATGAAGCGTTCCATATGTCTTGGGCAGCTCCCGCGCGTTCAATCACGGCCAAAGTCGCGATCAACGATCCCGATAGATGGGCGAGCTTTGCCATCGCGGCAAGTTCGAACGTTCCACGCGCCGCCACTGCCGCATGCAATTTTTCAAGGGTCGCGACCGGCTGCGGCTTATGTATGATCCCTTCAACGATCACAAAGCTGACATCATAACGGCCCTGCGCCCATTTCAGCCATGGGTCCCAGATTTCGGCCTGCCTTACCGCGAGCGCCTCGCCCTGTTCGGCGCGGTAGCACATCAGGTCGGTTTCCCCATAAGAAGCAATGGCTGCGGCAAAGGCGTCACGGTCTGGCCCGACGCGATCGATGGCCGCATTCGCAAAACCTGTCATGGGCATCCGGGCTGGATCAATGCTTGTCTCGACAGTTTCCCATTCGGCGACCACCGCATCGGCCAGTCGCTGTGTCGGCAGCGCCAGTTCATTGCGAGTAGGTGTCTTTACCGGTCGCCCGTCAAGCCGCACGGCATAGCCGAACGTGCTCTGATCGAGCGTCACTTCTTTCCAAAAACGCCTCATATTTTAGGCGTGCTTTTCCATCGTTTGGACAGGAAAACCGGCACCATCAGAAAATCGACCATCCCCACAAGAAACAATACATAACCCGCCGCTTTGGGAAGGCCAAAGGCACCGCGAGCAATAACGGCAAGGCCGACAACCAACATGATCGCGCCGGTGATACGGCATATGTTGATCACCAAAAAGCGATATTGTGCCTTTGTTTCTTCTTCGGGTGTCACGCAAATTCTCCCAAAAGAGCGGCAAGTTCATCCATGGATTCGGCGATCGCATCCGCGCCCGCTTCACGCAATTCTTCTACGGGATGGTAACCCCAGTTTACGCCGATGGTGCGCGTACCGGCGGCGCGTCCCATGTGGATATCATAGACGGTATCCCCGATGACAACAGCCTGTTGCGCTTTTACCCCCGCATCGGCGAGTGCCTGATAGACCATAGACGGATGTGGCTTCGACGGATGGCGATCGGCGGTTTGCAGTGTGACAAACAAACTCTTTATCGCATGATGGTCAAGGCAACGTTCCAACCCGCGATCCGACTTACCAGTCGCGACACCCAACAACCAACCGCTCTCGTCCATCGACGCCAAAAGCGCGGCCATGCCGTCATAGAGGGGTTCATGCTCCAACCCGTTGTTGCGCAGAATGAGATAGGATGACCTATATCTATCTGCCATTTCCGCATGAAGCGAAGCATCGGAGTCGGGCAGCAGGACGCGCATGATTTCGACAAGGCTTAATCCTACAATCCGGCGGATAGCATGGCGCGAGGGCGGGTTCATTCCCGCTTGTTCAAACGCATGCTCCATGGCCAGACAAATGTTGGCCTGGCTATCGACCAGCGTGCCATCGCAGTCGAATATGGCGAGCTTTCCCTTCACGGTAGCTTCACTTCTTCAACACCGGCTTCTTGACCACAGACTTTTTAATTACAGGCTTTTTCGCAGCGATTTTTTTACCCGTCGCCAGCTGGCTGCGTTTCTTATCCTTTGGTTTGTCGGTAACAGTGCCACGCGAGCGGCGCTCGCCCTTGCGTTCCTTGCGCGCAGACTTGGCAATATTGGCGGCGATACGTTTCTTGCCTTCGGCCGTTTCAGAATATTTGGGCGCGTCGAGGACAAGCGCGTCGCCCAGTTCAATATCGAACCCGAGGTCAGCAAAACTGTCCTGCATATGTGGAGGCAAATCTGCACGCACATCGATCTGATGTCCCTGCGGATGATCGATACGCAAACGGCGTGCGTGCAAATGCATTTTCCGGCTGATGGTGCCGGTAAGAAACGCATCCTTTCCACCATATTTGCCGTCGCCGACAATAGGATGCCCGATCGCGGCCATATGTACGCGTAGCTGGTGCGTGCGTCCAGTATAGGGTTGCAACTCAACCCATGCGCACGTGTTACCGGCACGCTCGACGATGCGATATCGGGTCCGAGCAGACTGACCGTTTTGCTCATCGACATGCATCTTCTCGCCACCGCTTCCCGGCTGCTTGCCGATGGGAAGGTCAATGAATCCGTCCGCGATGTCGGGTACACCCACAACAAGCGCCCAATAAACTTTGCGCGCCGTGCGCGATGAAAATGCCTTGGAAAAATGCCCTGCCGAACGCGACGTCCGAGCCAAAAGCAGTGCGCCCGACGTATCCTTGTCCAACCGGTGAACAAGTTTGGGCCGGTTATCCATTTCAAAGAACAGAGCATCCAACAGGCCGTCTACATGGTTTTCGGTCTTGGTCCCACCTTGCGTCGCCAACCCCGCAGGCTTGTTGATGACAAGTGCCGCGTCGTCCTTGTGAATGACCATGGACAGAGCGAACTCCATCTCGTCCTCGGTCAATTCTCTACGCTTGCGGACCGGCCGCGCGCTGGCCGCTGCGGATGTGTCCGCAGGCGGAACACGGATCGCCTGCCCTGCCAGCAAGCGATCGCCTGGCGTCGCGCGCTTGCCATCGACACGTAACTGCCCGGTTCGCGCCCAGCGCGAGACAATATTGAACGAGGCATCGGGCAAATGCCGTTTGAACCAGCGATCAAGCCGGATGCCATCATCGTCGGGTTCGACGACAAATTGCCGTATCCCTTTTTCGTCGTTCTTACTCATGTCCAAAATGCCTTTGCTGCCGTCATACCGGCAAATAATGCCCCTAACGCAAGAAGAACCGAAGCCAGCGCATACCCAGCGGCCAGTCCCGTTTGCCCTTGCTCTATCATCCGAGCCATTTCTAGGCTGAACGCGCTGAATGTCGTAAACCCGCCTAACACTCCGACGCCCACAAACAGTCGCAATGGTTCAGCCGAGTTATCACCCCGCAATACCCATGCTGCCAAAATCCCCATAGCCAAGCCGCCCAATATATTGGCGACAAAGGTCGACCACGGCCAACCCTGCCCCGAATAAGGCAGAGCCCGCGACAAACCAAAGCGCAACCCCGCCCCAATCGCGCCGCCGGACATGACAAGAAGGATCGAATACATTCCTGAGCCTTAGCGGGCGAAGGCCAATAAGGGAAGCGAGACGGACGGGACAGGGTTACGGGCAAAAAAATAGGGCGGCATTTCAGCCGCCCCAGGCGCTTCGGTCTGAAAATTCTGTTTAGCGGCCGTTGTTGGCCACAATATCTACGGCAGTACCGCCGCCTGAAGCTTTGTTGAAAGTAATGAAATAGGCGCCGCCGTCATTGTCGCGAGTGCCGCCCAGAACATGCTCGCCCGCACGGACCTGATGCTCTGCATTGTAACCGGACTTGCGCGCGCGAGTGTAATAATAGTCGATGACATTCTGCATCGCGGCAGATGTAATGAACGAAACCACGCGGATATCACAAATGCCACCATCTACGCCTCCGGCCTCTTTGACGCGGCCGCGTGGATAGACAGGGAATTCTGGCGGCATACGATTAGCCCATCCCGTGCCGTATTGCAGCTTAGCATCACAGGTGCCCTTGCCACGTGTTACACCTTGGTCAGCAGCAAGCCCCCCTAATGTCGCAGCGCGTCGTTCACCGCAATTGGCGCAATCTTCGGCAGCCACGACAGTCGCTTTCGGCGCCCGCATCAATTTCGCGCTGTCTAGAGTTTCAATCGAAGCGTCTCCGCCATTTGCAGGCGCTGCGCCCGAAAGCGGCTTATCCGAACCCTTGACGCTATTCACGTTAGCGCTGTCGGTCAAATCGGGATCGACGAGGATTCGGTCGTTCAACGCAGAATTTGCTTCGGGATCACTGCCTTTGCCCACTAGCTTATTGTCCAATTCCGCGACCGCCGCGTCATTCGCATTTTCACTGCCGCAGGCGGCAAGCGGCAAAGCAAGAGCCATGCCCAGCAAAAGCGGAAACGTGAGGCGTGGGAAAGCACGCATTATGCTGACTCCTGTATACTTCATCGCCAGACGCTGCGTCCGCGAATGTACAAAAGCTAGTCCTAAAGGTGGTTAATAGATGCTCCGAGTCGTATTTACCCAGTCTAACCGGGCGCTTTGTGCCAGCGCGGGACAAGCGGGACACAGAAATTAACGGCGGATGCGGCTTTGCATCGTACCCATTTGTGAGCAGTTTGTTAAATGTCAGCCGGTACGTGCGTCATATGACTCCGGGTAACCACAAGGATGACCAACTAAGTTATGAACGAAGCGCGCGAACAGATCTGCGTGCGTGGGGAATTACCATCGTCGGCGCTTGCTTCATGTTTGGAGGAGCGACCATCGATCCCGCCGGATAATTGCAACAGTTCAGGCGAATGCGCACCTTGGCTTGTACCACTCGCTTTTGTCGTGGGCGCTGTATTTGGGCTTGGCGGATTTGCGCAACTACTTGCAAACCCGAGGCGAGGAAGCCGGATCGATCCGGAAACTGGGGCTCTGACGTGGTGGCAGAACCGCGTCGGTAAGTCCGATGGCGACAGTGGGCATATTGCGCCTTCAGATATCGGCTCAATCCGCATTGTAAAGCAGAGCGAGGGCAGCGATGAAGTCCACTTGTACGACCTCAAGGGGAATCGCCAGTTCTATTTCGATGAGGAAGTTATTCCCCACGACCAAGATAGATGGACCAAGGCGATGACCGACCGCTGGCCACACATCGAGGTTACGATAGTCGAGTGAAGAGAGGCGCAGGTAACTCTGCGCCTCTCTTCCTATTTCACCACACCACGATAGCTGATGGTTTTCTTGGCGCCAGCAGCGATCGGATCAGCAAAAACCCAGCGGACATGAGTCACATCTTCAGGACCAGCGGCGCGTTCGACTTCGGCTGTTCCCGCTGCGTCTTTTATCTTAACCTTTAGAATAGTAAGTTTTCCCCAGGTCAAACCACCATCCACAGACACATCAGCCCAGCCCTCTGTCACAGCTGTAAAGCGTACGGGGGCAGGCAAAGGATTGGTCGCAACAAAACCGGCTGCCGGTTCTGTTCCGGAGTTCTGGACTTGCAACATAAACAGAACTTTGTCGCCGGGAACCACCGCAATATCGCTAGGGCTAAACAATTTTACTTCTTCGGCACCATTGGCACCTACCTCTATTCGCTCAATTTTCACGTCGCTTGTCAAAGAAATCGGCGATCGAGCAACATTCTGCGCCGCCACCTGAACGGGGCTCAATGCCGCGCTAGCAGTAATAACTGCCAAAGGCGCAAATCGAAAAACGGCTTTCAACATTCTCTTGTTCATTGCATTCCTGTCTTCTTCGAATGATTACCAACCGGGTCGTCCTCAGTGTATCGCGGGACAAGGGCAGATGGGTAGCAAAATCTGCATCAATTTTTCGATAAACGGGGTCCCCATGTCAGCTGCGCCATCAACCCAGGACATCATTGCATTATTGAATGTCGAGGAAGAAATTCGTTTGCGGGTCGTTCCGGGAGCAAAGGTCGAAAGGCTGGCGATCGAAAACGCTTCTTTAAAAATTTGGATTCGCACCGCACCCGAAGATGGTAAAGCAAACAAGGCAGTGATTTCTTTGCTCGCTAAGACCCTGAAGCTTCCCAAAGGGGCAGTGACGATCATATCTGGCCATACAAGCCGGGATAAGCGGGTGAGAATAACCCTGATTTGATGGAAACTACCCCGAAAACCGCCGTTTATTAGCGTTATGGTAACCAACCCGGTTTAGGGTGTATTTCTTATGAACCGGTTTCTTTTACCCTTGCCTGATGTGGATTGACGATGGCAGTCGCAAAACTCTTCCGTAGCTTTCCCGGTGTGGGCTCTAGCGATAACGCACGTTATGGCTCAGTAGCAGTCATCACGGCGAACGACGCAAACCGCCGGCTTGAAGTGCTGGACGACTTTGAACATGCCGGCATCGGTTGGTTGTGGGCAACTGACGCAGAGTTTCGACTTATTTATATATCGGAAAATGCCGCCGAAAAGTTGAGCCGCCCGATAGAGGAATTGCTAGCACAGCCGCTAAACGCTCTGTTTGAAACGGACAGTGGCACAAGCGGCGACCGTTCTGACAGGCCACTCAATTTCCAACTGACCGCGCGCAACAAGATCGTCGACCAGACTGTACGCTTTGCCTTGAATTCGAAGCAAGATGAGGGACGTCATACATGGTGGTCCATCTCGGGCCATCCCAAATTCGATAAATCAGGCAACTTTCAAGGCTATCGCGGCAGCGCGAAAGACATAACTGTCGAGTATGAGCGTAAACTTGTCGACTCCCGTTTGGCCGAATTTGACTCGCTGACCGGCCTTGCGAACCGTCACCGCATGGACAAGAAGCTGGAAAGCATATTGTCCGCCTATAAATCGGCAAAACGCAGCTGTACGCTCATCATGCTCGATCTTGACCGGTTTAAACATGTCAACGACACGCTCGGTCACCCTGCTGGCGATGATCTGCTTTGCCAGGTTGCGCGTCGGCTGGAACGGGTAGTAGGCGCCCGCGGCGAAATAGGGCGTTTGGGCGGCGACGAATTTCAGATTATCCTACCCGACCTTGATGACCGCGGCAAATTGGGCGAGCTTGCGAACAAAATCATCCAGATCGTGTCGCAGCCATATACAATTGACGACAAACGCGCGACCATCGGCACCTCGGTCGGCATTGCAATCTCGCCTTATGACGGCATCGATAAGCTGGACCTGATCCACAACGCCGACCTTGCGCTTTATGCCGCAAAAAATGGCGGTCGTGGCCAGTTCCGTTTCTATTCTGCCGACCTGAAAGACGAAGCCGAAGAACGCCGCCTACTCGAAGAAGGTTTGCGTGATGCGCTCGCTAATGAGCTTTTGGAACTTCATTACCAGCCCGTCGTGCGTACCGAAGACAATATGGTAGTCACGTTCGAAGCGCTCATGCGTTGGGAACATCCCGAACGCGGGACGATCGGGCCCGATGTGTTCGTTCCAATTGCGGAAGAATCCGACTTGATCAACCAGATCGGCGCATGGGCGCTGAACAAGGCGTGTCAGGATGCAATGAAATGGCCAAAATCGGTTCGTGTCGCCGTCAATGTATCAGCAGCGCAATTTGCGCATTCGGATCTGATCTACATAGTAACCCACGCGCTCGAAACCTCTGGCCTTGAGCCCAATCGCCTAGAACTTGAGCTTACAGAAAGCGTGTTCATGGGCGATGGCGAGACCATCGATGATATATTCCGGGCATTGAAAGAATTGGGCGTTCGACTTGCACTGGACGATTTTGGAACCGGCTATTCCTCGCTCAGCTATCTGCGCTCAGCCCCTTTTGACAAGATTAAGGTCGACCGTACGTTTGTCGATAGTTGCACACAGAAGGACCAGAATAGCGCAAAAATCATCGCCGCAATTATAGGTCTTTCCGATGCCTTGGGCATGGAAACCACCGTCGAGGGCGTTGAAGCCTTCGACCAGTTGGAAGTCGTCAAATCCAAGGGCGCCCGCTTCATTCAGGGATGGATTTATTCCAAGGCACTCACTCAAGAAACGGTACTGCACCGCCTGAAATGTGGCGACCTGAGCATCGAACCCGATGGCCCCGAACGCCATCGGCCCGAACGCCGTTCCGTATTCCGGCGTATCGGCGTTATTCATGACGACCATCGTTACGATGCGCTGATGCGTAACCTGTCGAAGACGGGTGCGTTGATCGACGGTTTGCTGGGTGTACCGGAGGGCACCGGTTTGGTGCTTGATCTAGGCGGCGGGCAACTTGTCGTTTGCACTGTGACCCGTGCGCAAGATGCAATGATCGCCGTGGAATTCGAAACACCGCTGGTTAGCGATGGTGCCGGCGGTCTGTGCACCCGGCACCGCGTATCGCCCTATATATTGGCCGCGGCCGCTATTCCCGGCGCACCGCATACCAAACCACAATTTATGCAAGTCGCTGCTGTGTCTGGCCACAGCGTGATGGACTTCCAAGACTAACATCAAACCGTGCAGTTCGACCGATTGTCGTTCTTTAATTGCGGAACATATAAAGAACTTTTATCCTTTCGCCCCGAATCAAGCAAAAGGAGACCCGCCGTGCCCGCTTTGCTGCACGACAACCAACTACGCGCCGCCGCCCGTGCGATTTATGAAACTGTATATCCAGGCGAAGAATGGACGCCTGTAAATTTCGAAGAAGCAGAACGCTATGGCACAATTCACTATCGCAATGCTGTAGCAGCTGCCCAAAACGCTCGGACACAACTCCGAAACGATGCCGCCGGGCAGATGGTATTGATCTAATCTCCTTCAACCCTTTATATTAACATATGTTGGGTTGATCGTATCCTGAGAACCTTTGCGCCTTGCTCCCAAAGCTGCCAAAACGGTCCGTAAAGCAAAAAGGAACCATTATGATCCCTTTCGTCATCCTGACCGACACACGCGGTCAGAAAATCTCAGTAAATCCCGAAATCGTCCAATTCATCCGCACCGCCGACAACGCGCATGACGAATGTCTAATCGTATTCGGCAAAGACCAACTTTTACGCGTGCGTGGAACGTTAGATGAGGTGACGGGGATTTTGCGTGCGGGGTAAATAATCGCATTTTTCTAGACAACTTCTTGGATTAAACTCCACTTCCCTTTCCTTTCCCATCACGCTAAGGCGCGCGCAGCAATCGAATCTCCCGCTTTTACGCTGGTTTGGCTGCCCGCTGACAACTGTTATGTAACCTTCGACGAGCTATAGTCGAAGGGAGCGGGAGTAGCCGTTCCCCATCCAGCAAAAAGCCCAACATCAAAGGGGTACTTACCAATGACTGCAATCGGATTAGACAGCCTGCAAACCCGCACTACCCTCTCAGCGGGTGGCAAGACCGTGGATTATTTCTCCATCAAGAAAGTGGCTGAAAAGCTCGGTGATGTTTCGCGTTTGCCCTTTTCGATGAAAGTGTTGCTCGAAAATCTGCTTCGCTTTGAAGATGGTGGCTTTACGGTTTCAGTCCATGATGTGCAGGCGCTAATCGATTGGCAAAAGGACCCCAAGTCCACCCGCGAAATCCAGTATCGCCCTGCCCGCGTGCTGTTGCAGGATTTTACCGGTGTGCCATGCGTGGTCGATCTGGCGGCGATGCGCGATGCGATGAATAAGCTGGGCGGTGACGCGCAGAAAATCAATCCACTGGTTCCGGTGCATCTGGTCATCGACCACTCCGTAATGGTCGACGAATTCGGTCATCCTAAGGCAGCTGAACAGAATGTGGAGATCGAATATCAGCGCAATGCGGAGCGTTATGACTTTTTGAAATGGGGCTCGAAATCCCTCGCCAATTTCAAGGCAGTCCCTCCCGGGACGGGTATCTGCCACCAGGTCAATCTGGAACATATTGCACAGGCCGTATGGACCTCCACTACGGACGATGGCGCAACCATTGCTTATCCAGATACCTGTGTTGGTACCGATAGTCACACGACCATGATCAACGGCCTTGGCGTGCTCGGTTGGGGCGTAGGTGGCATCGAAGCGGAAGCGGCCATGTTGGGCCAGCCGGTTTCGATGTTGATCCCCGAAGTCGTCGGGTTCAAGCTGACCGGCGCACTTGCCGAAGGCGTGACCGCAACCGATCTTGTGTTGACTGCGACCCAGATGTTGCGCGCCAAGGGTGTGGTCGGACGCTTTGTTGAATATTACGGCCCCGGCCTTGCCTCGCTCAGCCTTGCCGACCGCGCGACGCTTGCTAACATGGCACCCGAATATGGCGCGACCTGCGGCTTCTTCGGCATTGACGAGAAGACGCTCGATTATCTGCGCCTCACGGGGCGCGATGAAGACCAGATTGCGTTGGTTGAGGCCTATGCCAAGGAACAAGGTCTCTGGGCATACGCTGATATGGAAGACCCTATATTCACCGATACCTTATCGCTCGACATGGGCACAGTTGTTCCGTCGCTCGCCGGTCCGAAGCGTCCACAGGACAAGGTAATCCTGACGCAGGTAGACGATGTATTCAACGGCGATCTTTCCAATGTGTACAAGCATGACAGCGCCAAGCGCGTTGCGGTTGAAGGCAAGACACATGATATCGGCGACGGCGACGTCGTGATTGCAGCGATTACATCGTGCACCAACACGTCCAACCCGTCGGTCTTGGTGGCAGCCGGTCTTGTGGCGCGAAAGGCCAACGCCTATGGTCTGAAACCAAAGCCTTGGGTTAAAACCTCGCTTGCACCGGGGAGCCAAGTCGTCACCGACTATCTGGATCGTGCGGGTTTAACTGCGGATCTGGATGCGGTTGGCTTCAACTTGGTTGGGTATGGCTGTACTACTTGTATCGGTAATTCTGGCCCATTGGCCGAACCCATCTCCAATGCAATCAACGCGAATGATATTGTTGCCGCCTCAGTCATTTCGGGGAACCGCAATTTCGAAGGCCGCGTATCACCCGATGTTCGCGCCAATTTCCTCGCATCGCCGCCACTGGTTGTTGCTTATGCGTTGAAAGGCACCGTCACCGAAGATTTCACCACCACACCGATTGGTCAAGCGACCGATGGTAGTGACGTATTCCTCCGCGATATCTGGCCTACCAATCAGGAAGTGCATGATGTCATGACCGCCAACATCGATCGTTCAATGTTCACGGCTCGCTATGCAAAAGTCTATGAAGGCGATGCCCATTGGCAGAAAATCCAGGTCGAAGGTTCGGACACCTATCAGTGGCGCGCTGGTTCCACCTATGTCGCGAACCCGCCCTATTTTGACGGCATGAGCATGACACCAGCACCGGTGACAGACATTATCGAAGCGAAACCGCTTGCGATCTTGGGTGATTCTATCACGACAGACCATATTTCGCCTGCCGGTTCGATTAAGGCGGATTCGCCTGCCGGCAAGTTCTTGATGGAGCATCAGGTAAGCAAGGCCGATTTCAACAGCTATGGCGCACGTCGTGGCCATCACGAAGTCATGATGCGCGGCACCTTTGCCAATATCCGCATCAAGAATGAAATGGTGCCCGGCATCGAAGGTGGCATGTCCAGTTATGCTGGTGAAGTAATGCCCATCTACGACGCCGCCATGCGCCACAAGGCCGATGGCACGTCGCTGGTCGTTATCGCAGGCAAAGAATATGGCACGGGATCAAGCCGCGACTGGGCTGCAAAGGGCACCAATCTGCTTGGTGTACGCGTCGTGATCGTCGAGAGCTTTGAGCGTATTCACCGCTCAAACCTCGTGGGCATGGGCGTTCTTCCTCTCCAGTTCATGGAAGGCCAGGACCGCAACAGTCTTGGTTTAAAAGGCGACGACAGCTTCACGATCACTAGCGTGTCTAGCCTTCAGCCGCGTCAGACGGTAACGGTGCACGTAACCCGCAACGATGGCTCGACCTTCACCTTCGACACGCTGTGCCGGATCGATACTGCGAACGAGATCGAGTATTTCATGAATGGCGGCATCCTGCACTATGTGCTCCGGAAGCTCGCGGCTTAAGAAACCGGTCTAGACCCGGGCGAGGATCGACAGCGCGGCCTTCAAATGCGGCGCGTCGATCATCTTGCCATCGAGTTGCAGCACTCCAGCGCCAGGATTTTCGGCAAATGCATCTACCACTGCTCGGGCATGCGCCAATTGCTGTTCCGACGGCGTAAATCCCTTGTTGATATTTGGTACTTGCGACGGATGAATAGCAAGCATTCCGGTAAAGCCGTCCCTAGCAGCCCGTGCAACATATCCGTCTAACGCATCTGCATCGCTTATATTTGGAAATACGGTATCAATAGCCGCAACACCCGCGGCATGGGCGGCAAACAAGGTCAGCGAACGGGCTAATTCGTAAGGCGCGGTGTAGCTACCATCAGGTTCCCGAGAAGTGGCGGCGCCGACAGCGGCCGGCAGGTCTTCTGCCCCCCAGCTAACCCCAGCTAACCAAGGCGCAACTTCGCGCAAACTGCCAAGATCGAAAACAGCGCCGGGCGTTTCGGTGGCAATGGGCAAAATCGGCGGCGCTTCACCATCAGGATTATCTGCGACTGCCGCCGCTTCGGCCCGCAACCAGTTTATTGAGCGGGCCCCTTCCGCCTTTGGCAACACGATACCGTCCGGTAAGAACGGCAGCACAGATGCGAGGTCATCATGGGTCAACTGACTGTCTTGTGGATTCACCCGAACGAACACGAGCACCGGTCGGTCACCCGACAGATATTCCGCCGTCGCCTCGCGCGCCAAAACCTTTCTGTCTAACGCTACCGAATCTTCTAAATCGATAATGATCGCATCGGCTCCGCTAGCCGAAGCCTTGGAAAAACGTTCAGGCCGATCGCCGGGCACGAAGAGGAGGGAGCGGAGCTTCATGGGTTTCAGCCTTATATATTTCACCGTTAGCAGCCTTATCGAAAAACATTTCTGCAACGCCTTTCGTTGACCCTTACAGCAAGGTTACGCTGTTTCGCTCCGCTTTAACAGTGCCGAGCGCTCGCAACTGCATACGAGTTCGTCGCGCTGATTGAGGCAGCGATGAAGGAAGGTGACGACGCCCGCGCCGGGCCGCGATTTACTGTCTTTCAGCCCTACGACTTCGGTTTCCGCGCGCAGTGTGTCCCCGATAAAAACCGGTTTGGGCATGACTAGCTTGTCATATCCGAGATTGGCCACCAGCGTACCTAGCGTCGTATCTCCGACTGAAAGGCCCACCATCAAACTGAATGTGAAGGTGCCGTTCACAAGGATTTGCCCGAACTCACTGGCCCGCGCCGCTTCTGCATCGATGTGCAACGGTTGCGGGTTATGGGTCATAACCGAGAACAACAAATTGTCGGTTTCGGTTACCGTTCGGCGGATTTCATGGACAACAGTGTCGCCGATCTTCCACTGGTTAAAATAACGTCCCGCCATTTAGACTACCTCATAACTAAATATGATTTCATTCCCACGAAGGCCTGAATGGCAAATGGATGCATAGCGGTCATGATTCAGCTGACGCTTCAATCCGTGCCAATAGTGCCTCGACCTGCACCTGCATGCCCGCCTCTGCATTCAGTTCTGCCACTACCCCGTCGAAGGGCGCCGTCAAACTATGTTCCATTTTCATTGCTTCGAGAGTGAGGAGCTTTTGGCCCTTTGCCACGGACTGCCCTGCAGTAACGTCAACAGCGATAATTCGACCCGGCATGGGGGAGAGAATGGCGCCATCACCGACTGCCCCAAGACCTGACCCTCTCGGCTGGGCCAACACGTAACGACGCGCAAAGCCGCTGACAAAGGCCAATACGTCAGCTGTCGGATGATCCTCGTCAACCTCACTGAACACCACGTCATGGGTAGCGCCACTATCGTCCAAGATACGAGCTTCAGCCCGGGATGGCGCATTAAGCCGGAAACCAAGCGCCGCACTTACGGGACTTTGGCCCGGGCTTGCACATAACAGTGCGGCTGCTTCGAGCAGTTCGTCAGTCTCTGGTTCAGGCGGCGTGACGAGGGTGTCAACTTCGCGCGCGATGAGGCCCGTGTCGACATCGCCGGAAGCGAATTCCGGCAAATCCAGCAGTCTGCCCAAAAATCCTGCATTGGTTTTAACCGGCCAGACTTCGGTGCCGTCTATGCCGTTTCTTAACTCGGCTGACGCTGCGTTCCGGTTCTGACCCCAAGCAATCAGCTTGGCAATCATCGGGTCATAGAAGGGAGAGACCTCTCCGCCTTCCTCCACTCCAGTGTCGATCCGCAATTCTTCCGGAAATGCCAGATGATCAAGCGAACCGATGGATGGCAAAAATCCGGTAGCCGGGTTTTCTGCGTATAGCCGCACCTCCATTGCCCAGCCGTTGATGGCTAATTCATCCTGCCGCTTGGGCAAAGCCTCACCGCTCGCGACACGCAACTGCCATTCGACCAGATCGACCCCCGTGATTTCCTCTGTCACTGGATGCTCGACCTGCAATCGCGTATTCATTTCCATGAACCAAATTCGGTCGGCACGCAGACCGTCGCTGGCATCGGCAATAAACTCAATCGTGCCCGCGCCAACATAATCAACTGCCTTTGCAGCACGGACGGCAGCGGCGCACAGTTGTTCCCGCGTTGCCTCGTCCATTCCAGGCGCCGGTGCCTCTTCGATCACTTTCTGGTGACGGCGTTGCAAAGAACAGTCCCTCTCAAAAAGATGGACGATGTTGCCGTGTTTATCACCGAACACCTGCACTTCGATGTGACGGGGGCGCTGGATATATTTTTCGATGAGGACATGGGCATTGCCGAAAGAGGAACTGGCCTCCCGCTGGCATGATGCCAGCGCTTCGACGAAATCTGCCGCGTCATCGACCTTGCGCATTCCCTTGCCGCCGCCGCCGGCAACCGCCTTGATGAGCACGGGATAGCCGATCTCGGCGGCGCGTTCAGCGAGAAAGGCGGGGTCCTGGTTTTCGCCCATATAGCCAGGGGTGACCGGCACTCCGGCTTCGGCCATCAGCTTTTTCGCAGCATCCTTCAGCCCCATGGCGGTAATGCTCGCTGGATTTGGCCCAACCCAAATTAAGCCCGCGTCTATCACGCTTTGAGCAAACTCGGCATTTTCGGATAGGAAACCGTAGCCGGGATGGATAGCTTCTGCACCAGTGGCCCTGGCGGCGGCGATAATTTTTTCGCCTACAAGATAGCTCTCGCGCGCTGGCGACGGCCCGATATGCACCGCGTCATCGGCCCGCCGCACATGCAGCGCCGTTGCGTCAGCGTCCGAATAAACCGCCACGGTGCGAATACCCATGTCGCGGGCAGTGCGGATAATCCGGCAGGCTATCTCGCCGCGGTTTGCGATGAGAAGGGATTTGATCATCTTGGTCACATCCGGAACACCCCAAAGCGGGGCGCCTCCTCTACTGGGGCATTGAGTGCCGCCGCAAAGGCGAGGCCCAGCACATCCCGTGTCTGCGCTGGGTCAATAATGCCGTCGTCCCACAATCGGGCGGTCGCGTAATAAGGGTTACCTTCATCCTCATATTTCTGGCGAATGGGGGCCTTGAACGATTCCGCCTCTTCCGGCGTCCATTTGCCAGCATCGCGGTGGACGGTAGCCAGAACCGACGCGGCCTGCTCCCCGCCCATGACACTGATCCGTGCATTGGGCCATGAGAAAAGAAAGCGCGGCGAATAGGCGCGTCCGCACATGCCGTAATTGCCCGCGCCAAAACTTCCGCCAATCAGAACCGTTACCTTGGGCACGCTGGCCGTCGCAACAGCGGTAACAAGTTTCGCGCCGTGCTTCGCAATGCCCTCTGCCTCATATTTGCCGCCGACCATGAAGCCGCTGATATTCTGTAGGAACAGCAAAGGTATTCGCCGTTGGCACGCAAGCTCAATGAAGTGCGCACCCTTGACCGCGCTTTCGGAAAAAAGGACGCCGTTATTCGCAAGGATCGCGACCGGCATTCCCCAGATATGCGCAAAGCCGCACACCAATGTGGTGCCATATAGAGCTTTGAATTCGTGAAACTCGCTACCGTCAACGATACGCGCGATAACCTCGTGTACGTCATAGGGCGCACGCACATCATCGGGGATGACACCATATAGCTCCTCGGCATCAAATTTAGGGAGGCGCGGCTCTTTCAAGTCAATGTCAGGCTTATGGACCGGTCCTAGGTGACTGATTATGTCACGCACGATCGTCAAGGCATGTTCGTCATTCTCGGCAACATGATCGACGACGCCGGATTTCCGGCCGTGGAGATCGCCACCGCCCAAATCTTCTGCGCTGATTTCCTCACCCGTTGCCGCCTTTACAAGCGGCGGACCGGCCAGGAAAATCGTGCCCTGATTGCGGACGATCACACTTTCGTCGGACATCGCCGGGACATATGCACCACCAGCGGTGCAGCTTCCCATGACACAGGCAATCTGCGGGATGCCCTTGGCGCTCATATTTGCTTGATTGAAGAAGATACGCCCGAAATGGTCGCGGTCGGGGAAGACTTCGTCCTGATGCGGCAAGTTCGCGCCGCCGCTGTCGACCAGATATATGCAGGGCAAGCGGTTAGCTTCCGCTATTTCCTGTGCGCGCAGATGCTTTTTGACGGTCATAGGGTAGTAAGTGCCGCCCTTTACCGTCGCATCATTGCACACAATCATACACTGACGACCGGAAACCCGTCCAATTCCGCAGATCAAACCTGCCCCGGGAACCTCATCGTCATACAGCCCATTAGCTACCAACTGGCCGATTTCGAGGAATGGCGAGCCGGGGTCGAGCAAATGTTCGACGCGTTCTCTGGGCAAGAGCTTTCCACGCGCCGTGTGCCGTTCACGCGACTTTTCATTCCCGCCCAGCGCTGCTTCGGCCACCTTGGCCCAAAGTGCATCTTTCAATGCACTATTGTGCGCACTCCGCTTTTGGAATTCGTCGGCTTCGGGGTTGATCTGGCTGGATAAAATGGGTGCAGTCATAATGTCAGCTACCCTGCCAGAAAATTTGGTGCAATTGAAACTAAATTACGCGAAGCGACCTTGAAGTTCGTACAAAGCGAGCGCTGCCTTGGCCGCCTCCCCGCCCTTGTCCTTCTGCTTGGGGTCTGCCCGCACAAGTGCCTGCTGTTCGTTTTCAACGGTCAATATGCCATTGCCGATGGCGATCCCGTCCATCGTGAGAGCCATGATTCCGCGCGCGCTTTCGCCCGCAACGATTTCGAAATGATATGTTTCGCCCCTGATGACGACACCTATAGCGACGAAGCCGTCATATTGCTGGCTTTCAGCAGCCATCGCGATTGTACCTGGCAGTTCCAATGCGCCCGGAACGGTAATGACGTCAACTTCGTGTCCGGCCGTCTTTAATGCTGCTTTGGCCCCGGCAACGAGCATATCGTTCAAATGGTCGTAAAAACGGGCTTCAACTATAAGGAACTTCGCCATTATTCGCCTCCTGTGCCGGGTATCGGCCGCTCGCCTACAATGGAAAGCCCGTAGCCTTCAAGCCCCACCAATGTGTGATGCGTATTTGTGAGCAGGATCATGTCCTGCACACCCAATTCGGTAAGTATTTGTGCGCCACCGCCATAATCCCGCAGTTCCTCGACCTCGGGTGCGCCTGCTTGCTTGCCTTCAGCGCGCAATTGCATGAATCGCGTCACGATACCCTTCATAGGTTTATTGATCACCACCACAACACCGGCACCTTCAGCAGCAATCGCGTCCATGGAACGCGACAAAAGACCAGCGCGTTCATTTTCTTCCCCGAAGACATCCACGAACATGGACATGGTGTGCATGCGCACCAAAGTTGGTTTTTCAGGATCAACCCGGCCTTTAACCAGCGCCATGGTCTCGTCGCCCGTCGCTTTGTTATAGAAGGTCATCGCCGTCCATTCACCGCCCCAACGGCTATTGAATTTCATTTCGGCGCGCTTTTCGACCAAGTGGTCATGCTTACGGCGGTAAGCGATCAGGTCCCTGATCGTGCCCATTTTCAAGCCGTGCAGACGCGCGAACGACACAAGATCATCCATCCGCGCCATGGTGCCGTCATCTTTCATGATTTCGCAGATGACGCTGGAAGGATTTAATCCGGCGAGGCGCGAGATATCACAGCCTGCTTCGGTATGCCCTGCCCTTACCAGCACCCCTCCATCGCGGGCAATCAAGGGAAATACATGGCCCGGGGTCACTATGTCGTTACGACCTTTTGAAGCGTCAATTGCGACTGAAACCGTTCGCGCGCGGTCAGCGGCACTGATCCCCGTTGTGACGCCCTCGCGCGCCTCGATTGATGTTGTGAACGCCGTCTCATGCCGCGTTCCGTTTGCTCGGCTCATCAAGTCTAGACCCAACTGCTCGACCCGGTCTTTGGTGAGCGTAAGACAAATCAATCCGCGTCCATGGGTCGCCATGAAGTTGATAGCATCCGGCGTCGCCATTTGTGCGGGAATGATCAGATCGCCTTCATTCTCCCGGTCTTCGTCGTCGACGAGGATATACATGCGGCCATTACGCGCTTCTTCGATGATTTCCTCAATCGGAACCAGTGCCGGCGTGTCGTCGTTCGAAAAGAGATAGCTTTCCAGCTTGCGAAGCGTATCAGCCGTCGGATTCCAGTCCGGTTGATCAAGGTCGCGAAGGGTGTTTGCATGAAGCCCGGCTGCACGAGCGAGGCCAGAGCGTGAGAGGCCGCCATCATGGACGAGCGCGCGAAGTTTGGTGATGAGTTGTGTAGACATGAGTCGCTATTTTCACATTGAAATGTGATTGTCAAAAGAATAGTTCACATCGCGTTGCGTCATGAACCCTATTGGCAACGCAACTTATCCAATGGCTTGCAACCGACCATCTCCCATTGCACTATGGCATTCTGGAAATTCGAACGGGTCAATGCAAAGGATAATGTGCCGTGACACTGTCTATCCTGCAATGGAAGCATGAATTTACCCAGAACAGTAAATAGGAGAGCAGCAGTGGCATCGACGGTATGGGTAAAAAAGACATCATTAACCGAAACCCATATTCATGAGGATAGGCTTCCTCCATTAGGCGATGGCGAAGTCCGGCTTAGAATCGAGAGCTTTTCGGTCACCGCAAACAACATCACCTACGCTGTTATGGGCGATATGTTTGGTTATTGGAATTTCTTTCCGGCAGAAGGCGACTTTGGCGTTGTCCCCATGTGGGGTCATGCCATCGTCGAAGAGTCCTGCGCCCCGGACATCTCAGTTGGCGAACGGATCTATGGCTATTTACCCATGGGGACGCATCTCGATGTACTTCCGGGAAAAATCAGCAGCGGCGGCTTCACCGACATGGCAGCACATCGCCAACCGATGAGCCCAATCTACAATCAATATGCTCGGCTGAACGCCGATCCCGAACATGATCCTGCCAAAGAAGATGAGCGCATGCTTTTCGGGCCATTATTCAAGACAGGCTTCCTGATTGAATCCATGTTCCGTCGCGAAGGTTGGTTCGGCGCAAAGAACCTGATCATGACGAGCGCATCGTCCAAAACGGCTATGGGATTGGCCAGTGTCGCAAAGGATCTTTCACCGAACATTAAACGCATCGGTCTGACCTCAAAGAGCAATGTCGCCTTTGTCGAAGAAAGTGGGCTTTATGATGAAACCCTGGCCTATGATGACGTCGCTAACCTAGACCAAGCTTCATCGGTGTCGGTCGACTTTGCCGGCAATAGCGCACTGCTACATCAGATTCACTCCGTACTGGGTGAGCATTTAAAATATAGCTGCCTTGTCGGGGCAACCCATGTCGATGCCCGCGGCATCAGCGGGGGTGGGGGTGAGATTTCTGGACCAAAACCGATACTTTTCTTTGCACCTGATCATGCGGTGGCGAGCATTCAGGAACTCGGCCCCAAAGGCTTTGGTGAAGCGGTAGCCAAAAGCTGGAAAAGCTTTTTAACGGCGGTCGACGGCGTCGTCGCGTTTGACAAACGCAACGGACTGAACAGCGCCGCGCATAGCTTTGTCGAGACACTGGAAGGACGCACCGACCCGCAAAAGGGGATTATCATTCATCCTTGAAGACTTTGCCGTCCTTCATCACAAACTTCACAGCCTTTAACACAGTCACGTCGACGGTGGGATCGCCGTCGACTGCAATCAGATCGGCTGCTTTGCCGGGTTCAAGACTGCCAACTTCCTTTTCAACGCCGAGCAAAGTTGCGGCGTTCAGGGTCGCGGCCTGGATAGCTGCGCTGGCGGGCATGCCGTGTTTCACCATCAGTTCGAATTCATCCGCATTGCGCCCATGCTTGGACACGCCAGCGTCAGTGCCAAAGGCAATCTTCACACCCGCCGGATAAGCTTTGGCAAGGCTTTTGCCGGTCACGCCAATGCGCCATTTCACCTTGGCAAGAACATCGGGCGGGTAGGCATTAGGGTTGGCAGCCAAACGTTCGATATACCCGTTTACCGTTGACAAGGTCGGCACATAATAGGCGCCCGACGCTTTAAAGAGCTTTATGCTCGCATCGTCGAGCATCGTGCCATGTTCAATCGAGTCCGCTCCCGCAGCCAACGCCGCGTTGATGCCATCTTCGCCATGTGCATGGACTGCCATCTTCTTTCCATAGAGATGGGCTGTATCAACCAATGCCTTGACCTCATCATCAAACAGCTGGCGGCCAAGGCCTGCTCCGATACGGCTGTTGACGCCGCCGGTCGTTGCGATCTTGATGACGTCCACGCCCCTACGGATCTGTTTGCGTACCGCTTGGCGGCAGCTTTCTACACCATCGCAGAGATTTTCCTGACCGATGCTGCCATGCAAATCTTCCGAAACCGACAAGGTCGCATCCATATGACCGCTGGTCGTTGAAATGGAGCGCCCCGCATCGATGATACGTGGCCCCGGAAGCTCGCCCGCAGCCACGGCATCCCGCAGAGCGAGCGTTGCGCCGCTGCCGTCACCCAGATTGCGAACGGTGGTGAAACCAGCCATCAATGTCTTCTTCGCGTTCCCGGCTGCGCGGTATGCCGCGCGGGCTGGACTATCCGTAACAGCCTCAATCAAAGCTGCATTGCCGCCTGCATCGCTATCGAGATGGACATGGCTATCAATCAGACCCGGCAGTACAAACTTACCTTTGAGGTCGATGATTGTCGCTCCTACCGGGCCCGTTTGGTGGCCGTTCAGAACTTCCGCGACGCGGCCGTTGCGGATAATCAATGTAGACGCACCTCGAGGTGCGCTGCCCGGCTTATCCAGCAGTTGCCCTGCATATATGACGGTAACCTGCTCCGGCGTTTGGGCCGCAAGAGCAACGGGGATTGCCAACATCGAAAGACAAATTGCGGTAGCTATTTTCACGCGAGATACTCCTCTACTCTGTGCACCTTCTAAGCCGTTGCAGACTTTGAGCAAGACGTCACATCATGTTCCGATGTCGAACGCCGGGTGCGGGGGGATCTTGCGGCGGTCCAGCGAAGCATTGGGCAAACGCCATCCACTGCTTCGCCACGTCCCCTACGACCGACAAATTTGTGTCAGCGATGTTGCGGCATTGTGTGACGACTTGGCAGAAATCCGAAGCGCTTCCTTCGATTACGCCGCTTTCCGAAGCTTCACCATATTCCCACAGCGCTCCTGATGAAGCGGTAAGTTTAAGTTGCGGCATCGGGCCGGGAGGTTCGGTTCTGCGGTTTTTCCAGGTCCACCCCCATGTGTTGACACCCAAACGCACGATGTTGCCGATCCGGTCGCTGTCTTCGCGATCCGCACCCAGCACATCGTAAATCGCCTGTGCGTGCGCCCACGTTTCCATAAGACGCGCCGTCACGGAACTGAGGGCACTCATATCCGGGCCAACCCATTTCAGGCGCTGCTTGGGGTCTGCCTCTGCAAAATGTTCAGCCATTGTTTTGGCGCGCGTAATCCAAGCCTGACGTAATTGCTGCCCCGCGAGACCCTCGAGGTAAGTCGATTCAAAATCGGGCAATCGCCCTCCCTTGATGCCGGCGGCCATTTGCTGCAGAAATTCCGTAAAGGCTGCCTCGTCCATGATCGATAAATCAGCGGCGATGTTCCACACGTGCAGATGACGCACGATATTGTTGATTGTCCATCCTTTGAACAAAGTTGCCGATTCAAATTCACTTTCGGAAAGCGGTTCGAGCAGGGCGTTCAGCGCTAAGCTTTCGTCGTAAAAATCCTGTGCCTGTTGCATATTGCCCCTACCCCATGAATCCGAAGAGATGCCCGGCGACTTTGCGCATTTGAATTTCCTCGGCGCCCTCGGTGATACGGTACCGCCGGTGATGGCGGTAGATATGCTCAAACGGCTTATGCCGCGAATAGCCGATACCACCATGGACTTGCATAGCGAAATCGGCGGCATTGCATACCAGACGGTTGGCTTTGTAATTGCACATGCTGACCTTGTCGGAAAGTCGAACAGCAACCTCGGGCTTGGACATCGTATCCATTTCGGCTGCCGTCTTGTAGATGAGAAGACGGAGCATTTCGGCGTCTGTCTGAAGTTCGACAAGCGGAAATTGGATGCCCTGATTTACCGCCAGCGCTTTGCCGAAGGGCTTACGCTCCCGCGCATATTTCACCGCCTCGTCTATGCAATATTGCGCGGCACCGAGTGACGACGCGGCTTGCCGGATCCGATTTTCGTGCACGAAATGCTGCGCGACTGCCAATCCGTTGTCCAACTCACCCAAAATTGCACTTTCCGGAACCCACACATCCGTATATTTCACCTTTGGGTGATCAGTGGGCATATTGAACGTCCAGAGATATTCGCCAATTTCAAATCCGGCAGCATCGGTCGGTACAACGAAGCAGGTAATCCCGCGAGCCTTGCCGTTATCACCGCTTGTACGGGCGAATGTCATGACATGCGACGTGTAGGGCAAGCCTGTTGTCCACATCTTGTTGCCGTTTATACGATAGCCCGCCACGCCATCGCGCATTTCCGGCACTGCCCGCGTGTCCATATGTGTCGCATCGCTACCATGATGCTCTTCGGTTAAGCCGAAACTCCACCCCATTTTGCCTTCGAGCATGGGCGGTATAAAGTCCCGCTTTTGCTGCTCTGTTCCAAAATCCCGAAGCATCAGCACCTGGACCAGATTGCCGACGATACTGCTTTCATTTTGCAAGTCGTTATGGAGACCGAGGCCTTTATGGGCCAGATGATGCCGGATAACCGCCATCGCCAAATTGCTGCCATCTTGTCCTCCATATTCTTTCGGAATGGCATAGCGATAATGTCCGGCACGGTCGGCGACTTGGCGCATTTCGGCTAATAACGCCCACCAATCGGCACGCGGATGCCCATCATTGTCCCAGTCGGTCCGAGCATGTTCACGACGATGGTCGAAAAAACGGATATTATCATCCCGGTTTTCGATCGGCTTGATTTCCCGTTCGATAAACGCGTCGAGAGTGTGGAGATAGTCGGTAATTTCTGTTGGTATCGTGAACAACATTTTACTCTCCCACATCACGTAACGGACCGGTGTCTGCGTCAACTAACAGGTCGCTTCCGGTTCTTGATTTCTTTAGATTTGGTCCGGATTTATTCAACGTTACAAGTCCACACCTGCAATTCAAGCACATTTAATTGCCTGATTAAATCCATTGTTCCATTGCCTTCGCGAGAGCCGAATATTTCGGTTGGTCGACCATTAGTTTGTAGAGTGATTGCTGCTTCAACCGAGCCAGCAAACCCGGCGTAGACAAGGACTTTTGGCCGGTGAGCAACTCATCGGATAGCGATTTATCCTGGATCGCTATGGGCCGTTCGGATTCTCGCCGCAACATGCCCAGTGCATTCAGCGCTACGGACGCCATAAAGCGGTCTCTGCCGTGGGCGTTCGGTTTGACGTCGCTGTCGATCCAGCTTGAGAGCGCCTCGAGCATTTCCGTGGTCGATGGCTCTCCATGACGGTTCGCTTCCGTGAAATTCTCAATGCTAATTCGACTACGCTCTTCAACCGGTGCAAATTTTTCCAACAACATTAAAAGGTCGACTTCGGTTTCTGAAGCACGCCGTCCAATCACGGCCCGCTCGAGTCCCTTGTCCAGGCCCGTGCGCCAAATATCCGCCATTTGCAGGCAGCATATCCCCCACCATAAGGTTGCATATACAAGCCACCAGCGAAAACGATCTGCTTCGACGGCAGTACCGCTTGCGGCCTCATATTCGGCCCAGAATAGTTCAACGGGACCAAGACCGAATGCAGGACGATCAATATTTCCGAAGCGCCAGCTGTTTATACAGCCGAATGCCAAGTCTTGATGCCGATCGCCCACATGCGCGAGTTCCCAATCAAGCACCACCGCCAGACCATCGCGATCGGCCATGATATTGCCCATGCGGAAATCGCCGTGCAGCAACACAGGATCGACCGCAGTTGGACAATGCTCCTCGAGCCAGCGCAATGTGAGTGCCATGACGGGTCGATCCCCACCAAAAGACAAAAAACGCGCTTTTAGCTCGGAAAGCAGGCTTTGCGCGGATGTAACCGGGAGTGCGGGCAATATATCGCGCGGCACATTATGGATAGTTGCGAGTTCCCGGGCGAGATCGGCCAGCAAAGAGGCGGGTGGCGCTGCCAAAATCTTGGACGGATTTACCTCGGCATCAATCCGCCGCATCAGATATCCGGTTCCTAAACCATCAGCAGGGATAATCTCAGCCACTATTTCAGGCGCTTTGACGCCAGATGCAAAGGCCGCCCGGACTACTGCTGCCTCGACATCATGACCATAGGCCCGGCCTGCCATCATTTCCGCGGTCGGGGAGAACCGGAGAACATAGCCCTGCCCTGCATAATCAAAGGACCAGCTTTCCATATTGGCGCCGCCAGACAGCCGCTTTAGTTCCTCAATTGTGCCGTCGCCGCCCAGACCACGTTGCACAAAACCGGATAGGTTCGTCGCGAATTCAGCGGTCATCGCCCAAGCCCCTTCCAATAGGCAAAAACCGCCGCTTGGAGCTTTGCTATATGTGCTTCGGCATCCGGTCCGGTCCATTGCCCCTGATAGTCCGTCCGTCCAGTCCACCACCCCTGTCCGGGTAATCCGTCCCCTTCGCGAACGACGAGCACCGCCAGAGCGGGCGTGCCTTCCTGCGCAGTCAAAGCATCGATGCGATCGAGTGTTTTGCAAACCGCGCGCATCTTGGGTCGTGTAAAACGAAAGCCGAGGTTGAGCAGTAACTCGGAATAACTGATCGCACGACCTTCCCGCGCGCAATTTTCCAAAAGCACCTTGATCCGGGCGACATCGTGCAGTGCCGAAAGATCGGCTGCCGGATCACTAAGAAAGTCTTCAAGGATCGGGTCCAATGTTCTTCCTAGAGATAGGTTTTGGCCATCTGCTCCATGATGGCATGAAAATCCGATATGACTTCGTCGATAATATCTTTGGCGGATTTGACTTCGTCTATGCGTCCAGCAACCTGGCCCGACAGTGCAATGGCGGCCTCCATATCCCCTCCAAAATAGAGATCGAGAACGCCGCGCATTTCGCCCATGATGTTATCGGTCGGCTCGCGATCGAGTTTTGTGGTCCGCTCGGTTTTGAGCGCCCGCAAAGCCGGACCCGGCCCGTGACGGTTCAGAAACAATGTGTCTGTTTCCTTCGCGTTGATGATGGCGTCCTTCCAGTTCTGGTGGACTGGCGATTCCGCTGCGCTGACCATGCGCGTTCCCATTTGCACGCCCTCGGCACCAAGGGCAAAAGCGGCTGCCATTGTACGGCCGCATACCATACCGCCTGCGGCAATGATGGGCACTTCGACTTTGCTGCGGATCAGCGGCAACAGCACCATAAGCGCCACATCTTTGGGATTCTTGAACCCTCCGCCTTCGCCACCTTCCACGACCAACCCGTCAACACCGGCTTCGATCGCCTTCATAGCGCCGGCTAGTGTTGGAACGACATGGAAGACGGTCAAACCAGCTGCCTTTAACGGACCGCAATATTTGTTGGGGTCACCGGCGGAGGTGGTGACAAATTTCACGCCTTGATCGACGACAAAGTCGACTATGCCGGGATCGCGGACAAAGGCTTGGGCAATGTTGACGCCAAATGGTTTGTCGGTGAGTTCGCGCATCTTCACGATTTCGGCCCGCACTTCTTCCAGTTGGCCGGACGATGTTTCGATGATTCCCAAACCACCAGCATTGGAGACTGCCGACGCCAGTTGGGCGCGGGCGATCCATCCCATGGGAGCCTGAATAATCGGATATTCGACGCCCAGTAATTCTGTGATGCGGTTGTTGATCTTGGTCATGCGGCTCTCCTCTTTGAAGAGGCATAAGGCCCGCATTCCGATTGGCAAGCTTGTGTTTAATCAAGCGACTAAATTTATACTTATCGATCTGAAATCGATAGGGAAAATGGTAGGCGATACAAGGTTCGAACTTGTGGCCCCACCCGTGTGAAGGGTGTGCTCTACCACTGAGCTAATCGCCCGTCCGCTAGGACAGGCGGGCGCTTTGCCAGAGCGCGCCGGTGTTGGCAAGGTTCAGGATACGATTTTGATATGCGGCTCTTTTGTTAATTTGGCCGAAGCCTGAGAGCCTAGTCCGTTAAAGATGGCGTCGACGATCAGGGCCAGCTTCTCGACGCGTAACTTGTTGGTACCTATATATATTATGGATTCCGGGTTGGTGTAGCAATGCACCATCTGGTTAATCAGCGAAACTGTCTCGTCAATCGACAGGCCGGTGAAATAGCCCTGCTCCATCGCCTCGGCGACGATCAGCGCGAGATAATGGTCGCCAAGGTCGACATAGCCGCGCACGACTTCGAAATATTGCTGCCCGATTTCGAGATAGCTTTTGAGCAGATCGGGTTCCGCCTCATATTTTTCGACCATCACCACGAAGCGGCGGGCGAAATATTCGTACATTTTCTCGCGCACCGGAAGGTCGGATTCAGTGACCTCCACCATGATGCGGACTTTCTCGTCAAAGAACCGCTCGGCCACCGCCTCCAGCAAGGCCTCTTTGCTGTCGAAGAAGCGGTAGAGGTTGGAGGGCGACATTCCCGCCGCTGCGGCAAGGTCCGACATGGAAATATCGACCGCCCCGCGCTTGCGGATCAGGTCGTCAACGACTTCGAGCAACTCGGCTCTTCCAGCCTCAATATCGGTTTGGGGGCGGGCCATGGGGGGATCCTGTATTATCGATGCATAACAGTTTTGTGATATATGTTGGAAATCTTCAATCTTCAATGGCGTCGAAGGCAAATCGCCCCTGCCCCGGCATATCCTCCCCCGACCCGCTTTCGTCGACAAGGCTGCCCAACGTCAGTCCCAGCAACCTTATCCCCATTTCCGCCGGCAATATCTGGTCCAGCAACGCATGGCCCAATTGCGCAAATTCCGCGCGGTCGGCCAATATGTGCGGCACAGTGCGCGACCGGGTGATCGTGCGGAAATCCGAATAGCGGGCCTTCAACACCAATGTCTTGCCCCTGGCCTGATAGCGCTCGATCCGGTCCCACACGATATCGATAATCTCGTCCAACGCCTCGCGCAGCTCATCCTCGCTGCGCTTGTCGTCAAAATAGGTCAGCTCCCCGCCCAAGGATTTGCGGACGCTGTTGGCGTTGACCGGCCCGTCATCAATCCCCCGCGCCGCCTTGAACAAATAGCTACCCCAGCTGCCAAAATGGTGCGCCAGCCATGCCTCGTCCTTTTGCGCGAGGTCGGCGCCGGTATGCACGCCAAGCTTTGCCATCTTCTCCGCCGTGCGCGGCCCCACGCCATGAAAGCGCCGCACCGGCAGACCGGCCACAAATTCCGCACCCTGCTCAGGTAAAATAACGCACAAGCCATCGGGCTTGTTCTGATCACTCGCGAGCTTAGCGATAAACTTGTTATAACTGACCCCCGCGCTCGCCGTCAGGCCGGTCTCGGCGCGGATGGCAGCACGGATCGCCTTGGCAATCTTGACGGCCGAGCCAATACCCTGCTTGTCGTTGGTTACATCCAGATAGGCTTCGTCGAGCGACAGCGGCTGGATAAGGTCGGTGTGCCGTGCAAAAATGTCCCGGATTTGCCGCGATACCGTGCGATAGGCTTCAAAGCGCGGCTTTACAAAAATCAGGTCGGGACATTGCCGCTGCGCCGTAACCGAGGGCATGGCCGAACGCACACCAAAGGCCCGCGCCTCATAACTCGCCGCCGCCACAACGCCCCGTTTGGACGATCCGCCCACTGCAACGGGTTTGCCGCGCAATTCCGGATTGTCCCGCTGCTCCACGCTCGCGAAAAAGGCATCCATGTCGACATGGATGATCTTGCGGACAGGTTGCGGGGCGTCGGGGTTGGACACCAGCGTGGATTATGGGGAAGTTTTGGGGATTGCTATGGAAAATCGTCTGCGGGATTTTTGGCCGAAGATATTTAGCTAGAAGGAAGAAGGGGTAGAAGGAAGAAGGCGTTGGTTTTGGCATTCGCGGATGCGTATGAATTATAGCGATTTATTCGCCAATGCGTCGTTATCCTGCTTACCAACACCGTCACCCTGAACTTGTTTCAGGGTCTTATTACTTCGACGTTGAAACTAAGACCCTGTAACAAGTTCAGGGTGAAGGGGTAGGATAGTTCAGGGTGACGGGGTTAGGATGGCTCAGGGTAACAAATTAGGAGAGGTAAGGCCGCAAATATAGAGCGGAGCCGAATGCACAACCCAACGCCTTCTTCCTTCTACCTCTTCTTCCTTCTAGCGAAAAAAACCTAACACCCAATCTCCGCCCGCAAAGCCTTCCGGTCCAGTTTCCCAATCATCGTCTTGGGCAAAGCCTCCCGAACCACAACGGCCTGCACCCGCTCATGCTTGCCCAATTGCGGGTTCAGCCATGCCATCAGCGCCGCGCCATCTTCCGTGGCACCGTCTTGCAACGTCACGAAGGCGCGCGGCATTTCGCCGTGATAGGCGTCAGGCACGCCGATCACGAGCGCCTCTTTCACCGCCGGATGCTTGTAGAGCACATCTTCGACCTGGCTGGGGAAAACCTTGAACCCGCCGACAGCGATCATGTCTTTCAGGCGGTCGACAATATGGATGAAGCCATCTTCGTCGATTGTCGCCACATCGCCGGTACGCAGATATTTGCCGACGAACACTTCGGCATCGGCATCGGGCCGTTTCCAATAGCCACACATAACCTGTGGCCCTGCAAAGACCAACTCGCCCGGTTCGCCTTCGGGGGCGGGCTTGGTGGGGTCTTCCTTGTCGAGCAATTTGACATCGGTCCCGGGAATAGGCTGTCCGATGCTGCCAAGCTTATTTAGCCCCTCATAGGGGTTACAGGAGACCACGCCGGAGCTTTCGGTCAGGCCATAGCCTTCGATTACGACGGCACCGCTGCGCTCTTCAAAGCGGGCCTTCAACTCGGCGGCCAAAGGTGCGCCGCCGGAAATGCAGGCGCGAAGGCTGGTGAAGTTGGTTTTTGCTATATCGGGGCAGTCAAGCAACGCCTGATACATGGTCGGCACACCGGGCAGCGATGTCACATGAGTCCGGTTCACAGCCGCCAGCGCCGCTTTCGCTTCGAAGCGCGGTAACATGACGATTTCGCCGCCATTGAAAATGGTCCGGTTCAAAACCGTCGCGTTCGCAAAGACATGGAAGAAGGGCAGTACGCCCAAAATCCGGTCTTCTGCAGGATTGTCGGGTTGGTTGATCCGGCTGTGCGGGTCCAGCATGTTGATCTGCCGCGCATTGGCGGTGATATTCTGGTGGCTCAACATCGCGCCTTTGGGCACGCCTGTGGTGCCGCCCGTATATTGCAACTGGGCAATGTCCTTTTCAGGATCGCAGGGCTGAACCGCATAATCCCCGCCATTTGCGGTCAGATCCGCATAGGATGTGATGCGATCGTCGGCCGGGATAGCCGCGATATCCTTCCGCTTGAACAGGCGATAAGCCCAGCTTTTGGCGCGCGGCAGGGCTTCGGCCACACTGCCCACGACCAGTTCCTTCAGGCTCGACTTGTCGAGCACCTTGATGGCGGTCGGCAAAAGCGCCGCAGCCGACACGGTAAACAGGATCGAGGTCCCGCTATCGGCCACCTGATGCGCGAGTTCATCCACCGAATAGAGCGGAGAAAAATTGACCACCGTCGCCCCGGCAGCAAGCGCGCCATAATATGCAGCAATATAATGGGGCACATTAGGCAGGAACAGGCCGATATGATCGCCCTTTCCTATCCCCTTGTCCTGCAGGCCTTTGGCCACGCGCCGGACGCTTTCGGCCATTTCGGCATAGCTATATTTGCGGCCCATAAAGTCCGCCAAGGCAGCCTTGC